>NZ_JBALDE010000044.1:0-11404 GCF_036917515.1 Nostoc sp. | reverse complement strand
ATCCGCAAGCAACTGGAGTACTTCCCTACCTTGCGAGCGGCAATGGAGTATGTTCTGAGTTTAGTGTCCTAACCAACCTGGCGGTTGCTATATATGAGAAGGCGTATAAGTTTGCTATCAGGATTGTAAATGCTTATAAATATTTGACTCAAGAGAAAAAAGAATTTATTTTATCAAAACAATTAATTAGAAGTGGAACATCAATTGGAGCTAATATTGCGGAAGCAAATGGAGCTATATCACCAGCAGAATTTTCTGCGAAAATTTTTATTGCTTACAAAGAATGTCTTGAAACTAAATATTGGTTGTCTCTTTTAAAAGACACAGGTTATATTGATGACAAAGCATTTAACAGTATCTATGAAAATGCCGAAGAGATATCAAAAATCCTTTTCTCAATCCTCAAGAAAACTAGAATTTCTAATAACTGATAACTAGTAACTGATAACGGAGGTGCATGAGGTGGCAGAAAAATTTATTCAGGCGAACTGCTATCAGCCCACAGTGCCAGGTATCGGATCGATGAAACGTTGATTATTGCGTGGAAAAGTGAGATGTGATAAATGTTTACAAACTTGCGAAAGCGTTATATGTTACAGTTTACAAGTCTGGACGCGAGAGAAGAGTACAAAAGAGATTGTAAGAGTAATACACGGTCCGCATCGTAGTCCTGTCCAATGTTGTCGTCATTTTTACTTGTCGAAAAATAGGTAAGTGTCCTTTGGAGGCACTACTTGAAAAAATCATTTTGGAATACCACCTGTCATTCACTCTCCATCCCACGCGATCGCTTAATCGTATATAGGCTTCGTAATTTTTGATTTCATCCATTACTCTACCACCGAAACGAGCATAAATCCATCTAACAGGAGGGAGAAACAGAAGCTTGTTAAAAGGCGAATTTGCTTGATTTCCTTCCAGTATTCCACCGACACTCAGATAAATTTCTTTTTGAACGCTAAAACCAAAGTGTCCATTGCTGTACTGTAGCCAGAGTTGGTCAATAGTTCTCAAGTCTTCACAAGGAAATTGCCGAATGTCATCCAAGTCTAAGTAGCCTTGTTGTTCTCGTCCTGCTACCTGAAGCATAAGTCTATCGGTTTCTTTATCAGCCTCTTCCCACATACCTGTTGCTAAGTAGTAGGATAATTGTTCGTAAACAGTAGGTACTTGAAACCGAACGAGCCGAATTCCTCGTTTATCAGCGTACTCTTTATCTTGCTCGCAGGGATGCTGTTGTCGGTCTATGTGTGTCGCTTGTCTGTAGCAGATTCCCGGTTCACCTAACTCTTTGCGACTTCTTAAACTCAGCCAAGCACAAAAACGATTAGTATCCCAAAAACTAATATTAATTACAGGTTGGCTAGCTCGTTTTTTATTTGCAAGAATACTAGGGGAAGTTGTCTCATTCAAAAACAGTTGATATTCTGCACTAGTTATGTAACTGCTATCATAAGCTTGGCTTTTTTGTTCAGAATAGCTGTCTAAAGTCTGCAAGTCCTGATTCAGTTGACTGAGGCGGTAAGCTAGCTTCACCTCAGCCGCCAAGGTAAATTCATCCAGCTTATCGGACTCTAATCCTTGCTCTAATTTAGCTCTTAATTGCTGTTGAACTTCTCGCTCGATTTGTTGGGCTTCTTTGCCTTGCCAACATTGGTAGACAAGGGTCAGCACTGGTATTGTTGGATGATTCAGAGCAACTTGAATTAAGTGAGTTGCATCAGTTTGCGCGACATAAAAGCGAATAGTTTCTCTCCACCAAGCAAATTTTTTATCGTCTGCTAATGCTTCTTGTAATATCTTTTCTTGCTTTGTTTTCTCAATTTCCACAGCAGCTAAATATTCTTGAAAAGTTTTGTGAGCAAACTCATATATTCCCTCTTGTTCTCTCTCACTCAGCAACTCCCGCACACCCAAATCGTCTTTTTTGATAAATTCCTCTGGTGAAAGGGTTTGATTAGGAAATCTGTCTAACTTTTCTTGAATGAGTGATTTAGCTTCCTTGAATGTCTTTTCATGAGTAGAAGTTTCATCTAAAGTAAATGCCTGGGTATTTTTTTGCATTAACTCCAGCGCTAAGGACTTTAAAACGACTTGTTTTTGATCGGCTGAAAGGGATGTAGGAGATGTAGACAATCCTTTGGCTCGTTGTCGTCCCTCTAACAATACCCGACAAATATCTTTGTATAAATCTACTTGCTTTGTAGACAGAGTAACTTCACTGTCATGGGTGATGGCAATCATATTTAGTAACAGGGGATTCGTTGCCATCATTTTTAGAGACGGTGATGTATCAATTTGAGCAATCAGATTATTAGCTGATTTAATGGCACTATCTCGAACTCCCAAGTCTTCTTTGTTGTTATTTCCCTCTTTTTTGCGGAACTTATACCAGTCTTGAATAAATTTATTGCGTTGTTCACGAGTAAATGACTGTACTTCTAATTCCAGGAAATTACCTTGCAATGGTGCTTTTTTATAACCCTCTGGGCGTGAAGTCAAAATAAAAGAAGTATTAGGGTATTCATTGATTTGTTGACTCACCCATCGGCTCACCTGTTGTCGTTGAGTATCATCAGCAATTTCATCAAAACCATCAAGCATAACCAAACATTTATTTTGACGTAGCCGTTTAGCAAACCAACCTTGACGTGGTTCTAGAGGTTGGCTAGATTGCAGTTTCTTAACGGCATTCTCAATCACTGATGCTAGAGGTGGCTGTGGTTCTTGGATAATATCTTGGTAGACATTTCGCAGTAGCAGCAAAACGGGAATTAGCTTCGGAATTTTTCGATGTAATCGGCGTTGTTTGCGTGTGGCATATAACAAAGTGATATGTCTGAGGAGTGTTGATTTTCCCGAACCAGGCGCACCCAAAATCACCAGACGTTGCTTGATATCCTCCGTCGTCATCTTTACAAGAATGTCTCCAATTTCTTGCTGTTTGAGCGGATCAAATACCTGCCGAGACTGAATAATATTCTGAGAAACCTTTTGGGCAGATGTCTGTGCCATTTTCAAAGGAACAAAAAGATTTTCCAGTCGCAAAGTTCCGCGATTAATTCCCCGAATTTCATATTCCCGACAATCAAACTTTAGTCGTTCGTAGTATTTGCCTTCAAAGTCAGAAGTTACCTTTGCACACAAATCCAAAAATATTCTTTCAACATTATTTAATATCCAGTCCAGCAATTTATCGATGCGTGGAGCAAGCTTATTAGCAACCTGAATCAGTAGCCACAGAGCAAACGCTCCTACCACGCAAAGTCCAGCTTCTTTCCATTGAGACTTGCGTGCGAAATCAACTGCAACCGCAATCAAAGCCGCAGGCGTTCCTAAACTGACAAGCTTTGAATCTAGGATTTTCCAAAACCCTTCTAGCGTCAAGGGTGCGTTTTGGTCTTTCGAGTCTTCTGCCATTTTGCACTTGTAGACGAAAGTTTGTTGATAAGAGTGAGTATAAGCGATCGCTCTTTTCCAAATAAAGCAGCGTTCGTGTTTCTTCTTAAACTCCAATGGCTGAGGATCAAATTTCCGATAACGTGATTATATAGTGCAAATTTAGCTTGGGTAAAAAGCGATCGCTACTCAAATAAAAACTAAACAATTAACAAATTTCTGATATTTAATATTACAGAAATTATGCATAATTTTACTCAAATTATGCATAATTTCTTGTCGTTAAAACTTGAGAATCATTAATAAAAATTCTGCAAATAATGATTAACAAGTATAATTTTATACCTTAAAATAAAAATATGATAAAAGCGATTGCCAAAATCTGCAAAGAAGACAGCGATCGCTCTTATCTAAACCCCAAGATCGATAAAGGCGATCGCCTCATCCCGGAAAGAAGTGTGCGATCGCCCTTATCTAAACCCCAAAATCGGAGTATGAATACAATAATGGCACAATTGAAAAATTCCGCCCAGTCAAAATTAGAACAATATCTGCGTGGCGACGATTCCAGTCCACCCATCGGCAATCAATCGCCTGAGAGTTCATTTCCTAAGAGGGAACGGATAAAGCATCTACTCATTGGTTCTGCCAAAGCCGTTACCAGCACAATCCACTATTTATTTACAGGTAATTGGCTATGCCAGTGTTGGCGACTGGAGTCCACTGCAACCAACCGATAACCCAGATGAGGTTATGAGCATTTTAATCCGTCAAATTCTCATGCAATAACCCAGATGTAGAGACGTTGCATTGCAACGTCTCTAAAATTGTTGATTTCTATTAAAAAACCTCAAATTTAAGTAATTTAGAGGATTGCGGAAGCTGCTAACGTCTTTTACCCCCCTTAATCCCCCCTTGTAAAGGGGGGAAATTCCCAATTTAGTTCCCTCCCCAATACATACGGGGAGGGTTAGGGAGGGGTATTTTTGTACTTCATTAACTTGTAATCTGCTGTATTTAATTTTGCATGACTATTTAATAGGCGATCACTACCCAATTAAAAATCAAATGATTCTAGCGACTGTCTTAAAACTCAATCTTTCTACTCTGCACCTGTATGCCCACTGTTCGCGTAGCGTCTCCGATAGGAGAAGTTTTAATCGGCGGAAGCCGCCGCTCAAACTTCTCTCTGCATGAGATTTTCTCACCTTAATTCTCCCGCATTGCTACACTAAGTTTTTCTAAATTTTCCCGAACAGCCACACAACGAAGGTGCTCAACACCCCTGACTCGTTCGCAAATATCTAAAGCCTGCAAATAAAGCGGTTCTGCTTCACCGTAACGTCCAGTTTCACGATAAATTTCTGCCAGATTATTCAGACTTTCAGCAACATTGGGATGATTTTCTCCCAATAGGTGCTTATCAAGTTCTAAGGCTTTTATACATAAGGGTTCCGCTTCATTGTAACGCCCCTGCTCTCTGTACATATAGCCCAAAGCATAGATAGTATCTGCTAATAGCGGATGCGCTTTTTGTAATACACGCTGCTTGAGTTCTAACGATTCCAAAAACAAAGACTCGGCTTCACTGTAGCGTCCTTGAGCGCGGTATATTAAACCTAAATTGTGCAAATCTGTTGCAACATCAGGATTTTCTTCTCCCAAAAATCGCTTATCTAATTCTATTGCTTGTTGCGACAACGGTTCGGCTTCACTGTAACGTCCTTGATGATAATAAAGTAGCGCTAAATTATTCAGTATAAGAGCAAAAGAAAGATGATTTTCACCCAATAGACGTTTTTCAAGTTCTAATGATTGCAAATATAAAGGTTCTGCTTCGTCATAACGTCCTTGTTCATCATATAGTAATGCCAAATTGTTCAGACTGGCGGCGACATCGGCATGGTGTTCTCCCCACAAACGCTTCCTCAGTTCTAAAGCTTCTTGATATAGAAGTTCTGCTTTACTATATTGTCCAGTTGATTTATAGAGTCCTGCCAAATTATTCAAGCTAATTGCAAAATAAGGATGATTTTCTCCTAACAGGCGTTTTCTCAGTTCTAAAGCTTGTTTATATAAGGGTTCGGCTTCGCTGTAGTGTCCCGTTGCACGATATATTCCTGCCAAATTGTTGAGGCTAGTAGCTAAATCTATCTGCAAACCTAATTCATTTTGTAGCTCACTCGCCTGACGCCAATATTTAATTGCTAATTCCTGTTCTTCTTGATAATTTTGAGATTCACCCCGATCTAATCTGCTGTGGTAAATATCGCCTAATCTTGAGTATAAAGTAGCCAAAGTAGGATCTTTAGTTCCCTGTTCCTGTTCTACTTTCTCGATTAGTCTTTGTAAATCTTGGATGGGTAAGAAAAAGTGATTATTTTCATTAGTATCTGTGCTAGCTAATTCTGTATCTCTAAAAACAAAGCTTATATGTTCTAGTTCCTTACCAGCAATAGCATTTGTCTTTTTAGATTCAAACCGAAATACACCGTTACGCCAACTCCAAAAATCAGGGGCTTTTTTAATCAGATTGACTAAAATTTGGTTAGTTACCCAAAGTATGATCGCAAATGGAAATTCGCGCAATCCTTCCCTTGTCCACTGTAAGTAACCAAAAAATTTCTCCTGTTCCGATTGCTCATTTCCCAACCTGAGAAAATACAATTGTTCAGCACCCGTCACAGTAATTACTGCCGGGTTCTGCTGACGGAGATATTCTTCTTGTTGTATTAGTTGGTTAAGAGCAGCTTTCAGGCTTGGTTCCTGACGTGCTAAAGTTACTTGATATATACCGAAGGCAGATTGTAGTTCAGCTTCATACTGAGCAATAATCTGATTGCGAAAGCTAGCATCATCGCAAACTGCAATCAGTAAATTTAATCCCCGCTTTTGAGCTTCAATAGAAACAATTAAATCATCATAAGCATCTTGATTTTCTCCTTGATCATCTAATAATTCTTCATTTAACATTAATGGCTCCCTGTCTTTTCAAGCTTTCGATAATAATTGGATGAACATCGTACCAAGTTTCCTCAGTGCGATATTCTAGAACATACAGCCCGTGTAGCAAATCCAAAAACTCTGTTTGTTTGGGGTCGTTGGGCATAAATTGTTCGTATACACTCTGCAAAATATCGATATCAACCTTTCCTAAACGGATGGAAAAATCATTGCGAATTTTATTGATTGCTTGCAGAAGAATTTTATCATCAATAATAACTTCGGCTGAAGGATTTCGCCGAATCGTTCGTAAACATATACGGCAGCATTCTTTAGAAATCCGAATTAACTCTCGCAATACGCCACCACTGTAAATTACGATTTTTTCAGCCGTTTCTGCCGTAATTAATTCACTGGGAATCCGCTTTTGTAAAACTTCACCAAGAATCTTTGTTGCTTCTGGGCGAGGTTCAGCGTTAGGGAAGCGATTTTTACCTTTATCAAATATTTTTAATACAGGCATTGCTACAACTTGATCGTTGGTTTCAGTGGCAATTATTGTGCTGATAAATGTTTCTCGAAGGACTGCGATCGGAATGGTGTAAATAATTTGAAAGTTAGGTTGACAAAGAGCTTTAATGTTATCTCGATAAATTTCGTTAACTCTGCCCAAATCAAGTTTATCTAAATCATCAATAATTACTAAAACGTTTTGTTTAGTAGCAGCTTGAATGAGAGCAGCAATTTCATTAATTCTGGCAACTAAATCTGATAACTTGCGTTCAAATTCTTGCTTAATTTCATCCCGAACGCTAGCATCAGCTTTTAATTTAGAGCTAATCAACTTTAAAAGGTCAAAACCGATACTAGCTTCTGCTTGTAAATTTAATTCTTCAGTGCGAGTACGGGTAGCAAACCACTTATAAAGAGCTTCTTTAGTAGATTGCGGAATATCAACTTTGCGTGCTTCTGCCTCGGTCATTAAATTAACTGCGATCGCAAACAATATATTAATATGATTAACTGCCGACATTTCAATTTTATCGGCAATAGAAAAGAGAACTACAAAATAGTCATCTTGAATTTGCCTGCTAAACTCAGCTAACAAAGTAGACTTACCACATCCTCGATGTCCTGTAAAGACAATTTTGCCATCTCCATTAGGACTATCTTCCACTAATTGGTTCAGGTCTGCAATCAAATCATCACCGTATTCGACTCTGAATCTTTCCATTTCGTTCTGTTCCATCAACGGAAACAGTTCGAGATTGCTGTATGCTTCTTGAAAGGAGTTTAATAAGTCTTGAGACATTGGATAGTGTTGTAAACGTGCTAACTATTCATATAATGGCTCATGATTTTTGAAGCACAAGTTTAGGTAATGTCTAGGATAGAGTATGCCTACATAACTTCTTAAATTTTGTTAATAAATAACGACTAAGTGAGTGGTATGTTATGTCTTAAAAAGAGATGTCCTAATACCCAAATTTCAACCTATCAATAAGTAATAGAGGTCAAGAATCAATAAGACTGAATGATAGATTATACATTAGATAATTCAGACTGAATGATAGATTATACAGATAACATCCTAAAAGCTACTTAACACATAAATAAAATAAAATTTTCAGTTATAAAAATAAATTTTTAGTGTGCTTCGTTTCATTCCCCTCTAGCCGATGCGATGAGTAGCTGTTTTTACTGTTGGTTTACTACGCAGGTATCTCACTTTTGCAAATATATTTAGTACTACAAGGCGGAAGTCAAAAGTCAAAAGTTAACCGTATACACACAAGTTGAATTACCCCCCTTAATCCCCCCTTGGAAAGGGGGGAAAAAGAATCTTGTTCCCTCCCCAATACATACGGGGAGGGTTAGGGTGGGGTAAAACCCTGGTTAATCAGTTATTTCAGACTTGTGTGTACACCATAACCCCGTGGAATTATTAGAACAACTTTCATCAAACCAGCTTTTGCGACTTTTAAAGCAGCTTTTGCGACTTCAAAACTAGCTTTTGCGACTTCAAAACCAGCTTTTGCGACTTTTAAAGCAGCTTTTATGACTTCAAAACCTGCTTCTGCAACTTCTAAAGCAGCTTTTGTGACTTCAAAACCTGCTTTTGCGACTTTTAAAGCGGCTTTTATCAACGAATTTCAGCAAATATACCCGCATCTATCTAGTTGGTTAATGCCATTCAATGCTTTTATAATTCTGTAACTTCACTGTAGCTAGTGCATCTGTTTATTGCGTATTTTGATGATATATAAATAACTCAGTGTATAAGTTCGGGGTTATTTATAAATTAATTTAAACAGGAAAACTATATGACGCAACGCAAACGAAACTCTATAGCACTAACCAAAGCTGAACGACGGATTGAAGGAATGCAGACAATTAACCCTGAGTTAAACTTTAGTAATGGGTTTTCAATTGCTACTTACAACACTAAAGTAATTGAGTTACGAGAGAAGCTAGCCGCTTATAATCAAGCACAAACAATAGTAGATAAGACACACAATGCATTAACAGAAGCAGAACGTGAGTTAAATACTTATTCTGAGCAGATGCTGTTGAATGTTGCATCTCGCTATGGCAAAAATAGTGATGAGTATGAGATGGCTGGTGGAACGCGCAGGTCAGACCGCAAAAAACCACGTCCAGTAGTAAACCAAACAGTGATATCAGTGAAGTAATTGTTTGGACTCGCCGCTTCTTTAGATAAGGGTGCGTTGTCATAAGGGTCAACGCACCATTAAAATTAATATAAAGCTAAAGCTTTTAATTTTTTTAATAGCTCTGATATAAATACAATATTTTTCACAAGTATATTTAATCTTAACCTGGACTATATATTGGAATTAGCCAGATTTTAGGATTTTAATTAATGGCGCGATGTCTATGATGTGCTACGCTTACGCACCAATGATGATGGATGTAGTAGGTGCGATCGCAAATGGACTAAGGATGTTGTCAAACTCCAAATCTTAATTGTAGGTTGGGTTGAGGAACGAAACCCAACATCTACTTTGGTTTGTTAAGTTTACCTTCGCTGATTTCTCAACTCACATATCAATAGAAATAAATTGACGGTACTTTTTATAAGCAGTACTTTGGTATAAAGCAAGAAATCTAACCATCATAAAATTAACATAATGCAATATCGCCAAGCCACAATCGAAGGTGGCACTTACTTTTTTACACTCGTAACATATAAAAGACAAAGACTATTATGCTTACCTACTAACGTATGTTTATTGAGAAAGATTTTTTGGTCTGTAATGCATCAACACCCATTTATAATTGATGCCTTTGTTTTATTACCTGATCATCTGCACTGTATTTGGACATTACCACAGGGCGATCGCAATTTTTCTACTCGTTGGCGTTTGATCAAAAGCTATTTTAGTCGCCATTGCATTACTTTATTACAAGAAAACCTATCTACCTCTAGGCAAAATAAAAAAGAGCGAGGTATTTGGCAGCGTCGTTTTTGGGAACACTTGATTAGAGACGAGATGGATTTTAAAAATCACCTTGAATATATTCATTACAATCCTGTCAAACATGGTTTATTGAAAGCTCCAAAAGATTGGGAATATTCCAGTTTTCATCGTTCTGTTCGTCAGGGTATGTATGATATTACCTGGGGTGCTGGGCAAGAAATTGTTTTTGACTCTGATATCGTCAAAGAGTAAGTACCGCCTAAATTGTAGGTTGGGTTGAGGAACGAAACCCAACATTTCAACCGCAACATCTAAGAAACGAAACCCAACATTACCCATCACAATACCCAATGCTGATGTTGGGTTGAACGAAGTGAAACCCAACCTACGAATTACTTTTTGAAAAAGTCGGGAATATCGTAAAATGATTGAGTCGAACAACTGTTCGGTTTTGCAACCTACCAAGCTATCCGACTCGGTTTGATATTCGGAGGTTGTTGCCTTCTTTGCTGGTTCAGGTCTGGACTCCCTGGTGTATGCTCGATAAATTCCCACTTATCAACTCTGACTTTGGAGAGTACTCACGCCACCGCCACCACGCGAAAACCAACATCGAGGTTACGACTCGCGCCTGCAAGCCCATTGCGAAGGGCAGAACGGCAACTCCAGGTATTGAGGATCCAACTACCGCCACGCAGCAGCCTTGTGTTATCATCTTTACCAGTTAGCCACGCACTACCATCTTTTGGCGCACCTTGGTAATTGTCATTATATACATCTTGACACCATTCCCAGACATTACCATGCATATCGTATAAACCGAAAGAGTTAGGCGGAAATTTTCCTACATTTGTTGTTTGTTGACGAAATTCACCTTTTGGAGCAGAACCATAGGGATAGTCACCGTTGTAGTTAACTAAATCTGTGGTAATCGTTTCACCAAAATAAAATGGGGTTTTCGTTCCAGCACGACAAGCATACTCCCACTCTGCTTCACTAGGTAGTCGATAGGTTTTTCCTGTCTTTTGGCTCAATTTTTTACAAAATTCTACTGCATCATCCCAACTCACCTGTTTTACAGGTTCTACAGCTCGTTTCTCACCTTTAAAGTTGGAAGGATTCTTATTCATGATTGCTTGATACTGCGCCTGGGTGATTTCATATTTACCCATGAATAACCCAGGTACTTTTACCTGATGCTGTGGACTTTCATCTTTATCTCTCTCTGCTTCCCCTTCCGGTGAACCCATCATAAAAGTTCCTCCTGGTATCTGTACCATTTCCAGGGTGACACCATTCCCTAAGTCTTCTTCAAAATATTTTGCTTCCTCTTTACGGCGATTGGTGATATTTCCCTGTGCATTGACAGTCACCGTTTCAAATGGAAAGCTTTTTAAGATATTGGAAGAAACGCCTGAATCAGACCGCCAGATGCGAGGTACTACAATTACCAAACCCAACCCAGCACCCGCAAACCCAACAGTTTGAATCATTCTTCGCCGTGACCAGTTAGGTAATATTGATTTTGGGCGTTGCATAAGTGCGGGATGAATCAGGTTAACACGGGTATTTTCCCGTACTTCAAGTAATGAAGTAATAATCGAATTGAATACTTCAGC
>NZ_JBALDE010000043.1:0-58005 GCF_036917515.1 Nostoc sp. | reverse complement strand
AAAAGCAATCACGAATGCACTCGATGCAATTGTATCAAATGATATTCGGAATTACTTTACTCACTGCTGCTACTGTATTCCATTGAGTTGAAATCCGCTATAGCTGCTGACTCCACAACAATCCTTGTGGGTTGGGTTCTATAGGTTGATACGTACCACCCACCAAAATAAACCTAGCAAATTCTAGATTCTTGGGGTCAAACCAAAAATATTCAGGAGTGCGAAAGATATCTTGATAAATTTGTTTTTTTAAGCCCTTGTCGGTCGCTGCGGTTGACTTTGAAAGCAGTTCTATAATCAAATTCGGATATTTGCCGTCTTCTTCCCAAACAACCCAACTATCACGGGGTTTGCGTTCAGTATTTAAAACGACAAAGAAATCTGACCCTCGAAAGTCTTCGGATTTACGCTGGCGTGGACTGTAATGAATGCTAAGATTCCCCGCAGCAAAGTAGTCATTAAAGCGATTGTGGTCTCGCCACCACCAATCAAGACATTTTATTAATAGCAGCATTTGCTGCAAATGTAAATATGTTTCCAATGGTGGTTCGTTACTTTCTAAATCCCCAGGTGGAAATATAACATCTTCTGGGGTTTCAAAATCTTTGGCGACAGACATGGCTGCAAGTTTTGAGTGATGTTAACTTGAACGTCGCAGTCGGAAAGCGTTAAGTAGGTGGACGTAAATATTTGTCGTTGGGATAAGGCAGGAGGCAGGAGGCAGAAGGCAGGAGGAAATAGGATTTTAGCCTCGTTCTTTTTTGTTAATATAGTTTGGTTTTATTCTGCCGACCTACTTAATATTAGGTTTGCTTTTCTAAGCGTACTATTGCATTATAATCAGGAACCCCTTCAAGCGATCGCTTACTGTCACAGACGCTACTTTCAGTTTTAACATTTGTCTTTGCTTTTCATACATCGTACGAGGCATTTTTGTAACTAGCAATTTCAGTTATCTATATCTGTCTTATGTAATAAATCCTATACCTATCCTAAGTAGGGTTATCTATCTATTTTTGTTCGTTAAGTTATATGAAGTACTAAAGAATTGCGATTTTCTCAGTAAGTAACTGAGGAAATCCAGAATAACCTTAACTTAGTTGGAGTTTTTTATGACTTACACCGCTGATGAAGCAACAAAACCGGCTTTAGAAAGTTTTAAAAAGTTTGATGTAGACACTCAGCTAGCCCTACTTTGGTTCGGTTATTTGGATCTTAAAGAGCAGCTACAGCCTGCACCTCCTGAAAGGATAGAAGTTCCCGCTAAAGCAGTGTTTGACAGATTTGTGGACTTGTCTAAAGAAGAGCAACTGCAAGCACAACGCGACATTATTAATGGTGCAGCTAACGAGATTAGCCAAGCCTATAATGCTCTAAGTGCCAATTCCAGATTAGACGTTTGGCTGCTGCTAGCACAAGGAATGGACAATGGAACCATCATTCAAGTTCCGTCCGACTATCAACTACCGGGTGAAACGGATGAATTTGTCGCATCGATCAAAAAGCTAGAGTTTGAGCAGCGGATTAATTTCCTGCTGACTGTGGTGCAAGCCTTCGGTTAGTTAAGTCCAAGAGCTCTCAAACTTTCTAGAATTGGGGATAACTCAAAGTAGCAAATTAAGCTAGACTTGGCTGTTTTTGCTCTACTTTAATAGTTGTTAACTTAGAACTACCGCAGAGATGCTCATCTTTGCGGTAGTCTTAATGGAAGTTAATTTTGTTAAAACTGGGAAAATGAGACTTGATTTAGATTTTTTCCAACCGCACGATCGCATTATAATCAGGTACACCTTCAAGCGATCGCTTACTTTTATCGAGTAGCACATTCCCTTCCGGCCAATGTACTTGCAAGTTTCCTGACTGAATTGGCGCAATGTAGACTTGACAGCATAACTCGCCTAAATCATTCTTAAGAATGACGCGATCGCGATCTTTTAAACCCAACTGTGCCGCATCAGTCGCATTCATCAGCACCGCCTCTCGCATTGCCCCAGTAATTGCATCCTTGCGTTCCTGCACCATACTATTAAATTGTTTGCCTCGGCGCGTTGCTAATAAGAAATAGCCTTCTGGTAATTCTCTTTGGCGTGGCAATAATACGCCAAAATGTGCTTTCCCATCCGCCGTCGGGAAATTCCAACCAAAGCACAAATGTGAGCCACCATATTGAAACTGATCGCCAGCTTGTTGTAAGTGTTGAATACCAGCATATTGCGGGACGACTTGAGCAATTTCTTGACGGATAGTAGCAGTGTCAGCAAAAGTCAGCTTATCTGCCAAATCTGGTTTTACCCGCCTTGCCAATTCTAAAAATACTTCCCACTCAGGCCGCGCTTCTCCAATCCGTGGTCCCGGAATTTCTGGACTGAAAATTACCCGGCGTTCGGTGTTAGTTTCTGTAACTCCTCCTGGTATTTCGTAGCGAGTCGTCGCAGGTAGAAGCACCACAGTCTCAGCAGGTTCTACCAACATTTGGCTGGAGAGAACAATATCTATATGTACCCGCAGTGGTATTTGCTTCAGCGCCACTTCTACATAATCTGGTTCTGGCAGTACTTCTAAAAAATTCCCACCCACAGAAAACAACACATCTAAATCCCCCTGATGTGCAGCGTGAATCATTTCTGGAGCAATTAAACCTTTACTTGTCGGCACTTCAAAGCCCCAATGTTGACTCAATTGGGCAGCATTTTCTGAGGTGATGGATTTGCCACCAGGAAATACTGTCGCGTAACATCCCATTTCTGCACCACCCTGCACCCCAGAGTGACCGCGAATTGGCATTAAACCGCAGCCTTCCCGACCGACAAAACCTTTGGTGAGAGCTAGATTAATGATACTTCGCACATTATCTTCGCCGCATTCATGCTGAGTAATGCCCATACTCCAAACAAATACGGCTTTATCCGCTTCTTTGACCATTTTGGCAAAGGCGTACATCTCCTCACAGGATGTTCCAGAAAGCCGCTCTAATTCTTCCCAAGATTGGTTTTCTAAAGATGCTTTGAGTTCAGTAAAGCCAACAGTGTATAAATCTATAAATGACTGGTCTACCCAATTGTTAGCAATTATATGTTTAATAGTGCCATTTAAAAATGCTATATCCCCGCCCATGTTGATTAAGAAGAAGTCTTCGACAAACTTTGTACCGAAAACGGCACTTTCTATAATTGAGGGCACCCAGTAGCGCTCCATTCCTGGCTCACGGTAAGTATTAATAACTACAATCTTAGTGCCAGCTTTCTTGGCATAATGGAGATACTTAACCGTAACAGGCTGATTGTTAGCAACATTCGAGCCAATGAAGACTAATAAATCAGTGCCAATCCAGTCTTTATAAGAACAGGTGGTAGCCCCAGCACCCAGAGAAGCTTTCAAGCCTGCTGTACTGGGAGAATGGCAAATGCGGGCAGCATTATCAATATTATTGCTTCCCATTGCTCGTACAGCTTTTTGAGTAGCATAATAAGTTTCGTTGACAGTACCGCGACTGGTAACATAGAAACTGAGACAGTCTGGTGTGGTAGCGCGGATGCGATCGCTAATTACTCCTAAAGCTTCATCCCAACTCACACGGCGAAAGCCTTTTTCTCCTCGTTGACGAATCATCGGATAAGGAAGCCGTCCCAAGTTGCGTAATTGGGCACTTTTTTGCTTTTGTAACTGTGAGACATCCGCTAATAGCACAGGGTCAAAAGCTGGCATCGTATTCATCCGCAACAGTCGCAACCGGACATTGCAGAGATGAATACCATCTAAAGTCCAATCCTTCATCCCAGTTGTTCCGAGAGCACAACCATCGCAGACACCTTTATTTAGGATATTCCACGTGTATGGTAGTTTGTCACGAGACAGCCAGATTGCCCGAAATACCTCCCAATAGTTGTTGGGGTACTGTTCGCCAATGCCAAAGGGCTTCCAACTTGCCCAATTTGAAGGTGTCCAATATTTCTTCGGTTTCGGCAACATGACACGTCATAGAGTGAGAAAAGTGACTCTTCTAGGCTACCCTTTTAAGTAGCATTTAAGTAGCAGCCAGTTAAAAATCCAGATAGAAGAGATGAAAACTGGGAAAATTAGTTTATTCGCTTCAATATACTGCTGGAAACTCTCCACCGTCCCCCTTGCTTTATCCCTAGCAATGGTATCAAAACCCTCCTGAACACCACATCCTGACTGACGGTATCAATAATTTGCTCATTCTTAGTTTTAATTTATTTAAGCAAATTCCAAGGGAAAACTTGCTACCACGTCAATTCCAGTGATAGAAAATCTACGGCGGTTATTCCTTATTTATGTGAACTTCTACAACTTATTTTAAGTATTTTACAATTTACGCTTAATGTGAATTATAAAAAAGGCGGGAGAAGTAAGAAGATGAAAGTTACCAGCTTCCGAATAATGTGAATTCCATTATTTTCCAATAAGTTAGGTGATCTAGTTATAGTGATTCTCGTTTAAATACAGCACTGTGAATCATGTATAGATGTTGCATTATAATCTCTACACAATCTATATTGTCTCAAAGTGAGAACCTCTATATTTGCTGATGAGTGAAATACAAAAATAAAAACAAGAAGATTATTAAGCAGTCAAGCACAATTCATGAATTGTGCTTACGTCATTTTCACTCCTATATCTCTTATGATTTTTTAATTTCAACAGAAAATATTTTCTAAATCTTTAAAGCTGACAATCGATGTTAGCAACTCTTGCCTTTAGCGCAGTATTTCAAATAAAAATCTCTGTCATTGTGGACAGGGATAGTAATTTGTAATTAGGACTTGTCTCTTCGCTAACAAAATCTTTGTGAGCGACAAGCATTTGAGCTTGCCTTAAAACGTTTCCAAATAAATAAAAAGGAATCTGCCAAGTGCAACGGTAACTTCTTTGACTATATCTTGTACACTAATTGCGATTAACTCATGCTCTGGTGGCTCTCCCTCAATAGTACCAGACCAAGTAAAAGCTAATAAGAAATCATCATCTCCAGGCAAGGATGCAATTAAACATTCTTCTGGTGTTGGTTTGCAAATAATTCCATAATCATTTGCAAATTCTATTAATCTTTGAAATTTATTTTTGTTTGTTATTTGTCCTTTGGGTTAATTGAATTTCAGTTTGAGAATAAATCATATTTTTAACTCCAGAACTCAATTTAGTTGCTTTATAGCAGAAATTACAAATTATTAATTATTCGTAGATAATTATGAGTTATTGAAGTTAGATCGGACTGTAAGTCCAAAATCTTACCGCGATCGCCTGGTTGTATCAGCAACAATTGTCACTGGTTGAAAAAAATTTAGACTACCTACTTTTTCAGTTTTCTCTATTTACATACACCTCCCTTTGTTATCATTTTAATATTGATGCCCTAATCTTACCCAGGCTGACGTAGTGCATTGAGAATTGCGTAGACGCCTAGTGGCTTGTCGTTAGACATCGCTTTTGGGGAACAGCTGTAAACCGAAGCAGAAAAAGATTTTCTTTACGAATCAGCTTTTAAAGCAGAAAGCAAATACAAAGGTAAGGAAAAGGGTACAAAATATAAAGATGGTTTAATCCATTTCATATTGATAATCCCTGAGTTCTAGATTAGTCAGGTGAATAAATCAAGTATTCCCAAAAACAGAGTCAGATTTTCCACTTAACTACAGAACTATTTATTGGGCATTGGGCATTGGGCATTGGGTATTGAGCATTAAGCAGAGGAGAAAGAGGTAATTTTTTATTCTCCCCCTTGTCCCCTGCTTCCCTGCTTCCCTCTCCTTACTCAAATATATGGTGAAACATCTTCACCGCATTTATCTGCTAAATAGGAGAGAGCACGGAAACGTAAACCTACCAGTTGCTCATATAACGGATTAATTTTACACATCGGTGGAATATGCACAATCTTGCGTCCAAATAGGGTGACATCTCGTTCAAAGGGACACTGGGCGGGAATCATTTTACACAAAAAGCGGGCTACTCTTGGGTCTTGGATATCTAGCCCATCAAGCCAGTGACGCAGAGGGTGTAGGGCATTAATTTGACGCTTTGTCAGCCCAGTGTTGGCGATAGTGGGGGTAATTTGCTGTGGGTGTTCCAGAGTGTGGCGAAGGGCTTCCAGCAAGTTCTCTGGTTGTTCCAAGGCTTGACAGAACTGTTGCAGAACCTCATCTTCGCTGGGAGAATAAGTACCATCTGCGATCGCTACCATCACCGCTGTCCTTAAGAAATTTTCTGCAGCTGGTGTACCTTTACCCAAGGCTGCGGCTAATTCCTCTGGGGTAATTATCTCTAGTGAGTCGCATTTAATCTTAGGAGCTAATTGATTTTTGGTGATGCTGGCAATTAATTCCTGTTCTTGATCGTCAAAATTACCATCAGCCCAAGCAATAGTAAGCAGTCCACGCAACCAAGCGGCAATCTGTTCGCTGCTGTAGGGGGATTTTGTCATAAACTCACGTCTCAAGCTTTCCTCAGTCACTACTACGCTACCCTAACCAGTGACTATGAAGATAGTGAAAGCAGCACAGAAAAATAAATCAGAGAAGTTTTCAAATCGCAATAGTCGCTCTTAAGGTAAAATCAATTTATACTGTTATTGAGAATTTTTATATTTAAATTTAATTCGATTGGAATGTCTCAAATATTCATAAGCTTTAAGACTGTAATTTGCGTTACAGAGTGATGGAGTTCTCTAAGTATGCGAACTTGCCAGCTAAATATCGCAAATATTTTTCTCTAATGAATCGTTTACGATGTTACTTTTTTGTTTGTGGGATTGTGATCGCTTGGCATTAGTTAAATTCCGTTAACTCTAAAAAATTAAGGTATATATAATGTTTTTCTTTGGCATTGAACATGAAGTCGCTTTCTTGAACAATGAGGGAAAGTTTGCCGATTTCTCCAACACAAAATTTGCCGATTTCAATCAAATTATTGAAAGGCTACCCACATACCCCAGTGACTATCCTCAACTACGCATCGGCGATGCGGGTATTAAGATGAAAAGATGGTACATTGAGGGATTTGAAAGATTTGCGGATTCTGATGAGGTTATAGACTGTCATATTAAAGGTATTGAAATTAGAACAACTATCCATTCTAATATTCAAGGCGCTATTACTGAATTATCAGAAAGTTTTGACTTGCTATGTAAGATTGCCGCTGACTTTGGCTTATCACCAGTTTTGATTAGTTTCAATCCCTACAATCCAGCTTTTGAGCCTCAACCCCCATTAAATAATTATGAAATCAAACAGCTAGAAGCTTATCCTGACGAACAAACTGCTAATATTCACATGGTATCTTATGGACCAGATTTAAATATTTCAGTGGCAGATTTGTCAACTGAAGATGTGATTGATATTGGCAAAAAGTTAACTTATTACAGTCCCTATATCGTTCCTTTTAGTTATAGCTCTCCTTTTTATGATGGAGGTCTATGGGATGGACTATCAGTACGAACATTTATCAGAACTGGAAAAAGACCAGCTACTCTGGTTTTTGTTCAAAAAAAAGAACAACTAATTAATAGCATACCTTCCTTAACAAAAATCGCCCGGATTCCAGCTGAAGTGGGACGCATCGAATTTAAGGCTTGTGATAGTTGTGATAATTTTTTAATCTATGCAGCTTTGCTGATATTATTGAAAGGCTTGGTGTTAGATAAAACCTTATTGGGTAGAGCAACTGTACCCGATGCAGTGTTACACCAACTTTCTGCAAAAGAAGCATTTGAAAACCAAGATATTTTTGAAAATGCGACAAAAGTCTTGCAAGCAGCCGAAGTTGCTTTAGGAAATGACCAAGATGTTCATTACTTAACGCCGTTAAAAGTTCTGCTGGCAAAGCGAAAAACAAGATCTCATGAATTAATAGAAATATTCCATCGCGTAAGTTCAATAGAAAAGGTAATAAGAAAGACTTATCAAGTTAATAGAAAAGATTCTCCTTAATCTCCTTTTATGAAAGGAGATTAAGGAGAATCTTTATATAAATTTATACTTTACAAATGTCCTCTCAGGTGCATATTCATTAAATTGCTTTGATTGGATAAAATCGAGCTAACTGAACATAAATAGTGGAGCCATTAACCTGCCAAAACTAGATTAAGTCGATATACCTAGAGACTGATTTTATTGCAACTAAAGATTCAGTAAACTTCATTCTAGAGATTGATGCAGAGGTTAGCTTTCCCAAAGTAAAAGTGTAAACAGATAATCTGAAACGAAAAATTTCAATTATGAAATCTAATGATTTTGTGAAATCTAACGATTTTTCTAAATAATTAAGGTGGTATTTGCTTATTATCCCTTATTAGTCCAATTCAGAAAAACAAAAGAGATTTCTTCGTTAGGTTCGTTTTTCAAGAACTTCTAAATTGAAGCGGAGCTTGCCAGTTTTATTATTGCTTAAAATTGCTAAGTAAAGATATATACTTCGCTCTTTCAGTAAAAGTTCTGCGTTGTAAAAGCTGTTATGGAGGGTTTCCAATGAAGATGATTACTTCTGTTTTATCTATTTTACGTCCAGTACGTTTTTTATTAGTGGCTTTTACTTGTGCCCTAGTATTATTCTCTAATGCTTTTCCTGCTTTTGCAATCGATAGCTACCAAAGTAATCCTACTGAAGGTACTACACAACTGCTTGACATTCAGCGCAAAACTGACGAAGCGGCTAAAGAACCACCAGAAGGATTGAAAAAGACTCAAAAGGAGGCTAACGAAGGACTTAATGAGGTTCAGGGAGCGGCTGATATTGACAAGCAAAAGCGTCCTGAAAATTCAGGGGATGCAAAATCTGTGGAAGAAAAAGCAAATAATTTCTTGGACAAGATTACAGGTAAGTAACAGAATTAATATTTTGGTAATTTATTAGTAATGGGTGATTGCGTAAAAGTAATCACCCATTACTACTTATTATATTAATATTTCTATTTATTTTTTTAGCTGATATATAGCTAATTGATAAATTATCTATTGACTGAAGAGTACTACCTATTAAGGCATAGGTATAATTATATAATGTAATAATTAATCTCAACTCATAATATTTCCTTTGGTTGATGTGGAATAGGTGGAAAATTTGGCAAGTTAATAAATAAGTTTGCTTAGGGATGGAAAACAATGCGTGCGATAAACATTGGTTTGACGGACGAACAGCGTCAAGGTGTAATTAATCTGTTAAATCAGGATTTGGCAGATGCCTATTTACTGCTGGTGAAAACCAAAAAGTACCACTGGGATGTCGTTGGTCCTCAGTTCCGCTCTTTGCACCAGCTTTGGGAAGAACACTACGAAAAACTGACTCTAAATATCGATGCTTTGGCAGAGCGGGTTCGTGCATTGGGCGGTTATCCAGTTGGCTCATTGGAGGGATTTCTCAAGATTGCTACCCTTAAGGAACATGCTGGTAATGTGCCTACCGCAACACAGATGGTAGCTAATTTAGTGGACGATCACGAGCAGGTTATTCGTAATTTGAGAGACCATCTGGATCAGTCTGGTGAAAAGTTCCACGATCAGGGAACTGCCGACTTTTTGACTGGACTACTTGAACAGCATGAAGAGATAGCTTGGATGCTGCGTTCATTTATTGAAGGCGAGGCAATAGATGCAGATGGTAGACAGCCAGCAGCAGGGGTTAAGACTCCCGTAGGTGTATAGCTCATACTCATACATCTGAGTTAAAGATGGCTAAGGGAGGATTGATTCTTCCCTCAATTGATGTGAAAGAATTAATCTGCCTGCATCCAATACAGTTCAGTTAAGCCTAAAACTCAACTTCTACGTAAGTTAGTTGAGAAATGAAACCCAACACTTCCGTTACTTTGTTGGGTTTCATCTCGTTCTACCCAACCTACAATTTACTTAACTAAACGCTATTGTACCTGCATCTACTCATTCACCCTGTTAGTTTTGAATTTTGGATTTTGGAATTGAAAATTGGTTCATGCGTCAACGCCACTTCACGTAAGTCTTCTCAAATCGAGAGATCCAACCACACGGCTGGCTTCTTTTTACTGGGGAAGCTGTCTACCGCAGTGGCTCTCTCGGATGAGTGCAGTCAATCTAAAATCCAAAATTGATTGGTCATCTTCATTGCAAAAAGAACATAATACAGGGAGTTTTTAAGTGCAAGAAGTATATAAAGCAGAACGTACTATTTCTGCTGTATTCAAAGAGCAGAAGCAAATTGATGATGTAATTCAACGTTTATTAGACAGGGGTGTGCCTAGAGATCATATTTCGGTCATGGGCAAGAATTTTCAGTCAGAAACCAGAATCGCTGGCTTTATTAGTAAAAAAGATGTGATTCTCGGAGGTTTGAGAACAGGAGCAGTTTTTGGTTCCTTGTTTGGTTCCTTTCTCAGCTTGCTTACGGGTGTAGGCGTATTGTTTATTCCCTTTGTCGGTCCAATCGTGGCAGCAGGACCTATTGGTGCAGTGCTGTTGGGAGCTGCTAGTGGAGCGATCGCAGGTAGTGCAGGTGCCGGTCTAGTATCGGTTCTAACTACTTTGGGAATGCCAGAAGATAGAGCGGCTATCTACCAAACTCGCTTACAAGCTGGCGAATTTTTCGTGATGGCAGAAGTTCCAAGCGATCGCACTGGCGAATTTCAATTGCTGCTCGAAAGTGCTGGTGGTGAAGAAATTCACACGATTGAGAAAACTCTGGCTCGTTCTTGTTCTGGACAGTGCAACAGTCCAGCAGACTTGTCTCCTGAAGTTCGCGCTCATCTTTCTGATGAAGCCCAGAGTACATTCATTGAGCACTATAATGCTGTACTCAATGAAAGAAGCGATGAGTTCACAGCCGAACAAGCTGCTTGGGAGACTATTCACCAGCAATATGATGAAGATGAAAATGGTGTCTGGTCTAAAGCTAAGGTCAAAGCGTAAAGAAGGTAGAGGGCAAGAGGGATGCAATCTGGTAATAGCTTCTCTACAAGACGCACAAAAGACAGATCCCCACCACCCATATTGCAGTTCAACTGTGGCAGACATATTAGTGTTCTTGACTTAAACCCTTGCTGAGGATAGTATTCTTGTTGCAAGAACTGCCTTTTACCTCTGTTATTAAACTACTCTGCAAGATTAGATATCAGAGATTTATAACAAATAAAATATCCAATATTGTGGGGCAGATTTTTCGGTCTACCTCACAAAAAGTAAGTATATTGGCAATAATATTAGAAAAAATGTACATATTTATACGTATCTAGACAGGCGCTCGCATTTAGATAGAAATTACCCAGCTCTGGGCTAGTTTGTATAACTTTGGGTGCATTACCGCAAATGCGCTGATACTTTAATTTCCCCTCTTCATAAATTCCGCAAAAACACCGTTACACTATTTGTGCTTGTGATCAAAACTTAGAGCATCCAGTTTATTAGGGCGTATTTATGACCAACCCTGTAAAGACGGTTATCCAAGTCAATCTGGAGATGGCTCTAGAAGTAGCTCAAGAATTGGAGCAAGCTCCATACACTCAACTCGGTGCTTATTGTTTAGAAATTTTACGAGAAATCGGCTGTCGTGGCACTGAACTCCCTGTTAACTTACAAACTCGCGATCAGCAGCTAAACTTCATTACAGGCTTTGCATCTTATGCTTTTGGAGAGGTACAAAGTGTATAAAGTATTAATTGATGATATATTTTCTGATTCAGAAGGGGCAGAAGAAACTACTTTTCCTGCCACAGATGAAGATTTATTAATCTTAACAGAAAAATTTTTAGGGTTTGAAATTCCCTCAAAGGTTTTCTTGCAAGCTATAGCTATTGCTGATTACGACGGTGCAGCTGCTTTTCGCTACGTTGATAATTATTTGATTAATCTCAAAAATAAGAAGAAGCGTAAGCAGAAGAAATTACTTGTGTTAGGTTGTTCGACTAAATTTGACAATAATTGACGTGCTTATTCACCAGCTAACTAAAAACCAATACGATTTAGATAAGATAATTTGCACAACTGATATAGAAGAGACGTTGCATTGCAATGTCTCTACACATATTTGTCCCACAGAGACAAGAAAGAACAATTAAAAATTATCTAGAGTTAGTGGAATTCCAAAAAATAAATTATCCAATTTCACCGAATTACAACAACTTTTTCTCTCCCCTGCTCCTCTGCCTTGAAAGCAATGGGATATTTTTTTAGTTGAAAGTCCTTAGTAGTCCGCCAAGTCAACAATGCTTGGTTTTTAGTGAGCGCTTCAGCGCTCAAATCAAGGACTAAAGTCCTTACTACGAACTTATTACTCATGTCCCCTATAATCCAATACGGTTCAATTAAGAGAAACAGGGCTTGGTGGGGGACAAGAGAGAACAAGGGAGAGGGGGAAGACAAGGGAGAAAAATTGCCCCCTTGTCCCCCTTGTCCTCCTTGTCAAGCGTGAAGAGAAGAGTGCTTAACCGAACCGTATTGCCCTATAACCTACGTGTCATTCCTATAGTTGTTTTGCGACCAATTCCTGCATACAAAGCAAAATTAGCTAAAGCATAAAACTATGAGGCATACTTTCTCTTTTTGGTTGTAGACTGAGTGCTTCTAGACTCTACAGTGAACTCAGGGATTTCCTGGAGTTCAGCTTCACTCAAACTATACTGTTCACAAACTAAACTTAGGCGATTTCCTGGGGTTTTGACAGCATTAACCGAATGGGTTAAATCACCTTGAAAATAGACTAAAGTATTGAATTGGGGCTTGATTTGCCCAAGTTGGCGTTTGTGCGATCGCAATATCAGTTCTCCCCCTTCCATATCTGCTGGTACGCGCACATAGAGAACACTGACAATCGCTGGCGGTTCAATGGTTTTGGAGTAGGAACGTAAAGAGCGATCAATATGGGGATCGACGCGGGAGCCTTCTTTAAGTTGTAAAGGATTGAGGTAAAAAGCATTACAATTCGGCTGGAGAGCTAAATCTAGGTAAGGCTTGAAGTAGGGAAACTGCTGTTCTACTTTCGGTAATCCAGAACGCTGAAATACTACAGAAAATCCTTTAGTGGCGACAAAATCACGGTTGAGGTTGTTGATTGCAAAGTAAGGACAAGCTTGGATTTCTCCCCACAATTTGTTTAGGTAATCGCTGGGGAAGGCGTTGGTTTGTTGTTGATAGTGTTTCACTGGGATAGAGGAGCGATCGCTGAAAAAGAGAACTTACCAATTAAAGCACGAGCTGGGAAGGAGTTTTTAAAGATGTTAAGGCAAAAAGGGGAAAACGCTGATCCAGACAGAGAATTTGAAATTGATTTCGTTGGCTATTCAGGAGATGAAGGTGAGATTATGTACGGACTAAAAGAGCCGAATAATTCCGAAAGTAAAGAAAAATATGTTTCTTCTATTACTCAACTAAGAATTGACTCTAATCATCCCATAGCTACTGAAGTGGAGGCTTACCAACGCCAGCGAATTTGTAAGTTAATGTTGTAAAATTCCAGAGGTTTTAAAGCAGAGCTAATGACATTAGAGCCAGCAAAAAATAAAAACTGTAGTAAATATTTTAAGAAGTAATTAACTCCGAAAACCAATTATTTATTTTGATAAAATGCTAAAATACTCTGTGCAGGCCACAAGCTAATATTATTTAATTTTTCATATAGTTGAGGAAATTTTTTGAACCAATTGTATTCTAGAATTTCTGTGATCGCTCTCGCCAAAGCTTCCTCCCAAGATGTTATTGACATTAATTTTTCTAATAAATCTATGATTTCATCTTTATAGTCTTGCCCCAATTTATAATGCTTTTCTACGTGCTTGTGTTTTGTTGTGGAAGAGTGATTCGGACTATTGGCACTTTGTAAAAAAGTGAAGTTCAACGCAAAATCTGGTCAATCATCTGATTTGCTTGAGAACCATAACCGCCACCAAATAAATTGAAATGATTCAATATGTGATAAAGGTTATAAAGTGTTTTTCTCTGCTCATAACCTGGCTCTAAAGGGAAGACTTCGTTGTAACCTTTATAAAACGCTGCTGGGAACCCACCAAACAATTCTGTCATGGCGATATCAACTTCGCGATCGCCAAAATAAGTTGCTGGATCAAATATCACTGGTTCCCCTGATGCAGTACACCCAGCATTTCCGCCCCATAAATCGCCATGTACTAAAGAAGGTTGCACCTGACGATCCGCCAATAGTTCAGGGATAGCTGTTAATAACTTGTCTTGTTGGGGAAAATTACCTCCTCGTCGCCTTGCCAACTGAAATTGATAACCCAAACGATGTTTAAGATAAAATTCTGTCCACTCTGCTATCCAAGTATTGATTTGAGGCGTGGAACCAATGGTATTGTTAATTTTCCAACCAAAACCTTGACTGTTCCTAGCTTTGTGCATTGCCGCTAACTTGCGTCCCATTTCTTGCCATGAATTGCTGTTACCGCTACCAAGTTCCAACCATTCTAGGACGATGTAGCTAGAATTATCAGCAGTACTCCAGCAAATTGGTTTGGGAACGCGAATACTAGCTGTTGCGATCATTTCCTCTAAACCCAACGCCTCAGCTTCAAACATCGCAACTTGGGATGCTTGGTTTAACTTGACGAAATAGGTAATCTCACCATTAGAGATAGTATAACCTTGGTTGATGCACCCGCCACCAACTGATCGCCGTTGCTGACTCTGAAATTTTTCGCCAGTTACCTGGCTAATATGGGTGTCGATTTGAGTCCACATCATGCAATTTTGGATTTTAGATTTTGGATTTTGGATTATTAACTGGGCATTGGGTACTAGTTATTGATTATGTTCCTCTTTCACATGCCCAATATCCCATTCACAATTTTTAATTTACGGCTTGACGAAAACTACACCATAAGCATCTGGAGATAGATATTCTTTGGCTGCTTGCATCAAGTCTGTTGCATCTTGGCTCTGAATGATCGCTGGGTAGTTAAAGGCGGGTTCCAAGTCTCCTACCAAAGATTGATAATAACCATACAACCCAGAGCGATCGCTTGGTGTTTCGTTACCAAATATAAATCTGTTAGCGACTCGCCGCTGCACACGAGCTATTTCTGATTCTGTTACCAACTCTGTTTGTATTTTGCCAATGTGTTGAGCGATCGCATCCTCTACAACTGGTAAATTTTCCACTGCACATTTAGCTGAAATATAAAATATCCCTTGTAGCTTGTTGCTCATGTTGCTCACAGAAATTGAAGAAACTAATCCCCGTTCTTCCCGTAAATCCCTCACTAGTCTTGATGTCCGTCCGTGTCCCAAAATTCCGGCTAAAACATCCAATCCATAGGTGCGATCTAACTGGGTCATTCCTGGAACCCGCCAAACCATCACTAGCCTTGCTTGTTGGAGACTTTCATCGATAAATTCTCGACGGACGATTTCTGTAAATGCTGATTCAGGATTCAGTGGGGAGTGGACACAGATGCGATTCATCGCGTCTGTTCTGGGGAGTGGGGAGCAGGGAATAGCTTTTGTAAATCCTTCCGCAACTGTTGCAATTAATTCTTCCACAGGCAAATTGCCCACAGCCACGGCAGTAATTGACTGCGGTTGATACCAATTAGTATGAAAATCTCGCATCTGCTGGGGTTTAAGTCCAGCAATCACCGATTCTGATCCCAATACTGCACGGCGATAGGGTAGACGATCAAAAGCTGTCTCCATCGCCCGCCGATATGTACGCCGCTGAGGATTATCCTCTGAACGCCTAATTTCTTCTAAAACTACCAATCGCTCACGTTCAAAGGCATCATCAGGAATACTCGCATTCGATACTACATCTATTTGTAGTGGCGCAAGCTTGGCAAAATCTTTTGGTGCAGTAGTTATATAGTAATGAGTATAGTCTTGGCTAGTAGCGGCATTGGTGACAGCACCCCGTTCTTCAATTCGACGTTCAAATTCGCCACTAGCCAGTCGTTCTGTTCCTTTAAAAATCATGTGTTCTAAAAAGTGAGCCATGCCGTTAATAGCATCAGATTCTACAGCAGAGCCAACTTTTATCCATAAGTTGAGGTTTACGGCTTCAACTGGCATTTGCTCGGCAATGATTGTCAAACCATTGGGCAACTGATGAAGCGTCGGAGCATTGAGAAGGGGAAATTTCTGCAGGGTTGAGGTCATTGCTACTTGTGTGTGAGGAGCATGTTACTCTCTTATCTTATCTGCGACTGTAAAATAAGCACTGTGATCGCTTTCCCTGACAATCAATTTCTACATTCAGTTTTCGCCCAATCAATGCAGATACTTGCTCGTGTGGCCCAGTTGGTTCCATGTCAATATTAATTCACCATCAATTATTTCATCGCGATCGCACTCACCATAATGGCTAATAAATTCATCAACGGTTAGAACTTTTGGAGCTGATTGAACCATTGTGATTATTCCTCATGATTTGGTACAAGCCAGTAAGGTAAGGTGTTATGGCTATGAATTCTGCTCAATATAAGAGCAAAGAGCGGAGTTAATTAGAGATTCGTAGTCTTTTCCTTTGCTTTTAAACCAATCTAGAATATCTCGATCTAGTTGAATTAATGTGGCTTTTTGGCTAACAGGTTTTACTATTTTAGCTTTTTCCCAGAATTGTCGATCTAATTCAGGAATATCTGAAGTATCAATCGCTGTATCAGGGATATTTTCGAGTTTTTTAAGTCGATTGGGCGAGATACTCATAGTAGGTTTTCCTTTCTTTGGGGGTGGCTTTTCGGGCAGAGATTAATCGAATTTTGCTGTTTTTGTCTGTATGGGCGACGGTAATAATTACAACGCCTTGGATTGAGCCAATACTAATTTATCGAATTTATTCATAGTTATACCGTTCATTAATTGAGGTGAAAACAACACCGTCAAATATTTCTGTAGCCTCTTCAAAATTAATGCCATGTTTATAGATATTTTGTTTGTTTTTGTTTTTGTCCCATTCAAATTTCATTCAACTAATACATAATTAATATAAGTAAGTTGGCACAATAAAACCAAATTATATGAAGAAAGATAAACTAGACTAAAACCCTCTTCCCTCCTGCCTTATCCCAACAACAAATTTTTACGCTGACCTGCTTAGAGTCAAGTGTAAAAAATTAAGATCAAGGCATGAGGAAAAACTCACGCCTTTTTATTTAAACTTTTTTCTGTGCGGCTATTAGGAGTTCCAGAATAGCTCCATTTGTCCAGCCGAAACCAACTTCGTTGGAACTATATCCAAAGCAGATTTCGTCGGAAACATTGGCAGAACAGCGCTCAACATCATATTTCTCAACTAGGGTATTGTGACGCTCGAATTCTTTAACTACCATAGCGAGAAATTTATTGGCAATGCGATCGCCCTCTGCATGAAACCCATAGCGGCGAAGTCCCTGGACGGCAACTAATGTCAATGGTGCCCAGCCAAAGGGAGCATCCCATTGGTTGCCAGTGACACGAGTACTAGTAAAAATTCCACCTGGGGCTTCAAACAAGGAGAGATTTTTGACAACGCGTTTGGCTTGAGTTGGAGAAGCAATTCCCAACCAGAGAGGATAGAACGTGGTAGCAAATTCGTAGCGGCGGCGTTTTCCGCTCTGGAAGTGGTAGTCGAAATATAATCCTTGTTCTTCATCCCAGAGAAATTGATCGATGCGATCGCGGCGGATATCTGCGCGATTGCTCCATTTTTGTTCCAATTGTTCGTTCCCCAGAATATGCTTAATTTGCGCCATGTCTTGTTCAACCTGATACAGCAAACTGTTGAGGCACACAGGAGCGTAGTGGAGGATATCAGCACTGAAAGGGCCAAATCGGTTGGTGATATCAAAACCAGACTCGCGCATGGTGCGATCGCTTTTGTAAAATAGGTTGGTCAGTTGGTCAGTTTCCTGGTTGTAATAAAGACTAACGTCATAATCCTCAACTTCAAAAGTTTTATAGAACTCCTTAACGCGATCGTAGTGGCTTTTTCCCTGTTCATCCCGCTCGGAGAACACAACTTCTGGCGCGGGTCCTTCCCCAAAGGCATAAAATCTAGATAAGCCGGTTGCAGCATTCAAATGGGGCGGAACTACCCAATAATAGTAAAATTGCTCTAGCAGCGGTACGATTGACTTTAACCACTCTTTATCCTGGGTGTGCTCGAATAATGCCAAAACCATCATGCTGAGAACAGGAGGCTGCGATCGCGACAGCATATAAGTCCGGTTGGAATTGAGGATGATGCCGTAATTCTGGATCTGATACAGCAGTTGGTCTACTTGGCTTTGCGCTAGTTCTAATTCCCCATCGTGCAAAAGTCCCAGTAATATAAAGTAGCTGTCCCAGCCATACATTTCATTAAAACGACCACCTGGTACGACATAAGGCCCTGGTAGGTACAACAATCCGTGATCTTTAATCGCCTCCACTTCACTTGGCAAAGTGCGAATTACCAAGCATTCCATATCCTTGGGAGATAGCGATCGCTCCAACACACTTTGAACTTTGGGAGAATCTTCTAAGGGGGAAATGTAGACAATCCAACAAGTATCTTTTTTGTGCTCTAGTTTGGTGTCCCTTGCAGATTGTAATAAGTGTTCATGCGAGCGCGTTAAGGTTTTCCACGTTTTTTTGATATGCGATCGCACGGCATCAATCTGCGTAGTAGTAAGTGCTGGTGGAGTGTCCGTGTAAGCTGGAGTAGTCATAATTCATCTCAAAATTCAAAATGGGGCTGGAGCGAGATTAAGGACCAGCAGCAGGGAATAGCGCTGTCAAGGTGATACCAATTCAAAATTCATGCATTAAGAAAGCCAGACAGAACAAAAATTTGGGAGTATGTATAGCCGTAGTCACACAGGTTGGGACATTTGGAAGGAGTGAATGCTAGAAGCTAATAGTTTTACCTCCTGCCTCCTGCTATATCTGTCGCATTCTTTTTTCAAATTGGTATGAGTTTGGATGAGATGAGACTGCAATTTCTATTTCATTACTAACTCAGAACTCGGAATTTTCAGAATTCTAAAAGGACAAGTAAAGATTTGAGTTGAACAAATATGAAATTCAATCTACATTTCACCTTGACACTGGCTAGATCAAAAAGCAAAAAAGCAAGGCAGAAGAGTTTTCCCCTCTGCCCTTTTTACTCTTACCCTCTACCTCTTTTGCCCCCATGCTTGTTAGTCACTGACTAACAGTGCAACTGGAAAATCGGTGAGGGCTGCTGCGATAGATAATGTTTCTGTAGCTTGTAGGGGTTGCTGAGTTAGGACGTTTTTCCAGGTTTGGGAAGTTCCAGAGGGTAATTGCAGATGCGTATCTTGCCAAACTGACTTGCCTAAAGGATTGTCTCCTGGCTGGATGAGGCTGGTTAAAAAGCGTGGCGCGATCGCGATCGCTGTTTGATTTCCCTCCCGCCGCGCAAAGGCGATAATGTGATTGGCATAGGTTCCCTGAACTTCTAACGGCAGATAGTCGCCATCCTGGAATAATGAGACATAGTTTGTTCTAGCTTGGAGTAATTGAGTCGTTAAAAACAGTTTGATTCTGCCGTCTGTTTTGTCGTTGAGTAACTCCTGAATTAATCCTAAAATGTCTGTTTTTGCCTGTTCGCGGATGGCGCTTAAGTAAGTACGTAGCTGTTCAAAATCTACGGGACGGCGATTGTCTGGATCGACTAGACTCAGTTCCCAAAGTTCCGTTCCCTGGTATAAATCGGGTACGCCGGGTGCGGTAATCTTCAGTAGAGTTTGGGAAAGAGAATTAAAGATCCCATAGTCTGCAATTCGCTGTTGAAAGGGACGAAAGGCTTCTAGAAATTCCCTAGAGATGGAAGGATCGAGTACTTTTTCAATAAAGGAAGTACAAGCTTCTTCATACTCATTGTCAGGTCGTAACCATGCAGTATGCACCTTTGCTTCTCGTATTGCCTTTATTATATATTCCTTTACCCGTTCCACGAAGGATTCATGTTCATGTTCCGCAAAAGGAAACGCCCCTATCAGGGTTTGATAGAGAAAATACTCATCGTTGCGATCGGGGATAGCGAAACCGTGACGTACACCGAAGATGTTTACAAAGCCGCCATCGCTACGATGTTCTCGATTTATGGCGCTCCAAGTATTTACCTGCTGATCCCATTCATCGGGGATTTCTGAGAGGACATTCAATCTGGCCCGGACATCTTCGCCGCGTTTGGTGTCGTGGGTGGCGGTGGTGTTCATTGTATGGGGCCAGGTTGCTTGGTGCTGTTGGTTAAAGGCATGAAATTTGGTTACTGGAATCCCAAAATGACCGGGATTACCCCCAACTTCATTCAACGATAGCAAGCGATTGTATACATATAATGTAGTGTCTTCTACGCCTTTTGCCATTAGCGGGCCGCTATATTGCTGCATTCGCAAAACAAAATATATCCATTGTTCGCGTTCTGTTTGAGTTAGAGAATTATCAAACTCTAGCAGCATTAACTTTTCAATAAAGGTCAGTTCGTGCTGTAACAGGGGCGTTTGCTCTTTAGCTTGGCTAATTACTTCTTGAATGGTAGCGCGATCGCTATCTCCAATCCCATCAGGCGTAATGTAAGTCCGGTAAATCGGGAACTGTGTCAAAACTTCAGCGATCGCTCTTTTTAATCCATTCAACGTAAAATCATTGCCATAGCGATATTTGCTGGAGATATTTTTTAACAAACTAGCCAGATTGTCAATATCACCTGCTAAATTCTTTTCCAGGATTAGCTGCTTTTTATCCCTCACTACTGAAGCATAATCTACTCGTGAACCAATAAAGTTTTGGTAAATTTTATCAAACTGCGATTCATTTTCTGTTTGACAGAATACGCCATTTACATAGTTCAAAAAGTCATATCCCGATGTACCTTCAATGTTCCAATTTTCCGGCAAATCTTCGGTGATTTCTAAAATCTTCTCAACAGTGATGTAAACATCACCCATTTTTTCTCGTAGCCTTTCGATATACTGGGTTGGGTTATAAAGTCCATCAATATGATCGATGCGTAAACCTGTAAACTTGCCTTCCTCAACCAGCTTTTGAATAAAGCTATGAGTATTATTAAAAACCCGCGCTTCTTCAACTTTAACGGAAATCAGTTCGTTGACAGTAAAGAAACGGCGGTAGTTCATTTCCTCTGCCCCAACCTTCCAAAAAGCAAGACGGTAAAATTGGTCATTGAGTAAATCATCTAGAAGGTTAAAGCTTTCGGAATTGCCCGGTTCTCCGTTAAAAGTTTGGATATTTTCGTCAAGAAACTCGCGGATGGTATCGTTTGTGGTGTAGAGTTCCCAAACCAATCCTTTAATAAATGCGATTTGGTCTTGTCGCTGTTTTCCCACAACTTCTGAGGGCACATTTTTAAGAATGTAGAGAATCCCCAATAGCTTAATAAAATCGGGATGATTGCGTCCCAGTGTGCGCGTGAGTCTACCCAAATTCTGAGTGATAACTTTTGTGTAAGACTCTAACCGCAACGGCAGTTTTAAGTCGTAATAGTTTACACTTAAACCGTTTTGTTCATATTGCAGTTGAATGTGTCCGTTTTCCAGGGATACACCATAAAAATCTCCCAGTAATGGCGCGAGAATTCGCTCTTGGCGATCGCCAAAGGGAGCATTCCAAGAAAGGTCGAAGTAGTCGGTATAGCTGGAATCGGGACCGTATTCCAAAATATCTATTAAATAAGGGTTTTCGCTGGTATAGGCCATGTGGTTGGGCACAATATCTTGTAACCACCCCATACCAAGAGATTGAATTTCATCAACTAATGCATCAAAAGATTCATTAGTTCCCAGTTCTGGATTAAGTTGAGTGGCATCTACTATATCGTAGCCGTGTGTACTCCCGGATCGCGCTTTGAAAATCGGGGAGGCATATAAATCAGAAACGCCCAAATCTGCTAGATAAGCTGCGATCGCTTTAGCGTTGTCAAAGCCAAACTGAGGTGTAAACTGAATTCGATAAGTGGCGGTAGGAATTCGCATGAGTTTGTTCTAATGAGAGATGGGGCGATAGATTCGGTTAAGATGTTTGTCTCTTGAAGATCCCCCCAACCCCCCGATAAAATGGGGGGGCTTTTTCCGATTACCCCCTTTTTAAGGGAGTCGCCGCAGGCGGGGGAATCTTACCTGAAATGCTTTCAGAGGTGGGGGGAGTTTGAGCCTTTTTACTCGAACGTTGAGCCTTTTTACTCGAACGTTGAGCCTTTTTGCTCGAACGTTGAGCCTTTTTGCTCGAACGTTGAGCCTTTTTGCTCGAACGTTGAGCCTTTTTGCTCGAACGTTGAGCCTTTTTGCTCGAACGTTGAGCCTTTTTACTCGAATGTTGAGCCTTTTTACTCGAACGTTGAGCCTTTTTACTCGAACGTTGAGGTTATCAGGGTAATTTAAGTTCTAACTTTCCCTTTCATCCTTTTTCATAGAGTACTAGACTAGTCGGTTGCAATTTCACTTCTTGGCTCACAGATAGATGTTCAGGAGCTTCAGAACCATGCCCAGACCATGAGGTATCAGCCGAGTCTAACAATTTATTAGCATTTTGCTCAAACGGCAAAGTCACTGTCACTGCCGATGAATTGAAATTCATCACAAATATGACTTCACTCGATTCGCACCAACGCCGCACGATTACCAAATCCTTCTCTTTATCGCTAGTCGCTTGGATGAAATTGCGGTCTTGATTCAAAAGGGCTGGATGCGTCTTCCGTAAATTAATTAACTGGCGATACCAATCCCAGAGAACTTTATGCTTACCTTCATTGCGTAATTCCCAGTTGAGTTTAGACTTTAGGAAAGTTTCTGCTGATTCTGGATCTGGCGGATCGTCTGCAAAGTGAAATGCTTCAAATTCTTGTTTGCGTCCGGCTCGAACTAATTGAATTAAATCAGGATCGGAGTGACTGACAAAGTAAATGAAGGGTGCAGTTTCACCGTATTCCTCTCCCATGAACAACAGAGGTAAATTGGGCGACAGCAGCACAGCCCCAGCGGCTAACTTTAATCCCTCAAAAGAGATGCGCTGGGTAAGGCGTTCTCCTTTCATTTGATTGCCGATTTGGTCGTGATTCTGAATGCAGATTGTAAACTGTGATAAAGGGCGATCGCGGCAAGATACACCATGAAATCGATTGCGGTGTGGTGCGTATTTCCAATCGTAGACAAAAGTATCTTCATAAGCTTTTGCTAGATCCGCAACCTGCCCAAAATCTTCATAATATCCTTGGCGATCGCCTGTCAAAAGTGCGTGCAATGCATGGTGGAAATCATCACTCCACTGAGCATCGAGTCCATATCCACCCAATTCTGCCGGACGAATTATTCGCGGATTATTCATATCACTTTCGGCAACTAGATGGCGTTTCCATCTTTGCCCTTGTTGTGAAAAATGATGAACTGCTTCTGACAATTCCCATAAAAAATGTTTAGCGCCCAAATCATAAATTGCTTGAATCGCATCCAGCCGCAATGCGTCAATGTGAAATTCACCCAACCAGTACAGCGCATTTTCGATAAAATAATTTCGCACACCCTGACTATGGGCGTCATCGAAATTCAGCGCTTCGCCCCACGGCGTTTTATAGGTTTGAGTAAAGTAGGGCGCGAACTGACTCATATAGTTGCCTTCCGGCCCAAAGTGGTTATACACCACATCCAGCACAACGGCGATATCATTTTGGTGGCAAGCATTTACCAGTTGCTTGAGTTCGGCTGGACTACCATAGGAATTTTGCACAGCATAAGGATAAACGCCATCATAACCCCAGTTACGATATGCCAGAGAGGCCTCAATATGAGTGTCTCCCGGAACCTGGGAAATGGGCATGATTTCAATGGCGTTAATTCCCAATTCTCTCAGCTCTGGTAAACGGGGAATGATCGCGGTGAAAGTTCCTTCCGGCGTGAATGTCCCAACATGGAGTTCATAGAAAATCATCGACTCTACAGGAACACCTGTCCAGCCTTCATCAGTCCACTCAAAATCATGATCGATAATTTGCGATGGTCCATGCACCCCTTCTGGTTGATACTGCGACGCCGGATCGGCAAAGGTGTCTTGGCCATTTAAGACATACTGATAAAGCGTTCCTGGATATACATCGCTGACTTTCGTGTGCCAGTATCCCTCAGACTGAGGCTTGAGGGGAATTAACTGCTGTTCTGGCGTCAAAATTTTTACCGTAACGCTATCTAATAGCGGAGACCAAACTGTGAATTCACACTCTCCGTTACCCAAGTAGTTTGCACCAATTTTCACGCAGTATCCTCCCGTCAGACTCTTTGTTGTGCCAAATTGTAGCGCGATCGCAATGTCATTGATTGCACAATGTTTACAAACACGCCAGATAGCATAATCGTTAGTCTACCAGACTTTTTGCTAGCATCTGGAGGCGGATTTTTTCGCAGAATAAATTCTGTCTAATGACAAATTTAGTTGTCAAGAAGACAGGAGGTAGGAATTTTGAAACTTACGCAGGTGGGTAAAGCCTGGTGTCGCTGCGGTTTTTAACTACATATTTAAACTTAAGTTGACTTGCAGCTACCATCCACACAATAAGATGATTCATACGTGTTAGAACGTTTACCAAAAATTGCGTAGCGGTTATCGCGGATTTGTTCGTAAAAGCGATCGCCTGCCCATTTCATCCCCGGTAATGCTCGATAAGCGTCTACAAATATACTTCCTGCTGGCAATAACCGCCCAATTTCTTCAGCGGCATTACTACCTTGCCAACGTCTTTGAGGTTCATTGCCATCAATTAAAATCATCCCCTGTTCGCAGTCTTGGGCTGTAATTCCCCACCGTAAAAGTGTCTGCTCATCTTGCATAGGACTGTAGCGAAACAGCTTTCCTTGGTCTAAGGTTTCTAGTGATCGCACTAGAGTAACGCAGAGATTGCAATTTCCATCGTAGATTACGTAGTAATTCATAAAAATAACTGCTCTTTAGCAATTGACTTGTCAGATGTGTCTAAAACACAACTTTGGTATTCTAGCTTAGAAAACTGTAGCGATTGCTCTTGCCTTACCGAATCCAGCAATATTAGAGAGGAAAACAATGGCAACATACCCTATTCTTAAATTTCTATATCAAAGAGCCATAACATGACTGTACAAAGGTTCACTCCGTTGATGTTGCCGTTGCTGTTCTACAAAAAGCGATCGCATTGGCAATGCAAGTCATTGCATTCACAATGTAAGTCATCGCATTCATAATGCAAGTCATCACATTCATAATGTAAGTCATTGCATTCACAATGTAAGTCATCGCATTCGCAATGCAAGTCATCGCATTTCAATAGCACGAAAATACAAATACTAAAGGGCTTGTCCTCAAACATCACCCTCAGTTTTTAGTTATCATGCCTTTGGAATAGTATTTGCTTAATTTTTTCATTAATCAGAAAATATTCATGAAATACAAACTCTTGGGCAAAAGCGGATTAAGAGTCTCTGAACTCTCCTTGGGAACCATGACCTTTGGTGAAGATTGGGGTTGGGGTGCATCTGCTGACGAAAGTCGGAAAATTTTTGATAGCTATGCAGAAGCAGGGGGAAATTTCATTGACACCGCCAACGGTTACACCGATGGTAGTAGTGAAAAAATTGTCGGTGAGTTGATTGCTAAAGAACGGGAACGTTTTGTAGTTGCGACAAAATATTCCTTTCCATTGCAGATGAATAACAAGAAGGGCGACCCGAACGCTAGTGGAAACCATCGCAAGAATTTAATTCAATCTTTGGAAGGTAGCCTCAAACGGCTAAATACTGATTACATTGATTTATTCTGGTTGCACGCTTGGGATTTTACAACACCGATTGAAGAAGTTTTGCGATCGCTTGATGATGTAGTCCGTCAAGGTAAAGTACTTTACATCGGCATTTCTGACACACCCGCTTGGATTGTTTCCCAAGCAAATACTATCGCCCATTATCAAGGATGGACGCAGTTTATCGCCCTGCAAATTGAGTATAGTTTGATTCAGCGCACACCGGAGCGGGATTTGATCCCGATGGCAAAAGCTTTGGATTTGGCAGTAACGCCGTGGTCGCCTTTGGGTGGTGGAGTGCTGACAGGAAAGTATAACAAACCCAGTCAAGAAGGCGGCGAACAAGGGCGAGTAGTGAGTTTAGGGGGAGAAGTTTCCCAAAAGAATTTAGCGATCGCGCAAGTTGTCAGTGAAGTTGCGGCAGAAATTGGCCATACACCTTCACAGGTAGCATTAGCTTGGTTACGCGCTCAAAGTGGTGTGATTATTCCGATTGTTGGGGCACGTAAGCTAACACAGTTTCAAGATAACTTAGCTTCTTTAGATGTCAGCCTCTCGCCAGAACATCTGCAACGATTAAATGAAGTGAGTCAAATCGAACTGGGTTTTCCCCATGACTTTTTGCAGAATAATGATATCCGCGATCGGCTTTTCGGTGGTACATTCAATACCATAGAAAACCATCATATCTGACCAAAAGTCATAAACAGTAACACATTCAGCCGTTAATATAATCTGTCGTCAGAGAGTTTCGCACAGCCAACCAAAATCTGTAAGGTTAGATGCAAAAGGCATTAACGTAGAACTATGAGCGACAATACTATTACATCACGTTTGTACCCCACTCGTATTGACATTCCGGCTGAAGCGCGAGTGCAAATCGTGGTACTTCTCAACCAAAGCTTGGCAGCCACTTCGGATCTAAAAACCCAAGCAAAGCAAGCGCACTGGAATGTAAAAGGAACTGACTTCTATCAGCTACACCTCTTATTTGATGAAATTGCTGGAGAATTGGAAGAGTTCATCGATTTGATAGCTGAACGTGTCACAGCTTTAGGCGGATATGCTTTCGGAACAGTTCGCGCCGCAGCTAGTAATTCGATCCTGCCAGAATACCCCTTAGATATTTTGGATGGCAAAGATCATGTGACAGCCTTGGCAGATCGCTTTGCATCCTATGCTAAACATCTTCGGCAAGCGATCGATAAAACTGATGAATTAGGCGATCTCGATACTGCTGACCTTTACACCGAAATTTCTCGCACCATTGACAAACGACTCTGGTTCTTAGAAGCTCATCTGCAAGTAGCAGAAATTAAGGCAGAGAATGGCAAAGCGGGTATTACTCAGACTCAAAAGATACCTGCTAGTGTAAATTAAGCACTTTTGAGAAACACTTGATTTACTAATAGGGTGCATTAGACTTTAGTTTAATGCACCCTATTGTAACGTTATCTTGATGTGAGTTCGACAAAACTCTCTACCTAGAACCAAAGTTCAAAACTATCCCTCTCCAAGTCGAAGAGGGATAGTTTTACGTAATAAAACTTAGACCTCTTGCACAAATGCAAAATTTGCTCTCATCTCCTAACCCCTTCTGCCAAAATTGAGAGAAGGAGAGCTAAATTCAAAGTCCCTCTCCCAAGTTTGGGAGAGGGATTTAGGGTGAGGGCTTTTGATTCATGCAAGAAGTCTATTGATTTGGCTAATTAGACAGACATTATTATATGAGTCGTCAAATTCACGTTACCTCGATCGGATTTTTGATATGTTTCTAACACACCTTAGCAGTTAATCTTGTTGTGCAAAAATTTGAATCGCAGTAATTTAGTTTTGCAAAAGTGTATTTTATTCAATCAAAAATATCTGTTAAATTTCATAGTATCTTTTTGGTAAGTACGCCACTTTTAAGTGCGTACTTTTCATTTTATATGTATATACTTTATTATTTAAATAGTTACAAATTAGATCTAATCAATCAGAACTCTAAATTCTTCTAAAAACAATTAACAACGAGGTAAATTTATGTCTCAAAATACAATTACCCACTTAATTCACGATCGCAATTCCCGTGGTCACGTTAATATGGGCTGGCTCGATACTTATCACACATTTTCCTTCGGTAGTTTTTACGATCCTAACCGGATGGGATTTCGCTCTCTGCGGGTGATTAACGACGATCGCGGGGCCCCTGGTGCTGGATTCCCTATGCACGGTCATCGCGATATGGAAATCCTCACTTATGTCTTAGAAGGTGCAGTAGAGCATAAAGATAGCTTAGGTACTGGCTCGATAATTCATCCCGGTGATGTACAGATTATGAGTGCTGGTACTGGAATCAGCCACAGCGAATTTAATCCTTCGCCAACTGAACCACTACACTTGCTGCAAATCTGGATTCTTCCCGATCAACAAGGATTGACACCAAGATATGAACAAAAAACTTTTCCTCTAGAAGAAAAGCGCGGCAAACTCCGCTTAATTGCTGCTAAAGATGGGCGTGATGGTGCTGTGACAATTCACCAAGATGTTGAGTTATACACATCTGTTTTAGAGGATGGTGATGTTGTTAATTATCAAGTCAAACCTGGTCGATATGCCTGGTTACAAGTAGCGCAAGGCATAGTCAATTTAAATGGTGAAGAACTCAGAGCCGGTGATGGTGTACAAATCAACGGCGAAGAACAGCTAGAAATTAGCACTAACATCGGCGGCGAAATCTTGCTTTTCGATTTAGGCTAATATTGCAGCCAAAAGGGCGGTTAGAAACCGCATCTAAACAAACAAAACCTGCTTTTACAGGTTATAACAAGGGGCTTAAGCCCCTTGTTTTGTCTTATATAATATCCGCATAATTATAGCAATTTGAAAAAAGAATGCGACAATACTACAACTTACGCATTGTCAAAAAACTAGTCTAACTAAACGAGTTTCTAAATTTGAGTGGCGAGATGCTTGTCTTATTCTTAAATAATTTATTAAACGACTGCGGATGTTCAAAACCGAGCTGATACGCTATTTCGCTGACTGAAAGCGATGTTGTGGATAACGCTTCTTTGGCTTTTTCAATTAATTTATTGTGGATATGCTGTTGGGCGTTTTGTCCCGTCAGCGTTCTTAACATATCGCTTAAATAATTCGGCGATACGTTTAATTTATCGGCAATATATTTGACGGTTGGAATTCCCGATTGTAATTCATTTTGTCTGTCAAAATACTCGTTTAATAAATCTTCCAGTTTCACCAGCAAATCACTACTCGCTTTTTTACGGGTGATAAATTGCCGATTATAAAATCTGTTTGAATAATTAAGCAGTAATTCAAGTTGTGAAACAATTATATCCTGACTAAAGTTATCAATATTGGAACGATATTCCTGCTCCATATTTTCGATAATATCGTTTATGATTGCTTCTTCTTTTTCCGAGAGGTGCAAAGCTTCATTAACCGAATAGTTGAAATACTGGTATCGCTTGATCGTTTTGGCTAGCGATGTATTCCATAAAAAGTCGGGATGGATTAGTAGTGACCATCCCCTACGCTTTGATGCTGCATCTTTATCAATTTCCACACCCAATATTGGTCTATGGCGGAAATAGTCTTCATACAATCTGCCGCCACGCCTAGCAGCATTCATTTCCGTAAAACCCTGTGCAGTTTGCGGGTTCATTCCTGATTCCAATAGACCATTTAAAAATTGTTCGTCAGAAATTTCCAGCCATTTCAGATCAGAATTTCCGATGGCTTCGCCCAGAATTTCGGCGATTTCGTTTGGCGAAACTTCATCGCTTGCAATATAACGAATTTCTTTACCATTAAAAGGTTTTTCAATTTCTTCGGCAATCACGGCAGCAATATCTAAAGGGGAGACCCATGGTTCTTTTTCATCGCCGCGATAGTTGCCGATGATCGCGCCTTGTGATTTGATGGTTTGGATAAAGGTATACATGTAAGTGTAAAAACCAACTGGGCGCACGAATTTAATAAAGACTTCTTCCGGCAGCTCTGTTAAAATATTTTCGACATTGTAATGAAACTGGAGCAAGCCAACTCCTTTGTCAGCACCGATGCTGCTCAGATGCACGACACGTTTCACGCCCGATTGTTCAATGGCTTGTTTGTAGTTTTTGCCAATCTCGGTGATAGCCGCGATCGCATCAACATTCGGGTCGAAGAAAGCATCGGGGGCAAGCGATTCCATCACATAAACGACATCTGCGCCTTTAAAAGTCGCTGATAGAAAGCCAGCGTCTTCCATTGTGCCAATAGCAGCTTTTGCACCTAGAGCTTCAATATCTTTGTGCCTTTCAGCTTTGCTGCTGATAACCGTCACCTGATGCCCTTTTTTCACTAACTCTTGTGTCAGTGGTTTACTAATATTTCCTAAAGAACCTGTCACTATAACTTTCATCAATATCTACTCACAAACTATTTCTAAATTGAAATTTGAATTTCTCTATTTATGGTAGATAATTTTTTATTTTTAAAGTTAGCCAAATCATCGGTAATTGTATCCAAAATGTGGAATTTTCTGACGTGACAAAACTAAATAGTTGCAATCATGGCGATGCCTGCGGTGGTCATTGAGCTTTGTCGTACCACTTCCCTGCGGGACGCTACACGAACGTGGAAGCAAGCTAGCAAGAGCATCTTGTAGAGAAGTGTGGGCTATGTCAACGCATTTGTTGATTTGGCGATCGCATTTGTTGATTTAGCGATCGCATTTGTTGATTTGGCGAACGCATTTGTTGATTTAGCGATCGCATTTGTTGATTTAGCGATCGCATTTGTTGATTTGGCGATCGCATTTGTTGATTTAGCGATCGCATTTGTTGATTTGGCGAACGCATTTGTTGATTTGGCGAACGCATTTGTTGATTTGGCGAACGCATTTGTTAATTTGGCGAACGCATTTGTTAATTTGGCGTGGACATAACGCACCCTACTGGCGTGTCATTACTCAAATGTTGCAATAAATTTTCTTGTGGGATGGGTGTCCTCACCCGTCCAAGCGGGCAAGATGCCTACCCCACAAAAGCTAAATTTTATGCACCATTTTAGCCAATACGCGCTGCTACGAAACTACTATTGAAACCTATGCTGGTCATACTTGTGTGTACACTATAGGCTTGCGGGGAACTTGGGGCAGAGAGAGAGACGAAGCGTAGCTTTAGCTCTTTGGGGTTCTTCGGGTTTGATAAGTAATCAACCGGACATGATATTAGTCCGCGCAGACGGACTTTACCTGTGTAAAATGAGACTGTTGGAAAACAATATCCAAATCACGGTTATACTTTCTCATAAAACCACCAAAATACTTGGGGGCAATGGCCAAAAAGTTCCTAGTTTGGGAAAGATGTATCAGACTTTTATAACTATTAGAGGTGGCTGTAATGCCGACGATTCATTTTGTGGATGGTGAAAAAGGCGGGGTAGGAAAGTCTCTCTTTGCCAGGACAATGATTCAGTATTGTCTGGATAAAAGAATCCCATTTATACCAGTAGAGACAGATAGATCGAATCCAGATGTAGCAGGGGTATATAAGGAGATATGTAAATATGCTGTGTTTAGTGAGAATGAACGACAGGCAAATAAGGCAGATAGAATATTTGAGTGGGCGATAGAGAAGCCAGTAATTGTGAATTTAGCCGCACAATCGCATAGAGCAGTACAAGAGTGGATTGAATCTAATCAATTACTTGAACTAGGAAGTTCGCAAGGAGTGATATTTTGCAAATGGTTTGTATCGACAGGAGGATACGACAGCATCAACCTATTTACTCAGTCAGTGAATACTTACGGTGAGAAAATCCCTCATATTCTAGTGAGGAATTTAGGGCTGTGTGATGATTGGGAGCATTTAGACTTAGACTCCAACTATCAAAACATAGTCAATAAATATCACATAAAAGTTATAGATTTTCCGAAGTTAGCATACAGAGAAAGAAACATAATTGACCAAAATCGCCTGACGTTTGCAGAGGCTAGAGAGTATAAAGAATTTGGAATAATTGGGAAACAGAGAATAGTGAATTTTCTCAAGCTTGCTTATGGTGGTTTTGAGAAAGTAGGTATCTGGTATGAAAAAGTTGAGTAGCAGCCATTAGTCATTAGTCATTAGTACCAATGATTTCAGACAAACCTTAGCAGAAGATTGGATGGGGTGCGATGGCGTAGCCACCCGCCGTAAGCGATCGCTTTGCGAATTTGACTACAATCCTTAAAAAGAGTAGCAAAAACTTAAATGTCTAAAAAGCCCGATTCGCAGTTCCAAAATCTCTTTAGTTCACCCAAATCAACAAACTGGGATGAAAGATTAGCTCAAATAGCTTATCGCTTTAACCGAGAATATCAACGTGAAACCTTTGAACTTCCAGCAGAAGTACAAGCAATGCCGATATTCGGCGAGTGGATTGCTGGAAGTTTCTCAGGGAGAATTGCTTCCCCTTTTTGGGAAATTGCTAAACCTCAAAAAAACCAACACTGCATAGATATTGGCTGTGGGATCAGTTTTTTGATCTATCCTTGGCGGGATTGGCAAGCATTTTTTCATGGACAAGAAATCAGTAATGTGGCACGCGATACCCTGAATTCTCGCGGCCCACAGTTGAATTCTAAGCTGTTCAAAGGTGTTGAGTTGGGAGCAGCTCATCAGTTAAACTACCCATCAGAGCAGTTTGATATTGCGATCGCCACAGGATTTAGCTGCTATTTTCCCCTCGAATATTGGGATGCTGTACTAGCAGAAGTCAAGCGGGTATTAAAACCAGGTGGACATTTTGTATTTGACGTTCTTAATCCAGAACAGCCTTTAGCAGAAGATTGGGCAGTTCTGGAAACCTATTTAGGGGCTGAGGTGTTTTTAGAACCTTTGGCTAAGTGGGAAAAAACGATTAAGGCCGCTGGTGCTAAAGTTGTAACCCATAAATCAGGGGAATTATTCGAGTTGTATAAGGTGCGATTTTAAAAATATTATTACTCAGGGATAAGTGGACTCATTGGATCTAAAGAAGTTGTAAAAACAAAATAGATTACCCCAGCGCCGAGAATCATCACGGCGAGACTGAACAGTAACACCCATCGGTCAGTTGGTTCGTAAGTATCTTCTTCAATATCACGACGGACAGCAAAATAGTGTCCTGTTGAGAGCCACACCGTGATTAAACCCACCAGTGAGAAGACTAAACCTAACTTCCAGCCGTTACCAGGACGAGGTACCAAAGGTACTTGGAAGGCACGCAAACGCACGATGACCACACCAAAACCTAAAAGAGCGATCCCTGTCCGCATCCAAGCGAGGTAAGTACGCTCATTTGCCAAGTGATCTCGAATTCTGGACGGATTCAGTCGTCCTGGCTTTTTTTTATCTTGATCTTCTTCTGTAGGTTTCAATTTTAACTGCATTAATAACACCCTTATCCCCAAAGCAGCTTCTATCAAAAAAATGCGCAGGTAATAGGAAATCTCTTTCCAGATAACTTGCACCCAGCGCAATAGTTGCGCTACTGAAATATGCTTGTTGTGATTGTACATTTTTCCAAAATTTATTTTAATGCAGATATCGAAATAAAACAAGTCTGACCAAATAATTCGGAACTGATAATTAATGTTATGGAGCAACTATAAGTAATAAGATTCATAAAGAAAACAGCCAAGATCAGAGAGATTTTTCGCCAGCTTGTGTCCTGTTTTCTCTGAAATTGGCTGTTACCCTGTTGATATTTAGAACAATTTATAAACAGTTATAAGTCTAAATTATTACCATACACTTAGTAACTGTTTAACGTTCAATGATTTAAGACTTCATAATAGGCGCATTGGGAACCCGTGTATCTATTATAGCCTGTGATACATTCGGAATAAACCAGTTAACTTCGTTAGCTTTGACAATTTGAGCATTAGGAATGTTAATTTCAATTGCAGCAGTATCTGGATTAGTTTTAATTGCTAACTTACTACCATCAGGTATCTTAATAGCCACTGCCTCTGGAAATTCTTGAGCTTGTCCGTCTGCGGTTAAACCTGTAATTGTGGCATCATTTGGCAAATATAAGCCATCACAATCCCAGTTATTTTTAGTGGACTGACCATCAGCTAGAAAATATAGACCGTTCTCGTACATAGCATCGTCATCCTCTTCCTCATTTGGTCTTTTGCCATATACTGCTATGGTGTTACCTGTTTTGTTTTCGCATTGACCCCAATTGATTCCTGTCTCTAAAGCATATTTTTGGAATGTTAACTCATCGATTTTCTGCTGAATTTTCTCTGGTGTGACACCTTCTACTTGAGTTTGGGCTTCTTTTGCTTGAGTCAGTTTATCAAGCGTTTTCGTGACTTCGATGTAATCAGGGTTTTTGCTAAATTTTGGTTTATCAGCAAAAGAAGGTTGAGCAAAGGCGAAATTAGCAACAATCATTAAGATAATTAGCAGAGATTTCCAGATTTTCATGTTTTGATTCCTATTGATGGGTTAAGATATTTTGCTGTTAGAAATTCATAATCACTTCTTTTTAGACAATTAGTTTTTCTTGTTCTTCACTCGACGGTTGAGTATTGAAACCTAAAATTAATGAGAATATATAACTAAAAATTACAGATAAAAGAGTCCAAGTAACATTTTCTGAAACAATAAACACGCCCAAACCAATCAAGACACAAGGTACAAAAGTCTTGCCATTTTCAGTTAAAAAGTTGGCGATCGCAGGCAAGTAGGTTAATTTGTAAGCGGTATAACACCATACACCAACTAGGGTAAAAAATACACTTAGTATTACCAGTAGATTATCTAATTCTGAGTTGGCAAACAGGGGCACATAAACGCTGATATTGTCGCTACCATTGGCAAAGGCGATCGCAGCGACATTGCAAGTTTGCGGAGAGAGAAAATTGCTAACTATAGAGGGACAAGACGGCTCAGTTTCTTCTTCAGCTTCTTCAGATGAATCCTCTTCGCGTTTTAGTAAACTGCTTATGCCAATAATCATTGGTATAAAACCAAGTAGTCTAATCCAGTCCTGCGGTATAATTAGTCCACCTAAGAAACCAGGAAGGCTAGCAACGATCAATGCTGCAAAACCGAGATACTGACCAGCAAGGATGTGACGACTGCGAAACGTTGTACTTATTTGTGAAAAAAACAACGTCAAAATGACAATATCATCAATGTTGGTAGCAGTGAATGCGGTAATCGCTGTGGTAATTGCAGTTACTAAATCGTTCATTTATAAATGTCCTTGTGTTCATGCTTGGGAATTGGGCATGGGGCATTGGTTCTCCCTCTGCTTCCCCTGCTTCTTCCGTTCTCTACTTGGCCGTTTGATTCTGTGCCGAAGCTTTGATTTATACTTTAATCAAACTAACCGATAGAATCAAATGCTTTTATTTGTCAAAATGATAAATGAAAGTGATTAAAATTTGACACTAAGTCTTAGGGATACGATAAATGGCAGGAATGACGCTTGAGCAGCTAAAAATCTTTCTAGCTGTGGCGCAGAACTTACACTTTACTCGCGCAGCAGAGGAGCTTTATATTACACAACCTGCTGTCAGTGCAGCAATCCACAACCTAGAGCAAGAATACGGAGTAAAACTATTCCATCGGATTGGTCGCCATATCGAGATTGCTGAAGCGGGTAAATTACTGCAAGTGGAAGCGCAAAAAATTCTCGATCAAGTTTCCTTGACAGAAAGGGGATTGCGAGAATTGAACAATCTGCAACGAGGTGAATTAAAATTAGGGTCGAGTCTAACAATTGGCAACTACTGGCTACCAAGTAAGATTAGTGAGTTTAAGAGCCAATATCCTGGTATCCAGATTGACTGTACCCTTGCAAATGCAGAAACAATTTGTGTCGGGACAGCGATGGGACAGTTTGATTTAGGTTTGGTGGAAGGAGATGTGAAGCCAGCGCTTCAGAATACTCTAGAGTACGAAATAGTGGGGAGCGATCGCTTGCAAATTGTGGTTGGTCAAAAACACCCTTGGTTTGAGTGGGGAGAAATTGACTTAAGCCAGCTAACTCAAACTCCTTGGGTGATGCGGGTGCGGGAATCTGGAACACAGCAAAGATTTGAGGAAGCGTTACAAAATTGGGGTATCAACCTCAGCGAACTGAATGTAATTTTAGTGTTCGCCAGTGGTGAGATGGCAAAAGCCGCGATTGAAAATGGTGTAGGTGCAACTGGAATTTCTGAGTTGATGGTAAAAAAAGAAATCCAGTTGGGGACTCTGCGGGCAATTCAAGTTATTGATAATAGAGAAGGCAACAGTGCGATGCCTACAGCAGGCTACGCCTACGCAGAAATAGTTCGACCTTTTTTCAAAATCAAACATCGTCAGCGTTTTCAAACTGCTCTTTCCAAAGTCTTTGAACAAATTTTGATATCGTCTATGTTAGATGGCTTACATCAACATGTGTCAGTTATTTAAAGGGAATTGGGGATTGAAAAGAGGTAGGGGGAAAAACTTACTGCAACTGCCCCCTGCTCCCCTGCCCTCTGCCCTCAATCCTCTTCACACCTTCTGCATATTTCTACTGATGGGGTCAAAACCTCTAGAAAAGCGCGTGCTTTCATCGTAGTAAGCACCAGTCAGATTCGCTCCATACAACTTGGCATAGTTGAGTTTTGCTCCTCGGAGATTTGCTTCATTCAAATTGGCACCACTCAAATTAGCTCTGGTCAAATTCGCTTTGGCTAAGTTAGTTCTACTCAAATCTGCTCCCCAGAGTTTAGCTTTAGCTAGGTTAACTCCACTTAAGTCAGATCCCCATAAATTAATTCCAGGCAAATCGGCTCCAATCAGCTTGTCCCTACTCAAGTTGACGGCTGGAAAATATCTTTCCCCTGCGGCAAAACGCCTTTTTAATTCTTCAGCATTCATGCGTCGCGTTGACCTTTCTTAGCAATACAGAAGTTATTTGTTGCCACTCCTGGCTTAGTTCTCCTGAAAATGCTGGCTGACCACTGCGTTGATACCAGTAATGGGCATTTTTCAAATCGCCTTCTTTGCGGTGCAGGTAAGCGTGAACCCAGGCACTGTCAGCATCGCTGGCATCTGTAACTAATTCATGAGCTTTGTTCCAATCACCTTTTTCGGCATACCACATTGCTTGCAGCCCTTTTGATAGTGTCTCAGGACATGGGCGCTGCTTTTCCATTAATCGCAGGAATTCCTCTATATTCACGATCGCCACCTAATAAAAATCATACTTCTATCTCTAAGATACTCCTCAATCCTAGGAGAGAATGGGGATTGGGGGAGATGAGGGAGTGGAAAAGCAGGGGAGCAGGGGAGTAAGCGAGCAGAGGAGAAGTGCAGTAAGTTTTACCCCTCTGCCCCTGTACCTCTTGTGCCCAATGCCCTTCATCTTTATTTAACTGGAATAACTTCAAACTGGAAAGTACCGATCAAACGGTCATCAATATAGACTTCTATTTTATGCTTACCAACTGGATCGCCAGGGGCGATTGTCCAAAAATTCTCAATCACACCTTCTGGAGCCGACTGTGTGCGCCGTGTTACAGATGTCTTACCGTCTGCTGATATTGAGAAATCTTCACCATTATCTGTACCCCAAGTTTCTGGAGGTTTTGGTAAATGCAAGACTTCACGCCATTTCACTTCACCTTGGTAGTTTTTAAGTTTAATCCGCCATCCGTAGGTGTTTCCTTCCTGAAGTGGCACTCTTGTTGTCTGGAAAATAGAAACATTTCCTTTGGAGTCAACTCTCTTGAGTCCAAATTCGGTATTACTGACAGTAATCTGTTTTACATTCGTTGGTGCAGGAGATGATATGGCATTTTCTACCAAAACAGAAGTAGCGTTAATTGGCTCAGAACCGACGATCCCAGATATTAGCCAAAAAGCAGCTAGCACAGCAGTAGTAGTCCAAATTCTCATGAGTATGGTTTTCCTGTCAGACTTTTGGTACTTATTCAAGTAATCTGCCATGTTTTCCGGGTCAAGGTTAGCGATGGTTAGACAAAGACGAAATTGCTTTGATAAATTTGACGGATTTAATCAACCCACTGACTTTGGTCAACATCCAATCTAAAATTAGTAAATCATAGTCTTTGCAAAAGGCAAACCATTGCACTGTCGTTTCTCCATCTGCGTAGGCTAGCAAGAACCGTAGGTATCGCATTTACTGCATAGCCATTCTTTACCGTCTTATACTACAAGGCACTTCACGAACAAGACAGTGTGGCATGGATATAGTATTCTAAATTCTGAATTCTGACTCCTTCTTTATATCTTCCTTTTCTAATCACACTTTGCACATGAGATACCAAGTTGGCGGTAGCCTCTACAGTGACGATCCCACTTATGTTGTGCGTCAAGTAGACGAAAAACTTCATAACAGTCTCAAAGATAGTGATTTTTGCTACCTCTTAAACTCTCAGTAAATGGGTAAATCATCCCTACTACAGCGAATAAGTTATTGTCTCAAGTTAGAAAGCTATAAATGTGTTTACTTAGATATTGTTTGAAAAGGGTTGACTTGAGCCTCAAGTATGACTCAGGGGCGCGATCTCAAATCCCAAAACTCCGATTCTCTTGTAGCAGTTTCTTGGTAGCCAGGGTAGTGAAACACACGCTTGAGGACTTTTCAAACATCCTCTTAATATAACGAGCGATCGCTCTGTTTGCAATTACAGCCTTTTTCATTGATTTGAACCATAATTCCTTGTTAAAGCTGCTGCAAAACAATAGTGAATAAAATTTTAAGCCGCTCTTGCGGTCAGAATTTCTAAATCTTGATGCAATTCCAACAACCAAAACTCCTTTAGTACAATCTCCAACAAAATTTACACGGCAATTTCAATTGGAACAATTAGTTTATTTAGCTGAATCTTTTATTAACAATAATTAAAAAATTTCAAATATTCTATGCTTAAACTACTCAGATACATTAGTATTTTCCTGATTACTGCCTTTTTACTACTTGCTTGTAATACTTCAGTACCAACTGAAGTAAAACGCCCTCCATTGAAAGTGACATTTGCATCTTTTGTTGGAGAGCTTCCAGGCATCATTGCTCGAGAAAAAGGATTCTTCAAAGCCCAAGGGGTAGAAGTGGAACTAATTCATAAACAATACACCCAATTGGAACAAGCAAACTTTAATGCGGGTAAGTATGATGGTATTACATCGTCCTTGGGAAATTTTATAATTTGGAGTGCCACAAATCCAGATATACAAAGCGTGATCGTTATAGACGAATCAATAGGAGCAGATGTGGTAGTCGCCCAATCACAAATTAAAACCGTTGCTGACTTGAAAGGCAAAAAGCTGGGTACAAATCTAGGCGGTTTTAGCGAAGTTTTCGTGACTGAAATGCTGAAAACTGCCAACTTAACTAGTGATGATGTGAACTTAGTTCAATTAGAAGCTTCAGAAATTCCTCAACGCCTGAAAAATAATACAATTCAAGCCGGACAAACTTGGCAACCCTATCTATCTGAAGCAATGAAATTAGGAGGAAATATTTTATTTACTAGCAAACAAACCCCTGGCTTGATTTTAGATTTGATTATCTTTAGGGGTGAGACAATTCGCGATCGCCCCGAAGACATTCGTGGATTTGTGCGAGGATGGCTGCAAGCCTCGACCTACTGGAAAGCAAATGTTGAGGAAGGAAAAGCTATCATCAGCAAAGCGTTAAAAATTCCGATCAATACTCTCTCTCTAGAGGGAATAAACCTAACTGATTTAGGTGAAAATCAAAAATATTTTCAATCTAGCAACCCTAACTCCATTTACAAAACTGCCGAGATATATACAGACTTTTTTATTCGCTCTGGAAATATAAATCGCATTCCTAAATTAAAAAGTTTGTTTAATTCTTCCTTCATAAATCCCCCGTAGTTTGAAGCTATGCAGCACTCCTTTTTGGGTGGCATTCGTACAAAGTTAATCGCTTCGTTTCTCGTTGTTGCTTTGATTCCATTGCTGTTATTGGCATTTGTCAACAAACAGACAACCGAAAAAGCACTAACTGACAACGCCCGACAAGCCCTATCTGCGGCGGCTAACGAAACTGCTAATAGAATAGATGCCTTTATTGATGGAAATCTGAATGCCGTGCGCGTAGAGGCGATTTTACCTGGTTTGGCACGCTATCTTAGTTTAAATCCAAAACAGCGAAATGACAGCCCTGAAATACAATTGGCGACAGAAACATTAATCCGTCTCAGTCGCAAAGATATGCTCAATGTTCTCTCCTATGCTTTGCTCGACTTAAATGGGAAAAATGTATTGGATACACGTACGCTGAATATTGGCAAAGATGAATCAGTTCAAGATTATTTTAAAAAACCGCTACAAACTGGTTTATCCTTTGTTTCTAGTATGAAGCAGTCGCCAAAAATTCCTGACCTTCTTACCCTCTTTTTTAGCAGTCCAGTTCGCAATGCCAGGGGAGATATATTGGGTATATTGCGTGTTTCATACAATGCTACTGTTGTTCAACAGTTAGTAACTCCACAAACTGAACGGGCTGGGGCAAAATCTTTTGCTATTCTTTTAGATGAAAATAATATTTATCTGGCACATAGCATTGCACCAGAACTACTTTTTAAATCAATTGTGCCTCTACCTGAGGATATTGTAAATCAACTACAGCGGGAAGGGCGTTTGCTTAATTCTTCTGTCAAAGAATTGGCAACTAATGAATTAAAAGTTAAACAGGCATTGGATAATAAACAATCGTATTTAATTTCGCCTTTAGAAGCAACAGGTAATCAAGTTAATCTGATTGCGATCGCTCGTTTACATTATCAGCCTTGGTCTGTATTGTTTGCACAACCCCTTTCTATTGCCTTAGCACCTGTAAAAAAGCAAATTCAGGACACAATTTTTCTATTTGCATTTATTGCTGGAATAGTCACAATCATTGCTTTTGTGATTGGACAACTGCTTACAAAGCCAATAATTTACCTTACCAATATAGTTTTTCAGTTTACCGCAGGTAATTTAAATATTCGTGCCAAAAATAACTCAAAAGATGAAATAGGTCAACTAGCAAAATCGTTTAATAAAATGGCATTTCAGTTGCAAACATCTTTGGAAACTTTGGAACAACGGGTACAAGAGAGAACAGCAGAGTTAGCCATTGCTAAAGAAAAAGCCGAAGTAGCAAATCAAGCTAAAAGTTTATTTATTGCCAATATGAGTCATGAATTGCGATCGCCCCTGAATGCTGTTCTAGGTTTTTCTCAATTAATGTTACGTGCTAAAAACTTGCCTGCCGATCATTATGAAAATGCCGGGATCATTTATCATAGTGGTGATTATTTACTAACACTGATTAATAATATTCTTGATTTATCAAAAATAGAAGCGGGTAAAACTACTCTTAACCCCAAAGACTTTGACCTGTATCACTTGCTGGATGACTTAGAAGATATGCTATATTTACACGCAAGTAATCAAGGCTTAAATTTAATATTTCAACGTAGTGAAAATGTTCCATGTTATATTTACACAGATGAGTTAAAACTTCGACAAGTATTAATTAATTTGATTAGTAATGCTATTAAGTTTACTCAAAAAGGAACAATTAGTTTAATAGTAAATAATCTTAGTGAAGACACAGATATTTTAACTCTTGATTTTAAAATCAGTGATACAGGAGTGGGGATTGCAGCCTCAGAATTACCCAAACTCTTTAATGCTTTTTCTCAAGCACAAGCTGGAAAAGAGTCCCAAGAAGGAACGGGTTTAGGTTTAGCAATTAGTCGCAAGTTTATTCAGTTAATGGGAGGAGATATTTCTGTTGAAAGTAAATTAGGAATAGGGACAACTTTTAAATTTTATATTCAAGCAAAATTAGGTCAAGAAACCAATAGTAATACTTTAGAAGTACATCTAAAAGTATTAGAACTTGTACCAGGACAACCTATATATAAACTATTAGTAGTAGATGATAAACATATTAATCGCAAATTATTAATTAAACTTTTACAACCGTTAGGATTTGAGATGAAAGAAGCTAGTAACGGCAAAGAAGCGATCGCCATTTGGAATGAATGGGAACCCCATCTGATTTGGATGGATATGCGAATGCCTGTTATGGATGGTTACGAAGCTACAAAATATATCAAGTCTACTACAAAGGGGAATGCTACAGCTATAATTGCTCTGACAGCAAGTGTTTTAGAAGAAGAAAAAGCGATCGTCCTTTCAGCTGGGTGTGATGACTTTCTCCGCAAACCTTTTACAGATCATACAATTTTTGATACTCTAGCCAAACATCTTGGTGTCAAATATATATTTGCTGAAAATAATTATTCAAATTTGGAATATACAGAAAAGCATCCTTTAACATCTAACAATCTAATTTGTATGTCTCAAGAGTGGATTAATCAATTTTATCAAGCTGCTTTAGAAGCAAATACTAATCGTGTTATAGAATTAATTAGAGATATTCCCAAAAGCGAAACTTTTTTAATTAAATCTTTAACAAAACTTGCTCATAAATTTGAATTTGAGGAATTGGTTGATTTAGCTGAACCCCTGATAAGCAACAATGAATCTTGATTCTGATAAGGAAAATAAAGGTAATATTCTCCTAGTAGACGACAATCCCAAAAATTTACATTTATTAAGTGATTCTCTAGTTAAACTTGGCTATACTGTTCGCAGCGTCACAAGTGGGCGGATGGCACTAAAAACAGTAAAGGCGAAGCGACCAGATATCATTCTTTTAGATATCAAAATGCCAGAAATGGATGGCTATCAAGTTTGTAGAACCCTGAAAGCAGATGAAGTTCTACGCACCATTCCCGTTATTTTTATTAGTGCTTTAGATGATGTTTTTGATAAACTGATAGCCTTTAAGTCAGGGGGCATAGACTACATCACTAAACCCTTTCAGATTGAAGAAGTTGTAGCGCGTCTAGAAAATCAATTAACTATTCAACGCCAACAACGGCTTCTAGAACAAGAAAATATTAAGCATAGGGAAACAGAAGAGATACTGTATCAGTCCAGGGCAATACTAGCGAGTATTCTGAATAGTTCACTAGATGGTATTGCCGCTATGCAAGCTGTCCGTAATGCAACTGGGGACATTGAGGATTTCCGTTGCTTAGTTATCAATCCTGTGATTGCTAAAGCCTTCGGATGCAAATCTGAAGAGATGATTGGCAAATTAATATTCAAAAAATTCTTAGCTCATCTACAACCAGAACTTTTTAATCACTTTGTTAATCTTGTCGAAACAGGGGAAGCTTTAAAACGGGATTTTTACCATCCATTAGGTAATTCTTGCTGGTATCACTTTGTCGCAGTCAAGCTAAATGATGGTTTCGCTATTACCATACGCGACATCACTGGACGTAAACAAATTGAATTGGCTCTCCAAGATGCAAATCAGAAACTAGAACAACTGGCAAATTTAGATAGCTTAACTCAAGTAGCTAACCGTCGTTGCTTTGATACACGACTGCAAGCAGAATGGAGACGCCTTGCACGAGAACAACAACCCCTGTCATTGATTATGTTTGACGTTGATAAATTCAAACTTTACAACGATTACTATGGTCATCTTGCAGGCGATGATTGTCTAATGAGGATAGCCCAAACAGTGCAACAGACAATTCATCGTCCTGCTGATTTAGTGGCGCGTTACGGTGGAGAAGAATTTTTGGTACTTTTGCCCAATACTGACTTAGCGGGAGCGATCAAAGTAGCACAAAGTATTCAGCAAGCAATTCATGCTTTGGCTATTCCCCATGTACAGTCTGATGTTAAGGATATCATCAGCGTTAGTTTAGGAATTACCTGTCGCATACCCACTTGGGACATCAGGCCAGATACACTTATTGCCTCAGCAGATAAAGCACTGTACCATGCCAAACAAAATGGGCGCGATCGCTATTGTAATTATTGAAAGATTTTTTATGGTAATACCTTCATTCCCGGACTATTACATCCGGCTTTTCTTACAAAATTATATTAAGTTATAAGTACGTTGCAACGCTTGCTGAAGTAAAGATTGATATTCTTCATCCCCAACCCGATAAGCACCAAATCTTTCCAAATGGGGATTCATCATTTGGGCATCAAAAAACACAAATTTTCTCTGACGCAATCTTTCTACCAACTTTACCATCGCGACTTTTGAGCCTTCGGGAATGCGGTAAAACATCGACTCTCCAATAAAAGCACCACCAATCACAATCCCTAAAATTCCCCCAGCGAGTTCGTCACCTTGCCAAGTTTCAAAACTATAAGCATAACCCTTTTGGTAAAGCAGCGAATAAATCTTTTGCAATTCCGATGAAATCCAGGTTGTCTCTCTGTCAGCACAGCCAGCCACCACAGCCTGAAAGTCTCGATTAATCGCTACAGTAAACCGCTCTTGATTCAGAACGCGCTGCAAAGATTTGGGGTAGCGAAACCTCTCATCCAAAGGAATCAAAGTCCGATCGCGACTTACGTACCAACTCAGGCGATCGCGCTCATCAGCCATGAGAAAATAGCCTTGTGCATAACCCTCAACAATAGCCGCGATATCATATTCCATAAATAAATATAAAAAAACACTCTTAAAAACGCAATTCGATGCTATCAATCATCCTCTGCGTTTCCCTCCGCGTCCCTCTACGTTTAAAATAAAAAAAATGACTCAACCAATTCCACCCATCACCCTACCACCGCCTGAAAATCCACTGCTCGAAGGTGAATGGTTACGAGAACGCTTACAACGGTGGCTAGATACAGAATTTATCCCCGAAGCAGTCAACCAAAATATTGCTCAACGAGCCGCACAGATTTTTGTGCGTCAACGGATGGAAGGAGAAAATGACCTTGGTTCTCTGGTAATTGCCATTGTCACAGAGATGCAGTCTTATGATTTTTCCAATAGCTTCTACGGAGAGTTTGCGATCGCCAACGCCGTCAGCGATCTACTCTTAGAAAGTCTGGGAATTGATAAGTGTTGTGGTCAATAATATTTTGTCATTTGTCTTTGAAGTTCTGATCGGAGGAAGCCTGCGCTCAGACTTTTCTGTTTGTCCTTTGTCCTTTGTTTTTTACCAATGACTAATGACTAATGACTAATTACTCTTGACTACCAACTAGACTTAACAACTCCAGGTAAAAGACCTTCATGCGCCCATTCTCGCAGCACGTTCCGAGACAATCCAAAATCGCGGTAAACACCTCTAGAACGACCAGTCAACCAGCAACGGTTGCGGTGGCGACTGGGCGCACTATTCCGAGGTAGCTGTTGAATCTTCCGGTGGATTTCCAGTTTATCCAAAGGAGATGCTGCACTTCTGAACTCTTCTAAGAGAGTTTCTCGCTTGTCAGCATACTTTTCGATCAACTTGGTGCGCTTTTTCTCGCGCTCAATCAAGCTCTTTTTTGCCATATATTCTCTAACTTATTTTAAGACACCGTTTTCCATTCTACAGTCTCTCTATCAATTCTGGGGTTACTTGTTGTTGCTTACCCTACAACCACTGGCTGATTCGCAGCCGGACATAAATCGGCAAGCTCACAAGCAACACAGACGGGAGAGCGGGCTTTACAAATAGCACGACCATGATAAATCAGCCGAATTGACCAATTTTCCCAATCAGGCTGAGGCAATAAACCCATTAAATCTTGCTCAATCCGAACAGGGTCTTTTGCTTGAGTTAAACCCAAACGTTCGCACAGACGGCTGACGTGAGTATCTACTGTCACGCCAACATTAATGCCATAAGCATGACCCAAGACTACATTTGCTATCTTGCGCGCCACACCTGGAAGTTTTAACAACTGTTCCATTTGGTTGGGGACAACAGAGTTAAACTCAGTGACAATCATCCGACAGGCAGCTTGAATATTCTTGGCTTTATTGCGATAAAACCCTGTTGAACGCACCAAGTTTTCTAATTCTACCAAGTCAGCGATCGCTAAACTCTCTGCATCAGGAAACCGAGCAAATAAAGCTGGTGTTACTTTATTCACTCGCTCATCAGTACATTGAGCAGAGAGAATCGTTGCCACCAATAGTTGTACTGGCGTTGAGTAGTTCAAAGAGCAGGTAGCATCTGGATAAAGACGCTTCAGCCGAGCTAAAATTTCTATCGCCCGTTGCTTTTTAGATAACGATTTGCGAGTAATGCTTACTGGAACAATTTTTGTACCCATTCCAATTGGCTAGTTAATTGGGTAGTTTCTTTGACGATCAGAAAAATTCCTAAGCCTAAGAGTAACACCAAACCGGTCTGCATTACACTTTCTTGAATCCGGGCGGGTACTGGCTTACCGCGTAAACCTTCAATCAGCAGAAAAGCGAGTTGTCCACCATCCAAAGCTGGTAAAGGCAAAATATTAATAATAGCCAAGTTAATACTGATAATTGCCGCAAAAGACAACAGATTTGCACTATTGTCATCAGCTAATTTTGCACCGATTTTGACAATATTAACTGGCCCAGAAACTTGTCCAGCAGTTTGTTGAAAGTTGGTAATTAACTGCCCAAAACCACTGAGTGTCCCAACAAATAATTGTTGAAACCTGTTAGCAGCAATCCCGAAAATTTCAAAAGGACTATTAGGACGGCGATAAACTGCTGTACCATTGGGACCAAGTTCAATGCCAATTACACCTTGACCTTTATTTCCCAGCTTTGGAGTTAACTTTATAGACTTTGGTTGGTTTTCATGTTTAATTTTTAGTTCGATTTGCTGATTGGCATGAGTTTGAATTTCTTTTGTGAGAAAAGCTGTCGCTTTTTCAGAAGCGGGGAGTTCCTGACCATTAACAGCCAGAATGATATCTCCTTCCCTAATACCTGCTTGGTAAGAAATAGATTGTTCATCGACCGGCTTAACGATAACACCAGGTTGAAAGTTAATCCTCTCTGGAATGCCGACAATACCCAATTGCAGAGCCAACACCAAGTAGGCAAATATTAAATTAGCGATTACTCCAGCACTGATAACGATCGCCCGGTCTAAAACTGGACGGTTACGCAGCAGATTTGGGTCATTGGGTGGAACATCGCTATCGGGGTCATCATCAGGAAAGCCCACAAAGCCGCCCAAAGGAAAAGCGCGGACAGCATATTCGGTTTGTGAACCTTGGTACTTCAAAAGAACCGGGCCAAAACCCAAAGAAAAACGGTTAACGAGAATGCCTTGAGAACGTGCTGCAACAAAATGTCCCAACTCGTGTACCAAGATCAAAACAGCCAAGACTGCGATCGCTGCTAAAACTGACATAGAGTAAATTAGTGAAGATATTAAGCTATAGTTATCTCCATTCTAATTGGGCATTGGGTATTGGGCATGGGGCATGGGGCATTGGGCATTGGTAAAAAACAAATGACAAAGGACTAATGACAAATTACAAAACTTCACGTCCCAAATAAGGTTGCAACACTTCAGGTATTTTTACCGTTCCATCGGGTTGTTGATAATTCTCCAAAATTGCTGCCATCGTCCTTCCCACCGCCAAACCCGAACCATTTAGAGTGTGTACGAACTGAGTACCTTTTTTCCCCGCCTCTTTGAAACGAATATCAGCCCGTCGTGCTTGGAAATCTATAGTATTGGAACAGCTAGAAATTTCACGGTATTTTCCAGAAGAGGGCAACCAAACCTCTAAATCATAAGTTTTAGTAGAGGCAAATCCCAAATCTCCAGTACTTAAATTTACGACTCTGTAAGGCAATTGCAACGTCTGTAAAATTGCTTCTGCATTCCCCACCAATTTCTCTAGTTCATCAAAAGACGTACTGGGTTCGACAAACTTCACCATTTCCACCTTGTTAAATTGATGGAGGCGAATTAATCCTCGCATATCGCGCCCATAACTACCAGCTTCGCGGCGAAAACAGGGAGTAAAAGCGCAGTGGTAAATAGGCAAATCTTCAGCAGCAAGAATTTCACCCCGGTAGAGATTTGTAACTGGAACTTCCGCCGTCGGAATCAGCCACAAGTCATCATCTGCACATTTAAAGCTTTCTTCGGCAAACTTGGGTAACTGACCGGTCGCCGTCAAAGACTCGGTATTTACTAACAGTGGCGGACTAACTTCCACATACCCAGCTTGAGTATGGAAAGTCAGCATAAATTGAATTAATGCCCTTTCTAATGCCGCGCCAGCACCTATCAATGTCACAAATCGACTTTGAGCAACTTTTACAGCTCGTTCAACATTGAGAATACCCAGCTTTTCACCAATTTCCCAGTGAGGGAGAATATTTGGATTTTGAGGAATGTACTCATCACCCCAACGGCGCACTTCTACGTTATCTTCCTCATTCTTTCCAAGGGGTGTAGAGTCGCTTGGCAAGTTGGGAAGTGCCAACACAAGTTGAGCAATTTCAGCTTTCAGGTCTTTTTCTTGGGGTTCCAGTTGACTCAACGTAGCTTTGAGAGAGTTACCTTCATCCCGCAAAGCTTGAATTTCTGGGTCTTGAGGATTGATCCCAGATTTTATCTTCTGCCCAACAATTTTACCAATTTCGTTGCTACGAGCTTGGAGTTGACTACGTGTCCCCTCAAGTTCCCGTTGTTGCCGATCTAACAGTAATATCGGCTCGATATCGTATTTACCACTACGACTATTCAATCGTTCTTGAACTAATTGGGGATTTTCCCGTATTTGCTTGATATCCAGCACAGATTTTTCTCAGTTTTTGCCTATTATCTACCTGTTAACACACCTGTCAACACATCAGCATATACTGATTTTGGCTTGCTGTGAGCAGAAAAGCAACCATTTAAATTTTTCTAGAGCCCCCTGCCAATCTAGCTAGGGCTAGAAAAATTTCAAATCCAAAATTTGGTATTAATCTTCCGATTTCTGGACTCCTGAGTGTTTGCAGGTGAGGGTAGCCAGTAGGCAAGTACGCCTGATAAACCACTCCAATAGACTGCTTGGTTTTGGTTATTATTGCGTTCTATAAAGATTAGGGAACTACATAATCTAATCATCAATGTGCTAAAAATTACTTCTATACTAAACTTCTAGCTTTCAAGTTTTTTCATAGTGTAAGACCTGCAATTAAAAATTAATTCACTCTTATAACGGTTCTAATATCACTCTTTAGATGGGTGCTAATATAATTAACTGATATTATCCACACTGCAATTTAAGAATTTCAGAAAAGTACAATTAACATATCTGAAAAAGAGGAAAAAAGAAGTCAAAAGAATTGCTGATTTTTGACTATTACCTTTTTTTCCGACTCCCCTTTTTAAGGTCGGTGAATGCGATTGAGTAACCAAAGTGATGCTACAAGCCCTGCAAAGTGGGCTGAGACAGTGTTGGTGTTTGCCTGTACCACAAGCATATCTAGACCGCTAATAATTCGCGTCGGGTCAAAAAATTGGGTAGTTATCGCTTGCGGAGATATGGATCGTGCTACCAGTGTTCCAACGATCGCCTGCGCCCCCAAAAGAGTCACCAGCGTTCCTCCTAAATTCACCCAGACCCCTAAGCGTAATACTTGTACAGTCTCGCTTTTCCGAGGGCGGTTGCTGGGATTGGAGGATTCCAATTGCTTGCCAATCCTCGTGTAACGGTAAGCTAAAAAAATGCCCCCACCCAAAATAACCAGTCCACAAATTGCTAAAAATACGCCAAAACCAGTCCCAGGATTATTAGTAGGACTGCCAGCTCTTTGATTAAAGATGGCGAACAGCAACACAATTATGCTAGAAACAACGCCTAGTACTAGCTGAATCCAGAAGCTAATCCAACCAGTGAGGCGAAAAGTTTGGGCAATTGCCCTAAGAGTTGAGGAAAATGATGGGGCATCGGGAGTTTGTGACATAGCGATCGCCAATGTGCTGGATGCTAGATTAAGGGACGCGAGGACGAGGGGACAAGGGAACACGGGAGAGTTCTTTCCCCTAGTTTTTAGCGCCTTCTTTGATAAATTTACTATCACACTTGCCAAATAAGACAAGAAATTCTGTGATCAAGGAAATCAGAAATGGTTACTGCTTAAGTGTGTCTACCGACGTAGAACTTGATCCCAGATATATCCTTTAACTTAATATTTTAGAATTTGCATTGTGAAAATCACTGTAAAACAAAGTGTTTATTAAGTTTTACAGACAAAATAGCATTTTACCTGTAAAATTTCTTCGATGGCATTTTATTGCTTCAAGCAGTTCTAATCGGCTCGGCATCAGTTAACACCAAGATAGTGACTTCCTCAGTGTCTGTTCGCTCCTCACCCCACCGTATCGAGCTTGAGTGGGGTACATTATTTTGTACTCCTAAAACTCGCAAAGCCCCACAACTTCACAGGCGTGGGTAATTATTTCATGTTTACACTTTAGAAATCTAATCTCAGTAGCTTTATATGTATTACTCACGTAGTAGTAGCACTGTATACTGACTACAAGGATTGTAGACTTTACTAAGGCATTTTTTTAGCCATTCACTAACCATGAAACTTGAGGATATATATCAATTCTTTGAGAATCCTCCGCCAACTTACCTTTGTCAGGAACTAGCAGTTTGTTACATACTGTCTGTTTTATTACAAGGTGAATCCTACGGAACCGAGTTGATCGAGCAATTAGAAACTGAGTATCCCGTCTATCGGCTTTCAGATACCGTACTTTACAGTGCAATCAAATTTCTGGAAGACCAAAGTGCAATCACTGGATATTGGAAGAAACTCGAAGGACGGGGACGCCCCAGGCGGATGTACCAAGTTTCTCCCGAATGGCAAGTTCAAGCTCAGGATTTAGCTTTTCTTTGGCAAGACTACATCAACGGGAGGAAAAAGTAACGAATAATTGATAATGAATAAGTCTCCTCCAGTCAAACACTAACAATTAGTTATGGATACTGCTATTCTGCCATCTACGTTCCTGCTAACCTTGTTGTTATCGGTTGGGCTGTTTTTCTTTATTCGTGCCTCGACTAAAGATCGTACAGAAATGGCCCAACTAGTATCTGAGCAAGATGAAGCTGTTTTAATGTCTCAATTAAAAGAGTATTTTCAATCGCGGTCTTACCGAGTGGCAGCGGTAGACCGAGAAAAAAATCAGGTAACTTTTGAAGGTAATGTTCGCCCTAGCTGGTTCTTAGCTATATTTCTGACTTTACTAGCAGCTACTGGGATTGTTTGTCTATCTCTGGTGGCATCCCTGCTTTTTCCTAGCCTCAGTACCCTTGTTCTGGCGATGGTACTGCTGTCGCCTTTAAGTGGTCTATTTTATTGGAAAAAATCTGGAAGACTTGAGAAGGTGTTGCTCAAAGTAGAAACAACTCAGAGCGAACCAACCTCCTCAAGTAAGATCACTGTAGTTGCCCATCGAGATGAACTCAGTGAGTTGCAGAGGACTCTACAGATCAAGCCTGGGAAATAATTGTTGATTCTTGCGACCATCTCTTAACTATGATATGCAGACTTCTGACCTAACCTACTCTTTAGGCAATGGAAAGTAGTCAGGAGAAAATCAAGATTGCTGCTTTGCCAGTTATTCCCCACGACCCAAACTCGTGGGGAAAATTTAAATTCATTAATTTAAATTCATTGACAGAGCTTAACTTAACCATCTACGGCATAAGAGCGCAACTTCACTAGCACTTTTAGACGCGCTTGGCTCTATACCCACTCCCTTCTGCATCATCAAAGTAGTATCAACCCATGCAATCTAGCGTGGTTTGAGACAAGTTCACTTTCCAACTACCTGGACTAGATTTACTGGCAAATCAGCTACAAACTAAAAAAAAATTAAATTTTGCATAAACTTACTAATTCTGCCAGTTAATTATAGTCAGGAGTCACATTCAATGCCCAAGATGACCATCTATGGTTCACCGACTAGCTAAAGCAACAGGTTCTTGACCTGGTGAAGGTTCTAACACCCTCAAACTAGGAAACAAGAAATGGTTTTCCTCTACGTATTGAGCACCAAACAGTCCCTTTTCTGCCCAGAAATAACGATCTGTAGTGTGTTCATTTCGCTTTACAAGTAGCAACGCGGGTGGCAAAATTCCTTCAGCTTGAATGAATCTTCTCGCTGCTGTCACAGGTTTTTCTTCGCCACTTTCGATGCTATATTGAGGCACGTGTTCCAAAATACGCCGCCCTTCTTGACGACGACGACTCTTCCTTTTGCGTCTCCTTGCCAATATATTGTCCTCCTCTTTCAAGCTATAGATTGTAGTTATAGCTACAAAATCCGTCGTCATTATATAGGTTCTAGTTCAGAATATCAATAGTTTTTAACCTTTTAATATAAGAAAGTTAATATATTTGAAACATAGATAAAACAAAATTACCTAAGAATATAATCCCTTGGTACAAACCATCTCTAAGAAAATTTTAGTTAAGCTTTATGAAATGAGCGAGGTAAAAATTAAGTATCCTCTCTTACATCATGCCTCAAAATCTATAATCTTGAGCAAAAGCTAAAAAATGTTAATGTCTGCCAGTTCCGATTTTCTTGCTCTGTGTCGAGAGCAAATAGCGCTACTAACCCAAGGGCTGGGAGCGACTTTAAGTATTGTGTACCTAACACAAGAATTGGTAGATACTCCTTCCGGCGATGCCAAACTGATTCCTGTGGTGATTTACCCGGAAACAGCATTATTACCCCAAGGTGAGGAAACTATTGAAGCGACGGCATACAACCAACTTCAAGTTGGAAATGCGTTTATATTACCCAATCATCAAGGAAGGTTATTGACACCGGGTTCAGAATCTCCAACTTCGTCACAGGAGTCTGACATTCCAGATGCGTCTCAACCTAATCTAAAAGAGGAATACCTACTTAGTGGCAACCAAATTGTTTTACCTCTAATTTATGAGGGTGTGATGATGGGGTTACTGGTGACACGCAGGAAAGATCGGGCATGGAATGAACACGAGCAAAGTCAGATTCAACGGATAGCCCAAACATTAGCGATCGCTTGTATTTTAGATCAGCGCCGAGCATGGTTTGAGCAACAGTTGCGTGAGCAACAAATTCTCCAAGAAAAACAGCGGGATTTGCTAGATAACCTGTTGCATCAGTTTCGTAACCCATTAACAGCATTGCGGACTTTTGGCAAACTGTTATTGAAGCGACTACGACCAGCAGATGCTAACCGAGATGTAGCAAATAGTATTGTCCGGGAAAGCGATCGCCTGAAAGAATTACTGCAACAATTTGAACAAGTAATTGATTTGACAGAGGCAGATTTAGCACCACTACATCTACCGGAAGATGGAGTATTTGTAGAAGCAACTATCCAAAAATCTGCTAAACCGCCGCTATTATTGCCGGGAACGGGAGATAAAGCAGTTGACTGCTCGTTAGCAGATATATTAGAACCATTATTAATATCAGCCAAAGCGATCGCCCAAGAGCGAAAGCTAAAACTAATAACTGAAATTCAAGATAATTCATCCCTAGTACGTGCCAATGTCAAAGCATTACGAGAGGTGTTAACTAATATTATTGATAATGCTTTGAAATACACTCCCACTGGTGGCAAAATTTTGATTCAAGCAGGGCAAGAAAAAGCTCATTTTCAGGGAATAGTCATTAGTGATAACGGGCCCGGCATTCCACCCCAGGATTTAGAACATCTTGGAGAACGGCATTATCGCGGTGTACAAGCGCAAACAGAAATCCCTGGCACAGGTTTGGGGTTAGCGATCGCTAGACAACTAATAGAGCAAATGCAGGGCGAAATCGAGATTTTCAGCCCTGCAATCAACTCTAAGCTAACTTCACCTAATAGACCAGGCACTACTTTTATTATTTGGTTACCGGAAGTTGAGAATTAGTCTATTTTCCTTTAACCTTTAACGATCAATTAGATTCTTTAGTACATCCCGCATTGAATCTTCTCGACCACAGACTCATTGCTATTATTAGACACACTACTAATTGCGCTGGTAACGAGCGTGTACGTTCCTCTTCAACTTTGATTTTCGCGTAGACGCTCTTAGCGACTTGCCGTTCGCGTAGCGTCTCGTAGAGAAGGCATCGCCTGTTCAATTATAAGTTGCTGGGATGCTAAGTCAAGCCGCAACTTAATTGACTTCATTAGTTCTTCGTTGAAGTTACTTAGCCTTGGACAATAATGTTTTTATTGAACCGCAGTTGTAGCGATCGCGTCGAGATCTGCGATCGTTTGCGGTGAAAGTTGCAGATTTGCCGCTTTGATGTTTTCGTGCAAATGACCAATGGATGACGTTCCGGGAATTAACAGGATGTTCGGCGATCTCTGAAGCAGCCATGCCAAAGCGACCTGCATTGGTGTGGCTCCAAGTGATGCTGCGACAGCATCGAGCGCTGACGATTGCAACGGATTGAACCCGCCCAGCGGGAAGAACGGCACATAAGCAATTCCCTGCTTCGCGAGGTCGTCAATGAAAGCGTCATCTTCCCGGTGCGCTAGGTTATACTGATTCTGCACGCAGACAATTTCTGTAATAGTTTGCGCTTGTGCCAATTGCTTAGGAGTGACGTTGCTCAGACCCAGGTGACGGATCAATCCCTGTTTTTTGAGTTCGACTAGGGTCGTCAGCGGCTCTGTAAGAGAATCCTCCGATGGTCCATGACCGTCACCCATCAAGCGGAGATTGACGACATCGATCGTATCGAGTCCGAGGTTACGCAGGTTGTCGTGAATCGCTTCGGTCAGATCCTGCTGCGACATCGCGGGAACCCATGAGCCATCTTCAGGACGACGCGCTCCAACCTTGGTGACAATCACTAAATCTTCCGGGTAGGGATGCAGCGCTTGTCGGATAATCTGATTAGTGATGTGAGGTCCATAGAAGTCGCTGGTATCGATATGATTAATGCCAAGTGCGATCGCTTCGCGCAAAACAGCAACGGCTGCATCCACATCTCGCGGCGCACCCCATACATTTGGACCTGCGAGTTGCATGGCACCATAGCCTGTGCGCTTCACTGTGATTGAAGTGTTCGGCAACGTAAAAGTGCCGCCGAGGTTCGTTTGCTCAGACATATTGCTACTTTCTCCAAGAATTTTTTAGTGATTTAACGAAAGCAATTTTGAAAGTCCATTTCTCAATTGATGTCGCTGCGTGCGATCAAAGCCCTTGTCATTGTTTGTTGCGGCTCGCGAATATTTGCTCATACTCACCGTTCCTTTCGGCAAATCGATGTGCTTTGACACGATTAACAAGGATTTCGCCGTGGGACGGGTTGGGAGTGCTGAGAATCTGCATCACTTCAGCAATAAAGTCAGCGAGTGGCATTGCGGCAGGATCAGTCGCCTGACTAGCCCCGCCAAGCTCCGTCTGTACATAGGGTGGGGCTAGTTCAAGAACCTCCACGGAGGTTTCTTGAAGCTGAACGCGGAGCGACTGCAACCAAGAGTGCAGAAAAGCCTTGCTCGCGCAATAGGTCGGATATGGACTGATGGGAACGAAAGCCAAGCCAGATGTGGTGGTGATGATCGTTGAATGCGGTTGCTGTTTAAGAGTCGGGAGGAGTGCCGCCGTAAGGTGAAGTACACCGACAACATTAGTCTCAATTATAGACTGCATCACGGAGAAATCGATCGGATCTGAGGTGAGATCCTCCGTCTTACCAATTCCGGCATTGTTGATCAGAACATTGAGTTTAGGGAACTGCTCTCGAATGCGGGACGCAAAGGCTTCGATGTCCGCCGGGTCTTGAACGTCAAGTTGAATCCCGTGCATACCGGAGTGAGCGGCAGTGATTTCGTCGAGGAGATGTTGACGGCGACCCGCGATGATGACTTGATTACCGTGTTGATAGAAAGCCTCGGCAAGCCCACGACCGATGCCGCTTGTGCCTCCAGTGATGAGGATGGTGCTGTCCGTGAGATTCATAGGTATTTTTCCTACAAAGATGTCAAAGTTTGTTGAGAGTAAAGTTGTTGTAAAAGCTGGAAATTCAATCAGCGCTTATTCGCCGCTCACGCGCAACACGATTTTGCCCAGATAGTGCTGTTTCATGGCATCCTGCGCTTGTGCCGCCTCTTCCAGCCCAAATGTCTGCGCGATGTGAACTTGAAACTCACCGATACCGATCAATCGGTTAAGTTCGTCTAACAACATCGGGTCGGCGAAGCCATTTGCCTTCTTGAGTTCCACACCGTCGGGCGCTTTGGGTTCAGGCATCACGCCATTAGGAAAAGAGATGATCCCACCCTGGCGCACCAAACTCAGCGTAGATTGAACCTTGTCGCCGCCCACCAACACTAACGCCGTATCGAAGCCATCGGGCGCAAAGGCGCGGGCGCGTTGGGCAATGTCGTCGCTGTGTCCGTCCACTGCTTCATCGGCACCTAATTGCTTGGTCAAAGCTACACCGTCTGCACCCGATGCGATCGCGAATACGTGTGCCCCCATACGTTTAGCCAGTTGCAGCGCGACGTGACCGACGCCACCACTCGCGCCCCACAGCATTAATTTGGTTTCGCTGCCTATCCCCAGCGCCTGCAAATTGTTTAGCGCTGTTATACCAGCAATAGGTAGCCCGCCTGCAATCAGCATATCGAGACCATCGGGCATCGGCGCGACCGTTTTCTCCGAGACAACAACGTACTGGGCATAGCTACCGCCCTTGTCGTTCATAAAGCTCTGGGCGTAAACGCGATCGCCAACAGCAAAACGCTCAACGCCGTCGCCAATGGCAACAATAGTGCCTGCACATTCGCCGCCCAGCACACGCGGAAAGTGGACTTCGTTATACACCAGATCACCTTCACGCTCCATTGCGTCCCAGATGCCAACTCCGGCCGTCTCGATGCGAATCAAAACTTCGCCTGCGTCTACCGTAGGCACAGGTAAGGTGTGCAAAGTCAGTTTGTCAGCATGACCGAACTCGTCCACAGCCATTGCTTTCATTTGTTGGGGAGTATTTTGCATAAATAGGTTCTCCTGCTTATTGGAGTTGTTATTGAGGGGTTCAAAGGCGTAAAACTGCTTTCAAAGTTTGTTTGGACGGATTGCCATTTCCTCCAAGAAGTTTTTAATTTCAGGAAAGAAATGCGGCATCGTTCTTCAGACTCTTTAAGGTCTTGCTTGAGATGCTTTCATCCTATTCATTCGATTCAGTGTTTCCAATGCCTAAAACTCTTCGATCCTTGCCTAATTCTCCAGCTTGGATCGCTTGAAGACATTCTATAATCGTGTAGGGCATTGAATGAGTCGAGACTTTACCATGACTTTCGTTATCTCCAATTCTGAAGTAGTTGCAGATCAGTGCCAAGCGCTGGCGGCATTAGTGGCGCGGCACACCGAACCCAATGGCAACCTTGTCTATCCAACTGCGATCGCACCATTGAGTTTTTCGCGATCAAATGCGTCATCTGCTATCATCTACCAGGATTATGAACCGCGTCTGGCGATTCTCGTTCAAGGCAAGAAAGACATAGTGCTGGGAGAGGAAACGTATCCCTATGATATAGGGCAATGTCTTGTTGTCTCAGTTGATCTCCCCATCGGTGGGTGTATTGTTGAGGCGACAACCGATCAGCCGTATTTAGGATTAAAGCTGACCCTAGATCCAATGCAACTTTGTGAAATGGCTGCTCAAATGAATTTTAGTTCAGCGAAGAAAGATAACTCCGTCCGAGGCTTATTTGTGAGCAACGCTGATCCCACATTGCTGGACTGTGCCCTTCGCCTCACTAAGCTTTTAGATACGCCACAGGATATTCCCATGCTGGCACCGATGATGATTCGGGAACTCTACTACCGTCTGCTGATCGGGGAACAAAGTGAAGCCGTGCGTCAAATTGCTACATCTGGCAGCAGTATGCAGCGAATTGCTGAAGCGATCAAACGCATCAAGTCTAAGTTTACTCAGCCGATGCGAGTCGAGGACTTAGCAAAGCAGGTGAGAATGTCTACTTCGTCGTTTCATCAGCACTTCAAGCAAGTGACCTCAATGAGTCCACTTCAATATCAAAAGCAGTTAAGACTGTTAGAAGCCCGTCGCCTGATGCTGACGGAAGATTGTGATGCAACCTCTGCTGCCTACCAAGTTGGGTACGAAAGTCCCTCACAGTTCAGCCGGGAATATTCACGCCTGTTCGGTGCGCCACCGATGCGAGATATCGAACGGTTACGAACGGCTTGACTTAGACTTCTTTCAAGGATGGAATAAAAAACAATAGAGCGATGTCTACGACAAGTCGATGCAGTATCTACGCTTATGGTCGTGATGGAAAACTCTAACCAAGTCGTCTGAAATCCTTATTCTTTCCTCAACTTTCAAAACTTTTCAGTCTACTGAAAGTACCTTGAAGGGGCGACAATAATCGTAAAAGTGTTACAGGTAAAGGGATTGAAGTAAAAAACCCTCTCAAAAAAATGAAGCTTATTGACAATAACTGT
>NZ_JBALDE010000042.1:0-37015 GCF_036917515.1 Nostoc sp. | reverse complement strand
ACAGTTATTGTCAATAAGCTTCATTTTTTTGAGAGGGTTTTTTACTTCAATCCCTTTACCTGTAACACTTTTACGATTATTGTCGCCCCTTCAAAAAAGTCATCTTATTGACACTATTCTCAATAAAATTAATCTGTTTGACCTTAAATAGTTCTATGACCACCCATAGTTAATAAAAAGTCTAAAGTGTTTGTAGGACGAGAGTTTTAGCCATTTTATAAAAATTCAGGTTTTGGCAAAACTACCTGCAAAAAGCGATTTTTTGAGTATATCTACTCATGCAAAATATGGGCTTATCTATGCATCTCAGAACATCTAAGTTTTAAGCACTGTACAAATTCATGAATGTGTGCATTCAGGATAATCTGTCATTTCAACCTTTTTTAATCATCTTTGTTCGGTAGAAATCACTGAATAAAGATGATTAAAAAACTTGACAATTGAATGCCTAAAATCCACTATTCATATTTTTTTGCCAGCACTGAAATCTTAATAGAAAACAAAATAGGAAATAGTTGACTCTTGTCTGGATAGGTAAAGAGATTTTTATACCCTCCTTTTGAGCTATTCTCTGTGGACTGACGGGGCGACAAAAAAGGCTAAGATGCAGATAAAATAAGCTCCATAGCCCTTAGACCACGTTGATAATACTTGCGCTTGTTCCGATTTATTTTTATTAAATCCGTGACTAAATCTTGATATTTGTTTAGAAAATTAACCCAAGTTTGACCATATAAACCGATATAAAAACTGCTATGCCACCTGACTGTACGTGCATATTCTTTAATACGACCAACATATTTTTGAACACCTTTACGATATGTATTTGAGCGTTAGCTGAACCGTATTGTTTTATATGGCAGCCAAATCTGAATAAAAAGCCGCCAGCCACCAAACGTCTACTCTACTAACTTGGCTTTCACCACTGACCTGAATTATCTTCCTGTTGCAAACCAATTAACTGTCGCCGCTTCCAAGCATAGTGAAGAATATTAATTCCTAATTCCTGAGCTGTACGAATGGTCAATCTGGGTAAACTCAAATCTCTATCCAATCCCCAAGCAGTTGCTAAATCTCCAATTGCTAAAATAATTCCTCCACCAATTAACAGTTTAATCTGTTGTTGATTAACCATTGGTAAAGCAGCAAATAAGAAAGGTTTTGTCCTTAAAGGATGACTGCGTTGCAATTCTTCTAAAGGTCTTAAAGGACTTTCTAACTGTTGTGCCAAGGCTTGAATACTCTCAATTAGAGAACTAGCATTTGTTGGTGCATCAACTAAAAGTACACCACCTAAATTTAAATAATTTCTGAGAGATTCAAATTCGAGACTATTTAAAGAAATTGCTTGTCCACCTGTGAGATAAAGGATGTCATAGTCTTGGATATTTTCTGCTAAAGAAACCTGACCTGGTTCATCAGATCCTCGTAAACTTGGGTATAGGGGTTCTACTGCTTGTAACAAATACGAAAGGCTGAAAAAATTACGCGCACATTCGGGATCGCTATGATTTGCCTGCGCCATACATACAAGTGCTTGGGGACGCATTTGTGCCTGACGGCGATAACGCAAATCAACATTGTTATATCCAGGAAAGAAAGCATCCGCAGGTTGGTTAATGTCAGTATGTCCTGGTTGTAGGAGTATTCGACATATTTCTATTTCTGAACTGGCTGGTGTAGAGTTTATTTGGTCAATTCGATAAGTTTCTTGAACAACATCTCTTTGCTGTCCGCGCCGCAATTCATCAGGATCTACATAGCTAACGACTAAGTAGATCATAAGCGGTTCAGAACTTACTACTTCTAAATCAATAGGAAAATCATAAGAAGTTGGTACAATAATTAGATTACCTGCTAAATCAATTGCAATACCAGGTTGAATTTGCACCCAACGTCCATCTCGATATCTAGCTTCAACTTGGCTTGGAGCAGTGATATCTCGCACGCCTAAACCGCAGACAATTCCTGGTTGATTTAAACTTTGATATTGAGCATTTTGCCGATTACGGTGGTAATCATGGGCTGTGCGCCAGCGTTCCGCATTGATTAGTAACCCGTCTGCGGCTTGCAGGCGTTCAAAAGATTTTATTGGTGGAGGTGGGAAAGGATGGGACATAAGTAATTCAAAATTCAAAATTCAAAATTTAACAAAAGCTCACGCAAAGTCGTAGAGAGCGTCATTACGAATTGTTTAATTAGGGGGATTTTCGACAGATAATTCGTATGTACAAAAAGCAGGTTTTTCTTGTTCTATGATTCTTTGGATCAGTTCTTCGTTGATAATGCCACTAGAAATATTTGAACGTAAACGCACTATAAAATGATACGGTTGTCCACCTGCTAAAACTGCATTTCCTAATTGAGCATCTCCGATAATGAAACTAGGGCCAAAAGGTTCAGTAATACTAATGTGTTTATCAGCTTCATTAGGTAAATCTTCGTCTAACGGTAAACCTGTATAAAGATGCAAGTAAAGACGCAATCCTTTACGAGTTCCCCGCCAGCGATAGAGTTCTACGGCTCGACGAATTAAACGCCGTTGTTGCTGGAGATCCCAAACTGAATCTACTTGCCAAGCAACCCAATGAGCCATAAAGGGTAGTAATGCTTGCGGTGCTGTCAAAGGATCGAGGTTTGCCCACATGACATTGTAACTATCAACTATTGGTTGAAAAGCTTGCTCAAATATTTTCATGAAGCGACCAATAAAATCCACTTCCCGATACAAAATTGGCAAGAACTCCATGTAGGCAGTGTAGGGACGGATATATAAATCAAAATACTCGCTTCTCTCAATTTGTTCGTTGTCAGTGCCTGGGTCTATATGTAGAGTAATTAGGCTGCGAAAATTGAGTGTTAGTTTGTGTTTTTTTCCAGGAGCGATCGCTTCTTGATCTTCAAAAAATGTGTCGGGAATTAAGAAGTAGAAGACAGCATCCATTTGTCCACGAGGCGGTATCTCACTGCCTTCTGTACCAATCTGACACCACTGAGACGGAAAGTTTCCTTCAACGCTTAAGCTTACCTGCAAAGGACGCTGTTCTAAGTTTTGTACTTGCACAATCATCTCGCTGGGATGCCCAGGATGCAAGAGTAAACTACGTCCAGCTAGATCCATGTTTTCCGCATTTGCAAATGCTAAACCTGCCACAGGTAAAGCTTCAGGAATTTGCATTGGGGTTAATTGAATGCGTACAGATGGACTAGAGCGACTTTGAACCATAACTTATCTACCAATTTTAGATTTTAGATTTTGGATTTTGGATTAAAAGTCTTTACCACAAGGCTGTTCCATAAATTTTAGACAATACCAATTACAAACTACTATCAGCGATTAATGATCTGAATATCGTGATTAGAACGCAGATTTGTATCAGCCCAAGAACAGATTAAACCTTCCGATCCTGGGTCAATCAACTGTTCTGGGGATGGTTGTCGTCGCCAATTTTCTCCTTGCTTGCGGATGGGAAACAGCAAGACGGGTCCTAAATGACGCACGCCCGGAGTTTGTTGCAGTAACGCCACAATATCCGATGTATAAACAGGTCGCCCAAATGGCCATCCTTTGCCGTCGATTCCTCCAGTTAGGGGATTTAAATATTTATACAGCGATCGCCTTAAATTCCGGCGAATTTCTTCTCTGGCAAAAGGGTTGTCATAGGCAGGCTCTAAAGCAACTTCTGTCTGTACAGAAACACCTACGTAATTTGGTTCTTCTAATTCTATTTGTACCCCTAATAACCGTCTTTCATCTAAGTAACTTAAAATTTGCTCTTGGAGTGCATTACTGAGGGCAAACTCTTCTGGTGTCATGCCATTGCCTTGAGCGATCGCATCTGTATTAGCATAAGGAACTACCAGTAAACTAATTATACCAGCTTGTCTTTGAGAATTCGCTGGCAAACAGCGAACACGAGCGATCGCACCATTCCCCGCCTGTTGAGTTAAAACTTCAAAATCTTCAGCTGTGACGGCGCGATCGCGGGTGCGAAGGATGCGGGGAGCCTTGATCACAGCCTGTTCCAGCGATTCGGCATCTGCACCATTAATTGCTGGTACATGATTTATCACACTAGTAATATACGGATATGCAGACTTCAAAAACTGGATTGTTCCAGTTTGAACATTGCCTTCTCTACCACCGCCTGTACGATAAGCAATCATTTTAATCTCTGAGTCACGGGGAGGAATTGCGCCGTACTGGTGTTCAGATTGGTTGTTTTCCAGAGTACTAACTTGTACAGATGTGTCGTTTAGTGATGGTTGCTGAATTCGCGATCGCACTTGTGTTTGCTGTTTAAGTTGGCTAGGTTCCCGAATCAGCGGTCCAAATTGGATTGTACCAGTGATCGAATCGATAGTGTAATGAAAGTGATGCGACCTAGAATCAGCAAAATCTCTCACCTCAGTCCACTTCTGAGGCAATCCACCAGCGGGAGTAACTAAGATATATTCATTTTCTCTGCGTTCTAAAATCGGTGCGCTTTGTAATTCAAAAGTCTGTCCGGGTTTACCATCACTGATTCCTAGACGTTCATCTTGAATCAAAGTACTGTGACTAGCCCGTACCGTACCACCCATTGACTGCACTGCTAAACCAGTAATCCTTGGTGGACGATTGTAACCAGATTGATTTGTTTCTGTGACAGTAAAGGTACAGCGTAGCCAGCGACCCCGGTAAGAGGTAAAGTTGGTAACAGGCCAATTTTGCGGTAAATGCAGACGGACATCTGCTCCTTGAGACGGGTTCTCACCCTGTTCAGCGAGTTCGTAAAAACTGAAGCCACGAGTGTCATCATCTGACTCTTGCAATAAAACTGATTGCCAATGTTCTCCGTCCCAGGCTTCCCACTTCCGAGGCGGTTGATTAGGGTTAATACCAGCAGGCGTGGCTGCGGCTCCTTGGAAAGTAATATCTAGAACATTACCATCTAAAGGATCATCAGAAGCGATCGCTAAATAAAAGCAGTTACCAGGCTGGGGTTCCTCTTCAAATATCGATAGTTCACTGCCTGTCCAGAAACCGTTAGATTCGCGAGTCCATGAACTTGTGACTCTTTCTCGCAGAGTTTGGGGAATGTCTTCTGTGGTTTGGGCAGTTAAGAAGTGCTGTATCCGGGGTGTGCCAATAATTAGAGGAGAATCTGTACTAAAGGTAATAGCTTCTGTGGTTTCAGTTTGGATAGTTGAAGCTTCTAATCCTGCCGGAATAGTGTAGGCTTCAGGCAGTGCAGCGCTTAAATAAAAAGTTAATTCCGTGCGGGCTGGGGCGGCCGGCTGGAGACGAATACCCAGTAATTCTAAGAAAGCTACATAATTTTTTCGAGGTACTTGGTTAAATCTGAGCAACATCTGGTCAGTTAACCAAGCAAATAACTCAATTAGCGTAATCCCTGGATCGCTGAGGTTGTGGTCTGTCCATTCTGGACAGTAGCGGGGAATACGCATTATACATTCATCCACCAAATCATCAAAGGCGCGATCATCTAAGTTGGAAGAAGGTAATTGCGGTAAAAAGTCAAAGTTCACGATTCCTCCCCAGCTGAAACCAAATAATAAGGATAAACAAAACTATAAATATCGGGCCCGTCTTTGAGTCGATAATTGATGATGATATCCACTCTGCCACGTACAGGGTCGGGATCGGCGATAACTTCATCGATAATAATGCGTGGTTCCCAAACTTCTAAAGCTTCCAAGACATAAAGACGGATTCGCAGTAGGGTTTCGCTATTCAAGGTTGCAAACGCCAGTTCTGACAAGCGAGATCCAAAGGTAGGTCGATAAACCCGCTCACCTACTCCAGTGCGGAGGATAATCCAAATAGATTCTTTAACTTTTTGATCTTCACGGCTAAGTTGTATCCCACCTTGCACACTTAAATGCAGTGGATAAGCCAAACCCGTCCCTAAATAGTCTCTTTGCCCACCATAAACCATATCTGGTACTTAGACAGCGTTACATGGATATCTTCAAAGATATCGGCACACAAGGTTTAAACCTATTCGCCAAAGGTCGAGGTTAAACAGAAAAGACATAGGGGTAGGAGGTAGGGAGCAGGGGGAGAGAAAAAATGCTTAACTCAAATTTACAGGAGTTTTCATTTACATGAAGTAGCCACGGGTTTGGAGGCAGTTCGAGCTTACGGCAGGAAGTAGAAACTCTTTATATCTGATGCTCCCGTTCTGCATTTTGTACTTCATTTAAAAAGCAAACTGCTGTATTTACTTGAAAAAGTTGTAATATTCGTGAATAAATCTTTGATACTCGCGGACAAGTCTTTTTTACTCGTGGACGCAGTTCAGATTCACTTCTTTATTCTCCCTACACCCTCATCCCCTCCGCCTCTTCAATTAGCCACCAATCAAAACAGTGGGATTACCTTTAGTAATTTTATTCGGTAGTGGCCCTAATGCTTCTATAATAGTATCGCCCATACGACAGGCAGGCAGGTTGTTAATCAGCACTGTCCTGCTACCGTCAATTACAACACCGGGGCCATGTGGTGGTACAGGCGAGGGTGTGGCGCAATTATGAATATCAGCACCTGCCGCAGCAGAACGGATTGCGCTACTCATGGTACTTAATGCTGTTGCCTTTATATTTTGTTCTGCGGCTAGAGCAGCAGGTGCCCCTGGTGTACCAGCCGCTGCCTTCGTAGCAGCCTCAGCCGCTTGGACAGTCGTATTAGAAGATGTTTTGGCAGATAGCAAACCTGCTACTGCTGGTGCAAGCATACCCCGCCACGCAGGTAAAGACCCAATCAACACATTGCGACTACCTGGACCTCCTGTCAATACTGGCGGTAAGGGATGCGCTACATTGTCGGTAATTCTTGCTGCTGCTCTACCTGGCATAACAAACTCCCAATAGTGTTTTTCATTATCAAACTTTAAAAAAAGCCCAATGAGAATAATTCGTAATTGGTAATATTCGCTTTCTCTATGAGACACTACGTGAGTCGCAAGAAGCAAGCTACGTAATTCGTAATTGAATTAGCTTAGAATTTATTTCCAAATAATTCAAGACCACAATTTATAATTTCCTGCGGTGTTTCGCCAAATATTACGAATTACGTTAATGTAGCTTTAGCGAGTATTGATAGCCCTACCGGAATGCAAGCTACGCGCAGCGTCTTGTAGAGAGCGTCATTATGAATTAGTAATTAATTAAGTTTAATTAGCTTGCCTTGAACTGTAATGATGCCTGTGGCTGTAATGTCTATATTTCCTTGTGCATCTAATGACAGATTACCTTTTGATGTCACTGAAACAGATTTAGATCTAAGGCTGTCGTCCATTTTGATTTCATGACCGCCTTTGGTTGTAATCACTATACACTTTTCACTATCATTGAGATAAATTTGGTGACCATATATAGTTTCTAGGCGAATACCTGTTTTACTAGTGTTACCACCTTTAATGCCTTTAGCACCTTTAGCGCCTTTAGCACCTTTACCACTTTTATTACCTTTACCACTTTTATTACCTGATTCATCCTCTTCGACAAACTGTAGAATATGTCCTACACGAGTTTTAAAGGTGCGTAATCTTACGAGACCTTTCGTCGTAACTGAGTCAACCACGTTTTCCGGTGGTGCATCCGTCCCGTTCCATACTCCGCCAATTATGTAGGGACGGTAAATATCGCCATGCTCAAAACCTACTAAGACTTCATCGTTCACCTCTGGTAAACAGTCAAAACCTCTGTTTATTCCTGCTCCCAAAGCTACAACTCTTGCCCAGTCACTTGTATGATCTTCTGTGAGGGTGGGAAACTTGACTTTTACTCTACCCCATCCCTCTGGATCTTCGTTATCAGTTACAATTCCCACTAATAAAGTCTGAGATGGCTGTAGGCGTTTTTGTGTAGATAGAGTTGTGAATAAGTCACCAGAACGTAGTCCCCGGACGCTGAAATCAGTGTAATAAACTCGCTTAGTATAGAAATGGCGTGTTTCTGTAACATAATACTCTCCACTGTAGCGATCGCCCATACCCTTTAGATTAATAATTCGCCCCGGTCGAATCTCAGGATTACCCTCTGCCTTGGCATCTGCATAAACAAATTCTCCTCCTAGTTCATCACACAGAGCCTGAGCCATAGTATCTGCTTGTTTTTTAGTGGCAACAGGTTTATCTACAACAGTCATTTTGTAGGACTTAAGATTGGTAAATGCAGTACTGGTAGTACTTCCTTGATTATTACCTGTTTTACTTAGTTGCTCCTCTTTGTTAGCTGTTCCGGTAATCAATTGTTTCTTGGTATAGTCCCAGGTACGTACTTCCACAGAACTCACTTGTTCAGCACTGGTGACGCGAGTACTAAATTTATTAATATCAACTAGCCATTCTAGTAGTAAAGGTTTTTGAGCTTTTGGTTTTGGTGCACAAAAATTTATTTTGCCATCTGTAACAAATAGTTCAAAACCAATACGGGCTGCCCTTTCCCGCAAAAACTCCATATTAGTTTGGTTTTCTTGGAAGACATACTCATTGACCGGGGTACTTTTCTCTACATTGCCAACTGTTATCCCTACTTCTTTAGCTATTTTTGTGACTATGTTGCCATCAGTTTCTTTCAAAAAAGAACGATTATAACGACCTCTGTGAAGACGATGGGAAATATCATAACCCTGAACAATCATCTCAGCTTCAGATTTTTCATTGAAGTGAACTTCCATCCCTGTAATTTCGCCTTCAATCAGTACTTTTTCTATTTTCTCATCTTGAAAATTCTTATCTTGAGTAGTACTCGAATTAAAACCCAACGTCACTTTTTTCCCAATCTTAAAAAGCGGCTCATGTCGCCAAGGCTGGTTTTGTGGTTGTTTAGATGTAGGATTATAGCTATTATGTATTACTAGCGTAAACATCGCTGGTAAATGAAGGCTTTCTTCTATTGTCATTTGCAACACATCCTCCATTAATTCAGGAGAAGCAGCTTTTCCGTCTATCTGAATTTGAAGATTACTTAAATAAAGGCTTTCTTTAGTAGGCATAATTATTATTTTGCAACCATGAAATGTTCAGAGCAGTTTTTAAGAAAAAATAGTGATAAATTAGTTTTTATCTCCTTCTTGATTTTGGTGAGTTTTGTGACCTTGGTGAGTTTTGTGAATTTTGTCTCCCAGTATTTCCTAGACTATTACTTGGCTGACGATTTGTACCTTGAGATGCAGATTTAATTCCTCCAGGAAGGTTTTTTTGATCTACTTCTTGCAAGGCTATATCTACCAGTGCCCTTACTGGTGTTCCATCACTCAGAAACATATTTAAAGTGTAATTTAGACTCGTGATTACACAATAAAAATACTCTGTTTTCCATGTGAATATGTAAACAGGTGGACGACTGTCAGGCATTTTAGTAATAGCTTCTACACCTTTCTTAATGTTGTCTATATACTTTTTCATCACCGATTCTTTCGTTTCATAAGTATCATAAAGTAACTGTTTCAGTGTGAAACTATAAGGCTCAACACCAGAAAAATTTATCTTGGGGAGTAGAGTAGTTCCTCTATTACCTTGTTTACTTTCCCACCTAACAGTCCGAGCAAAACTAATGTCTGTGGGATTAAACATTAATTCAATATCTGGTGCTTCCTTGTTATAAGCTATAAGTTTGGCTTTCTCAAGTTGCGGTTGAAGCTTTTGAATAACAATAATTGCTGGACTTGGCATCTGAGTATTTCTCCAAAAATTAATTATTGAATGGGAATTTACCAAGGTAATCGACCTGAGTGACCGCCATGACGCTCTCGCTCAATTTCTATCCGTTGCCGTAATCTGCTATAAATTTCACGGGCTAGAGCTTCAAGATCAGCCGTATCATCTTTAGCATCTCCTTTAGAAGATGAATAAGTGTTTTCTATCTTCTGAGTTACTGGTTCTATATCTCTAGATATATCGGGTGGAGTGACCTTTCTATCCTCAGCAAAGCCTTTAGGTGCAGGAAGGTGTTTAGCAAAAATTTGTGGCGATTCGGAAACATGAGAAAATTCATAATTTTGGCTGTTAGATTCCACATCATTAAAGTTGAAGCTAGTGAATTCATCATTATTTCCATTTAGTAAATCTTCCACACTTGACCATTGAGAAGGTGTGTTTGACGATTGGGAAGGTGTATTAGTAGTAGTATTATGATTTGCTTTTCGGAAAATCAGAGGAGGCGATGAGTATTGAGGTGAAGGTTCACCTACATTACTTGTCTCGTTTTGAAGAGGATTAAGCTGTGGAGAATTGAGGATTGAAAGTTTCTGTTTTCCAATATCCAACCCCAAAGAAGAAGGAATTAAAGAATTAGATATCTGAGGTGAGTGAGTTTCAGCGCTTTTTAATTGTAATGAAGTGTCTGAAAAAGAATCGACTTTAGTCGGAGTCTCTAGAGAAGTTTTTTGTTCTGATTCCTTAAAATTGGGTGTCTGTAAACTATTTTGCTCAACTTCAGGTGGTGTGCTTACCTCGTCTTGTGGGGAGGTTGAATTATCTGGGGTATCAACAAAGGTTGATATTTCAGGATTTGTTACCGCAAAGGGAAATTCTGATTCTACTGTTTGTTCATTGTCAATAGTTTTCCTGAAAATACTCGCAGTTTCACCAATCTCAGGTAATGTTGTCGTAAGTGGTGCGATCGCTGTTTCACCAATCTCAGGTGATGTAGCGGTAATTGTTGGTGTTTCACCAATCTCAGGTGATGTTGTCGTAAGTGGTGCGATCGCAGTTTCACCAATCTCAGGTGATGTAGCGCTAACTGGTGTGATCGCAGTTTCACCAATCTCAGGTGATGTAGCGCTAACTGGTGTGATCGCAGTTTCACCAATCTCAGGTGATGTAGCGGTAATTGTTGATGTTTCACCAATCTCAGGTGATGTTGTCGTAAGTGGTGCGATCGCAGTTTCACCAATCTCAGGTGATGTAGCGGTAATTGTTGGTGTTTCACCAATCTCAGGCGATGTTGTCGTAAGTGGTGCGATTGCAGTTTCACCAATCTCAGTTGATGTGGCGCTAACTAGTGCGATTGCAGTTTCACCAATCTCAGGTGATGTTGTCGTAAGTGGTGTGATCGCAGTTTCATCAATCTCAGGCGATGTGGCGTTAACTGGTGTGATCACAGTTTCACCAATCTCAGGTGATGTAGCGGTAATTGATGGTGTTTCACCAATCTCAGGTGATGTTGTCGTAAGTGGTGCGATTGCAGTTTCACCAATCTCAGGTGATGTTGTCGTAAGTGGTGTGATCGCAGTTTCATCAATCTCAGGCGATGTGGCGTTAACTGGTGCGATCGCTGTTTCACCAATCTCAGGTGATGTTGTCGTAAGTGGTGCGATCGCAGTTTCACCAATCTCAGATGATGTGGCGGTAATTGTTGGTGTTTCACCAATCTCAGATGATGTTGTCGTAAGTGGTGCGATCGCTGTTTCATCAATCTCAGGTGATGTAGCGATAATTGTTGGTGTTTCACCAATCTCAGATGATGTGGCGGTAATTGTTGGTGTTTCACCAATCTCAGATGATGTTGTCGTAAGTGGTGCAATCGCTGTTTCACCAATTTCAGGCGATGTGGCGGTAATTGATGGTGTTTCACCAATTTCAGATGATGTTGCGCGAAGTGGTGCGATCGCAGTTTCACCAATCTCAGGTGATGTCGCGGTAATTGATGGTGTTTCACCAATTTCAGATGATGTTGCGCGAAGTGGTGCGATCGCTGTTTTACCAATTTCAGATGATGTTGTGGGAAGTGGTGCGATCCCAGTTTCACCAATCTCAGGTGATGTAGCGATAATTGTTGGTGTTTCACCAATCTCAGATGATGTGGCAGTAATTGTTGGTGTTTCACCAATCTCAGGCGATGTTGTCGTAAGTGGTGCGATCGCTGTTTCACCAATTTCAGGTGATGTAGCGGTAATTGTTGGTGTTTCACCAATCTCAGGTGATATTGTCGTAAGTGGTGCGATCGCTGTTTCACCAATTTCAGGTGATGTAGCGGTAATTGTTGGTGTTTCACCAATCTCAGGCGATGTTGTCGTAAGTGGTGCGATCGCTGTTTCACCAATCTCAGGCGATGTTGTCGTAAGTGGTGCGATCGCTGTTTCACCAATTTCAGGTAGTGCTAAGATGGGCTGACTTTCTGTAAACTCGCTACTACTACTCTCAAGATTGCTGTCACGTTGCAGTGAAGTCACATTTGCTGAGACATCTGAAACATTAACCGCTATAGCAGATTGTGACTCTAAAGTTACTAACTCTTCATTATTCTCAGAGTTTTTGGACAAACTAGGTGTGTCTTCAATCTCGGTTGAGGTAGGTGTTAATTCAACAGGCGCACTGGCTGGAAACTCACTCAGAACACTGGAATCAATTTCTTGTTGTATTGTAATAGGGCTTTTTGCAACTGAAGACTCAGAATTAGATACAGCAACATCCGCCACTACAGTATTTTGATCATTTGCCAAAGGAGGAAATAAACTAGGTGCATCATCAACATCAGGTGAAGTCAGTGCTGACGACAAAGTTAGAGAATTATCAACAATAGGATTATCTCTAACAAAATTATTTCCGGTACTTTCTGATATTAAGTTGGGTTCAATGGCTGTAATTGCCTCAGAATTACTATTTGTATGTGGTGATTCTTCTGACTGCAATGGAGAGGTTACACTTGATGGCACCTCTTTTGCTTGGATTAAATTGGTTTGGGAAGCAGTGGTTTTATTATCAACTATAGAAGCAGTTTGAGATGTTTCAATATCCTGTTCTGATGGTGTTGGGCTGACTGGGATATCTGAAATATTAACTACTTGTGATGCTTCAGGGATTACTTGATTAGTCAAGTTGCTATCCGAGGTTAATATTTCCTCCACATTATTATCTAAAGGAAATTCTCTAGGTGAATTTTCGACTAATTCATTTGTATTATTCTCTAATCCAATCTTTTTTTGTAAAGGTAAAATGCTTTCTGTTAAAGAGGAATTTGCACTAGGCACACTAGATGTTACCTCAGAATTTCCTTGCACATCATTGTCAGCAATATTATTTAATAAACTCAATTCTTCTTCAACAATAGGCGAAGCTAGTGCTGTTGTGCTAGGGATTGTACTACTAACATAATCACTATTGTTTGTAGTATTGCCTGAAGCAATATCCTGTTTTAAAATGGGGATTTCCGAATTACCCTCAACAGACAGAGGCTCATCTGATGCTAATAAGCTATCTTCCTTACGATTAACAGTAATGTTGTTTTCATTAAAAGATTGCTCAACATTTTTAGCCGCAGATGATTTAGTAGGCTTTTTAGTTATAGATTTTGATTTTGTTTTTGATGGCTGTTGAGATTTATTTGTTTTTTTTGATTTAGCTTTACTTTGAATATTTGGTTTTTGTGAGATATTATTACTCGTCTTTTTATCAATGCGAGTTGGCATTATCTCTGGAATACTATCTTTTACTGATTCTCTACTATTAATATTACTATTTTCTAGTGGAGTGATTGAATCAGAAGAATCAAACTCAAGCAATGGAAACTCACTATTTATATCCTGAGTATCCCAACCTATTAATGGTTGTATCGATGGTTCCTGTTCACGAGACAAGAAAAATTTAGAGGATGTGACTAATGGTGGTTTAGTTTGTATAGTACTAATAAAATTACTTCGTGAATGCAGAGAATGAGACTCTTTTCGCAATAACATTCTCTGAGGATCAGATAAAGATGATATTACCCCAAGTGGATGAACATTATTTCCTAGTGGAGATTGATTAATTTGCATAATTATAGTTTCAAAATAGCCAATTAACTAGAAACGAAATATCCGGTTTTTTGATTTCGTTGTACAGAAATACCTCCTCCTGTAGACCTTGCAACTTGTAAACCTTCATAAGCTAAAGTTAATTCTTCAATTGCAACTGCGTTTCCATCTGCTTGGAGGGTAGGTGTTTTCCAGGCTATAGGAATAGCACCAATCAAAGTCCAACTCATCATTGTTTCACCCGCTTGATTGAAAATCAGAATATTGACATTCCATCGAGATGTCTTCTTTTTTTCATCAAAAACTGTACTTATCCAGTTCCAAAAACCTGGATGATCGGTAACTCCACGTTTAAGAGTTATGTCTGCAAATTCCGTATGACCTAAATAAATTCTTTGCTGATCGTTGACACCACCTTCATTAAAAACATTTTTCTTAATTTGAACACTTAATCCTGAACATTCAGTAAAACATGCAGCAATAGTATTGTCTATCTCTACATAGAAACGATTAGTAGTTACATAATTTAGTTCGTGAGTAATATTGCCATTATTAGGGCTTGGAGTAACCTTGCCATTATTAGGGCTTGGAGTAACCTTGCTATTATTAGAGCTTGGAGCAACCTTACCATTATTAGCTTTTGGAGCCATTACAACCACCTCTGAGAACTATAATTACCTATCCTCTCACGCTGCGATCGCATATCTTCTAGCAAGAGTTTATACACATGCTCTGTAAGTTGATTCATTAGCAGTGAATCATTGAGGTATTTACTTGCCGTTTTAGCCACCTTGCTAGCATCAGATGTCGCCGAAACCCCAGCATAGCCAGCAGTACCGCCAACATCTCCATCGAACGTGAAAAAAGTTTTTTGCTGATTTGAGTCCATAAATAAAAAACTCTCCCTAAATCTAGGCTAAAGGTACTGCATCAGAATCAAAAGTAGCCAAAAGTCGAACTTTGTAGGGGCGCAAGGCCTTGCGCCCCTACGTTCGCTAGAAATCCCTTACCTTAGAGGAATTGTGTTACAAGTGCAATCGCTGTATTCTAGATGTTAGTAACAGCAAAATATCTAGCTACTGCTTGAGCAACAGGAGAAGAAAATGAGAGAACACGTTAGCCGTCAGAAACAAACTACTACAAACTTCTCAATCCCATCCTTGAAACACCCGATACGCGGCTTTGGTTTGGAGTCATCGGCAATTTCACGCCAAGCAGTTCCTGAGGTACAACCACTACATAAACCACTTACTCACGATATCAGTCGCATACCCCTGCGTAATCCCCAAGCAAAACTCTCAATTAGCCAGCCTGGGGATAAGTATGAGCAGGAAGCTGATAGCGTCGCACAGCAGGTAATGCAAACAATGGCGCAACCTGTAAATCGCCAGCCTATCCAACCAGAAGCATTGCCAGAGGATGAAGAAGAATTGCAAATGAAACCTCTCGACATTAGCACATTGCAACGAGAAGCATTGCCAGAGGATGAAGAAGAATTACAGATGAAATCCCTGGACATTAGCACATTGCAACGAGAAGTATTGCCAGAGGATGAGTCAGAATTGCAGATGAAATCGATGGTGCAGCGTCAGGCTGGAATGGGTGCTGCACCAGACTTGGAAGCGTCCATTAATCAGGCAAGGGGTGGGGGAGTGGCGATGGCGGACAATATCCGCCAACCGATGGAACAAGCGTTTGGCGCAGATTTCAGTAGAGTGAAGGTTCATACCGATGGACAATCAGACCAGTTGAATCGGTCAATTCAAGCGCGGGCTTTCACGACGGGACAGGATGTGTTCTTTCGCCAAGGAGAATATAATCCTGGGAGTCGGGGGGGGCAAGAGTTGTTGGCGCATGAGTTGACTCATGTGGTACAGCAAAATGGAGATGCAGTGCATCAAAGAGTTCCGACTACGAGGGTGCAAGAGCAGACAATACAAAGAGTACCAGCGGACCTAACCGTGCCCCAAAGGGTAACGCTTCGCAGAGCTTTTAATCGTGCCATTTACTTATGTGATAGGGTAATAAGCGCTAATGACTTAGTTTTAGCGCCGATAGTGGATCGTTACGGGATGCGACCGGTTCAGTCGAGGTTAAATGCTATAAAGTTGGACTTTAGATGGATTCGTCAAGCATTATTGAATATCAATATAGACAATGTGCAATACGATGACGCTGATAATGCTTTTGCCTACGTATACCCTAACGATCCAACAAGGCTATATTTGGGAAACGCATATTTCGTTGCAAGCAGAACAGGGGAGGACTCAGTAGCAGGAACGCTCATCCACGAAGCTTCACATTGGAGCGTAGTAAGAGGTACGAATGATCATGGTTACGGAGATGAGATCCACGAGCTGGCTTTTACCCTAGCGCGAAATAACGCCGATACAATCGAAAGGATCGCGGAGAGTTTTATATAGCTCATCGATCCGTCTTAAAGGATACGATTATGCGTCTGCTGGTGGCTATTTTATCACCATTTGCAGCCACCAACGAGAATGTTTGTTTGGTGAGATTGTTGATGGGACAATGCTATTAAATGATTTCGGGCAAATTGTCACAGAAGAATGAGAGCGATCGCCTAATCTCCGTCAAGAGATTAAATTGGATGCCTGGATTGTCATGCCCAACCATTTTCATGGGATTGTTTTTATTGAACCTGTCGCATACCTTGGGGCGAACAATCATAGCGTTGGGATCAATACCACGCGGTAGGGGCGCAAGGTCTTGCGCCCCTACAATCCGATGCGCCCCTACAATCTAATGGGTTGCCACAATCCGATGCGCCTTTACCAACCAATATGCCGAACCAAAAACCGCGATCGCTTGGCTCTTTCATCGCTGGGTTTAAAATGGTCGTGACAAAGCGAATTAATTTATTGCGAGGCACACCAAGAGCACCGATATGGCAACGCAATTATTACGAACACATCATTCGCAATCAGGCAGCATTATACAAAATTCGTGAATACGTGCAGACAAATCCAATATCTTGGAATACAGATCAATTACATCTTCATAATCCTTCAAAATGGTAACGTCAGTAGGGGCGCAAGGCCTTGCGCCCCTAGAATCCAATGTGCCGCCACACGATTATCATTTGCCAGAACAATTTCCGCAAGACGTGATCGCGTTCTCTCCACCATAAACAATCGCATAAGATAGTAATAAAATCTATAAAAGTAGGTTGGGTTGAACACTAGTGAAACCCAACATAAACTTAGAGTTTTCTGTCAAGAACTTACAATTAAAAAATATCCCATCGTTTTTATCGCAGGGAAGCAGGGATCTCTTAGCAGGGGAAGAGAAAATCTTTTTGATTCGGTAAAATTGGATAATTTGTTTTTTGGAGTTTCTTTATTTGAAGATAGAAGTTACTTCAGGGAAAGCAAAAGTTGCTACAGACTGCGCGAAACACCGAAACGTGAAGGCAGAACTTAATTCCAAGAAGGCAGAAGCTGCTACAGACTGCGCGAAACACCGAAACGTGAAGGTAGAACTTAATTCCAAGAAGGCAGAAGCTGCTACAGACTGCGCAAAACACCGAAACGTGAAGGCAGAACTTAATTCCAAGAAGGCAGAAGCTGCTACAGGCTGCGCGAAACACCGAAACGTGAAGGCAGAAGTTAATTCCAAGAAGGCAGAAGTTGCTACAGACTTGAAATTGTCAAATTATCAGAATTTGCCCACCCTACACCTCTTGAAGTGCGATCGCCTAATTGAGGATAAGCCATGAAACAAGACGCTAATATTGTCAGTTGGTTTGGCAATGGCAGCATAGGCGATCGCTCGATACTATAGAATGAGTTTCTCAAAAATTTAGACTTTCGATAAATTGTGTTACAAGTGCGATCGCTATACTCTAAATGTTAGTAACAGCCAAATATTCACCTAGCTACTGCTTGAGCAATAGGAGAAGAAAATGAGAGAACACGTCAGCCGTCAGAAACAAACTACTACAAACTTCTCAATCCCATCCTTGAAACACCCGATACGCGGCTTTGGTTTGGAGTCATCGGCAATTTCACGCCAAGCAGTTCCTGAGGTCCAACCACTCCATAAACCACTTACTCACGATATCAGTCGCATACCCCTGCGTAATCCCCAAGCAAAACTCTCAATTAGCCAGCCTGGGGACAAATACGAACAGGAAGCTGATAGCGTCGCACAGCAGGTAATGCAAACAATGGCGCAACCTGTAAATCGCCAATCTATCCAACGAGAAGCATTGCCAGAGGATGAAGAAGAATTGCAAATGAAACCTCTCGACATTAGCACTTTGCAACGAGAAGCATTGCCAGAGGATGAAGAAGAATTGCAAATGAAATCTCTGGATAATAGCACATTGCAACGAGAAGCATTGCCAGAGGATGAAGAAGAATTACAAATGAAGTCGATGGTGCAGCGTCAGGCTTCTATGGTTGCTACACCAGACGTGGAAACGTCGATTAACCAAGCAAGGGGTGGGGGACAGTCGATGGCGGACAATATCCGCCAACCGATGGAACAAGCGTTTAGCGCTGATTTCAGTGGAGTGAAGATTCACACAGATGGTCAATCTGACCAGTTGAATCGGTCAATTCAGGCGCGGGCTTTCACGACGGGACAGGATGTGTTCTTTCGCCAAGGAGAATATAATCCTGGGAGTCGGAGTGGGCAGGAATTGTTGGCGCATGAGTTGACCCATGTTGTGCAGCAAAATGGGGGGGCCGTGCAGCGGCAGAGAGATTCAACAGACAAGTCACTATTGCAAGGCGAATCGGGCAATGATGTGAAGGGTGTTAAGGACGATGAAAGGGGCGTGGAAGGAAGTTCCATAGACATTGAACCATTATTGACACAGTCATCGGCGCTACAAAGGATGCAGGAAGGAACAAGTACACCAGTAATTGATATAAAAGGTGATAATAATAGCGCCCCGGGAATATATATAGACGGACTGATCATGTGTGTCGGTGTGGTGGCAAAAATATACTCGCCCAATGGAGGAACGGATTATCAGGCGGTAGCGGGCGGTCATTTTGTAACACCCGATATGTATGATGTCCCGACATCGGCATTTACACCCAGTGGAGAAGCATTCATCAAAGCGATGCAAGCCTTAGTAGCAGGGTATCCGGCTGATGACATTGAGTGGGAGTATCATGTTGGGAAACCTGCCGTTGAGGGAGCCAAACCTAAAGCACTTGAAGAGGCAAGACAAGCGGCGACAGCACTGCAAGGTAGACTAGGCCGGGGTTACACAGCAGATTCAGGGAGCAGTATAAAGGTGAATATTTAATTTGGAGGTATAAGCGTCCATCTGTAAAGAAGTCCCATATTAGCGATCCGATTATTGATCGGGATATGATCGTGGCGGCATAATACATTCCGTTGAGGAGAGTGCGATCGCGGATCTAGTAGGGTGCGTTAATGAAATGTAACGCACCTCCGTAATGTCAATTTTCGGTGTGTTACGCTATTGCTAACACACCCTACGAAAAAGAGCAATCGCGTAACTCACCAATCAAACCCCAAAAAAGCGATCGTTGGTATTGTAGTGTGATCGCCCTCTCCATTCTCACGAAAAATGCGATCATTGGTCTTGTAGTGCGATCGCCTGTTGTGTTTTTGTGAATGCGATCGCTCGATACTATAGAATCGGGTTCCTGAAAATTTAGACTTTGGGTGAATTGTGTTACAAGTGCGATCGCAGTACTCTAGATGTTATTAACAGCAAAATATTTATCTAGCTACTGCTTGGGCAACAGAAGAAGAAAATGAGAGAACACATCAGCCGAGGGAAAAAAACTACTACAGGCTTCTCAATTCCATCTCTGAAACACCCGATACGCGGCTTTGGTTTGGAGTCATCGGCAATTTCACGCCAAGCACCTGAAATACAACCACTCCATAAACCAGTTACTCACGATATCAGTCGCATACCCCTACGTAATCCCCAAGCAAAACTCTCAATTAGCCAGCCTGGGGATAAGTATGAGCAGGAAGCTGATAGCGTCGCACAGCAGGTAATGCAAAGAATGGTGCAGCCTGTAAATCACCAGTCTATCCAACGAGAAGAAGCGCCAGAGTTAGAAGAAGAATTGCAGATGAAACCTTTGGCAAGTTCTATCATGCCTTTGGTGCAACGAGAAGCATTGCCAGAGGAAGAGGAATTGCAGATGAAATCTCTGGACAATAGCATACTGCAACGAGAAGAAGCGCCAGAAGATGAGTCAGAATTACAGATGAAGCCGATGGTGCAGTGTCAGGCTGAGGCTGGGGTGGCAGCTGCACCAGACATAGAAGCGTCCATTAACCAAGCAAGGGGCGGTGGACAAGTGATGGCGAACAATATCCGCGAACCGATGGAGGTGGCATTTGGCGCAGACTTCAGTGGGGTGAAGGTTCACACAGATGGTCAATCTGACCAGTTGAATCGGTCAATTCAGGCGCGTGCTTTCACGACAGGACAGGATGTGTTCTTTCGGCAGGGGGAATATAATCCTGGGAGTCGGGGAGGACAGGAGTTGTTGGCACATGAGTTAACCCATGTTGTACAGCAGAATGGGGGTGCAGTCCAAGCCAAACTTGAAGTAGTTCAAAGAGTAGCAGATAATATAGTCCAAAGAGTGTTTGATCATAATAATCCGGCTACCTATGATGATGATGGGGGTCATTCATATACGGATCATGGTAGTCACACAACACCAGCTGAACACTTAACACGATTAACGACTGGTGTGACACCTTCCGGGCGTAGTTCATTGCCGCCTGACGGAAAATCCAGCAAGTTTGCAAGCGATGCAATGCATTTAAATGCAATGAATATGGCGATTACTGATTTGAACGCCAATAAGCAAAATAGAGCAGGAGGATGGAAAAAGGGGTATAGCAATCACTATACACTAGCTGGAGTTGGAGAGACTTATGAACTAGATAGTAGTGGCAGCAATCTTAAACCTACGACTCTTCCTTGTGACAAATTCTTCGTAGCATGGAAGAATGACGGTACGGGGGACAACTTTCAGCTTATAACTATGTATCCCAAACCCTAATAGAACCTGATATCTTGAGAAATGAGAGGATAAAATGACAGGCAAACTCGAAGAAGCAATCATTTCCTTAGCTGAAGCTTCAAACTTTACTCCAGCAACAGCCCAGATGAAGACCAAGGTACATGAGATTGTTTGGCAAAACAACCTGGATGAGGATAGTGCAGTGCCAGAGTGGTTGCTTGAATTTCTTAAGCAGATAGAACAAGGGAAACAAACAGAATGGATACCCTATCCTGACTCCAATTACAGTTTTTCGGATGTCTTTGAGGTAATTGCAGAGCTTGACGAAGTGCTTCCTATAAAATATGAGCATAAGGAAGAAAGTATAGTATTGACTATGGAATCTTTGGATGTCGAAGCAGTCATCTGGGTAGAATCCGGACAATATCAGATCAGAAAAATCCAAGCGGCTTAACTATAAGTGTGATCGCTTGATTTTGTAGCAACTGTTTTAAAAGTCAAGCGATCGTCATTTGCTTTAAAGTTTCCCGTTAGTAACTTCTAATAAAAAAAATATCTCACCGTTTTTATCGTAGGGGAATAGGGATTTCTTAGCAGGGGAAGAGAAAGTCCTTTTGATTCGGTAAAATTGGACGATTTATTTTTTGGAGTTTTTTTACTTGAAGACAGAAGTTACTTCAAGGAAGATGGAAGTTTCTACAGACTGCGCGAAACACTAAAACGTGAAAGCGGAAGTTAATTCCGGGAAAGCAGAAGTTGCTACAGATTGCAGCGGACGTAGTGCGATACTCCCCATACTACTATTAGGTCTACCGAAAATTTAGACTTTGGGTGAATTGCTTGATGAGTGCGATCGCTGTACTCTAGATGTAAATAACAGCAAATATTCAATCCACCTACTGCTTGGGCATCAGGAAATAAAAATGAGAGAACACATAGGCCAGCCTAAAAAAGCTACTACTGCTTCCTTCTCAATACCTGCACTCAAACAACCAACACGTGGTTTTGGCTCAGAGTCCTCTGGTGCTTCATCCCAAGCAACAAATGAGGTGCGATCGCAAAATTTACCTTTAATGCACGACATCAGTCGAATATCACTGCGTTCACAAACAAAACTTACGGTTAACCAGCCAGGAGATATTTACGAGCAGGAAGCTGATAGAGTAGCACAGCAAGTGATGCAGACGATGAGCCAGCCTGTAAGTAAACAGTCTGTGCAACGGGAAGCATTACCAGAGGAAGAAGAATTACAAATGAAATCTCTGGCGGATGCCAATACTTCACTACAACGGGAAGCATTACCAGAGGAAGAAGAAGAATTACAAATGAAATCCCTGGCAGATACCAATATTTCACTACAACGTCAGGGTGGTGGGGTTGCAGCCACATCTAACTTGGAAACTTCAATCCAACAACAACGGGGAAGTGGACAGCCACTCTCAGACGATATCCGCCAACCAATGGAGCAAGCTTTTGGGACTGACTTTAGCAGTGTCAAAATCCACACAGATAGCCGCTCTGACCAACTCAACCAATCTATCCAAGCTCGTGCCTTCACCACAGGACAGGATATATTCTTCCGTCAAGGAGAATATGCTCCTGAGAGTCATGGAGGAAAGGAATTACTCGCCCATGAGTTAACTCATGTTGTCCAACAAAATGGTAGTACGCTTGGGCGTAAATTGCTTCCTGAACAGGAGATTAAAAAAAACAACATCCAAGCCAAACCCCTTCTTAACTCCTCTTGTGAGTATCAACCAGTAATCCAACGTAACCCTTTTGATAAGGTTAAAAAATTCTTTTCCAAAGATGGTGGCGACATAGATAACGGTGGCGAGCAAATAGAAGAAATAGAGGTGAAAGGGGAGGACTGGAAAAAATACATGGAGTTAGATATCTTGACGATGCAGCCTAGCGATATCATAACGGACAGGCAATTTGGGCATAATTTATATATAAATATCAGATGGTACAACAAATCGCAGAAAAGATTGCGCCTTTTGACACCGCCACCACTGGAATATTTTGAGGAAATAACAAAGATTACGACAGATAACAGCGGCAATAGAACTACGGAAACAGAATCGCTGGATCAGTACGCAAACAGGCCAAATTCTAATACTTTCCGTAGCTACGCACTCGGAACTCAGGGCATGATTATAGATCCAGGTAAGTCGCTCACGGCAATATTTCTTGATCCGCCGCAGATCACAATCACACAAGAGTATAAATCCCGCACTGTTAAGTTCAAAATTGGGTTACGGGGGTCGCAACAGTGGCTAACTGGTGTGCAGCAACTAACATGCGAGAATAACAAGATAATAGAGCATGAGTTTATCCCAACAAGACTCAGGGCTGGCTAAGAATCACGGCACAATTAGTTTTTATAAACTATTAATTATCTTGCAAAAGTCCCATCAGAAATTAAAGACTCTTGAATAATGACTAATAACGCTTAAGAAGCCGATCGCTCCTGGTCAATTTGCAATGGGATATTTTCTTGCACTAGTTGCCAAAAGTGCTTGATGGGGGGAATTTGTAGACGGTCTTGAGTTGTCACCATAACTACTCGACGAGTCAAACTCGAACCATCTGCTAAACCACTAGTATTATTGCTGGCTAAGGAACGAATCGCCAGGGTTGGGTCAAAACGAGCTTCCAGTAATGCTGATTGAGGTAGTAAAGCTATCAGTTCTCCTTGACGCACTACTCCTCGGAAGGCATCTAGGGTATTTACCTCTAAAACCGACTGGAGTGTAGTCTCCATTCGCTCAAATCTATCTTGGATTAAACGCTGCATCCCATAGCCATCTTTAAAAACCACTTGGGGATAACGAATGAGCTCCGACCAAGGGACAAACTCATATTGGGTTAGGGGATGATTGGCTGCGGTTAAAACTTCTATAGGTTCATCATAAAGTACTTCTACCACCATTTCTCTACTGGTGGTTAAAAAGCGATTATTCATCACAATTGCTAAATCCACCAATCCATCTTTGAGGACTTTTAAGGCGCGATCGCTTCCCAATGAAGTCACGCGCAATTGCACATCTGGATAATCATGACAAAATTTTTGCAACACTGGTGGTAAGTAAGATCCACACAGAGAGTGAATCACGGCTATACAAAGTTCCAGTTGCTTTCCGGCGATTAAATCGGCTAATTCTTCTGTCGCAGTCTGCCACTCTTGGCAAATTTTGCGGACGCGGGGTAACAAACGTTCACCTCCTAGCGTCAGTTTGGCATGACTAGTTCTGTGAAACAGTTCTATCCCTAAATCTGCTTCTAATGCTTGGATTTGGCGACTAATCGTCGATTGAGTAACTCCAGATGTTCGCGCTGCTTGTTGAAAGCTGCCGGTTTGGGCGATCGCTAAAAAGGCTTGCAACTGCTCTAGGCGCATTTTATATGTAGCCTGAATTACATTTATCAGTTTTATAAAGTTAACGGATTTTTATCCACAATTTAGTAAAATTTGTTACAGGTTTTTTATCTGATTTACATTTAAATAAATCAGATTTTCCTGCCTTTGTCGTCAATTATGCGCTCTGCGCCGATTTTTTCAGTAAATTTAGCCAAAAAAATAATTAACTATTTTCTGCTGAAAAATATAAATTTTTAGATAATATTTTTAACGGTATGGTTCTGAGGCGCTCTGCTGCGATCACAGAAGCTGATACAGCCGTAGCCAACTATGAGTAGTTCACTCGATCGTATTACACGACGGATTATATAGTAGTTTGCAAGTGGATGAAGTAATCAATATCAAAATCTTCACCCCCAAGCCTTCTTTGTGAGTTTAAAAAGGGTTTGGGGGTGAAGTATAGTTTAACCTAACTCTTATTAAAAAACGCTATCAGGTCTGAGCAAGACAAAATTTTGTACAACTTACAAATACGGCTGCGATCGCATCGGATTTGCAAGAGATACGGAGGGCACATACGGCTGCACCCTCCTAGATTGTTGTGAATGCTATTTTATGGAGCGAGAACCTGTGACTTCATCAGGATCGCTATAAGCGCGGACTTTCCCTTCGCGATTACGTAGTCCTACTAAACCAGCTAGACCAAGCAAACCTAGCCAACCCCAATCAAAACCGCGATCACTAGTTCGTTCGGAAGCTGCGACGCCTGTATTTGTGTTAGTACCTGTGGCATCAGTGCCCGTGCCTGTAGTTCCAGTACCTGTTGTGGAATCAGTGCCTGTTGTGCCACCAGTTCCTGTGGTTCCACCAGTACCTGTTGTAGAATCAGTACCTGAAGCTCCACTACCTGTTGTACCACCACCGCCTGTAACTCCAGTACCTGTTGTGGAATCAGTGCCTGTACTTCCAGTTCCTGTTGTGCCACCAGTTCCTGTGGTTCCACCAGTACCTGTTGTGGAATCAGTGCCTGTACCTCCAGTTCCTGTGGTTCCACCAGTTCCTGTTGTGGAATCAGTGCCTGTACTTCCAGTTCCTGTTGTGCCACCAGTTCCTGTACTTCCAGTTCCTGTTGTGCCACCAGTTCCTGTACTTCCAGTTCCTGTTGTGCCACCAGTTCCTGTACTTCCAGTTCCTGTTGTGCCACCAGTTCCTGTACTTCCAGTTCCTGTACTTCCAGTTCCTGTTGTGCCACCAGTTCCTGTACTTCCAGTTCCTGTTGTGCCACTAGTACCTGTGCTTCCACCAATGCCTGTGCTTCCACTAGTACCTGTGCTTCCAGTGCCTGTACTTCCACCAGCACCTGTGCTTCCAGCACCTGCACCTGAACCTGCGCTACCACCAGAGCCTCCGCTGCCTGAGCCTCCGCCGCCGGAACCTCCACTTTGGGCAGAAACTAAAGGAGGTAAAGATACAGAAGCAAAACTGATGGCAAAGACAGTAGCTAAAACAGCTTTAGATAATTTGAAAGGCTTCATGCTTATGGTTCCTTTTATGTTCTAGATTTTTGTGGTTGATTGATTTTCAAAAGCGATATTGTCTCGTCAATCTACTGAAAAATTAGCTAAATTTTGACATAGAAAAAGTTGAGGGGTATTTTAGTTAGCTTTTTATGGTAAATCTGAAATGATTTGAAAATACTACAACTTCCTCTTATTCAGATTAAGCAAGCAAAATAAACCATAGATTCAGTAATTAATTCCTTATGCAAGAACCTATGGACAAAGTTACATATTCAAAATAGGAATTAAATATGATAACTTCTATCTATCCTATCGTCCTTGGGAATTTTTTTGCTGCTATTAAGTAATATAAGTGTTAGTTTATCACCAAACTTCTACCATAAGAGTAAAACTACTTATATCGCAAGAATTAATTTGTTGGTATTGAAGTTAAGTTAGTCTATAAGCGTAGAGTATTTTAGAGTTTGCATGTTAAATAAACCGACTTATCTAAGTAGAGCGATCGCTAAGTTAAACAGGATTTTCATTTCATAAATATAATTCCTTTATTAAGATTAGTCTTTAGTTATTTGGATATAAATGAACTAAAAACTTTAAACAGCCAGATGCTGCTATCGATTGAGACTCTATATAGAAGACTTCACAATACTATTTCACCTGAAAACTTATAACTTCATACTCTAGGAGTGTCTTACTTTAGACTAAAGGAATACTTTTATTGTCAGTTAAATAGGATGGTGAAATTATTAAAGGTTTATAATAAGGACTTTAGTCCTTTTTTCTCTACGAGAGGCTGCGCCAACGAGATGCTACGCAATTAAAAGTTGAGACTAAAATTTACCATTCGGCTAAAGCGATCGCTATTCCTTGTTTTAAATCTGGTGTGATTGCATCATTATTTGCTAACTGCTGCAATTGTTGATGTGTGGCTTCCCCATCCAGATTTTTCAGTGCAGCGATCGCATGTAGTCTCACCGATACGTTAGAATCGCCTAACAGCGAAATCAATGGTTCAATGGCTTGCATTTCGCCTAACTGTCCTAAAGACAAGGCGATCGCACTTTTGATACTGACAATCTCTGTGGCTGGATGCTGCGATCGTAGTATTTGCAGTAAAATTTCTGCGGCTGGTGTAGTTAACTGCGGTTTTTGGACTCGTCCAAAAACGGTGACAATTTCTTGCCATACTGTTTCTGATCTACTTTGATTCAGTGCTGTTTGCAAATATTCCAAACTAGATAACGTCCCCACCCAACTTAAAGCACGGATGGTTTCTAATTGCAGTGTTATCGGTGTCTGGAGTGAAATCAGTAAATCAAATAAGTATTTAGCAGCATCATCACTACCTATGCGAGAAAGGGTAACTGCTGCTGCACAACAAACATCAAGGTTAAAGTCGTAAAGTTTGGGTTGCAGTCTGGTTACTAAATCTAATGTTTGATATAAGTCAGGGCGAAAACCTAAGCCAAGCACTGCTGCACGCCTGACTGTGGCGGCTATATCATCCAAAGCTTTTAACAATACTGGTGATACGCGTTCGTCATGAAAACTGCTGAGGGCTTCAATTGCAGCGGCGCGGATTGTTACTTGCGGATCTTGCACTACACTCAACAGCGGTGTGATGGTTTCTGGTTGGCGAATACAACAAAGCGATCGCACTGCTAACAATCGTGTATTTTCATCTAATAAAAGTTCAGTTAGTAAAGTAATAGCAACAGTACCCATTTGCCCCAGTGCTGTCGCTGCGATCGCTTTGAGTTCTTCATCCTCATTAGTTTTCAACAATTCAACTAAGGGTGCGATCGCTTCTGGGTGCTGAAATTCGCCTAAAGTTCGTGCTGCATACCAGCGTAATTCTTCCTCTGCATCTTCGTCTGCTAATATCTCAATGAGTGGTGGAATGGCAATATTTCCCAAGTGAGTCAACACCTTGGTGATTTCCCAGCGTTGTTGAAAATCTCCCATCTCTAACATGGAAAGTGTTAATTTCAGCAGATATTCTCGATTTTCAACTATCTCTGGATGTTTAGAATCTGTCCCTAAAATTAATTGTTGTAAATATTGAATTAGTGATGACCAATCAGCTGCATTGTATGCTGTCTGGGCTTGTACCAAAAGCTGGTTGATATTACTCACGATACCCTGAATTGTATTGTTTAACTTGGCTTGACTACAACCGAATTACCCTCAATCTTGGCGGTGTAAGTTTTCAGGGGGTTTGTCGCTGGGCCTTTTTGTACTTTACCATCGGCTCCATATTCCGAACCATGACAGGGACAAGCAAATTTTTTCGCATCAGCTTTCCATGCTACAGGACAACCTGCATGAGTACATGTAGGATCAACAGCAGTTAGATTTCCGGCTTTAGATGTGCCGACTACCAGCACAGTCCCAGCAGGTGAGTTTTTTGCCAGCAATTGACCTGTTTTATCTAATTCTGCTGATGTACCTACTGTTTGCCAATCTTTAGATACTGGAGTTGTTTGAGAAGAACAAGCTGCGATCGCTACAGGTAGAGAACTCGCAATCCAACCCAAACCAACCCAATTAATAAAATCACGACGTTTCATAACTGCTGAAATAATATCTAAGTTTTAGCTAACATCTGCTACTCAATTTTGGATTTTAGACTAATTTATGGCTATCCAAAATTGCTTCAGTCTTCTCAAATACCGTTGATTAAGGGTTCTACATCGTTCATTTGTGACTTTAATGTAAAAAATACATAGTATTTATGCGTTTTTTGGTAATTATTACCAAAAAACGTAACAATTTATACGATTTTAACAAAAATCTCATCTTAAGTTATGAGTATCGAAATTGTTACATGAACATTATCTAAACCTGCTTGACGAATTTCCAAGATGTAAATGACCACAAGTTTTCCTTAACTAACCACGGATTTGAAGTTTCACGTTGGAATGCTCTTGAGCAAAAATAATCAGCCGTAATTAAATATTAAGTTTTTATTCCCTAGCCCTCGTAGATACAGCACCTGATGTACTACGGATTGATTGATATTGGGCAATTACGACCACATTTGCCGATTGTATCAGTAATTTGCAACGAGATTCAGCCTCATGACAGACACAGCAACTACTACTAGCCTCAATAAGTTCGAGAAATTAAAAGCAGAAAAAGATGGACTCGCCATCAAGAGTGAGATAGAGAAATTTGCCACTCTGGGTTGGGAGGCAATGAACGAAACAGATCGCGATCATCGACTCAAATGGGTAGGCGTGTTTTTTCGGCCAGTTACCCCAGGTAAGTTTATGATGCGGTTGCGGATGCCTAACGGTATTCTCAGCAGCAGTCAGATGCGTGTTTTGGCCCAAGTGGTGCAGCGTTACGGAGATGATGGTTGCGCTGATATTACTACCAGACAGAATATCCAATTACGGGGAATTAGAATTGAAGATTTACCAGATATCTTTAATAGATTTGACGCAGTTGGTTTAACCAGCGTTCAGTCAGGGATGGATAACGTCCGCAATATCACAGGTGATCCTGTGGCGGGGTTAGATGCAGATGAGTTGTACGACACGCGAGAGTTGGTACAACAAATTCAAGATATGCTCACCAACAAAGGCAAAGGGAACCCAGAATTTAGCAACTTACCACGGAAGTTTAATATTGCGATCGCAGGTGGACGAGACAATTCAGTTCACGCTGAAATAAACGATTTGGCTTTTGTGCCAGCATTTAAGGAAGCAGGGGAGGATAGGAGGAGGGGAGCAGAGGAGCAAAGTTTCCCTTCTACCCATTCTTATCAACAAATATTCGGCTTTAACGTCCTCGTCGGTGGTTTTTTCTCAGCTAAACGCTGTGAGGCGGCGATTCCTTTGAATGCTTGGGTGGCTCCAGAAGATGTGGTAGCTGTATGTAGAGCCGTTTTGGAAGTTTATCGCGACCACGGCTTACGCGCTAATCGGCAAAAATCCCGCCTGATGTGGCTTATTGATGAATGGGGTTTAGATAAGTTTCGAGTAGAAGTGGAAAGCCGTTTGGGTAAATCATTAATACCCGCAGCGGCTAAAGACGAAATCGACTGGGAAAAACGCGACCACATAGGGGTATATAAACAAAAACAAGCAGGATTAAATTACGTAGGCTTGCACATTCCTGTCGGTCGGTTGTATGCCGAAGATATGTTTGAAGTCGCTCGTCTAGCAGAAGTTTACGGCACTAGCGAAATTCGTTTCACAGTTGAGCAAAACATTGTTATCCCCAATATAGCTGACTCGCATTTAGCAACATTTTTAACAGAAACGTTGCTAGAAAGATTTTCGATTGACCCTGGTTTGCTGACGCGATCGCTAGTATCTTGCACAGGCGCACAATTTTGCAACTTTGCCCTCATCGAAACCAAAAACCGCGCTCTGGCAATGATTAAAGCCTTAGAAGAAGAATTAACCTTCACCAAATCAGTGCGAATTCACTGGACAGGTTGCCCCAATTCCTGCGGACAACCCCAAGTTGCAGACATCGGCTTGATGGGAACTAAAACTCGCAAAAATGGCAAAACCTTGGAAGGCGTTGACATATATATGGGTGGCAAAGTCGGCAAAGATGCTCATTTAGGAACTTGCGTCACCAAAGGCATACCATGCGAAGACTTGCAGCCAATACTGCAAGACTTACTAATCAAAAACTTTGGGGCAAAACTTAAGCAGGAAGCCCTACTAGTTAGTAACTGATTGGGCAAAACAGTTCCGAGTTCCGAGTTCTGAGTTCTGAGGAAATTAAGTGAGATTCCCCACTTAGCACTGAGTACGGGCTAAACGCCCCGCTATCGCTAACAGCACTCCTGAAGGGCATGGGTCAAAACTCATACTTCAAGCTTAAAAGGTGCAACTTCCGGGATAAAAGGCTCAACTTCCCAGCTAAAAGGTGCAACTTCCGGGATAAAAGGCTCAACTTCCCAGCTAAAAGGTGCAACTTCCGAGCTAAAAGGTGCAACTTCCGAGTTCAAAGGCTCAACTTCCGAGCTAAAAGGTGCAACTTCCGGGATAAAAGGCTCAACTTCCCAGCTAAAAGGTGCAACTTCCGAGTTCAAAGGCTCAACCTTCAAGATCAAAGGCTCAACCTCCGAGTTCAAAGGTGCAACTTCCGAGTTCAAAGGCTCATCTTCTGCGTATTTTATTCAATTAGAAAGATTAGAATGCTTAAAAACTTATTTTCATTTAGCGATCGCTACCGCATCTTACATCAGACTTGGTTTGCCTTCTTTCTCACGTTTGTTTGTTGGTTTAACTTTGCACCTTTCGCTACAACCATTGGCAGAGAACTACATCTAGCACCAGAGCAAATTAAAACTTTAGGCATCTGTAACCTCGCCCTCACAATTCCTGCACGCCTAATTATTGGGATGCTTCTGGATCGTTTTGGCCCCAGAATCACCTATTCAATGCTGCTGATGTTTACGGTTATTCCCTGTTTGGCGACGGCGCTAGCACAAGATTTTAATCAATTAGTCATCAGTCGTTTGCTGATGGGAATTGTCGGATCTGGGTTTGTTGTGGGTATCCGTATGGTGGCGGAATGGTTCCAGCCCAAGGAAATAGGAATTGCCCAAGGTATTTATGGCGGTTGGGGCAACTTTGGAGCTTTTGGCGCAGAGTTTGCTTTACCGATACTTGCAGTTTCTACGAGCTTTTTCGCTGGTGGTGCTTCTAACTGGCGATTTGCGATCGCACTTACAGGGATCATTGCAGCCATCTACGGCGTAATTTATTACAACAGTGTCCAAGATACGCCCACAGGTAAAGTCTATAAGAAACCTAAGAAAAATGGAGCTTTAGAAGTCACCAGTATTAAAAGCTTCTGGGCGATGATTGTCTCAAATTTTGGTTTGATTTTCGCCTTGGGTTTACTAGCTTGGCGTTTGGAACAAAAGAACATTCATTTCCTAACTTTGAGCCAAATGTATCTGGCTTGGTTGCTATTAGCAGGATTATTTGCTTACCAAAGTTATAAAGCTTGGGAAGTAAACCGAGAACTTCTAATTGGCAACAAAACTTACGCTCCATCTGAACGTTTCCAATTTGGTCAAGTAGCTTTACTCGAATTCACTTACATAACTAACTTTGGCAGCGAACTAGCAGCCGTTTCTATGCTCCCGGCATTTTTTGAAAAAACCTTTGCTTTAGAGCATGTTGTCGCTGGAATGATTGCTGCTACCTATCCTTTTTTAAATTTGGTTTCTCGTCCTAGTGGTGGTTTAATTTCTGATAAATTTAACTCCCGTAAGTGGACAATGACAATAATCAGCGCTGGTATTGGCGTTAGTTATTTAATGGCACATTTTATTAGTAGTAGCTGGCCGATTCCGGTAGCGATCGCAGTTACAATGTTTGCCGCTTACTTTGCCCAAGCTGGTTGCGGTGCAACTTACAGCATCGTCCCCCTAATTAAAAAGGAAGCCACTGGACAAATTGCTGGGAATGTAGGAGCTTACGGTAATTTTGGCGGCGTAGTTTACCTGACAATTTTTAGCTTAACCGACGCTCCAACTCTATTTAGCACAATGGGTTTAGCTGCTTTAGTCTGTGCTTTCATGTGTGCCTTCTTCCTCAAAGAACCAAAAGGCTCTTTTGCCGCTGCTTATGAAGGTGAATTACTAGAAACCACAACTAAAAACTCTACCTTTTTAGCGGAAGAATAAACTTCTTGCATAAATCAAAAATAAGAATCCCACCCCGTTTTTGATTTACATCAAAGTCTCCTCTCCCCGCTTGCCTACAGTATCTTTTCATCTACAATGCCAATGCATCGACCTGCAATACCAATGCATCAACCTGCAATACCTATGCATTGACCTGCAAAAATTAATCCACTTTACGCAGTAGTAAGTTGGGTTGAGGAAGAAACTCAACAATTAGCCTTTAATTTTGGGATCAGAGAAGCTAAACCCAACTTACATATCTTTAAGTGAACCGTATGGATATCTTTGATCCAGGATTAGCGTGCAACATATAAATTTCCCAAACTGGCGCTGCATCTGAGGTTGCACAATCAAAATAACAAAATGGTACAACCGCCATGAGTGAATTTACCAAAACCCTCTGCCCCTACTGTGGTGTTGGCTGTGGATTAGAAGTTTCACCTCCAGCCCAACTTGGCAAAGCAACTAATCGAGATAGCCAAGGAACTCCAACTTGGCGGGTGCGCGGTGATAAAGCCCATCCATCTAGTCAAGGAATGGTTTGCGTCAAAGGCGCAACGATCGCAGAATCTTTAGATAAAAATAGATTACATTACCCAATGGTGCGAGACTCTTTAGATCAAGAGTTTCGGCGCGTTAGTTGGGATGAAGCTTTTGATCTGATCGCCAAACGCATTCAAACTATCCGCTTCACCCAAGGGCCAGAAGCTTTATGTATGTATGGTTCTGGTCAGTTTCAAACTGAAGATTATTACATAGCCCAAAAACTCATGAAAGGCTGTCTGGGTACTAATAATTTTGATGCCAATTCTCGTTTATGTATGTCTAGTGCTGTGGCTGGGTACATTCAAAGCTTTGGCTCAGATGGCCCGCCTTGCTCTTACGAAGATTTAGAGTTAACTGACTGTGCATTTTTAATTGGTACTAATACAGCCGAATGTCACCCCATCGTTTTTAACCGCCTAGAGAAATATCACAAAAAGAACCGCAAAGTCAAAATGATTGTGGTCGATCCCCGTCGCACACCAACCGCAGAAGCCGCTGATTTACATTTAGCCATTCGTCCCGGTACAGATATCGACTTGTTAAACGGCATCGCCCACTTGTTGATGCGCTGGAACTACATCGATACCATGTTTATGGACGACTGTACCAGTAACTTCCCCGCTTATGCTGAAGTGATTCGCCACTATCCACCAGAAGTGGTGGCTCGTCAATGTGAAATCAGTATTGAAGATTTAGAAACAGCAGCTCGCTACTGGGGTGAATCACAGCGAGTATTGTCTTTGTGGTCAATGGGTGTGAATCAATCGTCAGAAGGGACAGCTAAGGTCAGAACTATCATTAATCTGCACCTGATGACTGGACAGATTGGCAAACCTGGGGCTGGCCCTTTTTCCCTCACCGGTCAGCCCAACGCGATGGGAGGACGGGAAGCCGGAGGTTTGGCGCATTTATTACCCGGTTATCGGACGCTGAGAAATCCCCAGCACCGTGCAGAAGTTGAGGAGTTTTGGGGACTCAAGTCAGGAAAAATCTCGCCCAATCCCGGTTTAACTGCTTGGGACATGATTACTGGGTTAGAAGATGGCGTTGTAGAGTTACTCTGGATTGCAGCTACCAACCCAGCTGTGAGTATGCCAGATTTAGAGCGGACTAAAAAGGCGTTGTTGCGATCGCCTTTCACTATTTACCAAGATGCATATTATCCTACAGAAACCTCTGCTTACGCTCATGTTCTGCTACCAGCAGCCCAGTGGGGTGAAAAAACTGGTGTGATGACAAACTCCGAACGGATGGTAACTCTGTGTTCAGCATTCCGCCAACCACCAAGAGAAGCGAAAGCAGATTGGGAAATTTTTGCTGAAGTTGGACGTAGATTAGGTTTTGAGAAAGAATTTGCCTTTGCAAACTCTGCGGAAGTTTACGCTGAGTTTGTCAAACTAACTAAAAATCGCCCCTGCGAGATGACAGGTATCAGTCACGCGCAATTACAGATACAAGGCCCGACTCAATGGCCTCATCCTGAAGAGAGCAGGGGGAGCACAGGAGCAGGGGAAGCGGGGAAAGAAGCGTCTGTTAATCGCTCTGGCAAAAGACTATACACTAACTTGCGCTTCCACACCCCTGATGGACGCGCTCGATTTGGGGCATATTACTCAAAAGGATTGGCAGAACCACCAGACCCAGATTATCCGTTTGTGCTAACTACTGGGCGACTTTACGGACACTGGCATACGCAGACACGCACCGGTCGGATTGAAAAAATTTGCAAAATGCATCCTGAACCGTTTATCGAAATTCATCCCCGCGATGCTGCTCAGTTAGGTATTGTCGATAGTATGTATATAGAAGTGCGATCGCGTCGGGGTAAGGCTAAGTTTCCGGCGAAAGTGACAAAAGCGATCGCCCCTGGTACAGTTTTTGTCCCTATGCACTGGGGTTCATTGTGGGCAGATAATGCTGAAGCCAACGCCCTCACCCATCCAGAATCTTGCCCCGATTCGCTGCAACCAGAATTAAAAGCCTGTGCTGTGCAGCTGATACCAATTTCTGTAGAAGTTACCATCAAAGATTATCAACTCCAGTCCTCACAATCGTAAGCTCCTAAGTGTACCGCTCAAAAGATAATTTATAACCAGCAATAGGTAATTTCGTCAATAATCAATAGTCAATAGTTATTATCATTTTTTATGACTATCTGATTTTGGCTGTTACCAATTACTATATTTAAAGAGGTTAAATTTCTCGTAATAAGAGGTTTTACTAGCGTCGATTTTAGCTATGGATAAAGAATAAAAAACTTACAAAGATTTGGCAAGTCCTCTTTTTTTAATCCTTTAGATAAATCTAAAGGATTTTATTTTATTTAAGAATCAGGTGCAGCATTATGAAAAAGCTACTAAGGCAAATTTTAGTAACTACCAAAGATGAGAACTTCATGCACATTATCGAAAACATAGAAGTGCTGGTTTCTAAAGCTTTATCTATTTTTATGGTAATGGTGATCTTGGTAGCGATCGGAGATTTAGGAATATTTATTTTTAAAGAGTTATTTACAGCACCTTATGCAAAGTTTAACACAACGTTATATAAAATTTTTGGACTATTTTTGAATATTTTAATTGCTTTAGAAATTTTAGAGAACATTACAGCTTATTTACGAAAACACGTTTTTCAAGTTGAATTAGTTATTGTTACATCTTTAATTGCAGTTGCCAGAAAAATTATTATTCTTGACTTAGAAAAAGTCCCAGGTATTGATATAATTGGTTTAGGAATGGCTATTCTTGCCCTCTCAATTAGTTATTTAATAATTCGTCTAAGTAATTCTAAAAATTGACGTTAAAAATAAAGACCTAATCAGCTGTTTTCAGGCATAAATGTAGTTAAATATAGGTGAAGATAAAAATATTGCCAATAATATAGTATACTTAATATTTAAAATTAGCCTAAACTGTATTTTGGACAAATAATTAATGTGCGATCACTAGTTAAATATTGTTTTTAATTCATAATTTATGTAACTTAGATATAAAAAGTGATCGATGGTTAAAAACCCTTAATTTTAAATGCTCGAATTTTGAATACTTCTTATGACAGATTTCTTTCAATTTGAAGCAGACTTTGTTGATTCCCTGCGTTGCATCCCCATGCAGGTGCGTTGTAAATTAGATACCTGTGGCATCAAGCTAAAATTGTCTGATTGGAATCAAATGACGATAGATGAGCGTCAAGCTTTAGTCGAATTACCTTGCACTACAAAAACGGAAATTCAGTCTTACCGCGAGTATATCGAGCAATTAATCATACAACGCACAGGTATACCAACCACAAAATTGCCCATTGAGCCTCATCCGGCATGGTTAGACTCTGCCACTGTACCAGCTAGCCTTCAGGAAAAAGCTCAGGAAATAGGTGTAACTCTAACACAGCAAAATTGGGCAGATTTAACGCCTTTACAGCGTTTTGCTTTGATTAAACTCAGCCACCCAGGACATGAAAACAAAAATTTTCCGAGAGCGATCGCAGAATTTCATCTGTTTTAATTAGACAATAGTCTTTAAAAGAAAAAATCTACAGAGCGATGGCTACGCTTGCCGCAGGCATCGCAAAGCTTCTTGGTCTACTGTATCTATTAACTCCCTTAGTACACCTCACCGCAAAAAGGGGTTGAAAATACTAACTCTTTGTTGGGTTTTCCTCTGCTCAACCCAACAAACGCAGGGATGTTGGGTTTCGTTCCTCAAACGCCACTTGCTTTAAGCCGGGAAACCCGTCCAACGCAGTGGCTCCCCAACCTACAGAAAATCGAATTCCAAACCTTTTTTATCGTAAATCAAGGGGTTTAAGATCCCAACCATACACGTAGCGCAAAGTCGGAGCCACTCCGCCTCCAGTCAGTTTCAGTCAGGGTTTAAATCCCCGTCTGAAAATGTCTTTAATTTTGAATTGTTAAGGTGGGCTGTACTTAGTGAAAAATTTTTGAGAATTCTTTGCAATTGCTGAGTCATTTCCTGTAATGTTTATTCTCAAGTAGCTGACTGCCAATCTCAGTAACTAACAGCTATTTGCTACTTTGTTGAGATTAGTGGTAAGTGGAGAGTAGGTATAAGGGTACTACATAGGAATGGCACTAAGAAAAGCTCTAAGCCATGCAGGATAAGTGGTACAGATTTTAAAGCTATTGAACAGTGAAGGTCTTGGTATGGGACAGGCGAA
>NZ_JBALDE010000041.1:0-18313 GCF_036917515.1 Nostoc sp. | reverse complement strand
TTAAAGTTGTGAGCAATTGTGCTGTTTTGCCGCCCTGGCTGGTTTTAGATCCACTGTTACATACCTGGTTAATGGAGGATATTGGCAGAGGCGATCGCACTACAAATACCCTATTAGTAGAAGATGTGACGTTAGGCTCTGCGAAATGGATAGCTAAAGCTTCAGGAATAATTACTGGCTTACCAGTTGCAGCTAGAGTATTTCAAATATTGAATGAAAAGGTTAGCTTTGTGATGGTTGTACCCGAAGGTGCCTGGTGTGAGCCGGGACAGGTCGTAGCTGAAACTCATGGTTCACTGGATGCGCTGCTGATGGGGGAAAGAGTTGCGCTCAACTTGGCTATGTGGTTAAGTGGGATTGCTACGCTGACTAATATATATGTAGAGAAAATTGCTGATTTACCTGCTCAATTGGTGGATACGCGTAAAACTACACCAGGGCTGAGACTGTTGGAAAAGTACGCAACTGCTTTGGGTGGGGCGATTAATCACCGCATGGGGTTGGATGATGCAGTGATGATTAAAGATAATCACATTGCGGTGGCAGGGGGAATTGGAGAAGCTGTTACCCGTATTCGTTCTCAGATTCCTTATCCCTTGACTATAGAGGTAGAGACAGAAAGTTTAGAGCAGGTAAAAGAAGCTTTGTGCTTCAAAGCTGACATTATTATGTTGGACAATATGCCTTTGGATATGATGCGTCAGGCGGTGCAGTTGATTCGCCAGCAGGATAGCCGGGTGAAAATTGAAGCTTCTGGGAATGTGACTTTGGAAACGATTCGCGGCGTGGCGGAAACGGGTGTTGACTATATTTCTAGCAGTGCGCCTATTACTCAATCGAAGTGGTTGGATTTGAGTATGAGGATTGTACTTTAAATATTATGAGGTGAATCATCCTACTGCAAAGTCGGTATAACATCGCATTTTTGGAGGATCAAAGCCTAAAATAATGTCTTCAGGAAAAGCTGATTTTACCGAATCAATTACCTAATTATTACTTTCTTTTTAAGGCTCTTTAGCGATTAGCTGGTAAAAATCCAAATACTTTTGATAGTATCAGTGGCAAGATCGGTTTGACTAAGGTTGGTAAATTATTCATAATTGCTTCTGTAAATTTATTTAGAATATTCAAGGTCTCCTCAATCCAAGTACGTTGTCTTTGAGTAATTTTCATGTTTAAAAAATAAAGCTTTTCTTCATGATAGTAATTAAAATCATTGTTACTTAAACTACCTGAGAATCATCGCAATGGTTATGAAAAATTAATCCAGACCAATTGTTACCAAATTGAATTTACAAGTCCTAGAAAATAACGATCGCCTTAAACAACAGGTTTACTAATTCGCAGTCCCATAATCACTAAGTCCCGTTCAACGCTGTCAAGTTCGGCAATATTAGGCAAATGTCCCCAGCGTTCAAAACCAAATGTTTCAAAGAGTTTTAAACTGGGGTGATTGTGAGCAAAAATGAAGCATACTAGGCTCTTTAAACCTAAATTAGGACTTTCGCTAATTGCTTGTGCTAAGAGTTGCCGTCCCAAGCCACACCGATGAAAGCTAGGGGCGATGTAAATGCTAATTTCCGCAGTCTTGCTATAGGCGGGTCGCCCATAAAAGGATTGGAAACTAAGCCATCCAGCAATTACTCTGTCTACTTCGATTACCCAAAGTGGGTGTTTTGAAGGCGATCGCCCCCTAAACCAAGCAAGGCGACTTTCCACTGATACTGGTTCTAAGTCAGCGGTTGCCATGCGGCTAGGAATTGCAGTATTATAAATTGCCACAATTGCAGGCAAGTCAGTTTCAGTCGCATGGCGAATGGTCATTGCTACCGTCTCGCAAAAAATCTTCAGAAAATATTCAAAAATAATACAGTGTTAACAGTAGCAATTCTACGGTTTCTCTCGTAATTGTCACAAATACTTTGCCAGGTAGGGATTGTCTACCTTAGATAACATAATGGCTAACCCTACTAGCAAGTATGCAATGCGCCACTATCAAAGCCACCACAGCTGTTATAACTAAGGCAAAATTATAACACCCTACTTCATGTATTTTCTTGAACAGAAAAACTTTATAACTTATTAGTTTTAACTTTTTATTCCTAAAGTATCATTCAGCATTCAGGGTAACTGAAAGTTTCAATATTTATCCTAGATAAATAGATAAATTTATAATGTCAGGAAAAATTAACTTTTTCCTCTGAATATTTATATACCGCTTTTGGTTTCAAGTTTTACATCAAATAATAAAACTTTCATTCTTTTAACAGATGAGATTAAAAATAATTCTATCAGGAATAAATATATAAATATTTTAGGATTATACACAACACTAAATTGTACTTTGTAGCTATCTTAATAAAAACTAATTTTAAATTTGCTTTAATAAAGACAAGTTATATATATAGCTAAAGACAGAGGTTATTACCATATATTAGTCTTTAAAGTTAATATAAAGATTAATTAAGATTAAGTAAAAGTACTATGTCTATTTCTTGTTTGAAGATTGATGATAAATTTAGTACCAATCAAAATAGTAATATTTCAGAAGTTGTTGAGATAGCGCTTTTTATAGATCAAATCAAAAGTAATATTTGGCTTTTTGGTATTCCATCTTGGCTTTTTGGGATAACTGATAGAAGCATAGCTGCATTTGCCGATGGTTATTTGTCTCCTCTAGAAATATTTCAGCTATTTACAGCCTCTTTCTTTTTTGTGAGTTGGCTATATTTAAAGCCGGAAGAAAGCTTCAATAGTAATGATTTAGACCCCAGCCAATATCAAGAATATCTGGATCGCACTCAAGCTAACAAACTTCAAATAAAAAAGCTCCACATGATAAGCCAAGAATATATTTTACCGTTTCCTTATATTTGCCAAATTTATCATCTATTGAGCTTAAAGCATTTGGAAACTGTTCATAAGTTTAGCCTTAATAACCTAAAGATTTTTCAAATTAGTCACTTTCAGCCCACAAATACTGGTGGAATAATCAAATTTAAAACAATATTAGACTCGCCAGCTAATCCTTTGAGAATTTGGCGGCAACCTATTGTAGAGGTGGATTTGATATTACATAGTCCTTACACTATTGAACTGAGTATTCCAGTCTATAATAACAAAAGGATAATTGTTATATTTTATGCTTTTCCGTTAAATGACTCAGAACATCAGTTTTTTATAGATATTTATAGTGATCTAGAGTGGCCAAAGCCATTATTGCAAATAATATTGCATTTTGCTTCTTGCTTGACCCTATTTGAAGATTTGCCGTATTTAAGAGCTTTAACTGAGAAAAATATAGGGCGTTTATTCAACTTAAGTAAAACTTCAAATCACGAGACTACATTGCTGTTTAAAAGATTTGTTGAGCTATATGGTTCGAGTGGAGAACCAACTAAATTACTTGAGGGAAGAGAAGATAGTTAGGAAACGCAATTAATCATGTCTGTACAGGAGTTATAAGTTTTAAACTTCTAACTCTTAATTTTATTTAGTTAAGTGCGTGCTAGTAAAGGAGCAGCAGCTAGTAAGGTTTTGGTATACGGGTGCTGAGGATTGGCAAAAATCTTTTTTGTAAGACCAAGTTCGACAATTTTACCGCCATTCATTACGGCAATACGATCGCACAAAAATCGAGCTAACCAAAGGTCATGAGTGATGAATAGATAAGTCAACTCAAACTCTTGCTTTAATTGCAACATCAAATCTAGCACTTGCGACTGTACGCTGGCGTCTAACATACTCACGGGTTCATCGCAAATTAAGAGTTTAGGATAAGTAATCAAAGCACGAGCGATCGCTACTCGTTGTTGTTGTCCACCAGACAAATCCGACGGGTAACGCTCATAATACACTTCTGGCGGTGTTAAGCCAACTTTATTTAGCATCCACAAAACCTGTTCTTTTGCTTTGGTAGGATTAGCAAGATTGTGGATAAATAAAGGATCTGCGATACTTTGTCCCACTGTCATGGCTGGATTGAGACAAGCATGAGGATCTTGAAAGACCATTTGTATTTGTCGCCGCGAGGAACGAATTTCTTGACGCGATAGTTTAGTTAAATCTTGTCCTAAAAACTCAACTTTGCCACTAGTGGGGCGAATTAGTTGCAAAATTGTTCGTGATAGTGTACTCTTGCCACAACCTGATTCCCCGACTAAGCCAAGAATTTCTCCTGAATAAATATCCAAGTTGATCCCATCTACTGCTTTAATAGTCTCCGCTTGTGTGTTAAACAGTCGTTCGATAAAGTTAGGTTCTATGGTGTAGTGTTGCTTAAGTTCTGTAACGCTCAAAATTGGAGATTGCTGCTTCATAATCGGTAATTGCTTTTCTCCGTCATTGGCAATTATCAATTCTCCACTATCAGTTACTGCTTGAATGTGTAAAGCTGCTTTTAAGAGCGATCGCGTGTATTCATGTTGAGGTTGCCTAAATACGGTTTCTGTAGAACCCATTTCGACCATCTTACCGTTGTACATCACGCCAATGCGATCACAATACTCAGCTACCATTGCTAAATCATGAGATATTAGCAGCAATCCCATGTTTTCTTCACCGCACAGGCGAGTTAATTCTTGCAATATCTGCGCGGAGACAGTCACATCTAAACTGGTGGTGGGTTCGTCAGCAACAATAAACTTGGGGTTGAGGAGTAAAGCTAAAGCGATTGCTACCCGTTGGCGCATTCCACCGCTAAACTCATGAGGATACTGATTCCAACGACTAACCGGAATATTCACCTTTGCCAAAGTCGCAAGTGCTTTTTCTTTGGCTTGGCGCGGTGATAATTGTGGTGAGTGCGCCTGAAGGGTTTCGATACAATGCTTACCAATCGTCATCAGCGGATCGAGGCGTGTCATGGGATCTTGAAAAATTAAGGCGATCGCCTCTCCTCGAAATTTTCGCACCTGCTTAGGTGTCAAGTTAAGCACCGACTGTCCTTGAAATGTAACTTGTCCCTGAATACGGCTAGAAGCTGGTAGTAAACGCATTACTGCCCGTGCGATAGTTGATTTACCACAACCCGACTCTCCCACCAATCCCATTCTTTCACCTGGTTGCAACGTGAAAGATACATCATCAACCGCCCAGCTTGCTTCTTCTCCACTTTGCCCAGGATAGGCAACTCGCAGATTTTCAATACAAAATAAGGCTTCACTCATAGTTAGTTATCAGCCCTGAGCTACCAGTTTTTATAATTTCAAATTTAGGATAGTCTATCAAATTAAGTATTAGACCTGTTTTATAAAACTTACCTAAACCTAGCCAAACTTGATTTAGTGTACCCGTAGCGATCGCGATGAATCTCCAATCTTAGCAATTGGAGACAGCTATCGATATTCTTGATAACCACTGCTAAAGTTGATACAGCACACAACTATGATGTTATGAGTGCAAAATTTAAATCTGTAGGAACTAGAATCAAAATTAAGTCAGTAAATCAGGATTTTCAAGTTAATATTATGGAGCAAAATCAGCCAGAACAGCGGCACGCGGCCGATCGAGTGTTTCAAGAATCTCTTGAACAATTGGAGGATATCTTACAAGAAAGTTCGACTGAGGAAGAAGAGATCCCCCAATTGCATACTAGTAGTATCACTGAAGTCGAACTTGATCGAGACTTGACAGATATTGATTTAGCGGCTCTTGAGGACGCAGTTGCTGATATTGAACAATATCTCGAAGAAATAACAAAAACCAAATAGGGGTAAAAAGTTAAAATTCATTACTGACAAATCAATTGCCGTTGAGCTTCGTACAACATTAAAGCGGCTGCGATCGCCACATTCAAAGATTCCACTCCAGGACTCAAAGGAATTCTTACTTGTTGGTCTGCGATCGCTGCTAAATTTGCTGATAATCCAGCACCTTCATTCCCCAGTAAAATCATACTAGGTTTTCGCCAGTCTACTTCCCAGTAAGTTAAAGTCGCACTGGGTAAAGTTGCCACTACCTGCATTCCTGCCTGCTGACTTTGTTGAACTGTCGCTTTTAAATCTTCGGTTACAGCTGTTGCTAGGCGAAACCATTGACCTGCGGAAGCACGTAGAACTTTAGGGCTATCTAAATCTACACTATCTCCACTGACCCACAACCCTGATGCTCCGACGGCGGCGGCAGTGCGGATCGTTGTACCTAAGTTGCCGGGATCTTGTATCGTCTCTAAAGCTAGCACTAAACCAGTAAATGGTAGTTGAGTTTGGCGTTGGCTTCGTTTTGCTGTTGCTACTACACCATCCGGTTGGACTGTGGTAGCGATCGCATCCAAAACTTCTTGACTGACAATTTCGGCGCGATCACATCGGCTACAAGCTTCTTCCCACAACGAAGGGTGGGCTACTTGCCATTCTGGAGTACAACACACTGTTTCTAGTGGGTAATTGACCGCACAAGCTTCTTCTAACAGGTGTGTTCCTTCTAGTAAAAATAACTGCTGCTTGTGCCGCTCCTTGGTAGAGTGTAGCTTGCGAATTTGTTTGACTAGAGAATTTTGTAAACTGGTCAACATCAAAAAGTTAAGAGTTAGAAATTAATAATTAGGAATTAATTTAGTTGTCTTTCAACTCATAACTCTTGACTTATAACTCCTAACTTAAGATAGTATGCGGAACCCGGGACTTGAACCCGGAAGCCTTGCGGCACTAGAACCTGAATCTAGCGCGTCTGCCAATTCCGCCAGTTCCGCTGGCATTTGTACTTATCGACAATTTCTTATTATTGCGTTATGTTTTTCCTTTGTCAAGTAAAAGCATAACATCTCATTAAAAGTGTCTAACTGGAAACGATTTTTTCAGACATAAGGTCGAATCAAAATATTAACTGCACAGTACAGCATTGATTTTTAGATAACACTTAAGTTATTTTACTGAGTATTTATTTTTGCTTAAAACTACTACTTATTAATTCTTTTTTCTAATTTTTTTAAAAGCTCAAAAAGCTTACTATTGCTTATTTTCAGCCTGCATTCTCATCCAAAAAACAATTTTTTTATGCAAGATTTTGTCTTAAAATGTGGACATTTTGAATCTTTACTGTAGAATCAAAACCAACTTCAAACATATAAAATACGTATTACTTTTGGAGGTAGGCTTATTAATCCTTCTACCAGCTTACCAGATGCCAAAATTGCTCCAGAAGCAGACTCCTCAGTCTTGCAAATTTGGGGTGGGCATCCTTTGCGGGGTCATGTGCAAATTAGCGGGGCAAAAAATTCAGCACTGGTAATCATGGCTGGAGCCTTGCTGTGTCCGGGCGATTGTCGTATCCGAAATGTCCCTTTGTTAGCGGACGTAGAGCGGATGGGTCAGGTGTTATCAGCTTTGGGTGTACAATTAACCCGACAAGGTGACATTTTAGACATCAACGCCAGCGAGATTAAAACATCAAAAGCTCCGTACGAATTAGTTACCCAGTTGAGAGCGAGTTTTTTCGCCATTGGAGCGATTCTAGCAAGACTGGGAGTAGCACAAATGCCTTTACCAGGCGGTTGTGCGATTGGGGCAAGACCAGTTGACTTGCATGTTCGAGGACTGCAAGCAATGGGAGCGGAAGTACAAATTGAGCATGGCATTTGTAATGCCTACGTCCCTGGCAGCAGCCGGAGATTAAAAGGTGCGAAGATTTACTTAGACATTGCCAGCGTTGGAGCGACGGAAAACTTGATGATGGCGGCTACCCTGGCAGAGGGTGAAACGATCATCGAAAATGCTGCCAGAGAACCGGAAGTAGTCGATCTAGCTAACTTCTGTAACGCGATGGGAGCGAAAATTCAGGGTGCGGGGACTAGCAGGATTATTATTGAAGGAGTCCCCAAGTTGCATTCTGTTGACTACAGCATTATTCCTGATCGTATTGAGGCCGGGACGTTTTTACTGGCAGCAGCAATTACCCGCTCAGAACTTATTCTCTCGCCAGTGGCTCCAGAACATCTCATCCCAGTAATTGCCAAGCTGCGGGATATTGGAGTAACAATAATTGATGAAAAGCCTGATCAATTACGCATTCTGCCAGCGGAAACCCTTAAGGCAACGGATATTGAAACTCAATACCATCCAGGTTTTCCCACAGATATGCAAGCGCCATTCATGGCTTTGCTGGCAGTAGCAGAAGGTGACAGCGTAATTAACGAATCCGTCTTTGAAAATCGCTTGCGTCATGCCTCAGAGTTGAATCGCTTGGGGGCAGATATTCGTGTCAAAGGCAATGCTGCTTTCGTTCGGGGAGTACCAAAATTATCTGGCGCACCGGTATTAGGTACAGACTTACGAGCATCGGCAGCATTAGTCATCGCCGGACTAGCGGCAGAAGGACAAACCACAATTCAGGGTTTACAGCACCTTGATCGCGGCTATGATCGACTTGATATGAAGTTGCAGCAATTAGGGGCTAAAATCCTCCGCGTGGGCGCATCAACAGATGCAGAAATCGTTCCCAGCATCAGTAGCCTGTCAAGTTGAAATTGATCGGTTAAGACTGATGCTGGGATAAGAGGAACAAGGGAGACAAGGTAAAATCTTCTCCCTTGTCTGCCTTTTTCTCTCCCATCTATACCTTGCAATCTGCTGAATTATCCTGATAGATAGAGGCTTTTAAGCTTTGCCCATATCTTTTTTTGATGAATATTCTGGAAAAATCTGTGTTGGCTGTTACAATATTGTTAAGAAAAGTTGCCTGTTGCATTTTGGGAACGTGCAATTGGGTTTTAACTCTCTTGAGAAGACAACGCAAGAACATTATTTAGACCGGCTGTGGGAGGCTGGTCTTTTTGTATTTAAAGTCTTCATAAATTATATTTATCGCTTTGGGTGTAATACTCATACTGTTTTATTAATTACTTCTATTGATTTGTAATACATTTGATAAATCTCTAATTGGCGAGATTTGCGGTTAATTAACTAACCCAAACACACACCATTATTTATGTATTCTCTCATCTTTTCCTGAGCAACTTTCAAACTATTACTTGGAGAGATTAAGGCAAGAAAGATGCCTAGACTACAGACTATTCTATCCTTTGTTCTTGCTTCTGGTGATACCTGATATACACAATACCACTGGCGATCGCACCTCTCCACATTCCCAAAAGCGATCGCTAACTCTATGATTGCACTGTAGCAGAGCGTCTGTATAGAAAGATGAGCGCTCACCTTGCAGAAAACCTCAAAAACAAAGGGTAGATGTGTAGCGGCAAGTCGAGTGACATTGCTCGTAATTATAGTGTTAAGTTCGCGTATGCCAAGATTTTGGATCTCTGCGACCATGAAAAATTGCTGTCACTATTACTCGACTCGACACAATCCTATAGTATACAGCATAGGGAAATCGCTGCACTATTGCTCGTCGAATATCACCGTAGACAATTACATAGGATTGTGGCATCTGAGAAATTCGATTCACCGTTTCGTCTACACAGTCTAAAAACTCGTCACCCAGACTGGATTTCTGACTCTCGTACCAACTGTGTGCATCATTGAGTTATTCTCGAACCTCTGGGCTAAATACCAGAACATAATTCATTGCTGCCTCTTAATTGATGCTTTGATTTCTTCCCAAGTCAGCACATTATTTGGATTTGAATTATAGTCAGAAGTTCGACGATCAAGCTCTTGCTTTTGTGCATCGGTTAAATCAGGGTAAACTTGCTTTGCAGCGATAGTATCCCAAATTGCCTGTACAATACGGATTCTATCTTCAACACTGAGAGTTGCGATTTCGTTCAAAGTAGCTGTGATATCCATATTGATTAACTTGGAGTGAGGAAGCAACTGGTACACCTTAAATATAGCGGACAAGATTTTATCCATCCAATTGAACGCTGTATATGTTTTGCTGCTCAAAAGAGCGATCGCTTTGCAGAAAACCTCAAAAACAAGGCAATTGTCTGTTGTGTAAGAGTGTGCGATCGCTTTATGTTGGCATTCAATTCTCAATAGCTATTCAAATCGCTTCACGTGTGAGTCGTGGATGAGGTTCTATAATTTCTTCTGGGGTTTCGCCAGCAGCTAATTTTTCTAGAATAAACTCAACAGTGATGCGTGTTCTAACAATCACGGGTTTCCACATCATCACTTTGGCATTGGATACAACCAGTTGTTTGAGATGCTTTTGCATGATATTTATTTGTATATGTTATTATATATACTTGACTAATTAGCATTTTTATGTTTCTTGACCATTAGCCACAAGCAAGCATAGTTGATTAAGCATATTACGGAGGTATTTTCGTGGATAGAATTACCAAAAGTTTGATAGAAGCTTTTCTAAAAGAACATGAAATAGAATCAGAAGGAGAAGCAATAGATTTTGAAAAATTTTGTAACTACTGCGTAATTTCACGAGAATATCCTGAGACTTTTAAAGTAGAAGATGTTTCTGTAGGCAGTTCAAATGATACTGGGCTTGATGGCATCGCTATTATTGTAAATGGTAAACTTGTAGACTCTATTGAAGAAGTTGATGATTTAGCTGATATCAATAAACGTATGGAAGCAACATTTGTCTTCATTCAGTCTAAAACATCAAACACTTTTGATAGTGGAGATATGTTGAAGTTTTTTGAGGGAGTTTCAGATTTTTTTGTAGAAGAACCAGTTTTAGAACGCAACGAAATGGTTGCATATAAAGCAAAAATAGCAGCACATATATATGACTCCAAAAGTAGCATGATGTCACGAGGAAGACCTTTGTGCAAGTTGTACTATATAACAACAGGTAAATGGACTGATGACAAAAATTTAGTCAGGCGTATGAACGCTAAAAAAAATGAAATTGAAGAGAAAAACCTTTTTGAAAAAGTAGAAATTCAGTCATTAGGTGCCGATGAAATTAGAAAACTTTATCAAAGCACAAAACTAGCATTAAGTACAGATATTATTTTTGCTAGTAGAGTAGTATTACCTGAAATATCAGGAATATCTGAATCGTATATAGGTACTCTACCTTTTTCTGAATTTAGAAAATTAATAGTTGATGAGTTTGATAATATTAGATTATCTATTTTTTATGATAATATTAGAGCTTTTCAAGGAAGTAATGATGTTAATCATGATATCGAGTCTACATTAAAATCAGGAGAATTAGATAGATTTTCAGTTTTAAATAACGGAATAACGATAATAGCTAAATCATTAGACACTGTTGGTAATAGATTTAATATTCGAGATTATCAAATAGTTAACGGGTGTCAAACAAGCCACGTTTTATTTAACTGTAGAAATTTAAGTAGTATAAATAATTTACAAATTCCAGTAAAGATAATTGTTACAGACAAAGATGATGTAATAAATAGCATAATCAAAGCAACTAATCATCAAACACCAGTTAAAAAAGAAGAGCTTGCAGCTTTGTCTGAATTTCAAAAGAAATTAGAACAGTGCTACAACTCGTTTGAATCTTTTCATGCTGGAGAACAGTTATATTACGAAAGACGTTCAAAACAGTATCACGATAGAGCAGATATACCGAAAAATCGTGTTATTACAATTCCCGACCAAATCAAAACTTTTGCCGCTATGTTTCTTGATCAGCCTCATAGAGTATCACGTTCCTATGGAGATTTATCTAGAGAAATAGGTAGTAAGATTTTTGGTGCTAATCATAGCCCAACAAGCTATTATATAAGTGCTTTTGCTTACTATCGACTTGAAAATCTTTTTAATCAGAGAAATAGAAACAAGTTAGACCCTAAGTATAAAAAATGTAAATATTATTTACTTATGGCTATGAGGTATTTGACAGCAGGAGCAGATATGCCGAGTCTAGATAATCAAAAAAAAATGGAGCAGTATTGTAATAAAATTATATCTGTGCTTAATAGTCAGCAAACATATTTACAAGTGTTTGAAAAAGGAACTGAGATTATTGAAGAGCAGTTTCTAAAATTAAATATTAATATAGATAATCGTGACGCAATCACAACTGTAAATTTTGTTGAACAGTTGAAAAAAACACTAGAAAATGAATTTAAGAAAATAAATTCTAAATAAAATTAATTGCATAGAACAGCAGAATAGGAAAAAATTAAGGTTATTGTTGAGCAAAAAACTACCAGTGGTACTGTTGAGGGTATTAATAATGCTGTAAATTTTAATTATTAAAAAAATAATTCTTCACAATTTATTTTAAACCAATGTCATGACTTGTTCATATTCTTCTTTATGGCTTTGCAAAGCATCCCAAAGATCAACTTTTTGCTGAAGATTAAGCCAAAGTCTTGGCCCATTTCCTAAAGCTTTACCCAGACGTATTGCTATATCTACTGTAATTGATCTGTTACCATTAATAATTTCCTGAATTGTTTGATTAGATACTCCTAAAATTTCTGCAAAATTTGCGGTATTAATATCTAAATCATCTAAAATATCTGCAATTACTTCACCAGGATGTATTGGTCTTACTAATCTATCATCAGTAATATCTTGCCAATTATCCATAATTAATACTTATTACTTAATAATTTGGTTAACCTTATTTAGCATTGTCTAGCCAATTAATATCATATTAACACAGAAGTTAATGATAATCTTCAATATTGACATCATAAACATCACCATCTTCAAATTTAAAAGTTATACGCCAGTTTCCTGATACCTTAACTGACCAAGTTCCTTTCCTGTCTCCTTTTAATTCATGTAAATCATAACCCGGTAATCTAATATCTTTTACAATTAACGCTGAATCTATAACTTCAAGTCTGATTTTAATTTTTTTTACTAAGTTTGCAGGAACTCCTTTATTAAAATTTTCTCTAAACAAATTTTCTAATGCTTTATTTTGAAATGTTTGAATCATTTATATTTCATTTTTTACCCTTATCTCATTGTTAAGGCAGGCTTTATGCCTGCCCATGTAATCCTAGTCTATTCCTTCAATCCGGTCTTCAACTTCTTGGTATAACTCGCGTAGGCGATCTAAATTATCCTCGCTAGTCTCCCAATAACCGCGTCCATTCACTTCTAACAACGTTGATACAACCTTGCGGAAAGAATGAGGATTAAGGTTCATCAATCGTTTCTGCATTTCTTCATCTTTGATAAAGGTTTCATTAGTATCCTCGTAAATCCAGTTATCCACAGCGCCGGCTGTCGCACTCCAACCCATTGTGTTTACCAATCGCTTGGAGAGTTCGCGCACACCTTCATAACCGTGATTCAGCATCCCCTCATACCATTTGGGATTTAACAATTTAGTACGCGCATCCAAACGCACGGTTTCTGTTAATGTCCGCACTTGAGCGTTAGCTGTGGTTGTATCTGCAATATAAGATGCTGGTTTTTTACCATCACCCCGCAGATTTGCCACCAGCTTTGTGGGATCGGAATCAAAGTAATGAGAAACATCTGTTAAGCTAATCTCGGAAGAATCGAGATTTTGGAAAGTTGCATCAGCAGTTTTTAATGTGCTTTCAAAAATCTGCCGCGATTCGTCCATAATTCCGGGGTTATCAGAATTGAAAGAGAAAGATTTCCGGTTAAGATACATTTCCTGCAACTCGGCTTCGCTATCCCAAGTGCTGTTTTCCACCGCCAAGTTGATATTTGACGAGTAGGAACCAGAAGCGTTGGAGAAAACGCGCGTCGCGGCTTGACGCAGATTAATCCCTATTTCCTCAGCTTGTTGCAAAGCGTGTTTGCGAACAAAGTTCATTTCTAAGGGTTCATCCGCCTCAGCCGCCATCTTCACCCCTTGATCTAGCAGGTTCATTTGGTTGATGAACAAGTCGCGGAATACACCAGAACAGTTGATTACCACATCAATTCTGGGTCTTCCTAACTCTTCTAAAGGTATTAATTCCAACTTGTTCACCCGTCCCAAGGCATCGGGAACCGGACGCACACCCACCATCCACATAATTTGGGCTAGGGATTCACCGTAAGTTTTGATGTTATCAGTTCCCCAAAGGACACAGGCGATGGTTTCTGGCCATTTTCCTTCGTTTTCCGCCTTGTTACGCGCCAAAAGCCGATCTACGACGATTTTGGCTGATTGGACTGCTGCTGTTGTGGGGATGGATTGCGGATCTAAAGCATGGATATTCTTACCCGTGGGTAATACATCTGGGTTGCGGATGGGATCGCCACCTGGGCCAGGTAGAACGTACTCACCTTCTAAGCCTTTGAGTAATGCTCCTAGTTCGTTATCGGCACAAACTTGCTGGAGGCAGAATTCCAAATACTCAAATAGGGGTTTTAGGGCTGCGCCATCAACTTTGGGATAACCTGCTTTATGCAATGCTTCTACCCAAGGTTCTTTTTTGCCCATATTGAAGAAATTCAATCGGGAAACTAGAGAAACTCGTCCTTCAGCGTCGATTTGCTCTTGCACAAGAGCAGTAACTGCTGCACGGGTTGCCAAGGTGATATCTTGTAATAACTGGACATCTTCTAAAATGCCTCGATCGCTATTTTGGTAAATATCATCAATGTTACGCCCAATGCTATTAGCGATAATTCCCGGTAAGCCTTGAAGTTCTTCTTCTTGACGATCTAGACTGGCAATATTGACGAGAGTTGCGATCGCTTCTTCTGCACTTGGCGGTTTACCAATGACGTGCAACCCACAAGGCAACAACCGGGACTCGATTTCCATCAACTTGCGGTAGACGTTGCCAACAATATGATCGCGATCGTCGGCACTCATCTCTTTGGCATCGGTTTCTGGCAGGTTGATATCCTTATCCAGATTCACGATCCGGCATTTATCCATGATGCTGTTGACAATGGGAATGCCGCGGCCACTATCTTTCAAGGTTTGGTAAGAAGCAATCAATTCGCTGAGTTCTTTCAAACCTTTATACAACCCAGCATTTTCTGCCGGCGGTGTCAAGTAAGAAATTGTTTCGGCATAACTCCGACGTTTGGCAATTGTCGCCTCACTCGGATTATTGGCTGCGTAGTAATACAAGTTGGGAATTGAGCCAATCAAGTTATCTGGATAACAGTTGCCAGACATCCCCATCTGTTTACCTGGCATGAATTCCAAGGAACCGTGTGTACCAAAGTGCAGTACAGCGTCAGCTTTCCAAACTTGCTCTAGGTAAGTGTAGTAGGCAGCAAAACCGTGGTGAGGACTAGCTGAACGAGAGAACAACAGCCGCATCGGGTCGCCTTCATAACCAAATGTAGGTTGCACACCGATGAAGACATTACCGAATTGCTTACCATAAATCAGCAAGTTTTGCCCATCGCTGTTGAGATGTCCCGGAGGTGGGCCCCAGTTTTCCTCTAAACGTTGAGAGTAAGGTGTCAGCGCCTCATACTCAGGAACGGACATTTTGTAAGCAACGTTGAGTTCTGGGCTGCTGTACTGTGCTTGGGCATCGTGGATGACTTCTTGCATCAACGCTTCCGCTGATTCTGGCAATTGCGGTAAGTCGTAACCGTTATTTTTCAGAGCTTTCATTACCTCGTAGATGGAGCCGAATACATCCAAGTAGGCGGCGGTTCCCACATTACCTTTATCTGGCGGAAAGCTGAAAACGGTGATCGCGACTTTTTTTTCCAGCTTCGGCTTGCGGCGCAGGTTAGCCCATTTTAAGGCGCGTTCGGCTACAGCTTCCATACGGTCTTGGAGAGCGATCGCTTTGCCGGTAGTCCCATCTCTACCCGATAATATAATCGGCTCAATTGCCCCATCCAATTCTGGAATTGCAATTTGCAAAGCTACTTGAATTGGATGTAACCCTAAATCGCTATCCATCCACTCTTCTGTGGTTTGGAAGACTAAAGGTAACGCCACCATATAAGGACGGTTTAAGCGTTTAAGTGACTCTATTGCTTTGGGATGATCTTGTCTGGCTGGGCCACCCACTAAAGCAAAACCAGTCAATGATATTACTGCATCTACCAACTGTATATTAGTAGTCGGTTCATAAAAGTATGCATCCACAGGCTTGGAGAAGTCCAAACCACCAGCAAATACAGGTAGTACCCGTGCGCCTAGTGCTTCCAACTCCTGCACCATCGCTACATAATGGGCATCATCCCCTGTGACTAGGTGAGTGCGTTGCAATACTAATCCAACACAAGGAGCTAGGGGATCTTTTAGATCATTAGAAATATCCTTACGAGCTGTATACCAATTCAGGTACTCTCTGACATCTTCAAACATACTGGGAGCCAAAGGGTGCCAAATCCCTAAATCGGGATAAACCACCGGCTGCTGATATGTAGAAGGTTCAAAATTTTTCTCTAAACCTTTAAATACATATTTATCAGCTAGCATCAGTAAGAAGTTCTCCAGATTTTCTGGTGAACCACCTAGCCAATACTGAAAACTAAGCATAAAATTTCGGGCATCCTGTGCCTTGTCCATCGGTAAAAACTTCAGCACTTGCGGCAGCGTTCGCAAAAGCTTCAGCATCCCATCTTGGAATCCCGCACCGGATTTTTCTTTGCGTTTCCGCATGAATTGGGCGATCGCACTTTTTGACTGACCCAACTGTGCCAAGGAAAAGCTGCCCATTTTACTCAGGCGCATCACCTCTGGCATGGAGGGAAAGACAACGGAAACGTCCAAGCGATCGCGGTGTGGTTCTACTGCTGCTACTACTTTCTGTGCTAAATCTTCGATGAAAATGAGGGAAGCAATGAAGATATTTGCACTCTCAATTTCTCGTTTGAACTCTTCGTAATTCTCTGGGTCGCGGAGTTCCTCAATCAAGTACCCGCTGATTTCAATCGCCAAGTTGGGATTATTCGCGTTAATCGTGCGAACTGCTTGCGATAATGCACTCTGGTACTGGGACTCAAGCACGACATAGACCACCTTGATTAAATTACGTCCGCGTAAGTTATCTGGCGCAATGTGTCTAATGGTGGACTTGACGTGTGTGAACATGCTTCTTCGGCTCCTTTGATGCGTGTTCTCTGAAGGAAGTTCCTAGCGGCATCATTAGCCACAGGTAACTTGTGATCTCTAAGCAATATGTGTTTTTTATCAGAAAACGCTTACGCACTGGGCATTTTATCGTCTATCTGATACAAATCGATATAAAAAACGAAATATTTCTTCGTAATTTTTGACTTTGTATAAAAGTATTAGCTCACTATTTGTAACATTTTAAAAATATTTTTTGATAATTAAATAACTATTTAGCTATGTTGGCGTATTACAAAACAAAACCCGCACAAGCGGGTTGTAAAATTTTGGTGATATGCGTAGGCATAGCCCACCGTAAACAGTGATATGCGTAGGCATAGCCCACCGTAAACATCGCCTAATTACTATAATTTCTGAACTAAGAATAAAGTTTAGCTTCTAACTGTTTCAAAATCTTCTTCGGATCGTTCTTATCTCCCTTCAGAAATTTCCAAGCAGCAAAACCTGCACCAAAGGCAACTATCGCAGATCCTCCAGTCATTACACCAATACCTCCAAGGAATGCCATCGAAGCGCTGTAAGCAGCAGCTCCAGACAAGGTGCTAATTGCAGTAACCAGTGCTAGCCACACCAAAAGCACTAGCAGCAGCCCAGGCTGTACTAAGAGCAGCACTCGTAACTATCCCCGTTCCAGCCGCAATTCCCAAATTCTTTTTATCTTCAGAATCCATTTGAGTAAGGGAAGGGGAAGCGACAGATACTAAAGTAGCTGCACCAATTAAAGCAGCTCCCCCAGTTGCTACTGCTAATCCTCCTAACATTCCTAAGCCGCCCGCAGCCACAGAACCACCTCCTAAAAAAGATAGGGTTGAATTAGTTGCAGCAGATCCAGATAAAGAGCTAATAGCTACCCCTGTCCCTGCTTTTATTCCTGTAGCCTGAGCCATAGTTATAGCATCTGGAACAAGATTAGATGCTTTTTTAACGGACTTGTAAACTGTTTGAACTGTTTCTAATATTGAGCTTTCGGCTGCGGACTTCTCTTTTTGAGAATTGATTGATTCTCGCATTAACTTGTAAAGTGCCTTACAATCATCTGCTATATCAGAGTCTAGAATTAACGTATCTAGTGATTTCAGATTATTTTTACAATTAACTTGTTCACCATCTCTTAATTTAGAGTAAGCAGAAAGTAATTCTGCTTTATAAATACTTGATGTAATAGTATTAATTCTATCAACGATTAATAAGTCAGCAGTGATTGCCCTAGATTTTATACTAAAATTAAAGTATATATAATTACTTGATATTTTCATGAATTGAGGAGTTTTGTACTATTGATTCAAGTTGATTCAAAGAAGTAAAATCATATATGCTTTCCCCCACTCTAATACATTGATTTGTCAGGTAATGTTGCTCAACTTTATAGTTTAAGGAATTGGATTGAGTATGGTTTTAAACAAGTCAAGAATGAACTGGGCTGGGCTGA
>NZ_JBALDE010000040.1:0-865 GCF_036917515.1 Nostoc sp. | reverse complement strand
GCAAGCTGTAGCAGGGGCACTAGGGGAAATTAAGGATGCACGAGCAGTTGAACCCCTGATTGCCAAGCTCAATGATGCTGATAGCGATGTCCAGCGAGCTGTAGCAGGGGCACTAGGAGAGATTAAGGATGCACGAGCAGTTGAACCCCTGATTGCCAAGCTCAATGATGCCGATAGCAATGTCCAGCGAGCAGTAGCAGGGGCACTAGGAAAGATTAAGGATGTACGAGCAGTTGAACCCCTGATTGCCAAGCTCAATGATGCTGATAGCGATGTCCAGCGAGCTGTAGCAGGGGCACTAGGAGAGATTAAGGATGTACGAGCAGTTGAACCCCTGATTGCCAAGCTCAATGATGCTGATAGCGATGTCCAGCAAGCTGTAGCACTGGCACTAGGAGAGATTAAGGATGCACGAGCTGTTGAACCCCTGATTGCCAAATTCAATGATGCTGATAGCGATGTCCAGCAAGCTGTAGCACTGGCACTAGGAGAGATTGAAGATGCACGAGCTGTTGAATCCCTGATTGCCAAGCTCAATGATGCCGATAGCAATGTGCAGCGAGCTGTAGCACTGGCACTAGGAGAGATTGAAGATGCACGAGCAGTTGAACCCCTGATTGCCAAGCTCAATGATGCCGATAGCAATGTGCAGCGAGCTGTAGCACTGGCACTAGGAGAGATTAAGGATGCACGAGCAGTTGAACCCCTGATTGCCAAGCTCAATGATGCCGATATCAATGTGCAGCAAGCTGTAGCATTGGCACTAGGAAAGATTAAGGATGCACGAGCAGTTGAACCCCTGATTGCCAAGCTCAATGATGCCGATATCAATGTGCAGCAAGCTGTAGCATTGGCACTAGGAAAG
>NZ_JBALDE010000039.1:0-33498 GCF_036917515.1 Nostoc sp. | reverse complement strand
AACTCCGTTAACGAGTCTTTGATCCTCGTTAATCCACCTCAGAACTCCGTTAACGAGTCTTTGATCCTCGTTAATCCACCTCAGAACTCCGTTAATGAGTCTTTGATCCTCGTTAATCCACCTTAGAACTCGGTTTACGAGTCTTTAATATTCGTTAATGAAGCTATGAACTCTACTCTTTTATCTCCTGCCCCATGCCCTATGCCCCAATTTTATTTGTGTCAATATTAAATTTGCTGGCGATCGCTTCTATTATTTTTTGCTCAGGTGCTGTAATCTGATTATCAAGCTGGGCAATTTTGTAACATTGAGCCAACAAAGGTATGGCAAAATCACGATTCAGTTGATTGAGCAATACATCTAAAGGCTTAGGCGATTTGATATTTTGGGCAACGGCATCCAACGAAGTCAGATTAAGGTTTAGAGCTTTTAATTCTGGTAAAATTTCTTGCCAAGTCTTTTCTGGATGACTAGCTAGGATCATGTGAACTAAGATTTGATCCATGAGGGCTTGTTGAGCGATCGCACTTTCTAGATACTTTTCACTTTCGGCTTTTAATGTTGCCAATGTTTGTGGCGATGCCAAGGAAGTAGATTCATCCAGCTTTGTTTCGTAAAATCGACAAGCAGCATACCCCAATGAATAGATCATCGTCGCATTTGAACTAGCTCCAATCACTGCACCCGCCAAGGGCACATTTCGCAGCAAGCCTAACCCCGCAGCTTTCAACAAACGCCCTCCACCCAAAGCCAACCCAAAAATTGCTAAAACTTCACCTTTCCGAGCAGGATCTTTTAAATCTAGCCCGTAGACAGATGCAATTTGATAAAGCATTTCTGACTGCAATTTTGTTGTGGCTGTTAAATCAATTGCCAACAATGCCACTGCTATTCCTGGCAAAAAACTAGTAGCTAGTCCAACTGTGGCTGCTTTAGTTGCTTTTTCCACCATGATTCGGTGAGCAAGCTGACTGGTTGATTCATTTGGATACTGTTTCTTGAGTTTGTTTACTGCCGCTTCTGCTTGTTGCAAATCAACAAGGTTAGTATCGCTAATCAGCCAATTGAGATTTAATACTCCAGATAGTTTTCTAATCAGCCAATTTTCGCTGAGGTGATTCACAACCTGACCGCTGGTTTGAGTTGTTTGTTCAATGAACTTGTGTGTTTCTTTCGCTGTCGCTTCTCCCACCCCGATTGCTGTGTCTAAAACTGCTTGGCCAGTCTCAGCAACAGTTTTAATCAAAGACTCTACTATAGACGGTTCATTTTCTATTGATGATTGAGTCTGAATTTTTACTTCTGAAGTTTCTCTGGGTGAATTAACTAATTTATTCACTTCTACTTTTTGGGGTTTGTCTGCCATTTTGACACCATCTTGTAAAGCCTCTCTTTTTTGGTTGTATCGAAGTTTGAGGGGCTTGACATCTCCCTACAAGTACAACTTCGATGAGCGATGCCGGGATACCGTTGCGCTACATTCAGGAGATATCGGGACATCAGACTTTGGCAGCTTTGGAGCGATATCTGGGTGTCACCGAGAAGCAAAAGCAAAACGCGATCTCTGCTTTGGACTTTTGAACAATCTCATCAATAAAAAAATGATTATAATTATTGTAAAATTACTGAACATACTTATCTATTAAAAATATTTAAATTATGATTTTTGATGTTCTTTTCGACGCCAAAAATGACATAGAGTATTATTTGACTGAGCTTACTTTTTCAGATGTTTACTCAGATGCAAAGTTAAGGGAGCAACTTCATGAATTAATAATAAGTATGGAGAAAATAAGAGTTCAGTTAGATACTATACCCGATATTGAACAAATTTTTGAATCATTGAAAACAAAAATTGAAGAAAGATGCAAAATTGCAAATATTGAATATAAAAAGATTATATATGATAATGACAATAGTGAAGGTTTAGAAATATTCTTACAGGAAGGACGTAGTAAAAGAAGTGTACCAATTAGCATTAGTAATGCAAGAAAAGCAGGAATACTTTTAGAACATAAATTTGAAAATTATAAATTTCTGTCTGGTTATAATGGAATATGTTCCTATGAAGATAAATATATTGAAGTTTTGATTAATTCACTGGACAAATCTTCAATTCAAAAAAATTATGACCGTCTTTTTAATTTAGATAATTCAAGAAATTCTATAAATAACATTTCGTATGATAATGATACTAAATTAGAGTTAACATATAACTCATCTGAGGGCTTAAATATTACTATATTGATTAGCCCTATTTCTGATATAGCAAAAACTTTACTGGGTAATATACAGGATGACAGTATTTCTTTAAAGATTAGTGGTTTGAATATAACACAACAAGATAAAACTGTTAGCTATCTTGAAAAATACGCAAATTCTATATTTTTTCAGATTGATTTGGTTTTAGGGTTGCCTTTAACTGTTCAACGTATTCAAACTCAAGAAGAAAATATTTTACAACACGATGCTCAAACTACTTTAAATATTAAGTACCCAGTATGCCAGTATGATAAGGAAGCTCTGTCCCTTTATTGGTATGCCCGAAGTGCTAATGAAATGCCTTTGTTACAGTACCTAGCCTACTATCAGGTAATAGAGTTTTATTTCTCCACTTATTCACAAATAAAAGCTACACGTACAATTCAAAATTTAATGAAAACGCCTGGATTTAACATTCATAACGATAACAATGTAATAAAAGTGCTAAGTATAGTAAAATCCAGTTTGGCTAGAGGTTTTATAACTGAAATTTCCCAATTAGAAGCAACACTCAAAGAATGTATTCAAATCTCATTACTTAAAGAATATTTGGAAAAAAATGAAAGACTAAAATCTTTTTTAACAAAAAAGGAAAAGGATAAAATGCTGGATTTAGAGCCATTGGCTTTAAATGATAATGATGAAATATTAAGAAACAGCATAGCAAAACGAATCTATGATGTTAGATGTAGAATAGTACACACTAAAAATGAGAATGATTTTGACAATGCAAAATCGATATATCCTTTTACTAAAGAAGCTAATTTACTAAACTGCGAAATTGAACTAATCCATTACCTTGTAAAGCGAGTTTTAATAGCTAGTAGTAGTGAATTTCAGTTGTAAGAGTGAAAAGGGTATGGGGTAAAATGAGCAATGATACCAAAAGTTACGCTGTGCGATTGCTCATTTTCATAAGATGATAGAAGAGGAAGCAGAGGGCACTTTTAAAGTAGGGGAAGAAGAATTTAATGATCGTCTTCGCTTACAAAATTGAATAATTTAATTTCTGGAAGTCCCTAACAAGCACGCTTTTGAGAGCAAGCCTACCCATTTTGGCAAAACAGCGATCGCTCCTCACCCTATCCTCTTACCTCTTGCCCTGTACCCATATCAGCATTACTTTCTAAAAAGTCGTTATCTTTAAGAATTTTATAGAGATTAGTATCTTGCTCTAGCAAACAAGCGTGTCCACAATTGGGCAACACTACAATCTTGTTATTTGGTAAGATATTCGCTATCCGGTTGACTTCACTTACAGAAGGCAAAAGGCGATCGCTAGCACCAGCAATCAACAAAACTGGTTGAGTTAAACGCCTTAACTGTTCCTGATCAATATGAAACTCTCGCAGTAAAGACAACCGCCAAAGAACGGTTTCTGCAGGTACAGAACGCATTGTTTTTAGCAAATCGTGGCGATCGCTTTGAGAAATGCGTGACAAAGATGCTAAAAATGGCAACAAGCCTAGTGCGCCAACATCATACAATCCTGATGGTACTAAGTAAGTTAATTGGGATGCCCAACTTAACCAAGGGCGAAGCTGAAAGGCTGAAGCTGGGTTAATTAGGATAATTCGCTTAAATAAATCGGGTGCTTGGATTGCCACTTTCATTGCCAAGCAACCACCAAAGGACTCACCACACAGGTAAACTGGTCTTTGAGAGCTTTTTTTTAATTCAGCATCGATCAAGTCCAATACACTTTTAGTTAGTACCTCCCAAGTGTTAAGGTCTTTGCGGGGAAGCGCCAAACAACGGACATCAAAGCCACCTTCTAATCCAGCAGTTTGCGATCGCAATAGTTGACCAGTTCCATCCATTCCTGGCAAATATACCAATAGTGGATACTCTGGCTGTACTCGTTTAGGAGTTAGAAAACAAGGGTTTAGCTCAACTTCTGTGATAGTCATTGGTCATTGATATAAAACTTTTGAACTGCTGATCATTGCTTATAAAAGCTTCAGTGCTTTTGATTTTAATAGCAACCTTGACGCAGTAAATTACTAATTTCGCCGTGACAGTGTTCCGTCAGTTCAGCCACAACAGTTCTGGCTTGTTTGCCATGATATTTTTTATGATGTTGGGGCGTAATCCAATAAGGACGACCGATTAACACCGCAACTCGACGATAAATTACCAAGGGATGCCAACCACTTTGATTAAATAAAGGTTCTGAAGGGTCGAATACAGTCAAAAATCTTAAAGGGAAGCCATTCGTGTTTACCTCTTCTAAGGAGGCGATCGCGATCGGCAAAATAGCTAAATCTTGCACATTCGCTCGTAATGCCAAATGGGCAAATCCCCGCTGAAACTCACCTACCTGATTTGGCTGAGTAAATTTCACCATTGGTGCAGTCCCTTCTGGAAATACTCCCACCATTTGCTTAGACTGCAATAGCACCTCTGACTGCGAAAAAAAGCTTTGCTGGCGGTTTTGAGTTTCTTTCAAGGGAAAACACCCCAATTGACCGGTGACAATCTCCCGCATGACTGGAACTTGTCCCATGTAGTGATGGCAAGCAAAGCGAATCGGACTCGATAACGCCGCCATTAAAATCAGTGCATCCATAAAGCTGCGATGATTGCTGACTACTAAGACGCTCGCATCTCGGGGAATGCGGTCTTCGTAATAGCGGAACATTTGTGTTGAGAATGCCGCCACCAAAGCGCGAGAAATCTCTAGGGGGCTATTTCCACTCATACCTAATCAATATATTTTCCGGTAAATATGGCAATTCGTCTGAATTTAATTTTTACATTTCTTTACTGTTGCCATGACCGTCTTAAGATAGAAATATCTAATCTGCAAAAGCAACTAGATTTTCTGCATTCTCAATTATGTATTCTTGAGCACAAGAATATCTAATAGAAACTATTCAAAAAAATTATGATTAGTTAATTTCCATTTTTTAGGTAAAAATGAGTTTAATTGATGCATATTACCAAACAATTCTTGACCTGATAAATTTGCTAGGATGAAGGCATTATTGGAAAAAATAGGAATTATATTGTATAATTGCGTGGTTTTTCCGCCAAAAACTAAGATGTAAAACGTTTTAATAAGTTCATTTTTATTTTGCATGAATCTAGTGAATAAAACAGAAAATACATTTGCGCTGACTACACCCCTATATTATGTAAACGATGTCCCTCATATAGGCAGTGCTTATACGACGATCGCAGCCGATGTAGTAGCACGATTTCACAGGTTACTAGGGCATCGGGTATTACTAATTACAGGTACAGATGAACATGGGCAAAAAATTCAGCGATCGGCAGAAAGTTTAGGGAAAGCACCACAAGAATTTTGTGATGAAATTGTCCCTAGTTTCGTGAGTTTATGGGAATTATTAGACATTCAATACGATCGCTTTAGTCGGACTACTGCGCCTCGTCATCAAGCGATCGTCAAAGAATTCTTTGAGCGAGTTTGGGAATCTGGTGATATTTACCAGGGACAACAACAAGGCTGGTACTGCGTATCCTGCGAAGAATTCAAAGAAGAACGGGATCTGTTAGAAGGACACCGTTGCCCAATTCATACTAACAAAGAAGTGGAGTGGCGAGACGAACAAAACTATTTTTTCCGCTTATCCAAATATCAAACCAAGCTGACAGAATTTTATCAATCTAAACCGGATTTTATTCAACCAGAAAGTCGGCGCAACGAAGTTCTCAGCTTTGTTAATCAAGGACTGCAAGACTTTTCTATTTCACGAGTGAATTTAGATTGGGGTTTTCCGGTACCAGTCGATCCTAAGCACACCCTTTATGTCTGGTTTGATGCGCTGCTAGGTTATGTCACAGCATTAGTTGAACCAGATGCAGAACCGACTTTAGCAAATGCTTTAGAAACATGGTGGCCGATCAACCTGCACCTAATTGGTAAAGATATTCTACGCTTCCATGCAGTTTACTGGCCAGCAATGCTATTGTCGGCTGGCTTACCCTTGCCAGAGAGAGTATTTGGGCATGGCTTTTTGACCAAAGACGGGCAGAAAATGGGCAAAAGTCTGGGTAACACCCTTGATCCTGTGGCGTTAGTTCAGCGCTATGGTAGTGATGCCGTTCGTTATTACTTCCTTAAGGAAATCGAATTTGGCAAGGATGGAGATTTTAATGAAGTTAGGTTCATTAATGTTCTGAATGCAGATTTGGCAAATGATTTAGGTAATTTGCTCAATCGCACCTTGAGCATGGTGAAGAAGTACTGTGCTGAGAATAATCTCCCATCAATAGGTAATGAAGCGATTCCTGACAAAAATCCTTTGAAAGCCATTGGTTTACGTCTAGGGGAACAGGTAAAACAGGCATATGAGGAGCTAGCCTTCAGTCAAGCCTGCGTGGCCATACTTTCACTGGCACAAGCCAGTAATAAGTTTATTGATGAACAAGCTCCTTGGTCATTATATAAACAGGGACAACAGGAGTCGGTGGAAAAGGTTCTCTACACAGTTCTAGAATCAGTTAGACTAGCAGCTTATCTGCTATCCCCAATTATTCCGAACATCAGCAGCGATATTTATCAGCAGCTAGGCTTTGGAATAAACTTTAACGATCAAATACAAAGTTCAGTTACCGCTCCTTTTGCCACCCATGCTACATGGGGGCTACTATCGAGCAAAAAACAGTTGGGTAAACACCAACCTGTTTTTCAGCGAATAGAACCTCCGAAAAACGATTAGTCCTTATCAAACTCTGATTTTGTTCAATTTTTTATTTTCTCACAAAATTTATCGTGGCTCAATTTAAATTAGCCGCAGAACATTATCATAAGCCGCTGTGACTAGCATCTAAAAGTTGGTAATTTGTATCAAAAATAACAGGGATAAAAAATTGAGGTATCACAATGATGTTGAATAATTTGGAAAACGATTCAATATTTACGCCAGAACAAGTTTTGGAGAATCGGGGTAGGGTCGCCATATTTATTGATGGCTCAAATTTATTTTATGCTGCACTGCAACTAGGTATTGAAATAGATTACACGAAGTTATTATGTCGATTAACAGGAGGTTCTAGATTACTGCGTTCTTTTTTCTACACTGGCGTAGATCGGACAAACGAGAAGCAACAGGGGTTTCTGCTGTGGATGCGTCGCAATGGCTATCGAGTCATTGCTAAGGATTTAGTCCAGCTACCAGATGGCTCGAAAAAAGCTAACCTGGATGTAGAAATCGCAGTAGACATGATGGCACTAGTAGATTCTTATGATACCGCAGTTTTAGTTAGCGGTGATGGGGATTTGGCTTATGCGGTAAATTCAGTCAGCTATCGTGGCGTGCGGGTAGAAGTTGTGAGCTTGCGTTCGATGACCAGCGACAGCTTAATTAATGTAAGCGATCGCTACATTGATTTAGAAGCTATCAAAGAAGATATTCAAAAAACCCCTCGCCAAAGCTATCCATACCGACCGTTATCTGGTATCGGTTTTTTGGAAGACCCTAGAACTAGTGACGAACACCTAGAAATCCAAGAATAATGGCGTATCAATTTCAGAAAAGAGGGAGATGGGGAAAAAGAAAAACTCAAAATTTATCCTCCACTCCCTCCTTTCTTATTTTACTTTTATTAATATTTGGTTTAGTCGCCTGCGGGGGCAAATCCCCGCTAGCTGACCAAAAAAATACTGCAGATTCATCCGATCGAGATAGCAATTTAACTTTCTTTGATGTCACCCTAGAACAAGCAGATGAAGTGGGAAGACCAATTTGGAAAGTCAGGGCTAAAACTGCAAAATACACTAAAGAAAAACAAATTGGTCAGGCTGAAAATCCTTATGGTGAACTATATCAAGATGGCAAAATTGTTTACCAAGTTAAGGCAGATGTAGCAGACATTGAACAAGATGGAAAACAATTGTTTCTTAAAGGTAAGATATTTGCCACAGATCCCAGTAATGGGATTGTGTTGCAAGGTAATGAATTAGAATGGCGTCCCAAAGAAGATTTGTTAATTGTTCGTAACAAGATTAACGGTACTCATAAAAAACTACAAGCAGTAGCACAGGAAGTGCGAGTTAAAACCCGCGAACAGCGGATGGAATTTTCTGGAGGAGTAGTAGCAAATTCTATCGATCCCCAGATGCAAGTGAGAACTGAACATTTAATCTGGAATATTAAAGAAGAAAAACTGATTGGCGATCGCCCTCTAGAAATTGACCGCTACAAAGATAATAAAATTAGCGATCGCGGTAAGGGAAATTCTGCCGAAGTCAACTTAAAAACGAAAATTGCCACTGTCCAAAAGAATGCTCAACTAGAATTACTAGATCCACCATTGCAAATAGCTAGTAACTCTATGACCTGGAACATGAACGCAGAAACTGTCACCACAAACTCGCCGACACGAATGTTCCAGCGTGCCGAAAACGTTACAGCGACAGCTAACCAAGGTGAAATGAAAATACCACAAAAAACTGTTTATTTAACAGGTAATGTCAACGCCGTTGGTCTGCGTCGCCAGTCTCTAAGATCCAATACACTAACTTGGTATTTAGATAATAAGTTAGTTGAAGCTCAGGGAAATGTTGTTTACCGACAAATTGACCCACCATTAAATTTTGTCGGTGAAACAGCAGTTGGTAATCTGCAAACAGAAAATATTGTTGTCAAAGGTGGCAGTTCTAGCGGTAGGGTAGTAACGGAGATTATTCCTCAAGAAAAAGCCAATCGTCAGCAGTAAAGTTAAGTGAATAAGAACCACTTTCACCTATAAATTTTAGGTTGGTCGAGTACTAAACTAGGATCGTAATAAAACAAGTCTTTTGATAGCCCATGAATGGATCAAACCGATTAGGTAAGGAATCTTTGCCAACATCCCAGCAAGTAGAACATTCCCAGCATCACAATCTAGACCACGAGCATAGAAATCGTACTCATGGAACTGGAGAGTTAGCTCATCCTCACGTCCATAGCGAAGAATCTTTACGGCGAATTGTCAATCGATTATCGCGTATAGAAGGACATGTTCGAGGTATTAAGTCAATGGTGCAGCAAAGTGCCCCTTGTCCTGATGTTCTACTGCAAATTGCCGCAGTGCGAGGCGCATTGGATCGAGTAGCGCGAATTGTTTTGGATGAACATTTAACTGAATGTATTGGTAGAGCCGCACAAGAGGGTAATATTGATATTGAAATTAAACAGTTAAAAGCTGCTTTAGATCGATTTTTGCCTTAAAGATTAGAAAATAATGTAAAATGCATTTGCAAAATTGCTGATGCACTAACAGTGATACATCAAAATTTAATAGTGCATTGTGACATTTACCCCAACAACATTATATTGCCAGGTGGTAGACAAACTATTTTTATAGACTTTCTTTTTTTCACTATAAGGTAACGAGGTAAAAGCTTATTTTATCAAATAATATGCTGTGCAATGATAATTTTTAGCTAGACTATGATTCTAAAAAATTATCAATTTTATTATTCTTTAACTGGCACTTTAGATAAACCACTAATTCTTTTTTTGCATGGCTTTATGGGTAACATTAACGAATTTGATCAAGCTACAAAATTACTAGTTAACGATTTTTCTTACTTGACACTTGATCTTCCAGGACACGGCAAAACTCAAGTTGTAGGTGAGGACGAGTACTATACAATGACAAATACTGCTCATGCTTTAATCAACTTACTGGATGAATTAAAAATTGCTAAATGCTTTTTAGTTGGTTATTCAATGGGTGGAAGATTGGCTTTATACCTAACCCTGCATTTTCCAGAACGTTTTCATAAAGTTGTGCTTGAGTCTGCTTCTCCAGGTTTAACAACAGTAACAGAACAATTAGAACGGATTAAAATCGATATACAAATAGGTAGAAAATTAACAATAAATTTTGAAAAAAGTGATTTTGCCGCTTTTCTATCAAATTGGTATAATCAGCCGATTTTTGGTTATATAAAAAATCATCCAGAATACGATCGCATGGTAGAAAGTCGGTTGCAGAACAATCCACAGGAATTAGATAAATCTCTGCGTTTTATGGGTACTGGATGTCAACCTTCCTTATGGAAAAAGCTACAAAGCAACATAATTCCCATGCTTTTACTAGTCGGTGAATACGATCAGAAATTTATATCTATTAATACAGAAATGGCTAAAATATGTAAATTTGCTCAGATCAAAATAATTAGCAATACCGGACACAATATCCACTTTGAAAACCCCTTGGCATTTGTGCAAAATATCAAATTATTTTTGTCTACAGCAAGTTAAAAATTAAGATAATCTTACTACTTTTTTACTGGCTTGCTAGAAGGAGTTGGGGATGGTGGTATCGGGACTTTTGGTTGTTTAGCTGCGGTTAATTCCTCTTGCAACATTTTCTGATAAACTTTAGGCAAAGAGTTACTAACAGAATTAGTCTCTATGCCATATCCTAGACTTGTCCAGGTGGGAGAGAGTCGCCGCAAAACATCATTTAACTTTCCTTGACGCAACAGTTGCGAAATATTAATTCCCCAAACTTTAGAATCATTTAACCAACGGTAAACTACTACATCTTGATATTCTGCTTCAAAACTATAAGCAGTCCAAAACATCATCCGCATCGGCTTTGGGTGATAACGAGGAGCTAAACGATACCAAGTAATGTTGATAATTTGGTATCTGCCAGCAGCGGTAGAACAATTACCTATGTTGGGACCTGTGAGAATTGCGACGCATATCTCAGGATGTCGGCTGAGGTCGTTAACTTGCTGTCCCCCATACAACAACGAATAGGGACGATTTCCACTAGCTTCACTTGCCGAGATAGTTCGCATTAAAGCGCGAATATAAGGGTCGCCCTCTTTCATCACCAAAGGCGGCTGTTTACTTTCAAAGATGGGATCGGAAGGCGATCGCAGGTCTCCAATATACCATTGCAACAAATACACAAACCCGAGAAGCGCGGCTATTGGGCCAATAAGTTTTTCAACACCTTTGAATTCAAAGCCTTTCAGAGTCTGACTCCTTCAAATTCACTCTTTTTGCTTTCCGTAAATTATCGACGAACTGATTTTAGTAAAGTTCACACCTGATTGTTAGTTATTATTTCCGATTTGCTCATTTTTTGAGGAATTAGCAAAAAAGAGTATAAATCCAAGAGTTTGTAAGTAACTGAGGTACAAAATGCCGGACTGACGCATCAAATATAAAGAGTTTCTACCTCCTACCTTAAAATCCGTAGCTTTGTACTTCATGCAAAAGAGAACTACTGTAAATCCAGCAAGCGAGATATTCGCAAAAATATCGAATAAGTATAAATTCAATTGAATATAGTAGCATATACTCTCAGTAATAATTGCTTCTTTGCTCAAATCGGACGATAGGTCGATATAACCTGATTGCAAAGGTTTTGATTTAAGTTTATACCAATGCACAACTGCGATCCCTTATAAAAAGTCTGTATTACAACCGATTCAGAACTGCGATCGGGGAGATTGGGTAATTAATGAGTGTGTTCCTTCGGCCCCGCATCAAATTAGTATATTAAAATACCATGAATTTCCGGAAGACACTGGAGATAACAAATGTTACTGTGGCCTAGTTGAAAACCAAGAGGCAGATAGCCTTTAGCAATATTGAATCTGCTTTGTGTTTTTACACAATACTCATAGTCATGGGCACAATATTCAAGTAGCTTGAAATATGAAAATCACTCGTATTCACCACCAGTTTGAAAAACTATGGTTAACCGTTTTACTTCCGTGAGTACTGCTCTCACACTTAAGGTAGTTGGAATAATCTGCATTTTGTCATTTTTCGTTGACTTTTTGATTCTGTTGTTACCCTTTCAACCCACCGATCGCGTATGGCAAATCAATTTGGGAACCGCGCTCGTCGATCGAGGAATTGTTCCTCTAGTCGGTTTGGGGCTTCTATTTGCTGCCTATTGGATTGAGAATGCTGATCCGGTAAGTGATCGCCCCCAAGGTATCGATTTAAGATTTCCCGCCGCGATTATCTCCAGTATTTTAGGGTTGATGTTCTTGCTGATTTTTCCCCTGCATCTAAATAACGTCAATCAAGCCAAGACTCAAACACTCAACCGAATCACCCAAGAAGCAGACCAAGCAGAAAATCAACTGAACACTCGGTTATCGCAATTGCAAGCACAACTGAATACTGAGCAAGGAAAAGCGCAACTTGACCAGCTGCGAAACCAAACCAAAGCTCAGTTTAGTGAAATCCTCAAAGATGACCAAAAATATAAGCAAGCAATTGAAAGCCCTCAAATTCCCGCAAATATAAAAGAGTTACTGAAGAAGGCTAAAACAAATCCCCAAGTACTTGACAAAGCTATCGAACAACAAACAGATGTTCAAACGCTGCAAACTCAACAACTGAGCCAAGTTCGCCAGCGCCGAGACGAAGCACTGCAACAAGCTAAAGACACTGCTTGGAAGTCTGGACTGCGGATTGGTATTAGCAGTTTGATATTGTCCATTGGTTACATTATTATCGGCTGGACAGGCTTAAGAGGTAGAGGTGCTGTACAAGGTGGTAAACCTAGAGCTGCCGCACGCTAATCTACTATTGGCATGGCAGTAGGACGTATTCAAACATTATTGACCATTATTGACGGCTGATACTGCCATGCGCCTAATAGCTAATAACAATAAAAAAGCAATGATCGCTGAGTAAAATCGCTATAAAACTTGAGTAATGTTCTCAATTTACATACTGACATATAACGAAGAACTAGATATTGCTGCTTGTATCGAATCGGCGATGTTATCAGATGACATCATTGTTGTGGATTCATGCAGTAGCGATCGCACTGTGGAAATCGCTAGTCGCTATCCCATCCGCGTTGTCCAACACGCTTTTGAAAGCCACGGACGCCAACGCACCTGGATGTTAGAATCTATTCCCCCGAAGCATCAATGGGTTTATATTCTCGAAGCTGACGAGCGCATGACACCAGAACTGTTTGCAGAATGCGAAAAGGCAAGTCAGAATCCAGACTACATCGGTTACTACGTGGCTGAACGCGTCATGTTCATGAATCGTTGGATTCGTTACAGCACACAGTATCCCCGTTACCAAATGCGACTCTTCCGCCACGGGAAAGTGTGGTTTACAGATTACGGTCATACTGAGCGGGAAGTTTGTGAGGGTGCAACTAGTTTTTTAAAAGAAACATACCCACACTACACTTGCAGCAAAGGTTTGAGCCGCTGGATTGACAAGCACAACCGTTATTCTACGGATGAGGCTCAAGAAACATTGTATCAGCTAGAACAGGGAAAAGTTAACTGGCAGGATTTATTCTTTGGTAAATCGGAAGTCGAAAGACGGCGTGCCCTGAAAGATTTGTCTTTGCGTTTGCCTGCCAGGCCGTTACTACGGTTTGTATATATGTATTTTATCTTAGGTGGATGTTTAGATGGACGCGCCGGGGTCGCTTGGTGTACATTGCAGGCATTCTACGAATACTTGATTTTGCTCAAAGTCTGGGAAATCAAATATTTACCAAAACCTAATTTAGATACAACAGCAATTTTGGTACAAGAAAGTACACAACAGGTGCAATGCGTAGATTCTGAAACTACACAGGTTGATGCGGCGTGAAGATAGCTGGAGATTAGAAGGATTTCTTGTATGGCGATCGCAAAATCATAAGGCGCACAGATGTGTTACACAGATTCCTGACTTCGTAAAAGTTGTCAGGGATCTTGCTTTTCATGAAGTGATATCCAAGCCCAGATATCTCGTTCTGTGCTAAGTGTTTTTATCCCCACCACCCCAAATCTGACTACCGGATGGTACGCAGTCGTTCCTGAAGACGAGGTGATGAAGCTCTCCATGTCGATTGAAGACGCCTTTAAAATAGTTATATCAGATGGCATTGTCGCACCTAATACGTCTTTGGTTTTCTCCAAAGAGTCTACATTGGAAGTGAAACACGACGAAATCAAGCAGCAGGTTATTCCCGTTGAAGAAACTTAAAATCAATCTGGCATAGTCACAAGCAAATGCGTAATGTTGTTGTTTAACTGTGCCAAAATTGATAGAATTATAAGTTTGTCTTGCCTAGTTAATCAGTTCTCGCACAATCACCCCTCAGTTTTATGCAACCTCGTAAACCCCAGCAAATTGCTCGTGAATTGGCGCTTTTAAGCCTCAGCCAATTGCCAGTTAACCCCAAGAAATTAGAGAAATTGGAAGACGATCAACTAGTATCCAAGTTGCTACTAGGAGCAGTACGCACTCTGACCTCAGAAGTACAAGATACCCTCGATAATGCCGCAGGTGAACTACAACGCAGTAATGATCGCCTCTTAAGTAGCCAAACTCGGGCCTCCGACCTCAATACTGCTAGAACCATGCTTCAAGAAGCGATCGCCTGCACCCAGACAGCAATCAATCAGTTGGGTACAGCAGTTGATTTCCCAGTATTGATTCAGTTAGCTAATCAGGACAGAGGAGTTCGGAATTATGCTAAAGAGCTTGTAATTACCGTCAACGAAAATCGACATATTATAGATGAACTCATTTCTGCTGCCTTAGTAGATTGGCAAGTAACTCGTCTCGCTCAAATTGACCGCGATATCTTGCAAATAGCTGTCGCAGAAATGAAGTTTTTAGGAGTTCCAGACAGTATCGCCATCAACGAAGCTGTGGAGCTAGCCAAACGCTACAGTGGAGACGATGGTCATCGCTTTATTAACGGTGTTTTGCGCCGAGTCACTGAGCAGAAAAAAACTGCGTAGTACTTTTGCGGAATTCACTATACTGCTGTGGAAAAAAGTCTGTAGCCGCTTCTGCGGCTTCCTCCAAGGGAAACTTCTCCCTTTTGGAGTCAAAATAAATGCTGCGCTAACGCAAAAAACTCTCTGTTGTAACGATTCTCCTTAAACTGGTGTTGAAAGGTGAGGATAACCCAGAAGTTTTCACCCAAGAAAAAGTGCAAAGTTAAATTAAACTCATAACTTATAACTCATATAACTAATACTGCTGCAATGGTTTTTAATTGGTTCCGTCGTCAACATAACGATTCCTCTAACACTCCCTCTGATAAAAAACAGGAAGAAACTCCTCCTACACAAGAGCCCCAACCAGAGCCAGCCGAAACCTCAACACCAACTGTTGAAACTGCACCAGACACAACGGCAGACTTATTGGCATTTGCGAAAGCTGCCTACAAAAATATTCAGCAAAAACAGCAAGTCGAGGTAGTAGAAACCCCACCTGATCTAGCAGATACCTTAGCACCATCAATACAACCTGAAACTGCAGAAACGGTAACTGCAAAAATCGCTGAACCAGAAGCAACTGAGAAAGTTGCTAATACAACCATAGAAACTACACAGCCAGAAGTTATACAACCTGCTAGTGAGGAAGAAATTACAGAAGATTCCTCAGTGGCAGCAATTACCGAACAGCCAGATGTCAAAAACCCAGAACTCGCGGTGAGTGAAGTTAAATCAACACCCACCGAACCACTAGCTACGCCAGAAGCAACACAGCCAACAGCACCATCCTTCTTAGAACGGGCGGCGGCAGAACGGCAAGCCAAGCTAGAACAACTGATAGCCACCGCCATTGAAGTTCCAGAACCGGAGGTAGTACAGCCAGTAGCGACAACCTTAGAGACAGAAGAAGAAATTCCTGGATTGGTATTTGATGATGGCTTTGTCTGGTCGGCGAAAGTTCTAGCAGCTCAAGGTAGAAGTGCACAAGACGTTTCGATTGAAGAAATTACCTGGCTAAAAAAGCTCCGGCAAGGATTAGATAAAACTCGCCGTAGTATTCTCAACCAACTGAAGGCAATCGTTGGTCAAGGGCCGCTAAACCTTGCTGCTGTGACGGAAATTGAGGCATTGCTTTTGCAAGCTGATGTTGGTGTAGAGGCGACAGACTTTATTATCAATGCCCTACAGACAAAACTTCGAGAAGAAGTTACCGCACCTGAAGAAGCGATCGCTTTCCTGAAAAAAATCCTTCGGGATATGCTGGATACACCGAGCAAAACCTCTCACAAAACTACCTTTACCCCAGAAAAAGAAACCTTGAATATTTGGTTAATTACTGGGGTGAATGGTGCCGGTAAAACCACCACTATTGGTAAAATTGCCCATCTTGGACAAAAATCTGGCTATAAATGCCTGATTGGGGCAGCAGACACCTTCCGTGCCGCCGCCGTAGAACAGGTGAAGGTTTGGGGTCGTAGAAGTGGCGTGGATGTAATTGCTAATCCGGGAAAGAATACAGATCCGGCAGCAGTTGTATTTGATGCGATCGCAGCCGCCCAAGCGCGTCAAACCGAATTGCTTCTTGTAGATACAGCTGGGCGACTGCAAAACAAGAAAAATTTAATGGACGAACTCGGTAAAATCCGGCGAATTATCGCTAAAAAAGCCCCAAATGCCAAGGTAGAATCACTATTGGTTCTAGATGCCACTTTAGGTCAAAACGGACTGCGGCAAGCCGAAGTTTTTTCCCAAGCTGCCCAACTCAGTGGTGTTGTCTTAACCAAGCTAGATGGCACTGCCAAAGGCGGTGTTGCCCTTGCCGTTGTGCAGCAGCTAGGTTTACCCATTCGCTTTATTGGTGCTGGCGAAGGAATTGAAGACCTACGCCCCTTTTCAAGCTATGAGTTTGTCGAAGCTCTCTTGAGTGGTTAGTTAAAAAATTTCGAGTTAAAAATTTTTCTTAACAAACTTAGGGCTTAGGCAATACTGTATGATTCTTTTCTGGGAGACACTGCGCGTTGGCGTAAACCTCTAACAGAGAAGGAGATTCGATAAATTAAGCTTTTTAGCGATTTTTTCGTAAGTTCTAAAGCTGATAAATTTAGGGATGACTGATCTGTTATTATCACTTGAACTAACTAGAAACAGCTCAAGTTCTAAAATTATGAATTTGTCACAATAAATGGGTAAGTTTTGCTAAAATTTCTAGCTAATGCCCTTATTGAAGTCTTAAACGGGCTTTTTAAATGTAGTAGTAGGGTATTTAGTGCGACATACAAAAGCCCCTAGACTTTCATCTTGCAGCAATTGAAAAGGGAATCGAGACGCTCACACCCACAAATACAACTACTATATTGTAGGATAGACAGCAGTCTCAGTGGTAAGCAGTGCGTTAGGAAACCAGCGCGGGTGATTTCAGCGCTGCGGAAGGTTTCCCCTCCATAGGTGTTTAGTGTTGGTTATGGCAACTGGTTTGTGCAACGTCTCTTGATAGGTTTGAATTCTGATGATTAAATGAAAACACTTTTTCTGGCTTTTGACTTAAAGTTTTTGGAAGATATTTCTTCTATTTTTAATGTCATTTATTCTATTCATATCTTAACACTTACCAAATGACTTACCCCTAGAATAATCACAGACTAATGGTTTAACTTTATTACATCAGACCAAGAAGATAAAGTTGCTTCGCTTTTATCCCGTTTTGATGGGGTTAAATTTTGTCTATTCAGCAACTCAAAATTCACAAAATGAGAAAGTAAAAATGGAAAAGCTCAATCTTGGCGATTATCCCAGCAATTATGGTATACAAATTCAGTATTTGAAAACTTATTGATATATTCTCAAATTTGGGGATGAGTGAAAGTCTGTTTTTTAACAAATCGAGCTCAATTTGAGTGCTTATAGAGAGAGATTTTAATTCAAAAGACTTCTAGTCTCTTAGTTGCTTCTGCCCAAACAGCTCCTCTGAAAACGTTATAAATTATTCTTTGAATAAAGTATTTTTATGACTTTAGAGATATGCTTTGGTAATTAAGTTATGAAAAAATGAAAAACTTTCTGATACATCAGTAAAACTAGTAATTTTTACGGGTAGAATTTGGACTAAAAATACATGATATGAAATTACTAATATTCCATCAAAAACACAATAAGCAGATAAAATACTTATAAAATTTGTCTGTTACGTCTTTATACTCTTGCTAAAATAGCAAGTCTTGTCTAAATATGGTTTAGCAATGCCAAAGCTAAAAGATTTATAAGTAATCTAAAATCTGCCAATATAAAGTGCAATAATACCTGTGCCTGTGTCTCAACTGCCCTCTCAACCCACTGATAATAATAGTAGTGCCACCACAGATGTCACACCAGTCGTGGCACTCAAAGAACTCGTCGCAAGGTTGCACCGGGAACAGAACAAAATTCAAGATTTGCTAAGTTCTTTAGGATTTGCCCTGAGAAGTTTCAATAATTTGAATCAGTTTTTGGAACTGATTCCGCTGATGGCAACAAGAGTAACAGATGCAGACGGTAGCGCCCTGTTTCTCTACAAACCTAATGGTCAAGTCAGGTTAGAACAGTTACATTGGCAAGATAGTGGCCAGCGCAAGAATATCCGCAAAGCGCTAGAAATAGCCAGTAGTCAAATCACGCTTTTACCCAATACTGCCCCCCTAGCGAAAGCCACGGGGATTTTGGATGACCAGATGCATCGCTATTTGGGTCCAGATGTGCAAATCTTTGGTACAGCGATTCTGGTAAAGCATACAGAACGGGGATGGCTCTATGTCTTGAGCCGCGATCCAGAATATAGTTGGACAGAAACCAGGCAAAAGTTAGTTAGGTTAGTGGCAGACCAAACAGCGGTAGCGATCGAAAACGATGAACTAGCTGTAGAACTAAGAAAAAAAGAACGCCTAGACCAAGAACTAGAAATTGGCGCAGAAATTCAACGGCGACTTCTACCACGTCAATGCCCTACAATTCCTGGTGCAGTCCTAGCGGCACGCTGTAAACCTGCCAATCGCGTTGGCGGAGACTACTACGACTTTATTGCTACCAATCATAATAAGATTCAGCCCAAAATCAAAGGTGGCACCGAAACTAGTCGCTGGGGTTTGGTTATTGGAGATGTCATGGGCAAAGGTGTCCCTGCTGGGCTGATTATGACGATGATGCGAGGAATGCTACGAGGAGAAGTGCTACATGGTAATTCCCCCGCCAGAATTCTACAAAACTTAAATAGAGTTATGTATGCGGATTTAGAAAATTCCCATCGCTTTGTAACACTATTTTACTCAGAATATAACCCCCACAGCCGAATTCTGTCTTATAGCAATGCGGCACACAATCCTCCTTTATGGTGGCACGCAGCTACAAAAACTGTCACCCGTTTAGATACTTTGGGAATGTTAATCGGTTTGGATGCTAACAGCCAATATGAAGATGCCCAGGCACAGCTAGAGCCTGGAGATACTATTATTTACTATACAGATGGCTTAACTGATGCCGCTGCTGCTGGTGGCGATCGCTTCGATGAAGACAATTTTGTTACTGGCTTCAATACGGCTTGTAAATACTGCAATGGGCCAGAGGAGATTGTGGATTATCTATTTGACCAAGTTCAGCAATTCATCGGTGCTGATAAACAAAACACTGATGATATGACACTAGTTGTTCTGCAAATCTTATAATCATTGGCTATTTATACTCGTTCAAGTCATGAGTCAATGCTTGAGTTTATGGTGACAGAGCATTCACCATAGTGATTTCACTAAATTTAATTTTTTATTTATTTTTCTTTGAGTTTCCGTAGCGATCTCTCAAACGTTTGCACATCAACCTTTTTTGGTGATTGTTTGTATTTAGCCTTTAGGATAAAAATATAAAAAATGATCGTTAGAATACTTTTCTGTTCAATTAAAAATTATATATTTTGCACATCTAGCACAGTAGGAAACACCAAGGGGGAGAGCAGGTAAAAGGTAAAATGTACAAGGTAAAAAGTAAAAGGTAAATTTACTTCTTCATTTTTGCTTTCTTTCTATCCTTGTGACGCAAGCATTTGGTCTGCTCCCTTTTGGCGTTTTAATTTTTTCTTTCTCCGCCGTAGCAAGTTCACAACAGCTACGACGGAGTTTTGCTTTCTTTGTTTCTTCGCCCTAGATTTGGTTTTTTAAACTTCCTTGGTATTTAAGCTGTTAACCTTCATTTAATAATTTGTCAAGAGATTTATGAAAATATTTTAGATGAAGAAATTAGATTACTATTCTTGCGAACCAGCTTTTTGCAGACTCTGCACCACATTCTTATAACCATTAAATTCTGCAATCATCAAAGCAGTATAACCGCCCCGATTTTTCAAATTCACATCTGCCCCAGCTTGGAGTAATAACTGCACAATTTCGCCATAACCTGCTGAAGCAGCCCACATCAATGATGTGGCCCTCGCTGAGTCTTGAAAATTCACATCTGCCCCCTTTGCCAGCAGCAAATGTACGATCTCTTTGTGTTTGTGTTCGGTTGCCTTAATCAAAGCAGTTTTGCCATCATCCCCTAGAGTGTTGACATCAGCACTATAGTCTAACAACACTTGCACCGTTTGGGTGTGTCCTTGTGATGCAGCCAACGTCAAAGGTACTTCACCAAGATTTTTCCCATTTATATCTCCGCCAGAACATAGCAGTGCCTCGACAATATGGCTATGTCCCTGCAATGCTGCTACAAGCAGTGGTGTATCACCCAGGTGGTTGCTAATTTGGACATCTGCACCCCTGTTAAGTAATATTTGCACGACATCAATGTAGCCTTCCACAACAGCAAGGTGTAAAGCAGTTTCACCATCTTTATCTTGGAGATTAATCTCACCACCTCCATCTAGTAAAGCTGCTGCGATCGCACTGTGTCCAGCCGCTGCTGCTGCCGATAAGGCAGTTCCACCATCAGCGTTTTTCATATTCACATCAGCCCCTGCAGCTAGCAGTGCTTCCACAATCTCCAGATGTCCCAAGTCTGCCGCTAGCATTAAGAGTGTCTCACCCTCCTGATCGCGGATATTGACATCAACACCAGTTTGGAGAATTGCTTCTATAATTTCTATTTTTCCCTGCTTAACGGCGAGTTTCAACGCCATATCATCATCTTTATCAGCAATATTAACTTGGGCATTAGCAGCCAATAAAACTCGCACTACATCAATATGACCTTTGAGTACTGCTGCCATTAAAGCTGTACTGCCATCTTCATTAGTGGCATTAATATCTGCACCTCTAGATAGTAAAAGTTGCACAATGTCAAGCTGTTTGGCACTAGCCGCCAACATCAATGCCGTCAAACCATAGAGTTTTCTGGGCAAGTTGATATTTGCCCCAGCATCCAGAAGCGATCGCACAATTTCGGTGTAGCCTAAATTGGTAGCAAACATCAACGCCGTAGTGCCCTGGCGATCGCACGCGTCCACCCTCGTACCAGCAGCCAATAGCGCACACAGCCCTTTAATATCACCACTTTTAGCAGCTTTAAGCAGCAAAGTATCTTTGTTTTCAGTCATGGATCAGATCCCACACAGGGGATTTTGTTCGTCTACCCTCAAAATTTAGTCTGAGATTGTTTATCCACTTTGGCAAGAGGCTGAAGGAAAATAGTCGGTGAGGATGGTGAGTCTCTTTTAATTTGTGCCTATTTAAGCACAGAAAATAGAGTTATGCTAATTTTTATGAAGATTTAATGATTAGGCGAGAACACGATGAGTCTGGAACTTTCTACGTCGGTAAAATATTGGCTGAACTTCATTCATCCGGTGCTGATGTGGGCGCTATTAGCACTCTCAATTTATGCTGCCTATTTGGGGCTGCAAGTACAGCGTACCAGAAATGCTCAGGGCGAAGAAAAGAAACAACTGATTAAAGGTAGATATAACGTCAAACACTACCAAATGGGGTCTATACTCCTAGCTTTGATGGTAGCAGGTGCAATCGCTGCTATGGCTGTCACTTACATCAATAATGGCAAATTGTTTTTCGGTTCTCACTTACTAGCAGGCCTGGGTATGACGAGTTTGATTGCATTTTCTGCTGCTTTGTCTCCTTATATGCAGAAAGGGGCAAATTGGGCACGTGCAACTCACATTTTGTTGAATTTTATCCTTTTGGGACTTTTTGCTTGGCAGGCTGTTACTGGGGTGCAAATTGTCCAAAAAATTCTCACTCAAGCATAGTTAAGTATTTAGAAGTCCAGAGTTTTTTTGACTCTTGATTGGAGGCGGAGCGTCTTTGGCTCCGCTTTTGACCGGAGGCGGAGTGTCTTTGGCTTTGTGCTTGAATTACCGCTTTTGTTTAGAATTAGCAGGAAACGGTATTTCCAAAGATTTATGAAAATCTTCTTGAACTTTGCGAGTTAAGCGGCGGGAAACTTGGCGGACAATTTGGTTAAGTAAGCGATCGCCTGTAGATTGAATTATAGACTGGGGTAATCGCTGAATAAACCGGGGAAAGTGAAGATAAACTATCAAATCCAATTCCCATTCAACTCTTGTAACCTTACCAATGCTGTTGGAAACATCGGTTTCTTTTAACTGTAGAGATGCGTGATAGTCTACGTCATAACCAGGCGGTTGGTAGTCAGGAATGGGGATTGTACGAATGCGGTAAATACCCTCCTCTGGGGGTAACAATTCCAAACCTATTTTCGGTTCTACTTCATAACCAAAAGAACCAAAACGACCAATTACCAAAGCATAGCCATTTTCTCCAAGCGATTGTACCTTCATGGGTTCAGCGCAGCGCGCAAACCATGAGGCGTGAGCATTGAGATACTCAGCAACTTTCTCTACTGGGGCAGCCATTTCCATAAAATCTTGATAACGACCGTAAAATTTTGTAAGCGTCGCTACATTTGTTTCTGTTAAAGTGTCCTTGGCTTCTTGGCTGGATGCTACAGGTAAAATTGCTTCTGTTATTTCCCAGGATTGATATTCGCCTTTTCTTGAAAGCATAAATGCATCACTGTATATTTTGGCGTTAGTCTATATTTAATGATTCCCCACATACCTGGGTCATTTCGCATTCAGATTCCATTTTGACCAAAACCTCATTAATCTGCGAGCGGTTCCATAAAATTACTAAAATAAAGAACTGAACAAGCACACAATAGTTTCCCAGAATAGCATTTATCATGAAAGCATTTGTAGCAGGGGCAACAGGTGAAACAGGTCGCCGGATTGTGCAAGAATTGATAGCGCGGAATATTCCCGTCCGGGCCTTGGTGCGGGATATAGAGAAAGCTAGGGGTATTCTGTCTCCTGAAGCCGAATTAGTAGTAGGCGACGTGTTACAACCAGAAAGTTTATCTGCCGCGTTGGGAGATAGCACAGTTGTGTTGGTTGCGACTGGAGCAAAACCTAGCTTTGACCCCACTGGCCCCTATAAAGTGGATTTTGAAGGGACTAAAAATTTAGTAGATGCTGCTAAGGCAAAGGGAATTGAGCATCTCATCTTAGTTTCTTCTTTGTGTACTTCCCAACTTTTCCATCCGCTGAACTTGTTTTGGCTAATTTTGTTGTGGAAAAAACAAGCTGAAGAGTATATTCAAAAAAGTGGTCTTACTTATACGATTGTCCGGCCTGGAGGGTTGAAGAATGAAGACAACTCCGACCACATCGTGATGCAGAGTGCAGATACATTGTTTGATGGTAGCATCCCCAGGCAGAAAGTCGCCCAAGTTGTTGTTGAGGCGCTGTTTGAAGCAGATGCACGCAATAAAATTGTTGAAATTGTTGCTAAACCTGAAGCAGTCTCAAAAAGTTTTAAGGAGCTATTTCAGCAGTGCTGATATTCCACAGGATTTTATTGCTTCTGCTGCTTATTCTCATCCTCAAGACGATCGGCTCACATCTTTATGGAAAAGTAATGCCTACGCACTTTTTCAATTATCTTGCATTATCTAAATTGACCCCCCTCTGATTCCACTCCCTAGAACGATCGCTCCATCTCTCCTGCAAGAGCTTGTTCTCAAATTGGCAGATCCTCCGGTCGGTTAACATCAGCTAAGGGCAACAAGTTCACGTGTAATAAATTAAGTTTCTGGGCAATATCCACGGTTTTGTGGAATACTTTAGCAGTTCCCCACTCAATATTAACGAATAACTCCGGGATGGGTTGGCACAAACCTATTAAGTAATATCCACTATTGATCGCAGGCTCAAGTACAAGGTCAAATGCGTGTAACTCCTCAAAGGCTGTTGTTAAAATCTGGATATTCAATCTAGGGCAATCTGTACCAATGATAACTACTTTTTCTGCACCAGATTGAAAAGCATCAAAAAGCAATCGCGCCATCTGCAAACCTAGATCCCCTTCACCTTGAGACTGGTAAACCAAATCCAACCCCAGCCAGTCTTGCATAAGTTGCGAATCACCACCTGCAAAGCGCACTTCTACAGATATGTCAATGGCTTTTTGCAATTCTTGAATCTGAAATATTGTATGCTCAGTCATTTGCCGTTGAAGATTGGCAACACCAACATTTCCCAAAACAGGTATCCAATCGGGTTTTTGTCTTACCTGCTTCTGGATAGCGAGTGAAAATAATCAGGTGCTGTTTTGAGTTTGCTGGTAAGTTCAGCACACAATACCTTGTTTAATTGAATAAAAAATATCTTAAACCACATCTATTTTGAGAACCATAGTTTTTAAAAGTAGTGGGAGCATATTGAAACTTTTCAGTAGTAGTGGGCAAAATTGCCTGTACTACTCAAGATTTCAAAATGGACGAGATTTAATAGCAATACTTGCCGTTGTCGGCTCTAGCATGTTCTTTTGCTGTTCGCATTGACCCTAAAAGTGTTGAAACAATAACACAACGTTTAGCTTTACCACCAAATTTACTGGATAACGTGATCCTTCCTAAATCTTTAGCGTTACCTTTGTAGTCAAATGGAACTTTTTGTATACTACTTAGTGAAGGTTGGAAGTTTGTTTCAGAATCTAGGCGTATATTAGAATCTAAGTTATTCCAGTTAGCGTTAGATGGATTTACTGTAACAGGATGAACTGCCCATTGAACAATATTATTTTGTTCACGAAAGCTTGCTTGCCAAGTCAATTTTTCCTTAGTAGCTTGCCTTTGAGCGTGACGCATAGCATAGTAAACCTCCTTTTGAGCAGTGTTGAGGCGGCTAGTGTCTACAAGAGCTAGCCAGTTACTTATTCCTAGTGTAGCTAATATACCAATTAACACAATAACTACTAACATCTCTAGTAAGGTAAAACCACTGTTAGAGTACTTATTGCAAAGATTTTTTGCATTAATTAGAGATCGTAAATGCACCTGGATATTCATCTTTACTTTCTGTACGATTTTCAGTTACCCAGATGTTGAGCAATCCTTCAGTTTCTTGGCTTCTTATTTCGCGTCGATTAATAATATTGTAAAGCAAGGTGGGCGAAATAAAAATTATGACAATTTTCAATAACAATTTTAAGGTGAAATTTATGTTCTTAAGTCTTGAAAGGTCATTAAGAAAATACTTCCACAGAAATCTAGCCGATGCTAAACTTTTTTGTCGATTAAACGGCTTTTGTAGGGCTTTACAGGTCAGGTATTTGTATAAGTTTGCTAGGCTTATATTCCAACTATGCTTAAGTGTTGAAGGTCTTTCCTTGTAGGCTGTCTCAAGTACTCGTAAACAGGCTTTTTCCTGTCTGACAAGATTGCAAGAAACTGAATTAGCACTTATGCGATATAAGATTTGTACAGATGGTACACATATAAAATCCAACTTAGAGGCTAATCGCAGCCACATATCCCAATCCTGAGCCGCAGTTAGAGATTCATCAAAGCCACCTAACTTAATTAAAGCCTCTCTACAAATTAAGGGATTGGAGCCATTCTCTAGAAAGTTATTTAGCAATAAACTTTCATAAATATTTGCATTTAAATTGATGCGCTTACCTGAAAGCACAAATTTACCATTCGCATCAATATAATCAGTCCAACTGTAAGCAACTTTCGCAGTCGAATTTTCTTGCAGAGCCTTTAATTGAGATTCAAGTTTATCAGGTGTCCAAAGATCATCTGCATCTAAGAAACTAACAAATTCTCCAACTGCACGGTTTAGTCCTCGGTTACGACTAACATTTCCGCCAGCGTTGGGATAAGAAAATATTTTTATTCGAGCGTCTTTAATTTGTGTAATTATCTCTAAAGTTGAATCTTGCGAACCATCGTTTATTACAATTAATTCAAAGTTAGTAAAAGTTTGATTTAAAACAGATTGAATTGTTTCTTTAATGGTTTTTTCGCTATTGTAAGCTGGTATAATTACAGAAATAGCTGTTACATCAAAAGTTGATTTAATCATTTTGTTGTATTTCCTAAAATTCTGTCTACTTTCCATTTTAGAGAATAAAAAGGACTGATCATACTAGCCGAGTAAAAATTAATTTCAAAAAGAATAATTAAATTACTTTTTAACTGACCTCTATACTTAATAAGATGCTGTAATACTCGTTGTAGATTTCCCAAGATAGTTTTAACTAAAACTATTGGTTTTTGCCAGGTTTTAGCATTGATTAAGCGTAGCTGGAAAATACACAGACCACAACCACGCGCTAGCAGCAGCAAATAATCTTGTTCTAACCTCCAATGTGGGATTTGATGATTGATATGCATGGCAGGATTATACCAGATTTTCCAACCTGCTTTGTGTAAATATAAGAGAGCTTCTGTATCATCTCCCCCAACCATCAATTTACTCAGTCTACCCTTAAAAACCAATTCTTCAGGCACACTTTCACACCAAGCTTGCTTACGAACAACCAACCCAGCACCTGGAGGAAGTCTTAAATTATCTGCATCAAATAAATATGGTTGTAGTCCGTGTTCCCTGATAGCTAGAAAGGCTTGAATTCTTGTAAAATCTTTTGGGGGGCTTACTTCAAAATCACCGTGGATTTGACCACTCCAGGCACCAGCATGAGGATTCTCTTTGCCAAAAGTATAAGATTGGAAAACCCAATCAGATGCTGGGAGATTATCATCATCTATGAATGCAATAAACTCACCTCTAGCCTCATTGATAGCCCGCGTTCTTGCAAAGGCTATTCCCTGTTGTTTTTCCTGAAAATACCTCAATATAAAGTTTTTATTACAAATTTGTTGGTAAGAATCAGTTACTTGATTCGTCTCATCTTTACTATTATTGTCAATAATAATAACTTCCCAACTTAGACCTTCTAACCCTATCTGATTGAGTAACAAATCTAAAACTTTAGGTAAACGCTTTGCGCCATTGTATGTAGGAATAGCTACTGTAAAATCTAATTTTTCAAGTACATACTTGTCCATTTTTATAAAAAAACTAATTATTTTTTAATTATATTTTTTAGTTAAATAGCCATTCTTCCAAAGATAAAAAGGACTAATGAAGCTGCTTAAAAACAGTTGCATTTCGCAAGCAGCTACTAAATCAGTTCTCAACACAGTTCGATATTTAAGTAGGTGTAAAACAATTTTACGTAAGTCATTTATCAAATAAGCTAAAAAAGCAACTGGTCTATATATCTGTTTTACATTAACCATTCTAGTTACATAACGGCTAAGTCCAATACCTTTAAAAAATGGAATTAAATAATCTTTTTGCAAACGAAACTTTGGTATTTTGTGAGAAATTTCCATTTCTGGGTTATACCAAATTTCCCATCCTGCTTTTTGGATATAAGACAACATTTCTAAGTCTTCACTGGTAAGCATACTGCCTTTAATTCTCCCAGTTAAAATAGGCTTATCTGGTACACTTTCTAACCAGACTTGTTTACGGACAACAAGTCCAGCAGATGGTGGTAGCAATTTTTTAGCTGCTTCATATAATAGCGGTAGATTACCTCGCTCTGTAATTGCCAAGAATGGAGCAATACGCTGAAAGTTTTCCGGTGGTTCTACTTCCCAGTCAGGATGAATTTGGCTGCCATAAGCTCCCGCCTTCGGATACTTTTCACCAAAAGTATAAGCTGCTGATAGCCAATTTGATACTGGATAGTTGTCATCATCTAGAAAACCTATGAATCTACCTTTAGCTTCTAAAACTGCTTTTTTTCGTGCATAAGCTGCGCCTTGTTTTGCTTCAAAGCAATACTTTAAAGGGTAAGGATATCGCCAATCTTTTTGATAGGTTTGAACAACGTTAGCTGTATTATCAGTGCTGTTATTGTCTACAACTATAATTTCCCAAGATAAATTTTCGGTGTAAAGTTGGTTTTGTAGTCGTTCTAGTAGTTCAGGCAAACGACTTTCACCGTTATAAGTTGGGATAGCTATAGTAAAATCAAGGTTCTCAGTCATTATCCGAAAAGTATATTTTGATGATGCTTTTTATTATGTTCAGGCAATGGCTAATTTATCAATGGCTCTTATAAATCTATCAAACATTAAAACTGCACATGATGTTTCAATTTTGCTATCAAGGTGCAGTTTTATGTACAGCAATATTACGTATTTTTAAAGAAATATTTGGTATTTAAATTACTTAACTGCATTTATCATCTTTTGCTGTCAGCATTGAGCCTAAGAGAGTTTTCACAATAACGCATCGCTTTACGCTACTAGCCAATGCAGAATTTGTAGAGCTTGGTATAGCAACCACTATTTTTAACCCCGGTGGCTCTGTACCTGCTGCCACTGTTCCAAAGTTATTTGGCAGAGTTAGAGCTCCCATATAGTCAAAGGTAATTTTTGCAGATGTACTTAAAGGATAAGATACAGGAGAATTAGTAGTAGTACTAGCAATGTTTTCCCCACTAAGATTTCCGCCTAGCAAAAATTTATCAGAATTGGCTCCCACATCAGCCGCTAAAGGTTTCCATGTCCATGTTGCGGCTGCTGCATCGGCACGATAAATAGCAACCTCTACATTTTGGGTTGTGCTATTTCTCTGAAAACTGACACTGTAGCTAAGTTTTTTGTTTTTAGCTTCCCGTTGTGCTTGTTTTAGTGCGGTGAAAACGGTGTCGTTAATTTTATTTATCCGTTGCCGATTTACAAAGGCAGCCCAACCAGGAGCTGCGATCGCTGCTAAAATTCCTACTAATAGCATTACTACTATTAATTCTATCAGGCTAAAACCAGCATCTTTTTGGAAGTATGGGAATACGTAGCGAAGTCTGTTTGCTAAACATTGCGATTTTAATGTTTCCACCACAAATCGTTTAGGAATTTTGTTTAACCTCAATAAAGCTGCAACATGCATACAATACCTTTAATTGATTAGCTAGAGGTTATTTAGTAAATAAAAATCCGTGTCCTTGTACCCGAATACTCGAACTTGGAAAATAAGTTTTTGTGTTAGCAGTGTAACCTAAGTTATTATTTTGTAGGCGAGCAAGTGCGTTGCCTTTGATGTACACCTGTGCTAGTACTTCGTTGGCATCGACACAAGCAAAAAATCCACTTGTTTGACTGCCTACAAGTTTTGAACCAGGGTTTGTACCAGGGCAATCTGTAGCCGCAGCAGGTGAAGCGGCAGTACCAGTGTTAATTGTAAAGCCAGGGGCAGTAGTGCTAATGTAATCAACCAAAGTCACGACTTGATTAGTATAATCGGCTGATGCAGCCTGCCATTGATTCATCTTGTTTTTGAGCGTAGCACCGCTCTTATTTAGTGGTGGTGGATTAAATCCAGTATCACTTGCACTTCCTGTTGCATTAGCATAAGCTGCATTCACTGGACCTTGAAGTTCAAACCTACCAATACGTGCTTCTTGAGACCAGGTAGGGTTGTCCTTATTTGGATTTGTGATTAAGTAGTATGCTACCAATGAATAAGCAAAGCCATCATCTGTATTTGCGGCACTAGTCTGAGTTGTGGCAGTTATTCCAACACTATCAGGTTTAAGCTCACGTTTCCAAAAGACAAGTATTGGTGTACAAACACTCGGATTGCTGCCGCTAGTAGGACTACAGCTAGAAGCGGATTTGACTGGTGGTATTTGGTCTTTAATGCCTGAACTACTAATAGTAGTAGTATTTGTGTTTTGGGTAACACCATCAGCATCATAAATGTAAACGGCTTGCTCTAAGTCGCGAGCAATATAATCTAATGCTGCTTGGATTTCTTGCTCAGAAGTTGCTTTGGCTTGTTCTTTGCGATCGCCATCTAGAATATTAATCATAAAGGCCATTAAAGGCGTTATGATTAGCACTGCCATTACCATAGCTACTAGCAACTCAATCAGTGTAAAGCCGCTAATTGTTTTATTTATTCCAGAGCTTTTTAATTGAGTACTCAGGATAAATTTCAGTGAATTTCTCATCCTGCGGTTTCCCTTTTTTTGACAGATATTTAAGAATAGACTTCTTGCATAAATATTTATTTGCGTCACACAGAGGCGTATGAGAAAGATTCTAAAATTGGAAATTTTGCAAGAAGTCTAATTAAAATTCAATTGCAACCGCCCGTGTAGCGGGCGCAAAGGTCGCTGTATTTAGGCACAGTGTCGTTAATATCTGTTGTCATTTCTACTACAGGTGCTTTGCGCTGACCAACGCCTCCGGTGAAAGTAGCTTGTGTTGTCTTAGTTGTGGAAGTGTTCTTGAGTAGAGTAGTGGTTTCTTTGAAAGCATCAGCTCTGTAAACCCGCACTCCTAAAGCATATCCACTAGTAGCACTACTACTAGCTAAGTTGTAGCGAAAACCTTGTATAATCATGTCTGTAACACTGGTGTTTTCGCAGCCACCACTACTATCAAAATCAACACAGTACAAAGATGTACCAGTTGGGGCTGTGCAGTAAGAATTTGCTGTTGTGCAAGTTAGAGTTCTCGTCGCTGTAGGAGCGGCGTATGCAGTTAGGGTATCAGTTCCTGTTGAGGTGGGAGCGGCAATTTTCTTTGTCTTTACCGCATCAATGTATGATTTAGCAGCTTGTGTGGCTAATTCTATCCGTCTGGATTGTATACGGGTTGCTACTGACAGGGAAAGAACAGGTGCGATCGCAACTAGCAAAATGCTAACTACAAGTATCGCTACCAAAGATTCAATAATTGTGAAACCCCCTTCGCTATGTCGTAGGTAGGATACAGATGTATTACCTACTTCAGTTGCCTGTAACCCTTGTTTGTTAGCTTTTTTCCATATCAACATGGTAATTTACCCAATATTTACAGCATTTATAGCGAGTCAGATGGTATATCTGATGGAGATGGGCAGCCGCTTGGGCGATATTCATCAGGAACTGCTTTTGCATAAGTTACTGTCACTCCTGTTGTCGGGATACCTGTCTGGTTACTAGCTTCCCCGGCACAGAGCAATGTTTTCACCCAGGTATCATCTCGACCAACTTCCCTAAAGAACTCATTCGGGCGACCTGTTGGAGGCGCTGTAAACCTTTGGGCAAACAGGTCTGGTTGCTCTGATAACAGACCAACATCAAACCCCCACTTTCTATTTGGTGCTGCATAGAAAGGTAACAGACCATTAGCGTTTCGAGTTGGGTAAGTGTCTAATGAGTAGTCAAAAATGCTGAGATTATAGTCTTTAGAAGCAGTAGCACTGGATTGTCTGTTTGTGAAAATGGGTGCAATTGGCGCAGTGGAGAAGCTACTCCGTTTTAATTGAATAAAGCTACCGCTGATTTTGGCTGTTCTGGTATCCCAGTTTTCCAGAAACCGCACAAAGTTTTGCAAACCTGATGAAATTTCATCTGTTCTACTGGGACTATTTCCTACTACAAAGGTGGCATTAAATATAGTGTCAGTTGCTTGTTGTAGCCAATTAGACTTAAAGTCATCTCCTGAGGCTACATCGGTTGCATCCGTTCTCAAGTTAGGGGGATTCTTTTTTGCATCATGAATTTCTAAGACTGGTACTAAGAGCGGTTGATTGTCCAAATCAGGACTACCATCACCGTTAGCATCAATGGGGGGGAAATAGAATAGTGGTTTGTTACTTGCGTATACTGCGTAGTCTATGTCTCCTGGGGTAGCTGGGGTATCTGTGGTTCTAAACCAGAGAGTACGGCTGTTAGCATCGCTGTCTGTTAACCCGTAATTAATGCCACTAACAAGTATACCAAGTGTATTATAAGTACACCCATTAATAGAATACAAAAGACCAGTAATATCCAGAGAGCAACCCACACCCATAGGTTTGTACAAACTAGGACTGCTTATAACGAGGTTGTTGTTATTATCACGGGCAAATGCAACTCTACGGGGATAAAGGCGGTCTTTATCTAATGCGCCTTGTAGAGACAACCTAGTTGTATCACCAGCCCCTAGTCGATCCCTGATACTTTTGTTATTTCCAGAAGTTAGGAATGAAGTGAGTGGGAATGGAGCAGTCCAACCTAGTTCACTATTCACAAGTATATTGTCTGCGCCAACCAAGCTAAGCAAACTAGAACCGTAAGCGGCAACTATAGCTTGTCCCAATTGATATGCCTTAACGTCTTTCTCCTTATCGCTGCTATTTACTATTCCGTCTCTATTAACGTCAAACAAAGCTGTGTCATCTAAATCACCATCTCCGTTTCTATCAAAACCGACATACCAGTCACCAGTCCCACATTCTGAAACTGTCAACTTACGGCAAATTTCCATCACATACAAGGGTTGACCATTAACTCGCCGCTGAATTGGAGTCACTCCATTTACTAAGTAAGAGCCGAGAGAAATGCCAGTAGAAATAACGCTAGTGTCTAGTCTGGGATTACCATCACTTGTCCAAAAAGAACTGGTAGAATAGGCATTTTCCCAAAAACCATTTTTCAGACGATTTTGTCTTCTAACATCTAAAGTGGGTACAGCTGTGGGAGTTAAGCCATCTTCCACAGTAATGCCAGTGTTATTATTCAAGTCGTAGTCTGCGAATCTTCGCACACCATCAACGAAACTACCAGAAAGCAAGGTCATTGAATCGGCAATAATCGTTGCTGGTCTCCAAAGGTCGCCCCCAGTTGCAGGACAGCCTGTTCTTCCTGCACGACAGGCAAAGTTAGTATTGGCAGTACTGCGATTATAAAAGTTGACACTTGCTGACTCTATTTCTGTAAATTCCTCAATTTCTGTAGTGCTACTTGTACTTGTACGGTGCAGATTGAAGTCGCCCTTAATATATGCGGGTAAATTTGTTACTAAAATCAAACCTTTTTCTTTAGCAATGTAAGTATTAGCACTAGTTCTTGCTAAAGTTCCCCCATTAATCAGACGAATGCCATTTGGGCGACGAGTTGAGTCTAATCGAAAATCAGTTGGGCTGAGTAACTCTGAGTTAGATACACTGCTTACATCAGTTTCCACGTATGGCTCACTTGCATCGCGCAAGGCATCATCCCTAGTTGCATAAATAATGCCACTGTAAGGCAATAAATACTCGTTAGCTGTTATTGCTGTGGTGGCTATACCACTCGCAGTGGAACTTAAATCAATGTCTGTGACGCGAATTTCTAAAGGTTGACGCTGTTCTAAATCTAAGAGGATGTTTTAAAAGTGAGGGGCTATTGTAAGAAAACTCACAAGGCTTAAGCTGAAAGATTGAAGATATCAGCACCTTGTGAGCAAAT
>NZ_JBALDE010000038.1:0-11137 GCF_036917515.1 Nostoc sp. | reverse complement strand
CTCCGAGACTTTTATTTATATTGCGATGATACGTATTATGCTTCGACGACTCGCATGAGTTTTTACTTTCTTGGACTTTTAAAACATCCTCTGAAGAAACGCGAGTAAAACCACAGAGGGCTAGAATAAACAGCTATAGCTGTCGGAATAATGATAATTTTAAATATAGGATTGTCAAAGGGATTTGCTTGATTGATTGGTTGAGATATGGCACCAAAAACTATTGCTAATATTCCGTATATTATTCCGGCAATTATTGAAATTCCAATGTAAAAAATAAAAAATTGTAATAAACATATTAATATAACTAGAATTGCAGTTATGAGAAACTGCCAAAATCTTTTTTTTATCTGAATTTTGGCAACTTTTGAGCTTTCAGACTGACTACTAATTTCATTAAACGCTAAACGGGAAATTAAACCAGCAAACGCATAAAATTTTGCCCATCCATAAATCGGGACTATTAGCCATAAATGGGCAAATAATGACAAGCGAGAAAATTTTTTGAAATTTGAACGATATAAATAGCTAGCAAGGCTAACAATATTACCAATATTAAACTGCTGCGTAAGATTTGGAAGCATAGAAACTAAGAGGATGTTTTAAAAGTTGGAACCAGTCAAAAATCATGTGAAAAATCTTTTAGATATACCACAGTCAATTTCCAGGCTTGAGAATAATCCTTAATTTACCTGATTTTGAGGCTTAACTGAACTGTATTGAGTTATAATTCTCGAATGCTATGCAGAAATCACAAAAACCCTTCCCTTGTGCCCCTCTGTGGTCTTAATGATAAGTCTTTAACTGAACCAGATATTACTTCTAGTTATGAGAAGTTCATGGCTGCCCAATGAAGATTAGATTTGCCAAAACTTGTACTTTTGTTAATTCGCGCACGAGACGTTGAGCTTGATGTTTATAAAGTGGTATCGGCAACACTCTAGGCAAATTATTCATCCATTGCCTAGCAGTAGTGAAACTACATCCGGTAATCAAAACTATCTCTTCAGCACCATAGATAATGGCATTTGTAGTCAGAGCTTTTTCAATCTGCACCTGCCAAAGACGAGGCAGCATTTCACCCCATTCAATTCGCTGCAAACTACTGCTTGTGGCTAAGACAATTAAGCGATCGCCAGCATCAAGCTTAACATCATACCAGGGCATTAAAGAGTAATTGTCTTGCTGATATTTCTGGTAGAGAATCGGTACAACACTGTAGCCAGATGCTATTTCAGATAAAAGCAATCCCTGAAGGGTATCGCCATCTTCAATCTTGTATTCCGTCACCATGACTATTTGCTCGTTCAAGTGAAACAAGCTCAGAACATTTTCTCCAAAAGCAGCACAAGCAAAGACTTCTGCCGACAAAGCCGCGCCACATATAACTTGAGCATAAGGGAACAGAGGGGCGATATTATCACTAAATTGGCGGTCTTGAGAGCGGATAATCAAGGTAGTGGCGGGGTTCATTGCATGAGCCATCAAACCAATTTCCAGATTTTCCATATTATCGTCCCCAACTAAAATGATGCTTTTAGCATGGGAGAGATTCGCCTTCGTGAGTGCTTCGGTAGCATTACCAACGATAAGGGGCATATCGGGTAAAGTTTCTTGGTCGAGAATGGTAGGATGAATTCCTACTAACGGCTGGTTCAGTTCTTGCAAAAGAGTAGCCACATTTTGTCCTAAGCGATTTAAGCCAATGATTATCAGATGGTTGCGTTGTGGTATGGGAGGACGAGAATTGAAAAAATGGAATCTTGAAGTGACAAGAGCATCAGTTAGCAGTGCATATAATACTCCCACGAAAGCTTGACCTGTCAACGTCAGTCCCAGGCTAAAAAACCTCAACCACCAAGGGATAGCGTCTGAGGGTTTTGATTGCGATGCAAACTCAACACCGCCAAATAAATCTCCGTATCCTCCTAAGAGCAAAATTGCTGTCGCATAGAAACCTTCTTGGATGGTGATATCAGGATAATATAAACGGTAAAGAACTATTCCCACGAACCACAGGATGAGTACAGTAATCGCATAGATTGTCGCAATTCGCCGGATTTGATTTTGGCTTTGGTAGTAAGATTGCCAAAATTGCACTATTTTATCCTTGAGATTTTTCGCTGTGATACCTTGGATAAACTGTTGCCACTGCCACTTTTGGCTATGAAATTGCCAACGTTGTTCAGAGAAAGCTAAATCGTATGCCACATCAATGTAAACTAGCGTGTCTCCTACCTGCACTTCTGCCTCTGGGTTCCAGCCAAACAATTCTTTGCTTGGGTTAGATGCAACAGGTTTGTGACTCAAGATGCGGCGAGTTGTCAGATTGAGTCTATGTACTGGCTTGCCATTACACCAGCTATCTTTCACTTGTACCTCGTGTTTTATCACTTGCAACAGTTGCCCTTCTAAGGTGAAATATCCAATAGCTTCAGAACCAAGGGCTGTCAGAGCGAAGGCGTGAGCCGAAAGATGAGTAGGTTCAAAGGCAACAAAATTGCCGAGATTTTCCCACAAGAGTTTGTTGAAATTTTGTTTATCAGAACGTACAATCAAGCGGACGTGCGGATTAAGACGGCGTGCTGCAAAGGCAGCTTCTATATTTATCCGCTCATTTCTGGTTACTAAAAGTATTGAACGACACTGCCTTATATCTGCCTGCTCTAAAACACTTGGCTGGCGACAATCTCCGATGATTAACTTTTCTAGTAAGTTAGGTACTTCTGGGACTTCCCAATGTTCGGGCTGCACATCCTCAATGGCGCTGACTTTAACATCGTATTCCTTGAGGATTGCAACGCAATGTTGCCCTAAACTTTTGAGTCCGCATACTAAGAAAAGGTCTTGGGGTTTTTTTTGATTGCTGATAGGAGGAGGCACTTGCTGTTGACGGTAGCATTCGATACTGCTAACAGGATGTGTTTGATAGAGTTTTTACGCTTCGGTTATTCCCAACAATTTTACCAGTTGGTTTGAAGATGAGTATCAAATGATAACAAACTGTATCGAATTCTGATATTTGATACCCAACTGAACGCAAATTTTGTTTAAAGTTTAGCTAGTTTTTGGGATTTGCTTGATTGATTGTAATGTATACCAACTATTTCCAACATATTAAAGCTAAAGTTGGTAAATTAGGGATTAGTTGAGCTAATTCCTCCCTACGCAACTATGCCATTGGATTTATCGCCTCTTTGGATATCACTCAAAACTTCATTACTTGCCACATTTATCACCTTCTTTTTCGGTATCGCTGCTGCCTACTGGATGCTGGGATATCGTGGCAAAGGTAAATTGTTGATTGAGGGTATCTTTATTGCACCCTTGATTTTACCACCCACAGTTGTCGGTTTCTTGTTGCTGCTATTTTTTGGTAAAAATGGCCCTGTAGGAAAATTCATGCAAACTTTTGACTTCACCATCGTCTTTACTTGGTATGGTGCAGCGATCGCAGCTATGGTAGTTTCTTTCCCTTTAATGTATAAAACTGCACTGGGAGCCTTTGAACAAATAGATAGTAATCTGCTGCGAGTAGCCAGAACCCTTGGTGCAAGCGAAGCTACAATCTTTTGGCGCATCAGTTTACCCTTAGCACTACCCGGCATTGTCGCCGCTACAATGCTGGCTTTTGCCCGTGCTTTAGGAGAATTCGGGGCGACGTTGATGCTGGCTGGTAACATTCCCGGACAAACGCAGACAATCCCAATGGCGATTTATTTTGCAGTGGAAGCGGGAGCAATGAATGAGGCTTGGTTTTGGGCGATCGCAATTATGGTGATTTCTCTATCTGGAATTATTGCAGTCAACTTCTGGCAAGAATTGAGGGAAAAGAGGAGGGGAGGAGGGGGCAGGGAGCAAAAGGCAGGGAGAGCAGGGGGAGAAAATCTTTATACTCCGCACACTAGCTTTGAATCTGGCGGATTGTTTGTCAACATTGAAAAAATACTTTCTAGCTTTGATTTAAAAGTGGCTTTCACTACTGATGAGCAACCCTTAGGATTGTTAGGAGGTTCTGGAGCAGGTAAGAGCATGATTTTACGCTGCCTTGCGGGGATAGAAACGCCCACAACCGGGCGCATAGTTTTAAATGGCAGAGTTTTGTTTGACTCGGAACAAGGAATTAATTTACCCAGTCGCGATCGCCGCATTGGTTTTTTAGTACAGAATTATGCTCTGTTTCCCCACATGAGTGTGGCGCAAAATATCGCTTTTGGCTTACCCAAAAACCTATCTGCTGGGAGTATTCGGGTGCAGGTAGAGGAGCAACTAATAGCGATGCAGTTGCAGGGATTAGGCGATCGCTATCCGCACCAACTTTCTGGGGGACAACAACAACGGGTAGCCTTAGCAAGAGCATTAGCAAGTCAACCGGAAGCATTACTTTTAGATGAGCCGTTTTCCGCACTTGATACTCATCTACGGAGTCAATTAGAGCAGCAAATGACAGAAACTCTAGCTAACTATCAAGGTGTGACTCTATTTGTCACCCATAATATGGAAGAAGCTTATCGGATTTGCCCAAATCTGTTGGTATTAGAGCATGGTAGAGCCGTTCATCATGGCAGCAAATATGATATTTTCCAGCATCCAGCTACTGTGAGTGTTGCCCAACTTACTGGATGTAAAAACTTCTCTCGTGCTGTTCTCCAGTCATCACAACAGGTGGAAGCGATTGATTGGGATTGTACTCTTCAAGTAATTGAACCAGTCAAGAGCGAATTATCCCACATCGGCATTCGTGCCCATCAGTTTATTTTTACCAACGACTCATCACAGGAAAATACCTTTCCCTGTTGGGTAGTACGAACAAGTGAAACGCCCCACCGAATGACGTTGTTTCTCAAATTACATTCGGCTGGCAAGAATTCTCAAGATTACCATCTGCAAGCTGAAGTATTTAAAGAAAAATGGGCGACAATGAAAGATCAACCTTTTCCTTTGTATGTGCATTTAGATCCTCTGCGGTTGATTTTGATGGAGTGAACGCAGAGATACAGATCGCAATCTAAATTCTACAAACATAACCAATATGATCTACTGTCACGCTTCTAGAGTTTGATACGCTCAACCTAAGCTGACAGCAACATCATAACCAATCCGTATAGTAAACAATCTGGCATTTGGTTTCTTCTGCTTTAACTTTAATGCTGTTTTTACGCCCGTTTTATCAATTCCGTATTCGCCAGTTTCAGAATCAATCACAATCATCTTGCCAAGATTATCACCATACTCAACTTGTTGGCGAATGCCATTTTCGTAAAGTTGTTTGGCTCTATGGGCGACTTCTTCTACACTCCAAAAAATAGCCTGCACGATAATTACACCTGCTTTTTGCTCTTTAATTATTGTAACCGAATCCCTGATACTGACGCGTTGTCTAGCTACCGATACGTAATAGCATTGTTTCTATAATATTGAATGTCTACAAGGGGCTATGCCTACGCACACAGAAAATTTGTCGTACAAGCGTAGTTCCACAAAAGTGTGAGCAATGCTAATTTTTTCATTAGTTAAGTCCTTACTTCAAGCGCTCAGACCCAAAGAGTCTGAGCGCTTGAATATTAGGTTGCAGAGAAACTTCTGCTAGATTGTCATGGAATTATGCGGGCATCATGTGCATACTTTTGCAAGACTCTGCACACTTACGGCAAGCAGCAGCACATTCCATCATTTTCGCGTCATCGCTCATCATCTCACACGCCATTGCAGTGCGATCGCACATTTCCGCACAAAGCATACAAGTGCGTTCCATGAACTCAGAACCGCTCATCATCATATTCATACACATCATGCACATTTCAGAGCAATCGCGCATCATGCTCATCATGCTCATCATGCTCTTGTCCATCTGCTGACCACTTTTGCTCATGCAATGAGTCATGGTTTCCATGCACATTTTATGACAGTCCATACAAACATCCATGCAAGTTTGCATTTCTGGAGTCATGGTTTCAGTCATCATCATCATCATCGGAAATACCTCCTAATTTTTTGATGCATAAAATAGTGTCCTTGAAAGGACTATTCATCACATTAGTCTTATCCTTTTTATGAGTCAATGGGATTTTTAAGAGAGAATTTTTAAGCCTACTATCCCGATATAATTACCGATAATTTGAACTAATTCTACACTAGTTTGGTGTTGTTTTGTTGGGAACTACTATATATTCAAGTTTAGAAACGCTCGTTTTTGAGTAGGGTTTCATGTGGTAAGTCAACTTTACTTGGGGATCAAAAGTTAAAGTTAAATTTAACTCGAAAATAATGTTATTGTTTTTTAACAAATGAATGTCTAAAACAAGTATTTGTAAACTTATATTAATTTACATTTGATTAAATTATATTAACTTGAAGATATATATTCTGAAAAATTCCTAATTCATAATGAAATTTCAACTACACTTCAAACAAAATTTCTTCAAATTATATAACAGAAGAAGTATATATTATGATGATATCAGTTATAGATTTGATTGCAATTTGAGTAAGCGATCGCTGGCTGCTTGTAATGTCTCAGGTCTTTTGCTAAAACAAAATCTGATCAATGAATGTCCTTTTTCTGGTTGACTAAAAAAGCTGGAACCGGGAACTACAGCAACGCCGATATCTTTAATTAGATGGTAAGTGAATTTAACATCTGTTTTATAGCCAAATTTGGAAATATCTGCAAGAACGTAATAAGCTCCTTTGGGAACGAAATAGGGAATCCCAACTTGGTCTAGAATTTGTAAAATGCTGTCTCGCTTCTGGTGATAAAGTTTGCCTAGTTCTTTATAATAAGATGGTGGCAATTGCATGGCGGCAACTCCGGCTCGTTGCAATGGTGCAGGTGCGCCAACGGTAAGAAAATCATGGACTTTGCGAATCGCCCCTGTCAATTCGGGATTTGCCAAAATGTAGCCGACTCGCCATCCAGTGACGCTATAAGTTTTGGACAAACCGTTAATAGTAACGGTGCGTTCTGTCATTCCGGGAAGGTTTGCTAGGGCAATATGTTGAGTGCCGTCATAGAGAATATGTTCATAGATTTCATCAGTGAACGCTAACACATCCCATTTTTGACAAAGTTCAGCAATTAGGGTGAGTTCTTCACGGCTGAAGACTTTACCTGTAGGATTATGGGGTGTGTTGATAATAATTGCTTTGGTATTGGCATTGAAAGCTTGACGCAACTGTGCTTCATCAAATGTCCAATGGGGAGGATGCAGTGTCACATAGCGGGGTATAGCACCAGCTAAAATCGCATCGGGGCCGTAGTTTTCGTAATATGGCTCAAATACAATTACTTCGTCACCAGGATCGACTGTCGCCAGCATCACAGATGCCATTGCTTCTGTGGAACCGCAAGTAACGGTGATTTGGGTTTCGGGATCGATATCTAAGCCGAGATACCAACGGACTTTGTTAGCGATCGCATGACGAAATGGGCGATCGCCCCAAGTAATGGCATACTGATTAACATCTGCCTCTATGGCTTGATATGCTGCCTGTTTCAACTCTAAGGGGCAGGGAAAATCAGGGAACCCCTGCGCCAGATTCACTGCATCATGTTGCAGTGCTACCCGCGTCATTTCTCGAATCACAGACTCTGTAAACTGTTCTGCCTTCGCTGATATTTTTTGCCGCCCAATCTTACTCACCCCTATACCTCCGTTGATCGTGATTGCAGTTATCCGAGAATTTCTGTAAGCCAGATAAAAACCATAATATTGATAGATTTATCGTAGTATACTCAAATTTCAGATCAAGAGGGAATGCAACCTTATAATCTATATACTTAATTATTGAGATTAATAGTCAATTATTGAAGTACCGATCCAGAATCATCATGAAATCTTTGCACCGTCCCGATCTGTATAGCTGGTCTAATTTCAATCCGGCAAGAAATATTGATTTCAATGGGATTGCCTGGATTCGCGCAGATGGCAACATCTTGATTGACCCAGTAGCGCTATCAAACCATGATTGGAATCATCTGAAATCTCTCGGCGGTGTGGTTTGGATTGTGCTGACGAATTCGGAGCATATCAGGGCAAGTAAAGAAATTGCCGATCAAACTTATGCTAAGATTGCAGGCCCCATAGCAGAAAAAGACACTTTTCCTATACCTTGCGATCGCTGGCTATCTGATGGTGAAGAATTTGTCCCAGGACTGGAAGTGATTGAACTCAATGGTTCTAAAACTCCGGGTGAGTTGGCTTTGTTACTAGAAAAGACAACTTTAATTACAGGGGATTTAGTTCGGGCACGCAAAGCAGGTAGCTTAACGATTTTACCAGATGACAAGCTGCTGAATCGAAAAGAGGCTGTTGCTTCTGTGCAGAGGTTAGCTCAACTGAGTCGGGTAGAAGCAGTGCTGGTGGGGGATGGTTGGCCCGTCTTTCGGGATGGACGTGATCGCTTGCAGGATCTTCTAGCGACGCTGTAAATGGGTAGGGGCGATCGTCGGTTTGAATGTTGGGGGAGTTGAGGCAATACTTTCTGCCTAACAGACTGTTGCCCAAACTCCTCCAATTCTTTACAGAAGTGCTGCTTTTATTTTGCCACCAAACCGCGTCTACCTTGAAAACCATAGTTTTTGGAATTAGAGTAAAGCTCATAACTCAAGCTATGACCGAATAATATACTCAAAAACTCTAGGTTTCAAAATCGATGAGGTTTAATACTGAAATCAAATGGCACTATCGATAATTTGTTATCAATATATTAACAGTTAATAACTTGACCGACTAGCTAAATCAAGAGGGGAAGAATGAACAGTCGCCGCGTTGTCATTATTGGCGCTGGATTCGGTGGGTTGCAAGCTGCTCAATCTTTAGCTGATTCTGGTGCAGATGTATTGTTAATTGATCGCAACAACTATCACACCTTTGTACCGTTGTTGTATCAGGTTGCGACAGGTCAATTGGAACCTGAGTACATTGCTTACCCTATCCGCACAATATTACGGCGATTCTCTTTCCTGCGGAATAAGTCTAAGGTGCAGTTTTTGATGGCTGAGGTTGAGCAAATTGATTTTTCAAGGCAAACTGTTGAAACAGATAGTAGTTCAATCACCTATGACTTTCTTGTGCTTGCAACTGGAAGCCAAACCCAGTTTTTGGGAGTTCCTGGAGCTTTAGAATATGCTTTCTCGATGAGAACGCTAGAAGAAGCAATAGCAATCCGAAATCACATTTACTCTTGTTTTGAGAGAGCTATCCAGGAATCTGATTCATCACGACGCCAACAACTGCTGACGTTTACTATCGTCGGCGGTGGACCAACGGGTGTTGAGGTTGCAGGTGCTTTCGTTGAAATGCTTCGAGGCCACTTGCGTCGAGATTATCCGACACTTTTGCAGCAAGTGAGGTTGATTCTCGTGCAATCTGGCGATCGCTTATTGGCCGATCTGCCAAAGAAGTTGGGAGCTTACACTTACAAACGATTACATCAGCTAGGAGTGGAGGTTTATCTGCAAACAAAAGTGACTAGAGTGACTTTTGAATCTTTACATCTGCAAAACGATGAGGTAATTCCAACTGCAACCGTCATTTGGACTGCGGGGTTAGAAGCAAATTATCCCACAACATTAGAGGAGGTATCTTCAGCAAATAAGGGAAAGTTACTTGTTCATCCCACCCTACAATTGCTTGAGCAACCTAATATTTACGCAATTGGGGATCTAGCGTATATCGAACAAAACGGTAAACCATTAACTGGGGTTGCACCAGAAGCACTTCAGCAAGGTGTTGCTGTAGCCCGAAATATTCAACGGCAATTTCGAGGTAAATCACCAGAGCATTTTAGCTATTTCAACAAGGGAAGATTAGCGATTATTGGCTGTTATTCAGGTGTGGGAAAAATTGGTGCATTTGCCTTTACAGGATGCTTGGCTTGGCTGATGTGGCTAGGAGTTCATTTAGTGTATCTTCCTGGCTATCGCAGTCGTTTCCTAGTATTACTTACTTGGCTTCACACTTACTTCTTTGGCGATCGCTCAGTTCGCTTAATTCTGTCTATGAAAGAACGTTAGTTCTCAAAACCGCTAAGTGCTTCCCAAGTTCTGCAATTGAAATCAATTACAGTCGGTGTATCATAGTTGGAGTTCAGGCAATGAATGAAAATAGAAACTATATTAGTCTCAAATCAAAGGATGTTGCAATTGCCTATTTGTTGCTGCGAATTCTCATCGGTGTGAATTACTTTAATCACGGATTCACCCGCATTTTTAACATCCCTGGATTCGTTGAAGATACTGTTAAAGAACTAGCAAATTCTTATTTTCCAGAATTTTTGGTGAGAATCAATTCTTATCTAGTGCCTCCTGTAGAGTTAATTGTGGGTATTTTAATCACACTTGGGTTAGCTACCAGAAGCGCTTTGATTGTCACCTTTGCCCTGATGATCATTCTAAAGTTGGGGGTGACATCGATACAAAATTGGGGTGCAGCTACTTCCATGCTTTCTTATGGGATTGTACTGTTTATCTTGCTTGCAGGTAGTAGCTTTAATATTTACTCCCTTGATCGCTGGAGAAAAAACAGACAAAACCTTGTAGACTCAGAAACGAATCGTGAACAAAATAGGGTCAACTTTTTTAGGAATAACTTTTGGATAAAACGTCGCCTATAGAATCGTTTACCCAATCATAGTAATTTCAGATAAAGAAATATTAGTAAATTAGTAGGGACGCACACCTATCTGTATGGCCCTACTAACCCAAGTTGCGGGTTATCAAGCTGTGGGTACTTTGCACTTGAATAGTCGTGCGCTCGTTCAGGAGGAAGTGGCGGTTGTGCGTCGTGCAACCGCCACCTCAACTAACTCAAAAATACAAATACTGAGTGAAATTAAAGCATTATATTTGACTCATTAAACAAATGCTTGTTTGAAACTGAAAGCAAAAATGAATGCTTCTAACTTCAGTAAAAACCCTTTTCAGGTACAAGCATGAATTGACTTTGGAAAGACACGAGTGATACTACTAAATATGGTTTCAATGTCATAAATGAAAAGATAACTCTACCGCATTACCTTTTATCAACTAGGATTCAAACTAATCCCTCTTTTGTTACTTTGGGTAAAGAAAAAACAGCAATCTTATTCAACTAGCAATAGGAAAACTGATTGGACTCGCCCGAAAATCATTCAT
>NZ_JBALDE010000037.1:0-16433 GCF_036917515.1 Nostoc sp. | reverse complement strand
TTCTTTTTCCATTTTTTCTAATCTCCGTAGACTTACAGTATGGACAATGCACAGTATGAACCCTCTCCTCATCCCTTTATTATGCAACACCAAAATTATATATTTCTGCAAGTAGATAAGTTTTTTGAAAAACTTTATCCTGCTGGTGTCATCCGAACTCAATTATCGTATTCAAAACTTATTACAGAAGAAGACTTTAAAGATTTAAAAAAAGTGAAAATAGCCTATTTTTATGATAACTTATTCCATGACTTAGAACGAAACTCTGATGGTAAATTAGAATTAAAAATAAAATGGAGTATCACTTTTGACGACAAATGTACTCCGATTCAGCTAGTAAATATTCCTCCATCTTATCGTGGATATAAACATAAACTTAACGATTTTTCTGATAAAGATATGCAAGGCCGTCCGCATCGAAAATACGGTACTATAGAAATTAATGGAAAACCAGTATTTTACTATATTTATTTTACACTTCAGGAAATACTAGATGTAGCTAAACAAAAATCTATACAATGATTTACAACCAATCAGAGTTTAATTTACGCTGTGAATGGGGGCTACAAGGAGTTGCTCAACTTGCTCCTATTAGTGATGTAATTGTAATAGTTGACGTTCTCTCTTTTTCTACCTGCGTAGAAATTGCCACCAACAACGGCGCAATAATTTTTCCCTACGCAATGAGAGATGAATCTGTTATAGATTATGCCAAATCAGTACAAGCAGAGTTAGCAAGTCATAGACAACGTTGGACTACAACTGGATATTCCCTCTCGCCAAAATCGGTAACTCAGATTCCTGCTGAAACTAGACTAGTTTTACCCTCACCTAATGGTTCTTTTCTGACTTTACATACAGGGAATACACCAACTTTGGCTGGTTGCTTGCGAAATTGCCAAGCTGTAGCACAGTTTGCTCAAAAGTATGGTGATAAAATCGCTGTGATTCCTGCCGGTGAGAAGTGGAAAGAAGATGGTAGCCTCCGGCCTGCATTTGAAGATTTAATTGGTGCAGGGGCAATTCTCAGTTATTTTAATGGCAATTTATCACCAGAAGCCGAAGTCGCTGTGACAACATTTCAAGCTTTTCAGCAAGACTTATTGGGATACTTGAAAAAATCCAGTTCGGGTAAAGAGTTAATTGAAAAAGGTTTTGAGTCAGATGTTGAACTGGCGGCCGCTTATAATATTAGTGATTGCGTACCTTTGTTTAGTGACAATGCTTATATAAATTCCGGGAAACACAATTAATTAAACGTCGCACTGATTGGTTTGACAATATTTTGCATTATCTATAAACTCTTGCAATTTATTTAAAGGAATCATCTGCAATGATGAACCACCTTGCACCTCAGCAGCGATGTAAGCAAACTTTTGCCCACGATAAAACTGGTCACGTCCAACTTTGGTGATATAGCGGGACTTCTGGAAGTCATTGGCAATATTAAAATTATAAATATTTTGTAACAGTTTCACTGCATTGGCATTTTTTGTAGTGAATTTAAGGCGTTTATCACCACTAACGGTTATGCCTTCTTTAGTCATTGTCCCATTTTCAGAAGTGACATCAGCATAAAAGTATAAATTTCCCTTTGTACCCTCGTAGCCGTGGGCTTCGCTGTTGTATCTCAGAGTTGGTAGTTGAGGTTTAGTCTTTGCCCACTTCACAACGGTGTTGATGTTTTGCTCTGGAAGCGTATTTGCAGGAGTAATAGCCAAAATAACTGCGATCGCAGATAGAGTAATATTGAATAAATAGTTAAATTTACAACTTTTGTGCATAGTATTTATCCTGTACATAAATACTGACTATTTGTAGATTAAACCACCACAAATTAAGAATTACTTCCCGTGCGCTGTCAGTTGCGAATATGAGTTATTTTGTAGCAAAAACAACTTAATACTGACTAATAATTACTGAAGATGACTAAGTACAATATTTAATATCTCGTATTAAAACTTATGCGTAGTTTTGCGCCTCTAGCCTGTGGGAAGGCGAAGCGCCTATACGTTTAAATAAATAAAATAAATCAGTAGACAGTTCTTGACCTACTACTTAGTTACGAAACTTAGACTTAATCTCAGACCAATTGGAGTATGCACTTTGTAAGACTGGAGATATTTAAGATACAGGTTGTACACACTTCTTAATAAATCCGCCTTGAGAACGCAAAACGTTTTAATCTAAAAGCTACTGGGTTAATTTACTGGCAGTTTTGCAGGCAATACTCTCAAGCTCATAAAGCATAAACACAGCGATGTGTCAAGCCTCAAAACAATCCAGACTTAACATATAAACGCTTATGATGGGAGTTTTACAAATCCGATGAGTGTTAAGGCGAGTGGTGGAACCTCGGTTGCGCGTCCGCAACTATATCAAACCCTAACTGTATCCACAATTACCCAAGCGGAGCAGCAAGACCGCTTCTTGGGAAATGGTGAACTAGATGAACTGGCAAGCTATTTTGCGTCTGGTGCAAAGCGTCTAGAAATTTCCCAGAGGCTGACGGAAAATGCCGAGATTATCGTATCTCGAGCTGCCAACCGGATTTTTGTTGGTGGTTCGCCAATGGCTTTTTTAGAAAAGCCCAAAGAAGTAGAAATAGTACCTGTTAGTGCTGTTGCCGGTGCTAATGTTCAACTGGGAACTGTAACCTACGTTGAAAGTCGTGGTGGATTCTTAGAAAATTTACGCTCAATATTTAACTCATCCCCCAGCGGTCCGACACCTCCAGGTTTCAGACCAATTAACATTGCTCGATATGGGCCAAGCAACATGGCTAAGAGCTTGCGGGATTTATCCTGGTTCTTGCGCTACGCTACTTATGCGATCGTTGCTGGCGACCCCAACATCATAGCGGTGAATACAAGGGGTTTGCGGGAAATCATTGAAAATGCCTGCTCTGGTGAAGCAACGCTAGTAGCTTTGCAGGAAATCAAAGCTGGGGCACTTTCATTTTTCCGAAATGATGCTGAGGGTGCAGAAATTGTGTCTCAGTACATGGATGTTTTGTTAACAGAATTCAAAGCAGCCACACCCTCAAATAAACTGCGCCAACGCCCTTCTAGTGACCAGCAAGGGTTAGAATTGCCGCAAATTTACTTTAACGCAGCAGAACGGCGTCCCAAGTTTGTGATGAAGACTGGGTTATCAAGTAGCGAAAAAAATGAGGTAGTTAAAGCGGTCTATCGACAAATCTTTGAGCGCGACATTAGCCGTGCTTATAGCTTGTCCATATCCGACCTAGAATCCAAGGTGAAGAATGGCGACATCTCAATGAAAGAGTTTGTCCGTCGTTTAGCTAAATCTCCCCTTTACCAAAAACAGTTTTACCAGCCTTTTATTAACAGCCGAGTCATCGAACTAGCTTTCCGTCACATTCTCGGACGGGGCCCAAGTAGCCGCGAAGAAGTACAAAAATACTTCTCGATTATTTCTAATGGTGGTCTACCAGCCTTAGTAGATGCCTTAGTAGATTCTGCTGAATACGGCGACTATTTTGGCGAAGAAACAGTACCCTACCTGCGGGGTCTGGGTCAAGAAGCACAAGAATGTCGCAACTGGGGGCCGCAGCAAGACCTGTTTAACTACAGTGCGCCTTTCCGCAAGATACCTCAGTTCATCACCACATTTGCGGCTTACGAGCAACCGCTACCAGATCAACATCCCTATGGTTCTGGTAACGATCCCTTGGAAATTCAGTTTGGGGCGATTTTCCCGAAAGAAACTCGCAACCCCAGTACTAGTCCGGCTCCTTTTAGTAAGGATACCAAACGTATCCTGATTCACCAAGGAGCAGGGATTAATAACCAAAATAGTAATCCTAAGGCGCGGGGTGAAGCTCCTGGTACCCTTGGACCCAAGGTGTTCAAATTAGACCAACTGCCTGGTACTAGAGGTAGAAAGGCTCCTAAAAGTTCTAGCATCAAATACTCCGAAAGCTCCACGCAAGCAGTGATTAGAGCTGCTTACCTGCAAGTTTTCGGTCGCGATGTCTACGAAGGTCAGCGCCCGAAGGTATTAGAAATCAAGTTGGAAAATGGCGACATCTCGGTGCGCGAATTTATCCGTGCTTTGGCTAAGTCGGATGTATTCCGCAGCCTGTACTGGTCATCGCTGTATGTTTGTAAAGCGATCGAGTATATTCACCGCCGCTTATTGGGTCGGCCAACTTATGGTCGTCAAGAAATCAACAAGTACTTTGATATCGCTTCTAAACAGGGCTTTTACGCGGTAGTTGATGCCATCATCAACAGCGAAGAATATAACGAAGCTTTTGGTGAAGATACAATTCCTTACGAACGGTATCTAACTCCTGGTGGTGTAGCAGGACGACAATTGCGCGTTGGTAGCATTCGTGATGATATTGCGGCAAAAATCCAGAAGGAAGAAACACCGAGCTTTGTGACACTGGGTACAGTGACAGAAAAGCGGTCAGAACCAGATATTCAATTCCGCATTAACCAAGGTGTCAGCAAGCAACGGGAACAGACCAAAATCTTCAAATTGGTGGCGAATACTACTGACAAGGTTGCAGTAAAAACTTTGATCAGCGCTGCCTATCGTCAGATATTTGAGCGGGATATTGCACCCTACATTGCTAAAAACGAATTTAGTAAATGGGAAAGCAAGTTGGGGAATGGCGAAATTAGTGTGAAGGAATTTATTGAAGGTTTGGGTTACTCTAACCTCTACCTGAAAGAGTTCTACACACCTTACCCCAACACGAAAGTGATTGAGTTGGGAACCAAACACTTCTTGGGACGTGCGCCATTAGACCAAGCAGAAATCCGCAAGTATAACCAGATTTTGGCTACTCAAGGTATTCGTGCCTTTATTGGTACTTTGGTAGATAGTGTGGAATATAACCAAGTGTTTGGCGAAGATACAGTGCCTTACCGTCGCTTCCCGACCCTTCCAGCAGCAAACTTCCCGAATACAGAAAAACTGTACAACCAGCTGACCAAGCAAAACGATGACGTGGTTGTACCAAGCTTTAAGCCAGTACAAGCCCGTGTCGGAGTTAGCAACGATACACCGCTATTGGTACAGGCGATCGCAGATATAGCAACGCAAACAAATGGTCAGCCATCTTTTGCTGAACTGGGTCGTTCCTACAACGATGCTAGCGGACAATCCTTGGAACAGGGTGTGCGTAAACATGCACGTATTTACCGTCTAACAGAAAACACCAACCAAAGCGAAAAACAACAGGCAATCAATGCCATTTATCGTCAAGTGTTGGATGTATTTAGCGGTGAAGTGCCCGATCATTTCCGTCGCACTGACTTAGATAGCAAACTCCAAAATGGTGAAATTTCCGTGCGGGAGTTTGTACGTGAACTAGCTAGTTCTCAAATCTATCGCCAGCGCTTCTTATCTCCTTATCCTCATACCAAGGTCATTGAGTTCCTCTTCCGTCACCTGTTGGGGCGTACACCCGCAACTCAGGAAGAAATTGGCCAATACAACAACTTGCTAACTAATAGTGGTTTATCGGCTGCTGTAGAAGCAATAGTCGAAAGTCCAGAATATAACCGCTACTTCGGTGAAGATGTTGTACCTTACAACCGCTTCCCATCTCTGCTGGCAGGTAACTACCTCGGCAGTGTTGCGATTGATTAAGGAGTAGGGAGTAGGGAATAGGGAATAAAAGACAGATTCTTTACTATTCCCTATCCCCTGTAACCTTTACCCTGTCTCCATCGTACCCTTTCGTAATACCACTCTCAGATTGCAATTAAAACAGTAAATTCTGAAAAGCAATATTACAAAGTATTAAGAGCAGTCATAAATGCTCAACAGAATACCGGAAAATGTTTTGCGGAAGGTAACTGAGTTTGAAAGCTATGTGTACTTATGTTGACTCAAGCAAACTCGTAATTTATTAGCCATAACAGTTGTAAAACTGTTGTAGTCTAAAAGAATGAGAAAACAAACTCAGTAAACCAAACTCAAAGTCGCACCAGTTTAATCAAATCCTGGTTTCATTAGTATTGGAGGAATCCATTAATGAGTATCGTCACGAAGGCTATCGTGAATGCTGATGCAGAAGCTCGCTACCTCAGCCCTGGTGAGTTAGATCGGATCAAGTCCTTTGTTACAAGTGGTGAGCGCCGGGTGCGGATTGCTCAAGTTTTATCAGAAAATCGCGAACGGCTCGTTAAGCAAGCTGGCGATCAACTGTTCCAAAAGCGTCCTGATGTTGTGTCTCCTGGTGGTAACGCTTACGGTCAAGAATTGACTGCTACTTGCCTGCGTGACCTAGATTATTACCTCCGCCTCGTTACCTACGGTATCGTTGCTGGTGATGTTACCCCCATCGAAGAAATTGGTGTTATTGGTGCCCGTGAACTGTACAAGTCCTTGGGAACTCCTATCGATGGTGTTGCTGAAGGTATCCGTGGGCTGAAGAATGGCTCTGCGTCACTGCTCTCTGGTGATGAAGCTAGTGAAGCTGCTGGCTACTTCGACTACCTAGTTGGTGCCCTTCTAGGATAGGGTAAAGCTGTTTACCTACTTAAACAGAAGTATTGCAATACGGTTGGAAATAAGGAATTAACAACATGGCTCAAGACGCAATTACCGCTGTCATTAACTCCGCAGACGTTCAAGGTAAATATCTAGACTCTTCTGCTTTAGAGAAGCTAAAAGGCTACTTCTCTACTGGCGAACTGCGGGTACGTGCTGCTAGTACCATCAGCGCTAACGCTGCTGCGATCGTCAAAGAAGCTGTAGCAAAATCTTTGCTATACTCTGACATCACCCGTCCCGGCGGCAACATGTACACCACCCGTCGCTACGCTGCTTGCATCCGTGATTTGGACTATTACCTGCGCTATGCCACCTACGCTATGTTGGCTGGCGATCCTTCCATCCTAGATGAGCGTGTGTTAAATGGCTTGAAAGAAACCTACAACTCTTTAGGTGTTCCTGTCGGTGCTACCGTACAAGCTATCCAAGCAATCAAGGAAGTGACTGCCAGTTTGGTAGGTTCTGATGCTGGTAAGGAAATGGGCGTTTACTTAGACTATATCTCCTCTGGCTTAAGCTAAGAACTAGTTTGCGCTTAAGAATTTAGGTGGGGCTTTATTAAGGTCTGGAAATCAACCGTGAGTGCTAGAACGTTATATTGCTTATCTTGGTAAATTATCAGTGATGAGTGTTAGTGGTCTAGTATTGATGTTTGATTTCCAGCCTTTGAATGATTAAAAGATTTGCACTCAATATTTTGAGATAAAAAGTTTTCACGAGGTATACAGGAGATTTTCAAAATATGTCCCGTTTGTTTAAAATTACTGCTCTAGTTCCCAGCCAAACCCGAATTCGTACCCAACGTGAACTGCAAAATACTTACTTCACTAAGCTAGTTCCTTATGAGAACTGGTTCCGCGAACAGCAACGTATTCAAAAAGCAGGTGGCACAATTATCAAGGTGGAACTGGCAACTGGTAGGCAAGGCGCTAATACTGGTTTGTCGTAATTCTGTAAATAGTGTAAATAGAATATTATTTTAGGGAATTGTTAAGAGGTCGAGAAAGACCTCTTTTTTATAGCTTAGATTTTTGCAAATCAAAGGTTAAACATATTTGAAAGGCGATAACCTCAAGTGTATAGGGGCATTGGAGCGTCAGCGTTCTGTCTATTCTTAGTCTGTTTAACAGTTCATCAAACACAATTAACGTTTCTTTCCCAACCTTCAGCCAGTCTTGATATGGCACGCTCATATCTTCTTCAATACCACCAATATTAGGTGCGATCATTGCTCTGTAAAGCTTGATTAAATTTCCTGCGGAAGCAGAAATCTACTGAAATTCTTAGATTTTCTGCTTTCCTTCTTACTGTTTGATGCAATCCACGGGGATTATTAAAGCTTCTGTGTAGGAGATAACCATCGGAATATCCCAGCCTTCATCGAATGACATCACTTGCATATCCCATTGAGGAATTATCTAATACTTAATTAAGTCGTGACTATATTAATTACTAAGTATAAAAATACTTTTTAATTGCGGATTAACAATGTCTTCTCTACAAGACGCTACGAGTAGCTTGCTGGTATTGTAGGGGTACGGCGGGCATAGCCAACGCAATTTGTTAGAAAAATTGATCGAGCAGTGTATTGAAGTTGACAACTTTAAGATTTATGGTTGTATAGCCTACTTATAAGTTATAAGTTATGATTTATGAGTTTTATTTCTAACTCCTAATTTCTAATTTTTTACCTGTACCGCTCGTGAATCTACGCCGCTTGATTCCAATTTTTGATAGTTCAGTCTCCAACTGGGCATTAGAAGCGCGGTTGTTGCGCTGGTTAACGTTGATTTGGCTGTTCGTCGGCTTGATCATGCTATTTTCAGCATCCTATCCTGTCGCTGATGCCCGTCATAATGATGGGTTGTACTATTTTAAACGTCAACTGCTTTGGGTCTTAGTTTCCTTAATCGGATTCAATATTATTGTTAATTCGCCGTTGCAGAAAATATTGAGATTATCCCATTGGTTTTTGTTACTATTTTTGGGGTTAATTTTTGTCACACTGATTCCAGGATTAGGAAAAAAGGCTTTTGATGCAGCGCGTTGGATTGCGATCGGGCCAATTCCGATTCAACCTTCAGAATTAATTAAACCCTTTTTGGTATTGCAAAGTGCGCGGCTTTTTGGTCAGTGGGAACGAATTAGTTGGCGGATTCGCTTGGCTTGGTTGGGTGTTTTTGGTCTGGTACTTTTAGGAATTCTTGCCCAGCCTAACTTGAGTACAACCGCACTTTGCGGCATGACTATCTGGCTAATTGCTCTAGCAGCTGGCTTACCTTACAAGTACCTGGGAGGGACAGCAATTGGTGGAGTAATGTTGGCAGTACTCAGTATTAGCATCAAAGAGTATCAGCGTAAGCGGGTGATGTCATTTCTCAATCCTTGGGCGGATGCTACAGGAGATGGCTACCAGTTAGTGCAAAGTTTACTCGCTGTGGGTTCTGGTAAAACTTGGGGAGCGGGATATGGGCTTTCTCAACAAAAGCTGTTTTATTTACCAATTCAAGATACCGATTTTATTTTTGCAGTGTTCGCCGAAGAGTTTGGCTTTGTTGGCAGTATGGTGTTGTTAGTACTTTTAGCTACATTCGCCACTCTCGGATTAATTGTGGCGTTGAAGGCTAAAAATATAGTACATAGATTAGTAGCGATCGGTGTGACAATTTTGATGGTAGGACAATCATTGCTCCACATCGGTGTTGCAACGGGTTCTCTACCAACTACTGGTTTACCTTTGCCCATGTTTAGTTATGGTGGTAATTCTATGATTGCCAGCTTAATAGCTGCTGGATTGCTGATTCGGGTAGCACGTGAGAGTAGTGAAGCTGAGGTAGTTCCATTGCGAAAATCTCTGTTTGAAAATGGGCGCAGACGCCGAGCTTTTTATAAAACTAGGAATTGAGCTAGCAAAAGCTACGATAGACAAAGTTTTACGCTCTTTGCAGGAATTGAATAGATTATGGAAGACTTAAAACAAGCAATAAATGGAAGACTTAAAACAAGCAATAATCAGCTACTCCAGTACAGACCTCGAACAGCGTAAATATTGGTATTCTCCAGCAGCAGAAGCTTACAATCAGGCAAGACCGCGTTATCCTCAAGATTTGATTCGTCAAGTTGTGGAACTTGCTCAACTCTCCACTGACTCAAAAATTCTAGAAGTGGGATGTGGCCCTGGAACTGCGACAGTAGCGATCGCTCAATTGGGTTGTCCTATAATCTGCTTAGAACCCAATCCAGATTTTTTCCAGTTAGCTCAACAGAATTGTCAACCATATTCTAATGTAGAGATTGAGAATACATCCTTTGAAGAGTGGGAACTCAAGGTACTTAAATTTGATGCCGTTTTAGCAGCGAGTTCTTTTCATTGGATATCACCAGAAGTTGGATATCCAAAAGCAGCAAATGTCCTAAAAGAAAATGGCTACCTGATTTTATTGTGGAATAAGGAACTTCAACCCAGCTACGAAGTATACCAAAGTTTATCGCAAGTCTATCAACTACATACTCCATCTCTTGACCGATATGAAGACCAAAAAACTCAAGAACATATCTTGAGACAATTAGGAAATATATCCATTGATTCGGGGCAATTCAAAAACTTGAGAACAGGACAAGTTATATCAGAAGTAATCTACACTGTTGATGAATATTTAACACTTTTGAACACTTACTCGCCATACATAAAATTAGATCCAGAAACTAAAGAATCTTTATTTTTAGGATTGAGACGTTGCATAGAAAATAATTTTGGAGGCAGTTTGCAACTTTCATATATCTCTGCTTTTCACATCGCCCAAAAAGTTACCTCTGAGGTAAGGGAGTCTTAAATGGGCTATTGCTAGGTGGCAAAGTAGGTGGAATTGGGTTAATGCTAGGTATAGGAGTAGGCTCTACTTTTTTGAGGACTGTGATTGCAAATCCTCTTTGCTGGGATTGTTGCTTACCAGATATATCATTTACTAACAGTCCGATTTGAGGGGGAAAAGCTTGATTGACTGGAAACTTCGTTGAACCAATTGCTGGAACGTCATTGCCGTATGGTAGAAGTTTAACCTGAATATTTTCTCCCTCTACTCTCCAACTCAGGGTAGCAGATTCACCTTCTTTGAGAACCAAATTTGGTTGTTCACTACCGTTGATTCTAAAAGAGACAATTTTAAATGGTTTTGGTAATATTCCAATCTTTGATTCAGTCTTTTTAAAACTAGTTTTTTGACTGCCATTATTAGGAAAAGCTTTGATTTCAAATACAAAATTTCCGGCTTTATTTGCTGATAAAGGAATATTTGTACATCGCAGTTGTTGATTTTGTTGTGTACATAGCTTTTGAAGTTTCGGGTCAGTAATATTACCTTGATTAAATTTATAAGTAATTGGCTGACTATATAATGTACCATCATCTGCGCTGCCAGCAATTTGAATTTGCGCTAACAATAATGGACGAGTAATTGCCCAGCTTAAAAGAATATTTTGACCTTTTGTATACAGTGGTTTATCCGCTTGAAAACTAAGTACTTCTGCAATTTGTTTTTCAGTTATTCCTACTTGAGTGGTTTGGCTGGCTACTTTATTATTAGGAGAAAATAATTGTATACCATTACGATAAAATGCTTGTAACTCAAAAGTATAATTACCTTTTGTTTTCACTCCAGTTTTAACATTGCTACAAATTAGCTCTTGTTTATCTTGTACTTGACAAAGAGGTATTTCATTAGCACTTCCCTTACCCAGTGTTTCAGGAATGCCATTGCTAAAGTTGTATGTAATAGGCTGGATAGGTTGCGAACCTTTGGCCGTCAGAACCAACTGTTGCAACTGTTGATAATTGTGAATGTCCCACTTCAAAGATACTTCGTCGCCTTCAGTGATTTGAGAGTCATTTGCACTAAAATTTTCTAATCTCAAAGGATCGGGATTTAAAATTCGCCAAATAATGAATCCTATCCCTCCTAATAAACCCAAAACAACTAAAATTAACAGCAAAAATTGCCACCAAGGACGGGGTTTCCATACCAATGTTCCTTGAGGTAATGTGTTAGGTAAAGGTAAATTTTGCTGGTCTTTGATGTCGAGTTGAAAGTTGATCGCTAGCCCTGCACCAAACCACGGTCGTCGCCACCAAGGTCTGGGTTTGACCATCAAATTAGCCACAGCACTTTTATTGGGTAATAATCTTACTTCAGTAGGTTCAAATTTGTAAGTATATAGTTCTTCTTCGTCTCGACTTCTTAAGTTTAATATCAGTTCGCGGACAATATTACCCTGGTTAGCTAGTGATAATTCGTATTTACCAAGACTACGGCTAACTTGTGCCAAGATGGTATGAAGTTCTATATCTAGGCGATAATTTGTTGGAATTTGGATATACACCAAATCCAGCAGTACCAAGTCTGGAGAGTTTTCCGAATACAAGCGGATTGTCGGAGAATAGCTTCCTGCGAGGGTATCACTAGGTGGGTGAAATTTCAATAATATTTGACCTTGAGTACCAGGGTTGAGTTCTAGTGCAGTCACGTCAGAAACTAACCCTGGCCCCTCAAATCCAGTTGCGGGATAATTAATTGTGAACCAATCATCATCTAAATCTGGACAATTCAAACGAAACCTATCTACGAGATAAGAGCGATTATCAACTATTACCTCCACTTGCTGAGGTTCATTAGGATTGAAAATTAGCGGTTTGTTAGGGTTGGTGTTAGGTCTAAGGGAAAATGTCGGATCGTTTACCCGAATTGCTGTCTGTTCTTTTAGCAGAACCTTAATTTGATTTGGGAAGGTTATAGGAGTATCTTGGGGATAATGTAGAGGAGAATCTACAACTAGTGTGTAGTCATAAGTTCCGGGAAGAGCATTTGCAGCAATTTGAAACTCAAATTTTACTTCGTCGCTACTTTGTTGAGAATCTAATGCTAAACTTTCTCTCGGAGAACTAGACCAGCCAGTTAAATTTTGAAATACTTCGTCAAAAACAAAATATAAGTCAATAACCGCACTTTGATCTCCCTGATTAATTACAACAACATAGAGTTCAATGGTATCTCCTGGCATCCCAAATTGAATTCCAGGTGGGTTGATAATAACTTGTAGTGGATTGAATTTAGCTTGCATATCATCGATTTCCTTATTTGATGCGGTGTAGTTTGACCTGAAAATCTTCACCACCACTTACAATCATGGTTCCTTGATTGGTTTTCAAATCGATACTATTGATTTTTTTAGAGCTTTGGTAAATTTTTTCAACTTCTGCGGTTCTGTTGAGATGATGTTTGGGGTTTAAGTGCCAAACCACAATTTGCCCATCATCGCCACCACTTACTAAGAGATTACCATCATCACTAAATGCTAGAGTCCGCACAGATGTTTTTGATGCTGACCAGCGGTCTAATGGCGAACAATCAAGTTTATTTACTTTTTCGAGGGGATTCGGATTTTTAATAGTTTGGCACTGATTCAAATTCCAAATCGTAATAAATCCCGCAGAATCAGAGGTTGCAAGAATTTTTTCTGTCGAGTTAGGAACAAAAGCTAATGCCCAAATATAGTCTTCACGCCCAACTAATGGGTCCAGTTTTTCTAGATTTTGCACTGATAAACTTGGCGATTGTTTATCAGATTGAGTTTGATTCCACTGCCACAAGATGAAACGCTTAAAGTTTCCAGCAATTACTAGAGTTTTTGCATCTGGGCTAAGATTTAATGCTCGGACTTGGAAACCTGATAGTTTCAATGTACTTTGTAGGTCGATAACTTGCGGTTCTGGCAGAAAATCGCTGTTAGGCGCTGGTCTTGACCATAATCTCACTTTACCACTACCATAACCACTGAATAAGTTAAGTGAGTTTGAGGTGAAAGCTAAGTCAAAAACGCGATCGCCTTTTGCTTTCGGATCTTTAAGGTCTTGAAGTTGGCTAATTTTGGCACCTGATGGGACATCTCTGAGTTCAATTACACCATTATCCAAACCAACAGCGACACGATTATTTTGTAATGGCATGAAGCGTAAAACTTCTACAGCGTCATCGGTAATCGCCATCAATCCTTTAGGCTGTTGCGCTTGGTCACAAGCAAGAGGCCGCCCAGAATATCTTACTGTGTCATCGGGCTTTAAGCTATCAGTACCGATTCTCCAAAATCTTAAGGTACAATCATCTGACCCACTGGCCACAGATAAACCAATGCCACTAAAACGCACTGAGTTTACAGAACGAGTATGCATTACATCTCTGGGTTGGAGAATTAATGCTAAAAGTGCGGCTAATAGTGCGATCGCAGCCAATTGTAGCCATAAAGGTATAATTGGCAAAGTCTCCACTTCTAATGTCTGCGTAGCGGGGTCTGTACTTCCTAAACGTTGGTCGGATAATTCCGATTTAGCCTCCAGCAACAAAGTTTTACCGATTCCCACCCAAGGGCGTTTTGTTTTAACTTCGAGGATGACTTTACTTGTCTCTCCTAGATGAAGATTGGCGGTTTCAGGAATTTTTTTAAAACTACATTTTCGCCAGTCTCTACCCTGTACCTGCACATTAATTTGCTGATTGAGATTGCTAGCATTTTTAAATAGTAATTCAAAAGAAGCTGTATCAGATTTCCAGTCAGGCAACCATGCAAATTTGCTGGGAATTTTCAGGTGTTTTTCTGTAGTGGTAAAGTCTATAAAACCTACAGGTAAAACTTCAATGTTGCCTCCAGCATTAGTTGGATAACCATTATTGCTAACAGCTTCAATAGTAAAAGGGTAATTTTGACTGGGTGCTTGCACAACAGAAGGAGGTTGACATTGAAATGTAGCTTCTGCTAAACCACCTGGGTCTAAGGATAATCGGCGTTCTGCACTGCCAGCCAGCCAAGACGGATCGACGCCTGAAAAACGTAGCATTACCTCAGTTGGTTGTTGCCCCAAGTTCCGCACCCGGACTGGTATATCAACAGAATTGCGGGGATAAACTTGGAACTCTCGTACAGGCAATTCTACACTTAAATGTGTTGGTCTGTTGTCTCGCTCTATTTTCAAGCGCAGCACAAGTCTGGACTGTTGTGCTAATTGTGGTGAAAAAATATTTACCATCAGGTTGACAGTACCAATAAATCCCGGAATCGGTGTATTGAATACGAAAACTTGAAAGATGGTACTACTGCCTGGTGGCTTGGCTGCTGCTATCTCTGGTTCAAGTCTATACCAGCGATATCCTGTGTTGCGGATTTCTCCAGCTGCGGTCATTTCTATCTGAAAATTGACGAAGCGATCGCTGTCATTATTGACAGTTACCTCAAATGATACAGGAGTATCACCTGGACGAAAGGTTAGGTTCTGAGTAGAAAGGCTGGCATTTATAACACTTTTTTCCATACCATTACTTATAATATTTTTTGATATTCTGGATGATTAACACTATTAAAAAATTAATGTCTCACGAAAACGTGACAGTAACTATTTTCCTTTGATGATTGAAATGTGTATATAGGACTCTTATTTTATTTTTGAACAAGACTGCGAAATCATACGCCAATACATAAAAGTATAATTAATAGCATTATCAACACGTATTTATCAGTTGGGATATTGCCACCAGAAGTATTCCGGCAACAGTCTGCCGAGAATATAGCACTTCATGCGATACCTTTTCGACAAGACACTATGCGTTCGCAAAGCTTTCCTACAGAACGCTCCGCGAATGCTAACGGCGAGCTATAAGATTTTATCCCTCTGCGTCCTGATGTGCGTAAAGTTGGGAAAGCGTAAACTTCATATTACTTTTCAGATATATAGATTTTCAGTTGAATGCTTTCTTTTAAGCTGCTAAGGTAAGATAGCAGCGCATAAATAAAAATCACAATTCCGACCATTTCCAAAAACTCTTCAACAAATATGCCAATTAACGATATTAGGGTGCGTCGCCCAAAATCTACTCTTAAAACTCCACCCACCATTTCCATACCTAAGGCTCCACCCACATAAACAACTGCGGCAATCAGAAATAAATACCGAGTCTTTGGAGGGAGATGGAGCAAAAATTTTAGATATTTAAATGCAAAAACTACTACTAAAACAGCACCAGGAATAACCCAGGTTTCGTAAAATAGAGGATTGAGATGAAGCGATTCTCGCACTGACGGAATGATCCAAATCTCGTGAAAACTAAATGCTTCATCCAAACTCAAATAAAAAAATATCAAATATAAGATTTTCCAGTAAATAAAATAGCGGTCTTTCGTCTTAATAGCGGTAATTAGTTTAAGTAATCCTGAGCAAAACAATAGAGTGAATGAAGAATACCAGGCAGGAATATTCAATTCTTCATTTAGACTAAATACTTGGTAAAACCATTTGGTAGCTGGGAAAGGAAACCTCAAGAGCCAGAAATAGCCACTTAGAGCACCTGCTAAGGTGAGGCAGATAACTGTGACACTTAAACGTCGAGTAATTGTTTTAGCACTGAGATGAATTGGGAACTCCACACTATGGGTTGAGAGTTGCTGCATACGAATATTGAGCTAATTTTCTCTATGTTGAACAATTAAGAGGAAATTATCTCATGTAAGCATATAATATGAACAAACTGTTATGGAACTTTGACTACGGAAAATCTTATATTTTGAACAGAATGGCGATCGCTAATAGAGATATAAGCATCCGGTTTGATTCCTGAATTTACTCACGTGGACAGGGAACAGGGATAAATACGTACTGAGTCTTGTTCAAAAATCAAATAAAAGTCCTATCTGAGTGAAAAAGTATCTAGAGAGATAGGACTGCTATGTCTGCACAAGGGGAGTCTGGATAACGCATATTTAATTTGGCGTTGCATAAGTGCGGGATGAATCAGGTTAACACGGGTATTTTCCCGTACTTCAAGTAATGAAGTAATAATCGAATTGAATACTTCAGC
>NZ_JBALDE010000036.1:0-15027 GCF_036917515.1 Nostoc sp. | reverse complement strand
CAAATGCTCTGAATGCGGTAACTAAAAAAGACATTATTGGATGGTTCACCCACTGCTGTTACTATATTGCACCCAACTGAGAACCGCTATATTCAGAAACACCGGCTCCACCCAACAACCCATCATAAATGAAAATACAGCAGTAGTAGCCTCTGTCCCAACAAAAGAAGATAAAGCAATCCCTAAATACGAACACATTTTTGTCATTATTGAAGAAAACAAGTCCTACGAGCAGATTATTGGCAACTCCAATGCACCAATAATCAATCAACTAGCAAAAACTTACGGCTTGGCTAGCAACTTCTACGCTGAGGTTCATCCCAGCGAGGCTAACTACCTTGCTATTTTAGGTGGTAGTACTTTTGGTATCCATGACGATGACGCTTTTTATTGTCAGGTTAGTAGTTTCAACATGTTTTGTCATAATTTTCAAAAATCTGACTATGTTAATCACACTATCGCCTCTAAAAGCTTAATCGACCAACTAGAACAGAAAGGTCTAACGAGTAAGGGATACTTTGAAGACATTCCTACCCCAGGTTCTAAAGCGGTTGTTGCTCCTAGCTGGAACCGTACGCTGTATGCCTCAAAGCATAACGGTTTTATCAACTTCAAAAAAGTACAAGACGATCTTAATTTGTCAAGCAAGATTGTGGGTTTTGACCAGCTTGCTACTGACCTAAAAAGCGGCAATGTTCCCAATTACAGTCATATTATATTTAACCAATGCCATGAAATGCACGGTTTACAAGAGTGTCCCAACCTGCAACAACTAATTAAAACTGGTGACACAATGATTGGTGAAGTTGTCAAACAAATCACCACCTCAAAGCTTTGGGCTGCGTCAGAGAATAATGCGATCGTCATTACTTGGGATGAAGATGACAATCCACGCAACAAAAAAGGCACTCAAGGTTGTTGCGGTTTTGATCCCAAAAGTAATGCTAACTTTGGTGGTGGTCACATTGCGACTATTGTAATTACTAACCACGGTTTACGGAGTGTAGTAGATAAAACACCCTATAATCACTACTCACTGTTGCGAACCACCGAGGATGCTTTTGGGATCTACGAATACCTGAATCTGGCGGGCGATACAGCCAAAGGAGTCAAACCGATGACAGGGCTATTTGCTAAACAAAAATAGGGATGGAGAAATGGGGGAGATGAGGCAGAGTCAGCATAATTCGTAATTGATAGTGACGCTCTCTCAAGACGCTACGCCTAGCTTGCTTCTTTGCAGGAGTACGAATACTCGAAGAAACTGCGAAGACAGTAATTCATAATTATTACCCCACAACTGAAGTTGCTTACTCTGAAATAAAGAATAAATTTATTTGTTTCCATAAAGGCTCAACTTTTAGCCTCAAAGGCTCAACCTTTTCAATCCATACTCCCCCACTCCCCCCTCCCTTATTCCCCATGCTGCCCCAACACTCGTATGATCGAGATATCAGGAAAACGTAACAGCCAGATTTTTACCGCAAAACATGGGCAGTATTTGGGAAATCGATTTTTACTCCCGTCCGATTTTGGACGCTAATCAAAAAAAAGTTTGGGAAGTCTTAGTCTGCGAAAGCCCCTTGGATATCGGCACAAAAGCAGATTCTTTGTTTCGTTATGCTCAATATTGTCCCAGTACCCAGGTAAATTCGGGCTGGTTGCGGACAGCATTGCAGGAAGCTATTAACCAAGCTGGAAAAGCACCAATAAAAATCCGCTTTTTTCGCCGTCAAATGAACAATATGATTACAAAAGCCTGCCAAGATATAGGCATTCCCGCCCTGCCTAGCCGCCGCACTTTGGTTCTCAACCAATGGTTAGAACAGCGCATGAAAGAAGTGTATCCTCAAGAGGTAGGGTATCAAAGGGGGACAAATCCCTCAGTCCGCTTGGAGAAACCTTTGCCGCAACGTTTACCAGATGCTTTAGAAGGACAACAGTGGGTATTTGTTACTTTAGATGCTGCGGATTTTGCTGATATGCCAGAGTGGGAAATTGGCTTTGGTGAAGCTTTCCCTTTAGAGTTGGCGAAAGTTTCACCAGAAGCCCGTATTCCTGGTATTTTGATTTTCTCATCAAGAGCGTTGCCCTTGGCTGGTTGGATGTCTGGTTTGGAGTTAGCTTTCTTAAGATTTGACGCCAGCGAAGAGGCAAGATTGCTTTTAGAAACTGGTGTAACTGAAAGCTGGATTGTAGCAAATATCAAAAAACCTCAAATTTTAGCAGAAGCTAAAGGTTTTGAAGCAGCCAAGCAAAAAGCGAATGGAGTACATTTTATCGGTGTACAGTCCGATCCCAAAGCACAATCTTTTGCTGGTTTTTGGCTGTTGCAAGAGGTTAATCTGTGAAAATAGAGAATGGGGAGCAGAGGAGCAGAGGAGAATAATCAATACCCAATGCCCAATGACTAATGACTAGATCCGTTAAGACATGACAATGATTTGGGATAATTAACTGCGTCCATCAGTGTCGATCTGCGGTTCCAAATCGTAACTGTAAGGAAACACTGATGATTTTTGGATAGTTATCTGCGTTCATCACTGGAAAGTGCGTAGGCGTAGCCCGTCGTAGACATCGCACTTCTGTTGAGACAGCGTTGATATGCGGTTCAAAATCCACAATTTACTAAGGGTCATGGGTTCTGAAAATTTGTCACAAGATACACTAGCCGAACAGTTGCTGGAACTAGCTATAAAATCTGGAGCAGAAGCTGCTGAGGTGTATCAGTCGCGATCGCTTTCTCGTCCCGTGTTTTTTGAGGCAAACCGACTCAAACAGCTAGAAACTAACCAATCTGAAGGTACAGCACTACGGCTTTGGCGAAACGGGTGTCCGGGACTGACGGTGGCTTACGGTTCTGTCTTAGCCGAAGTAATGGTGGAAAAAGCTCTGGCTTTAAGTCAACTAAATCAACCGGAAACTGTCGAATTAGGCTCTAACTCTCAGCCTGACTACCCCGATTTAGGAGAAAGTTTACCGATAGAGGTTTTAGTGGACTGGGGCAAAGAAGCAATCGCACTCATCCGTGATGCCTATCCCGAAGTTGTATGCAATGGTGACTGGGAATGTGATATTGAAACCACCAGACTAGTCAACACCAAAGGTTTAGATTGTCACTATACTGATACTACCCTCAGCTGCTATGTATCAGCAGAATGGGTACGTGGTGATGATTTTTTAAGTGTTTCTGATGGTCAAACCAACCGGGGGGAACTCGAACCAGAGAGATTAGCTAATCAAATTTTACAACGGTTAATTTGGGCCAGAGAAAATATCTCACCTCCCACTGGTCGCGTCCCGATTTTGTTCACTTCTAAAGCCGCCGATATGCTTTGGGGTACTGTACAAGCCGCTTTGAATGGCAAGCGAGTTTTAGAAGCAGCTTCACCTTGGGCAGAACGTTTGGGTAAGGAAGTAGTTGCACCCAGTCTCACCATTTACCAAGATCCAGAAGCTGGCCCTTACAGTTGCCCTTTTGATGATGAAGGCACTCCTACTCAATCTCTGGTATTTATCCAAAACGGCACTTTACAGCATTTTTATCGCGATCGCACTATCGGCTCCCAACTGGGTACTGACACCACTGGAAATGGTTTTCGCCCTGGTTTAGGTAGCTATCCCACCCCTGGTTTATTTAATTTTCTCATCCAGCCAGGTTCGGCATCGCTACCAGATTTGATTCAACAACTAGATAATGGTTTAATTGTCGATCAAATGTTAGGTGGTGGCGGCAGTATTTCTGGAGATTTTTCGATCAACGTCGATTTAGGCTACCGCGTCCAAAATGGTCAAGTAATTGGGCGTGTTAAGGATACGATGGTTGCAGGTAATGTTTACACAGCCCTGAAGCAATTGGTTACACTAGGCAACGATGTTGATTGGAATGGTTCTTGTTATACTCCGTCTTTGATAGTAGAAGGGCTATCTACCACGGGAAGAAACAATTAAATAATTCGTAATTCGTAATTAGAGACAGGAATTATGTAGTAACGAATTATACATAAAATCTCAAGGAAAGTGAAGTACACAACGATTCGTCTCTAAGTCAGATATAAAACCTGTTTTACTTCTGTTAGCCCAGCCCATTCTAAAATTATGCTGTATTTTACCTACGACTTTTAAAACATCTTCTAAAGATTCCACCGAACAGCTTTTTAGCAAAGATTTGTAATAAAAAATCCCAAATCTAAAATCCAAAATTGGTATGAATCAGCGTTTTCGCACCTGGTGGCAGCCTAGAAGAGATTTAGCGATCGCCCAGCACTGGTAGAGGTAGATTATTGGTACCCATAGCTAATCCTGAAACAGCAGGTGTTTTATTACAAATAGCTACTGCTATTGCCCGCGAGCGCCATTTGATGCATCGCCCCTTCAAGTCTACTACTGTAGTTGCTCTGCCAGTGCAAGCTAATTCAATCGCCGAAGGTGTGATTAACCTAGTGCAAACCGAAGGTTACGATGTTGTAGTTTTGGGAGCTTCCCGCGAGGGATTGCTACAGCAGGCGATTCAAGGTAATATTCCCGAAGCGATCGCCTCTGGTGTAGAAAGTACAGTGATTTTGGTTAGAGGTGCGATTCAAAAGTAAAAAACGTAGATTTTAGTGATTTTTTTAATGATAAAATACACCAATAATCAGAGTAACAATTATTGGTATTAAGATTGGAATAGCAACTATAAGTCCCCACTTACCAAACTTAATTTCCTCACCCTCAGATTTTAGAAACGCAATCCAACCTACAACTCCCATCAAAACCCAAAGAAACCCAAAGGCAAGAAATATAACAAATATTGAATCTTCCATTTTTTTAACAAATTTTCTTAAATTGTAACTAATTACCACTAACTAACTTTGCTAAACTTGCACGAAACTGGCTAAAATCAAAAGCTTCAATAGTTTTTTGTTGTAAGTATTTTGGTTGGTAAATTACTCGATTAGAGCAATTGCCTTGCAGGATTTGAATTAGATTGTCGGCAATTTCTTCAATGTTATCAGGATCGACCAAACATCCCAACTTTCCGTTAGCCAAGGGATCTATAGAACCATCTTGATTACCCGCCAATACAGGTTTCCCACAAGCTAAAGCTTCTAGAAAAACAATTCCAAATCCTTCTTTTTTACTAGGTAGAGCAAAAACATCGCAGAGATTGTAATGATCGCACAATTCTTTATCTGGAACAAATCCGGCAATTGTCACACAATCTTGCAGATTTAAGTTGGTAACTAAAGCTTTAATTCGAGGTATATCATCTCCTTTCCCTGCAAGAATGAAATGAACATTAGGGAGATACAACCGCACTTTAACTAAAGCGTGCAGGATTTGGTCATAACCCTTGTATTTTGCCGTGCTTCCCAGCCGCGTTACTGTTAAAATTACAGGTTGTTCAGCTGTTAAATTATATCGCTTGAGTAAGTAAGTAGGTTTAGGGTTTATTTGAAAATGACTGGCATCAAATGTATTAGGTAAAATAACTATTTTCTCGGAATCAATATTTATATCTTGAAGCAAGCGCTGGCGAGTGTAATTACTAACACTAATAATTTTATCTGCTTTTTCTAAAGCGAATTTTGTTGCCTTGTTTTCGATATCCCAAACTTCTAAGCCATGAGCAACTACCCAGTAAGGAATTCCAGTAAAAATTTTTATAATATAACAAACAATCGCATAGTTTACATGAGTGGAAATTACTATAATGGGATTTTGAAGAATAGCCAAAATAATTATTTTCGTGGTAAAAAAAATTGATTGTAATAATTTTGGTAAATCTCCAAAATAATGAAATCTTGTTGAACTTAAAAACTGCAATTTATCTGTCTGGGTTAAACTATACTTATCATATTTTAAAAATACATCATAATCAGCCTCAGGATATATATATTGTAAAGCTTTCAGCAAAAATTTTGAGTAAACTTGAATACCTCCCTTGAAATCAAATATATTCGGAAATATTAAATAAAGATGAGGTTTAGTAATCATACATTTTTTGACATTTTAACTAATTTCAGGTTTTAATTGCATGACAATATCTTTTCGATAATTGATAGCTGCTGCTATAAAATAAAGCTCAATAGTTGTAAAAGTATAGTCTTCAGCAAAAAAATCTATCATTTGAGACACTAAAAACAGAATAATCGGAACAGTAATTAAAGGATTAGCATATTTAATTTTAAATGCTATTTGTGCGAGGAAATTAGTCAATAGTAATAATCCAGGAATTCCTTGTTCTGCTGATGTATTTAAAAATATATTGTGTGCGTGATAACCTTTTTTTCCCCAAACTTTCACTCCTATTTGGTCTGGAAAAACCCCTATACCTATACCAGTCAGTGGTCTTTTAATAGTTTCATTAATAGCTGCCTGCCAGATTTGAAACCTTGACAAACTTGTTACTACAAGAGTGTGAGGCTTTTTTTCGTTTGGATTTACTAAATTTGAATTTTCTAAAAATACATTAATTAATGGGAATATTTTACTATCTGCCAAACCAAGTCTCCATGTAGAAACTGGTACAGTTAAAATACATAAAAATAATAAGCTTATTAGATAAATCATTTTTCTAAAATTAATAATTTTATATATAAACAAAAGAAACATCCCAATTAGAAAAATTAACCAACCATTTCCGCTGGCAGATAAAGCTAAGGAAATTGTAAAAATTAATTCGCTTATATTTAATTCAATTTTAGAAATTTTATGCTGTTTTTCTAAAATCAGACTTAAACATAATCCAATGGCTACCATAACCCCAAATTGATTAGGGTTTTGCATAATTGAACCAATCTCAGGATAAAAGCTAGGAAACTTTAATAATTTAAAAATCCAGTTGTTGGGAAAGAAAACCTCTAAAAAACCCAAACCTGCAATTATCTGTAGTAAGTGCAATATGCAACGATAATAAAATATTGAATATGGTGTTACTATTTTTTTAAATATTAATATTAAAAAAGCAAAAAGTAGTATGTAATAAGTTGAGTATTTGAGACTATAAGTAATAGCAATATTTGGAAACTCGCTCATTAATGAGGACAGCCACATCCATAAATACATTAGACTTATAGATATCAAAATTATTTTATGCTTTTTAACAACTTCTGGTATCTCTTTTAAAGAGAAACTAATGATTCCCAAGCTAAATATAGGAAGTAATAAATAATGAATACCAATATTTATTCCTGGAAATTTCACTCGCCCTAAAAGTGAAGAAAATAGGATGAGAACGAAAAATATATTATTAATCATAACCTTTTATTTAGAGATATTTTTTTGACAGGAGAAAAAATACATAAACCTACTTTTGTAGGTTTATAGATAGATTTTTATTTTTTTCAAGCTATAATCCTGAGCACGTAAAAAATATTATTATAATCCAGTCTTCACCAATATCATCTTTTGAAGCTAGGATTAATCTCAGATTTTTGCACAGCTAAATATTCTGAGATAGAACCCGAAAAAGTTGCAATCTATCCCAACGAATGTACACTATCAGATATTTTTAATTAATCATCTGCCAAATTTTGAGAATGTTCTCCCCACTTCCACCACCAGCAATGGTTTGTCCATCTGGGCTAATGGCAACTGCATAAATATATCCAGAACCTGTTTCCAAAGTGCGGATTTCCTTTCCTGTGACTGGGTTCCAAAGTTTGATTGTCTTGTCACTACTGCCACTTACAAGGGTAATACCATTTGAACTTACGCTCGGTACAAAGGCAACAGAATTAACCTTATCATTATGTCCCTTCAAAGTGTGGATTAACTTTCCTGTTTTCAGATTCCACAATTTAACTGTCTTGTCTTTACTGCCACTGGCAAGCATGACGCCATCGGGAGCAAAAGCCACTGAAAGAATCGACTCTGCATTTCCCTCTAAAGTGCGGATTAACTTTCCTGTGCCCAGATTCCACAATTTAATTGTTTTATCCCAGCTACCACTGGCAAGGGTTTTGCCATCAGGACTGAAAACGACAGATGCAACGCCATTGGTATGTCCCTCTAAAGTGCGGATTAACTTTCCTGTCTCCAGATTCCACAATTTTATTTTCATATCCTTACTAGCACTGCCACTGGCGAGGGTTTTGCCATCAGGACTGAAAGCTACGGAAGTAACTCCGTCGCTATTTCCCTGTAAGGTGCGGATTAACTTTCCTGTCTCCAGATTCCATAGTTTGATTGTCTTATCCGCACTGCCACTAGCGAGGATTTTGCTATTAGGACTGAAAGCTATAGTCCAAATCCAATTGGAATGTCCTTCTAAAGTGCGGATTTCCTGTCCATCTGTCAGATTCCATAGCTTGATTGTCTTATCATCACTGGCACTGCCAAGGATTGTACCATCAGGACTGAAAGCTACGGAATTCACGTCACTAGAATGTCCCTTGAAGGGTTTGGGTAGATAAGAATTTTCTGAGACATTTTTTTGGGGCTGAATAGGCTGAGAAATAGGTTCAGAAACCTCGCTGACTGTATGGGGACGAGACTGAAAATACCAAACTCCCCCTAATCCCAAGACCAAAATGCTAGAACCTAACAGCAGTTGACTTTTCAGATTGTTATTTGATTTTGGTGAAACTGGCCCCTTGTTTGCTGGGGTAGCTGCAAATGTTGGTGTAAGTATAGTTGGGGGCACTGATGACAATGGTGGTAATTGAGGTGTCAAGTCAGTGATGACTTCATCAGCTGATTGATAACGCTTTTGGATGTCTAGTTGCAACAGCTTATCCAAAACTTCACCCAACTCTACAGATATAGAAATCCCTTCCCTACCTGGACTGGTTAAATGTTGCCGCCAAGATGCAACCCAACCATAACCCTGGTATATCCACAGTTGAGATGGACGAACTCCAGTCAGAAGATGAAAACAAGTAGCCCCCAAACTGAATAAATCACTGGCTGGGTAAGCTTTTCCATCTTGCATCTGTTCAAGTGCAGTGTATCCGTGTGAGCCAATAACAGTGCCCATTCTAGTCTGCACTGCTGCTGTCAACAGCTTAGAAGCTCCAAAATCAATTAGGATTAATCGTCCGTCACTTTGACGGCGAATAATATTCTGTGGCTTGATATCCCGATGAATTACTCCCCGCACATGGATAAACTTCAGTATCGGCAGTAAATCTAACAAAAGTTGGCGAATTTCTGTTTCGTTATAGTTTGCCCGCGTTTCCGATTCTTTGAGCAAGTTTTGCCCATTGATAAACTGCTGAACCAAAAAGAGATAGCTATTTTGCTCAAAATAAGCTAATAAAGTTGGAATTTGCGGATGTTCTGCTAGTTCTTGAAGTCGGCTCGCTTCTTGTTTAAATAATTCAACGGCCTTTGTTAGCGGCCCAGTTCCCTGAAGTTTTGGCGCAAATTGCTTAACAACACAGCATTCATTCAGTTTGTGTACATCTTTTGCTAGATAGGTTCTACCAAATCCGCCTTCGTCTGATAAAACCTGAGTGGGACGATAGCGACCTCCTAGCAGGGGTATCAATTCCGCTCTACAACTGTGGCAATAGTTGTTTTTATCAGGATTTAAGGGTTTTTGGCAATCGGGATTCACACAACAGAGCATACTGGGAATCCATTTCAGTTGGGGTATATATTCATCTTAAGTCATACAGTATAATCTCTGTTGTTAGTAAATATCACTGAGACACTATATAAATCAACAATTTCCTTACCTCATCAGGTATTGAACAATTTAGATAATTTGCAAAAAATTGTGTTTGAGCGATGCCTTTTGACGAATTGATGGGCATCAGGTCTGCTTGTATATTATATCTGTGTGAGCAATTTAGTCAGGTTTACAAAAATACCTGGGCAAAAATCCGAAAAGCAGCAATTTAAGTTTGTAGCTCAGTATATACCTACGAAATTGAGATTTCCTCTATTAGTCTGAATTGAAAATATAATTTTTCTGATTTAATTGTGGTAACTATTTGGATATGTATTATATACAAATTCATCTGATTACAGGCGATGCCTTTAGCGAGCCGCTAAGGTATATACGCCAAATTTCCCTTTCCGTTTAAATAACTGCTACGATTACAACAGTAACTATTATTAATTTTGTATTTTAGGAATAGACAGAATTAGGAGCAAAATTATGCTATTAAAAAACAAAAACTATTATCAAAAATTAAGCCATGTTTTAATTTTTTGTGTGAGTAATAGTTTGTTAATTACAAGTAATGTGCTGCCTATAAGTGCTTTGGTAAAATCTCAAAGCTCTCAAGACTTTATAATTGCTAAATCACCAGATGAGAGACAACCAGAAGCAGTAAAAAAAGGAATTGAGCAAATTCCTGCTTCTGAGGCATCAATATCTCCAAGACGGAAAACGCCTATTGAGTCACCAATACAGCAGACTCCTCGTGTATCGTCTCAGAGAGAAAATTCTCAACGAACTTCTAGCGTTTCAGATAATAGCTCTACTTCGAGATCGTCTAGACGTAGGACTTATAACTCAAATTCTAATCGTTCCAATGGTGGTGGTGCATCTAGATCGTCTAGAGCTAGAATTGCTAACTCAAACGCCAATCGTTCTAATGGTGGCTCAGGGAGAGTTCGCAAGCCAAGTTCTAATGTCGCTACTAGGAACCAAAATCTCGATAATTCAGCGCTTTCTTCATCTGCAACACCAACTTACAAAGAAATTAACTTTGTAGATGTTGCATTAGGTATTTTGAGTAAGAGTGACTTTCAATCTGAAGGTAGATATTTTCAATTCTATAAGTTTGAGGGTAGAGAAAATCAATTAGTTCAAATTAGGCTGATTGGTAGTAATGATACACGTAGATCCAATAACTTGAGTTTAAAACCCTTGTTATTTCTGCACGATCCTGATAATAGTATCATCGTTAAAAAAGGTGCTTTGGATAAAAACAGTGGTGGCGATGATGCATTTATTTTTGCGCGACTGCCTAAGAATGGCACTTACAAGATTGCAGTTACTAGTCAAGATCCTGGAGATACAGGTCGCTATAGCTTGGCTCTCAGGAATGACAGAGCTAGCTATACTTTAGATGAATCAGGGCAACTAACTGCCAAAAGCTCAACCCTGAAACAAAATGGAGGCGCTTACAATGTTTCTAATTTTCAAGGTAAAAAAAATCAGCTTATAAGTATTCGTGTAGATAGCGTTGATGAAGAGTTTTCTCCTTACGTAGCTTTGCTAAATTCTAAAGGACAGACGATCGCTATCGATAAAGACAAAGATAAAAGTGGTGTCTACAGTGCTTTAATTGACCGAGCTAGGTTGCCTGAAGATGATACATACTATATAGTTGTTACTTCCAAAAATCCACAGGAACGTGGTAAATATAGATTGACTATTTTTTGAAATAATTACCGATTCTGGTGTCGAGACTATTGTACGAGTGGATATTGCCCGGAATGTTTTCTTTACTTACCGTAATAGTCTCGATACTATTGCACAAAGTTTAGTTAAGGGTTATTGGTGTAAATAATTGGTCTTTTAAGATGCGATAAATCGCGTCTCTATATGAGGGTTTTATAGCTCATTCTGAACTGTAAAAGAGATTGAGGAATGGGTAAGAGTGTGGAAAAATTATGGAATTCTGCTTCAACTTTTCCCAAATTTTGTCAAAAATTCCTAATCCCCAGTCCCAGAACCAAGAGTGCTGCTAACCATCTCAGATGTTCGGTGTGTTAGGACTTCTGTCCATAATGCACCCCACCAGATTTTGCAATTAAACACCTACCTCAAAGGAGATAGACAAAGTAGCAACATCAGTGGTATAGACTTCTACTGTTTGCGTGCTACCACCGCGTTCGCCCTTGGCGTTGGCGTTCGCGAAGTGTCTTGTTGGCGTAGCCTCTTCGATAGGAGAAGAGAAGCCATCACTTCTCACGTCATTAAGAAAATCACTGATAAAATCAAGTGGTGATTTTGTCTGCGATCTATTCAGTTGTAATGGTTGTTCACCTTGATTATTTAGTTCTGCGGCTATAAATTGCAATATCTTTACAGCTTTGTGAAGTGGCTTACGACTAACAATTACTATTGCTTCCCCAGTTCCTTTGTCGATAGCTTTTAACTTTAATTCCTGAGGATTGCCAATGAGTTTTGGTTTTTCTGGCTCTAATTTCATTGATTCTTCTGGTGCATTCCATTGGTATGGAAATAAAACCATTAAGTCACCAGTAGAATCTACTAATAAAGCTGTTAAGTAGAAAGTTTCAAGAGAGTGGTTGGTTACTTGAAACTGAAACAGTTGCGAAACGAATATTTTATGAGAATATAACTCTTGGGATACACGCTGGTTATTTCTACCTTGTCTTGTAGAAGTTTTAGCAATGATTTTATTTGGTTCGTCTACTAAATTCATTACGACTTCTACATCTAAATCTGAGGAATTTGTATTTAAAGTTTTCCTAACAATGTATGCGGCTACAAGTGATTTAATTTTAGGTTCTAAACGAGTAATCGCCGCCGTCACTGTTTCTTTACCTTTGCCAAAGGATTGAGCTACTGGTTCTAGTCCTGACGTGAATAAACCAAAACTACCTACTGCTGGTAGATTTACTTGTTTATGTTGCTGCATTTTTTGTTTATAATCAGCGGTCATCTGACTGAAAATGTATTGTACTTCTTGCGGATATAGTGTTTTTCCTGGCTGTACTGATACAGCTTCAGTGCGATTGATAGCTGAGATTGCTGCTTTTGCTGTATTCGTTTCTTTACCCAATGAAAGGTCTAAACCGATACTTAACTTCAAATCGGCTGGCACTACGCGACTTAATTCTTGTAGCAGCATTCCTGGAATTAGGGAATCAATGGTTCCCTTTTCTATCAGTTGTGCTTGTGCTGTTAATCCACTACGCGATCGCAACTTCACTTTTCCTGAATGTCCTGTTTGATTGACAATGGTGAAAGTCGCCCCTTCTCCAAAAGCTTGCAGATTTTGGGCTTCTATTCCTCCTAACCACAATGTCGCCTGTTCGCCTTGTCCGTTGATAATGACTGCATCTGTAGGCGGAACGTTTTTATTAACAAAATATACTGGCTGATTCTGATTGCCATCTGCAAGGGGAACATGACCGTAAAGCTTTTTTACTAAAGGAATAATCTGAGCGATCGCTTCACTCACATTACTCGTTTCCTGCCAGAGATACTGAGTCAATGTATAAGTAAAAGCACCTGCAAAAAACCCATCAAAAAGGACATCTGCGGCTTCTTCATCGCGTTGTGCTGCGGCAATTACTACTCCTTTGGCTACTCCCTGACAGCGCCGTTTGGCGAGTTCTTCGGCAGAAAGTTGCAGTTGCTTCATCCAGCGTTCTTGATAGGCAATTTCTTCATGACTGGGTTTTAAATTCTCACCGGATACAGAGCGGATGATAAAATTACCGCGAGTACCACCGCCAGAGTGACAACTATCCAGCACCACCGTAACATTCTCAGTCTTCAATGCCGACATTAGTAGAAACAGCGTGCGCCCCATAATATCTGGTACATAGTCATTTTGCGGTGCATCTGGAACTACGAATGTGCTGTTATATTTGTCATTGAATTGCTGATTTTGACAATTCTGAATCGGGCTAGGGTCAGGTAGTCGGGAACCATGACCGGAAAAATGAAAAACGATTACATCTGTCGGTTTGGCTTGCTTAATTAAATGTTCTTCAAACGCTGTTAAAATATTGCTGCGGGTTGGCTGCTTGTTTGCAGGTTCATCACTTGTTAAAGAAAGGATATCGCTGTTGTTAAAACCAAAACGATGAATTAATAATTCTCGTTGCAAGTCTACATCGGTTTTACAACCTTGCAGGTTACTAAATCTACCGTTGGTTGGGTAACGATTAATTCCCACCAATAGCGCTAGCTTGCGAGGAGTATTTTGCGCCAGAACTTGAGCGTAACGGTTTCCTTGGTTAATAACATCAAGATAGTTTAATCCCAAGGTAGTTAAAGTTGAACTTGCAAATTGTAAGAAATAACGGCGAGAAATCATACTCTTCTATATCTTTTACAATAAAGTACTTATGTAAAAATCCTCTAGTCTATTAAATTAGTGAACAGTAAAGGTTATCAGGCGTATGGTGGGGGATTTAAACCCACCACTAATGCCTACCACCAATTGGTGGGGAGATTGTTACCTTATTATTTAACGTGAGTTTGACAAAACTAAAAAATGGCAGGAGGTAGTGCAGGCAAATCTTTTGAGTAAATGTCAATTGACGGTTTTTTGGGCAAAATCAACTGCGGATTTCTAAGCTGCACCCATCAAGGTTATCAGAATCAAACTTATTCTTGTATATTATAGTAAGTCTAGCGATTTACAGTAGATTAAGGTATAATTCTTCTCTCAATCAGTGTCCCCAATTAGTTTATGAACACTGTCTACATTTGTGATTTAGACGGTACATTGCTTGGAGATAATGCAATTCTTTCTTCGTTCAGCATGAAAGTACTTCACGAACTCTTGCATCAAGGACTACAGTTTACTGTAGCCAGTGCGCGCAGCGTCGTTTCTATGCAAGTGATGCTGAAGGGTTTGAATCTTCGTCTCCCGGTTATCGAATTTAATGGTGCTTTTATTTCTGATTTGGATTCTGGCAAACACGAAATCATTAATTCTATTTGTCCTGATGTAGTTGAAAGTATCTACAAACTTATTCTGGAGTTCGGCTGTGTTCCGTTTGTATCTAGTTTTAATGGCACGGAAGATTGCGCTTACTATAAGGATGTAATCAACGATGGTATGCGTTGGTATCTTAACGATCGCCTAATAAACAAAGACCGTAGATGGCAAGCAATTTCCGATTTGACGCATTCTTTTGGGGATCAAGTTGTTTGTCTAACAGTGATTGGTCACGCACAGCAACTGCTCGAACTTCAAGGTGCGATTATTGAAAGACATGAAACTACCGTAGAGACACACTTGATCGAGAACCAATACTCTCCGGGGTGGTACTGGTTAACAGGGAGCATCCCTCTTTGGCGAAAACATCAAATAGCAAGTGTTCCGTTGAGGTAAGCACAACGAACAGAAAGTATTGAATTAACGTTGTCAACTT
>NZ_JBALDE010000035.1:0-20020 GCF_036917515.1 Nostoc sp. | reverse complement strand
CCGGATACTTAAAAACCTGAAGATAAAAGCTCAAGCTTTTGGCTTAGAGCTCATCCCTATTTCCAACGCTACGGAATGTGTTTCTTAGGAGTAAAGTTACTAATGGGTCAAATAACTGCTTCTTATATTTAATTTTTAGTTCGCAGATGGCTTGCTCAATTGCTGAGGATAGTAACAATTCTTTAAAAGCGTTCCACAACACCTGCTTTCATACAGTGATCGCTTGATCCATTCACTGCTTAATAGCATAAATGTCTATAATGTTCATGCACTAAAGCTTATAGCTTTTATTAATGCCATTCGTCTCTGACCCTGTAGAATATCTCATCAATAATAGAAATTGTGGCAAAGTGATAGTAACGTAATTTGTAATTATGAATTATTTAATTTATTTTTATTAGTTACTTTCAGGGTTGAGTTCGTTGATTTCTCTGCACTTAGCCTCTGCTGCTTGATATGCTGCCAGATAGTCTTGACCACCTAACATTACATCACCGTAATATTCATAAGGTGGATCGCCATAGATTGGCAATGGATCGTCTTCTGGATAATCTTCTTTTGATTCTTCAATGATCGCTTTCAGTTTTTTAACAGTCAGACTATGTGCTGCAAAATACCAGATTTCTTGGGGATTTTTGTTCAGGTGAGGTAATGTGGGATCGATAATGCGGACATCGGAGGCGTCGTCTAGCTCAATCCAACTGTATTCAATAGGTCTGTATGGCTTCCCTGCAAAGGCTAAAAATCCCTGAATATACCTTGCTCCCTCAGTAGATAATGCTGCTTTATAAGCATTATCAAATGGAGTGCTAGCTTTGCTGTTTATTTGTTCAGCAATTTTGATTGACAGCGTTTCATCCAATAGTTTGTTCATCAATAGCAAGGATCAGAGCAGCCATGAAAACATCTTACCACTGCTACTTACCATTTTGCTTGAGCATTGGGCATGGGGCATGAGGCATGGGGCATTGGGTTATTCACTAATGACTAATAACTAATGACAAACTTTACTTGGTGCTAATCACCATCTGTAAATTTATTAACAAGTGGCTTGATGTGTAGGGCTTGGACAAAAGGATTTTAACACTATTACTAAGGTTTTTAATCATTTCATGATTCGAGGCTAATTCACTAATACCAATAAATTTGATGTCTGGGTTAATTTTTTTTAACACATTGATAATCGTTGGTCTATCCATAGATGGCATCATCATATCAACCAACACCACACTAATTTATTGTTAATATTTTGTATAAAGTGCGATCGTATCAATACCATCACTAGCCACTAAAACTTTATAGGCATTTTGTTCTAACCAGCTTTGAGTAATCTTTTGAATTGAATCTTCATGATCAACAACAAGAATTAATTCTCCATGCCCTGCTGGGAATTCCTGATATTTAGCTAATATTCTTTTCCCAAAAACAAATAAATATCTAGAAAAGTTAAGGGCGCACAGCCAGCTGTGCGCCCTTACTATGTTTATATATAAAATCACGGTGTTATGGAGGGATCGAGTTTTAGCCGAGCCGTTTTGGGACGACAAGGACTTCCACAACAAACCTGCCCAGAGGGCATATTAGTAAAAACACTACTACGAGCGCCAATTACGGCATTAGCCCCGATTTGCACTCCTGGCCCAACAAAACAATCTGCCGCTACCCATGCACCATTTTCAATAGTGATACTCGCTGTTTTCAACCCAAATGCAGGATCTTGGAGATCGTGAGTACCAGTACACAGGTAACTTTTTTGGGAAACTACGCAATGTTCACCGATATGGATCTGATCGAGGCTGTATAAAACTACGTTATCTCCAATCCAACTATAGTTGCCAATAGTGACTTTCCAGGGGTAAGTGAAGCGGGCCGTGGGTCGAATTAATACACCTTTGCCGATACGAGCGCCAAATAATCGTAGCAAAGCACAACGCAGAATATTTAACGGTTGAGGAGTTAGAGGAAAGGCGATCGCTTGTACAAACCACCATAATAAAACATACCAACTTGGACGCCCTCGATCGAACCAAGATTGGTCATATTTGCGTAAATCTACAAAAGGTTGGTCATCAGTCATTGTCAGGAATCAATAGTCAATAGCTTTGCTTCTGCTTCTCTGCTTCCCTGCTCCCCTGCTCCCTCCTTCGGCGTAGTTGCAGTATTTAAGTGACCGCCACAGTTGCGTAATTCGTAAAGTTTAACGCCAATTTGATATTCATATTGACTCAATAAACGTGCATAAATATATCCTGCTTTCCCATCTAAAAAACCGCGTTGAATTATATAAAACAAAACAAACCGCAGAATGGGTTTAAATGGTAGACGTACCCACACTTTTTTCAGAAATCGTTTGCGTTGCACGGCGTCACCAAATATATTAGCGCCGATAGTACCGCTATCATCTTTACCTGTAAGAAGATTAAAATAAACCCTGGCTTCCCAGTTTGAATATCGGTTGTGCCGTTCTAACCAGTGGTAAAGGTCGCGGAAGTCCTCGTGGAGCATATCATTTTTAAGATACCCAACTTTCCCTTGCAAAATCACGTGTTCGTGAACTTCGTTATCACCAGTATTAGGAATATCTTCTGTATTTAAATTTTCGTAGCGACCTTTTTTATGTTGAAATAAACGTAGATTCCAATCAGGATATTTACCGCCATAACGAATCCATTTTCCTAAGAAAAATACACGGCGGTTGAGATAATAACCTGTATATTCATCATTTTGAATTACTTGGTCAATTTCTTTCCAAAGTTCGGGGGTGATGCGCTCATCACAATCTACAATTAGCACCCATTCATTACGAAAAGGTAAATTATCTAAAGACCAATTTTTCTTTTTGGGCCAGCGTCCATTGAAGTTGAATTGTACAACATTTACACCGTAACTTTTAGCAATCTCAATGCTGTTGTCGGTACTTTGAGAATCTACTACAAATATTTCATCTGCTCTGCTGAGGCTAGTAAGGCAAGCAGGCAAGTTGGCTTGTTCGTTTTTTGCCGGAATTAGTACTGAAACTGGTATTTTAGATGACATATTGAGTAGAAATTATGTTACTGATTATTTCTTATTTGATGTAGATAAAAGACCCTGAATAGCAGCATTTAAATAACCAATCTGACCGTAAGCATACACCAGTTTGTCAAACCGTTCTGCCGGATCGGAGAAATATTGTAATGCTTTATACAAGCCTCGCAAAAACCGTTCGCTACCTCGCTGCAATTGAGCGATCCCAGCTTTCCCAGCGAGTTGTTCTCGATAGCATTCACTGATACCCTGCCACCAGCCTCGGTTTAAAAACCAGGAGCGTTGGAGGCGTTCTGGGGCTACATTGTGAGCGGCAAGTGCTTCGGGAAGATAAGCGACTTGCCAACCACGCTGTAGGGCAAATTCGGTCATTTGCAGTTCTTCGTTAGATAATAAATTTTTCCCCACTCGACCGAGATGAGGATCGAAACCGCCAATTTCTTCGAGGAAACTGCGGCGAATGGAGTAATTTAAGCCTCTGGGTGTTGAGCCAGGTTGCTCGATGTAAATGTTACTGTCACCTAAGTCGTATGCGCCCAGATTTGCAGCTAGCCCTGAAGATAGCCACCGTGGTTGTTGAATTCCTGGAGGCCACAGAAGAGTGACTTTGCCACCTGCGATCGCTAGCTTAGAATTATTGTAATAGGCAGAATATAAAACTTGTAGCCAGCCTTTACTAGCAACGGCATCGTCATCTAAATAAGCAAGAATATCACCACTGGCTACCTTTGCCCCCGTGTTGCGGGCGACAGATAAACCAATGGTGGGTTCAAAAACATACTTCAGGTGCGGATTGTGAGTTCTTTGTTCTACAACCTCACGAGTGCGATCACTAGAGCCATTATCAACTATCACAATTTCAAAGTCAGCAGCAAAATCCTGCGCTAAAAGACTATCAATTGCAGCCCCTAAATAGGTATCTCGATTGTGAGTACAGATAATGGCAGAGATTTGGATGTCTGGCATAGATTTAATTTTGGATTTGAGATTTGGGACTTTCCTTCTCTTTCAGAGACGCTAACGCGAACGAGAGGCTGCGCCAACGGAACGCTACACGTAGCTTGCTTCCCCGAAGGGGTACGGCTACGCTCAGTCGAACGATTTTAGATTAAAATCTTAAATCCAAGGCATAACTGCTGAGAGTTAATCTAAACCAAAAGTTACCGACCTACCAACCGAGTTTCTTCGGAAATAATCTTTAAAACTTTACGTTTGTTGAATATGACTGTGTAAAACTACAAGAGTTTGGGCCAGTTGACTAAGGCGGGTTTCCAAAGATTGCTTGCGCCCTAACAGTTGACGTAACTTTTGGTAGCGAGCGATCGCCATACTAACATTGGGAACCTGATCTGCTGGACATGGGCGCGACCAAACTTTACCAGTATCGTCTACACCACAGAGGCGATAGCCAGTAATAGATGATTGATAAGATACTTTTCCACCAGTGGCACAAATTTCTTCTACATAGTTTATCAGGCGGTCAACTTCTGCATGGCGCAGTGTCGCGGTTCCTCCCGGTTCTGGTTCGGTGGGATTGGATTCTAACCAACCATTGACAATTGGCCCTTCTAAATAAATATCCTGAATCTGCTTTAAAATATTTTGCAATTCTGTTTGCCAACCAGCGACAGTTTCCTGAATTTCTTGCAATAGATTGATCGCCAATGCTGGATTCGCACCGTGGCGATGGCTACTAAAGCTCGGAGTTTTCAACTTGGGTAGGCTGGGTGTTTTGCTACCATTCTCTTCTGCTTGAAAGGTCTGCACAGAGTCATGGTGAGGAAAGAAATTTTGTTCAGAAGAATAATCACCCTCAGTCTCTTTGCCCAAGTCAACGAGTTTCTCATCCTCAGAGGATGGAATTTGTGTACTTTCTGTGGGTTCATTGGCTCCGACGCTGATTCTAAAAGAGAAAGGCCGTTTTGTCGTCGAATCACCCGTTTCAGCAGTAGAGGCAGTACCGCGATTCCCTAAATCGTGTAAAGTTGCTTTAATACGTTTTAAGCCTACGTTCATAAAGATATCCTAAAGTTTGCTGTCCCCAGTGATATTGAATAATTGAGAATGGGGTTATTGAGATTTTTGGCTTTTGCCAGTTGCGGCATCAATGATGCTGGTGCTAATTTTATCCCTTAAAAGTTATTTGAAACCAAAAATCTCACCGATGAACTAAAAAAATGTGGTGATAATTTGCAACCGTAGGCATATTGTTAAAATACTCAGTAAAAAACTTTGGGTAAAATTATTTTAGTAACAGGGCCAGCACGATCTGGTAAAAGTGAATGGGCGGAAACTTTAGCTATGCAGTCAGGAAAAGCAGTTGTTTATGTAGCAACAGCCACCGATAACTCAGACGATCAAGAGTGGCACCAACGCATTTTAGAACACCAAGAACGTCGTCCCCAAGACTGGGTAACTCTATCTGTACCCGTGGAACTGTCTGCTACCCTCGCCGATGCCAAACCTTATACCTGCCTCTTAGTTGATTCTTTAGGGACTTGGGTTGCTAATCTCATAGAACAGGACGAATCTAGCTGGGAAAATACCCTTGCAGAATTATTAGAGACGGTGGAACTGGTTGCTGCTGATATGCTGTTTGTAGCAGAAGAGGTGGGTTGGGGTGTGATCCCAGCTTATCCCCTGGGAAGGATATTCCGCGATCGCCTCGGTTCTTTAGTACGCCAGCTAAGTACACTCAGCGAAACAGTTTATTTAGTGACTGGTGGTCATGTTCTCAATCTCAGCATCCTTGGTTCGCCATTGCCAAATAAAGGTGATCCTGGAACATTTAGAAGTCAAGATTCTTAACTGTTGATTCAAATTAATCCAAAATCTAAAATCTAGAATTGTAATATGGCAACCAAACAAGAAGTTAGAGAATACCTTGCCTACTGGTTTCAGTTAGGTAAGAAAGTGATTACGGGCAACGGTGAGGCAAGCTTTTTGCCGCAATCGGTGCTAAATGGCGATCACTATAGTGAAGAATTTGAAGAGTACTGGCAAAAAATTATTTCACCGGAATCGGGTGATTGTTACCTTGAGGGTACATACGAAACCATTTCTGAATTATTGACACCAGCATGGAATATGCTGCCTTGCAGCCGATGCAGTATGCCAATAGCCGTGCGAAACGTTGGGATGCCGGCGTTGTTATGTCCCTGCAATGATTTACCTAACTGGCCGAATACTGAATTACCAGCACCACGAGAGCCAATTAAAACTCAAGACCAACTCCAAACAATTCGCGATCGGCTTGTAAAGAATATTACATAAATAAACAACCAATTTGGAAATCTGACAACTTTTTTCTAATTTTTTAATTATTTGATTATTTTGATTTCTCCTGTAGTGCCCTTGAGTCTCACTACGGAACTTTTATGTGTCTATACTAGCTAGGAAAAAAATAACTGTTGGTTATTATCCCTCTTTTGTTACTTTAGGAAAAGAAAAATCAGCAAAATATTCAACTAGCAAGAGGGAAACTGACCGGATAAGCTCGAAAATCATTCATGAAGTTGATTAATTTCAAAAAGCAACGTTTCATACCAGGAATGTTAAATACTGTTAGCCTAAGGTCGAATTAAACAGTAAAAAATATAGGGTTGAATAATCAATCTCAGGTTATTTAAGGCACTTTTCCATGTTGTACCAGACTCCCAATTTGGATGTTGATTATATTGAGAGATATTCAAGTCAGTTGAGGATGATAATTCAGAAGTAGATGTTGGGCTTGATTGGGCATGAAGTTGAAAAAAGGTTGCTTGAATGTTAACTAAAAGATAGGCACTAAAAATTATTTCCCACCACCATTCAATACTTTTATAATCAGTTAGACGAAAATCAGCCCAACCCAGTTCGCTTTTGACTTGTTTAAAACCATATTCAATCCAATTCCTTAAACTATAAAGTTGAGCTACATTCAGTGACAGATCAATTGATAAATTAGTCATAATATACCAACTTTCATCTCCAGTTGGGTCGGGGGTGTTAGTCTTACTAATTTGGTAATATCTCAAACGGCGACGTTGGCCAAAAATAATTTCTCTCAAGTAACTAGTTTCGGTTTGGCGGTGTGAAAGCTTCTGCTCATAAGCAATACAATCGGTTATAGCGTTTTCGGCTTCCTGATGGCATCAACACACACTCCATAATTCGAGCGAATTGCTACGAAAACTCCAGTTGTAACTTCTCTAACCAGTTGATTACATTTCCACTCTCTCCATATAGGCTATCCGCTAAAACTAACTTAATTTTAAATCCCCATTCTTTCAATTCTTGAATAATCTCTATAGCTATTTGGGGTTTATTTTGTATTTATAGCAGTCGCCAATACGGTTAGGACGCTGTACGAAGAACATCTTCCATAGCATTCCGAAGGCAGTCAAATTGAATTAGCTGTTTACGAATTCGACTTTTCAACCATGACTTTTCCCCACTCAATTTTGTGTTTTGGTCGGGTGAATAGGATGGCAAATATTTTAATTGACAGCCGACTGCTTCAATTAATTCTTTAATATGTCCACCGTGATGACCTAACCATCTTGGCGGTTGCTATAACTAAAGTTCATGAAAAGTGTAGTCGACGCCAACGCATCAACAAAAGTTACAAAAACCTCAAATTTTAATTAGCAGCACAAGATGTAGCGACAAGTGAGGAGTTATGGGGCGATGCAGTGGGTACTTGAGCAACTAGAACCACGTTCCCATCGGCATCTAGAATCCACCCTTGGGCTTCTACAATTTGAATAGGCTCATTGACAAAATTAACCTTCTGTGATTTATCTTCTGTGTATCCCTGCGCCTGAATAACTACTCTTTTCTGAATACCCTCAGCCCGATTCTGACTCTCTGGAGGGAGGGCGATCCAATCTGCTAGCACCGCATCATCAGCTATCAATGGCTCTGTGGGATCGGCTTGTATTCCTCCACGCCCAGTAGTAACAAATGAACTTCTTCCTATTTTTCCACCAGAACTACAACTAGCAGCAACTTGCTGCGAAGCATCAACCAGATTTACGGGTAGTTCCACTAATCCTTTACTGGGGTCAGCATCTGGTGAGTTGATTTGTACAGTGCCACTTAATGAAGGGTTTTGCTGAGAAAATGCAGTGATGTCACTTGTTGGTATGTTATTCGGGTTTATATTTTTTGGATCGAGCCTCTCCACCTCTGCACGAGTGCGTGACACAAACCCAAAGGTATTCTTAGCGGTGATTGCGATTTTACCACCAGAACCAAAGTTTGCATTGGCGGTAATATCGCTATTTCCGAAAGTAGTGGCGACAAGAAAGCCATTAGGTGCATTGATAGTGATATTACCGCCAGTTTTATCACCTCCAGCATTAGTAGAGATTTGACTGTTGCGACGCATCAGTAATAAGTCCCGCACCTGTACCGCAATGTCACCGCCCTTACCTGACTCACTATCAGATGTGAGTTTTCCTTTATCCAGCAGGATAGAACGAGCGCTGACATTGAGTTCACCTGCTAGACCTAAATTGGGTACACCCCCTTGATAGTTAACATTTTTTCGAGCTTCACTGCTGACAGTTATTGCCGCCCCATCTTTGATAACCAATCGCCCTGTAGTTAGGGTCAAGTTGCCGCCATTTCCAGGCCCTTGAGTGCCAGCAAACAAGCTACTGAGCCTAGAACCATTTGCTGAGGTTCCCACTAATTCTACGGACTCGAAGGCGTTTACTATCAAATCTCCTCCATTTCCAATAGCTGGTATAAATTGGTTAGAAAAAAGCTTAAGTATACCCTCAGAACTTGTTGATATTGCTGCCCCTCCCTCGATACGTAACTTTCCAGTGTTAATTATTATGTTGCCAGCATTTTGAGCGCGATAAGTTGCACTAAATAATCCACTGGATATTAAATCACTACCATCTGGCAAAGGAGCAATGGGGATACCTGCAATTAGTTCTACAGAATCTGAGGCGTTGATGGTCAATTGCCCCGGCAATCCCGAACCAAGATTGAACATTAAGACTTGCGCTCCATCTTTGACAATCAACTTTCTGGTAGTGATATTTATATCTCCAGAGTTTCCAGTGTCGAAAGTTCCAGTAGACAAGAACGCATTTAGTCCAAGTTCTATAGACTCGGAAGCGTTCAGTGTTAAATTTCCTCCTGGTTGCGCTCCCAAAGTAAAAGCCGAAATTTGTGAACCGTCAGTTATCAGTACACGCTGTCCTTGCAAGTGGATATTACCGCCACTTTGGCCACTGGTATCTACATTGGATGGAATCTCATTTTGCTGGGTTAGTTCAATGTTGTGAAAATTTTGAACACCTTCATATCCGAATGCCCAACCTTGATTTGTTGAACTTAGACTAACCAAACTGTTGCCAGCAACACTTCCTAACTCAATTGTTCCCCCACTTGCCGTTAAATTCCCGCCCTCTAATGTTAGATCACCGCCTATAAGTGCTAAGGTTTTGCCTTGTTGCACTTGTAAACCAACACCTTGTCCGAAGGTATTAATTGCATTATTTGGACTTGCTTGAGATTGATTGCGGATCGGTCGAGCAGTTGTTCGGAATTGTAAGCCAATAGGAACGCTTTCTTTGAGTAGAGGTGCAGTTTGACCAGATGTAGCACTAAACTTTGTACCATCAGCAAAGTTCAAACTACTCGCCGTACTCGCTACAAATGAACCGCCAATATTTAAAGAAGCGTTGGACCCAAAAATAATCCCGTTAGGATTAATCAGAAATACATTGGCTGTGCGGTTAGCTTTGAGAATGCCATCTATATTAGAAACAGAATTGCCTGTCACTCGACTGATGATGTTCTGAATATCGATTGCATTGTTAAAATGGGCTGTCCTTCCCGCAGAGACAGAAAACTGTTCAAAGCTGTGGAACAAGTTTGAACCACGAACTGCTCCACCATCAATCTGGTCTATAGGCTGACCATCGATTACCTGTGGTGTAATTATTGAGCTTTCAGATCCAAGTGTGGCATCTGTTTTAATTTGAGCTAAGGCAAAACTCTCAGCAAAAGTGAGCACTCCAGCAATTACTAAAGTACTCACTATTCCTAACTTCCACTGGCAACTGCTTCGATTTTGAGACATTAAAAACTGGCGCTCAAAAAATAAGAGTTTATTAAAATACTGCTTTTTACTAATTAGTTATGTTAGTACGCTGATGTGATCTCTGTAGCCTAACTACTACATAAAAGCAAAGTTTAGTATTTTTACATTCACTAGAATAAACTCTTTGCAGTCCGAAGATAAAAATATTTAGCAGTTACAGCCCCTTGGGTTGCCAGTTGATGGGCAAGGAATACACAATGCTTTTTTGACTAACACAATTTCTGGTATTGAAGCTGTTGAAGTTTGTGCCAATAATGCGTTAGGTTGCTGTTCATCAACTGCATCATCAGATTTGAGTTGATTAGGGTCGAGATTACACTGCCAATGAATTCTCAAGACTCTATATTCTAATAAGCCGTACTTTTCAAGCACTGAATGTAAGTCAGCGTTTTCTAGGCTTTCATTCATTTTCTGCTGAATCTCTTCTTGTAACTGCTGTAATATTTCAGGGTCTACAACTTGTTGAGAACTCATAAGTATTTTCGTTCCTGACGAAATGTGTATAATTATTGCTTCAGTTTAGTTAGCAATGATTACGTTCAGTGTCATAAAAGTTCATATTTCCCTGCGGGATTTCCTTTGCAGCTTATTTTGCGATAATACCAATTCAAATTATTTATTCTAGAGTGGGCATCTCGTCTAGTGACTAAAATCAGGCTCCATTTCCCGCCTGTTTCCCCATTAATTCTTAATCCCCGTTGCAGCAATACCCTGAAGAAATTGACGCTGACCGATGAGAAATAATACCATTACTGGCACTGTCGCTATTGTCACTGCTGCCATCATCAAAGGCCAATTATTCGTAAATTGCTCCTGAAACTCAGCCAACGCTAGTTGTACTGTCCTTAATTCTGGTCTTGTCGTAAATACTAGAGGCTTAAACAAATCATTCCACTCACCAATGAAGGTGAACAAAAACAGCGTTAATAAGGCAGGACGAGCTAAAGGTAACATCACCCGCCACAAAATTTGCAGTCGGTTCGCTCCATCTATCGCTGCGGCTTCCTCTAACTCCACAGGAATTGTCTGGAAATACTGACGTAATAAGAAAATCCCATATCCGCTAACCGCAGTGGGTAAAATGAGCGCCCAGTATGTATTTATCAGGTGTCCCCACTTCAACACCAAAAAGATAGGAATCACCAATAACTGAAAGGGAATCACTAAAGTTGCTAAAACGACTAATAGCAGTATTTGGCGTCCCTGAAACTTCAACCGTGCTAGGGCGTAACCAGCCAAAGCAGAAGTGACAATCTGAAACGCCGTCACAGCGATCGCTACCAAGGTAGAATTAGCAAACGCCAGTAAAAATTTTCCTTGTTGCCACGCAACGCGGTAATTTGCTAAAGACCAGTTATTTTTGGCCAAATTTTCCAGACTGGCGGTCGTCGGTGCAAAGGAGGTGAGAAAGACCACAAACAGCGGTAGTAAAACGATAAATGCCCCTAGCAGTAAGATTACTAGGCTCAAAAAATCGCCAGATTTCAGATTCGGGTTTGATTTGAACATAAACTTAAACTGCAAAGCATTTATTTCGCTGTACTAGAGCATTGCCCCCAGCAACAATTAATCTATAAACATAGTCTACTTGTTAAGTTAAATTAAACCACATTAATTGTTACCCTCAGTTCATAGGGTAAATTCAATCTTGGTGTCAAATAATTCAGGTTTACAGGAGTAAAGATAACCATGCAGCAGCTTGCAGACCAATTTAAAGAATTAGATTTCAAGAGCGAAACATATAAAGATGCTTATAGCCGGATTAATGCGATCGTAATTGAAGGGGAACAAGAAGCCCATGAAAATTACATCAAATTAGCCGAACTACTGCCAGAATCTCATGATGAATTGATTCGTCTCTCGAAGATGGAAAGCCGACACAAGAAAGGATTTGAAGCTTGTGGACGAAATTTGGATGTTACCCCAGATTTGCAATTTGCTAAAGAATTTTTCTCTGGACTGCACCAGAATTTCCAAATAGCAGCGGCAGAAGGGAAGGTCGTCACTTGTCTTTTGATTCAATCTTTGATTATCGAATGTTTTGCGATCGCAGCATATAACATTTACATCCCCGTTGCCGACGCTTTTGCACGCAAAATTACGGAGGGAGTTGTAAAAGATGAATACAGCCACCTCAACTTTGGAGAAGTTTGGTTGAAAGAACACTTCACAGAATCCAAAGCTGAACTAGAACAAGCAAATCGTCAGAACCTACCAATCGTCTGGAAAATGCTTAACCAAGTAGAGGGTGATGCCCACACAATGGCAATGGAAAAAGATGCTTTGGTAGAAGACTTTATGATTCAATACGGTGAAGCATTAAGTAACATCGGGTTCACGACTCGCGATATTATGCGCTTGTCAGCCTACGGACTCATCGCCGCTTAAAAAGTGCTGAGTAGAGACGCGATTAATCGCGTCTGTACAAAAGTGCTGAGTGCTGAGTAGTTCAAATTTATCAGAACTTCAGAACTTAGGACTTAGGACTCAGGACTACTGAACCACTTAACAAATTCCACGCCCTCAAGACAGCATAAGCCTAATAATCACTACATGTTTGGTCTAATTGGACATCTGACTAGTTTAGAACACGCTCAAGCGGTAGCTCAAGAATTGGGATACCCAGAATATGCCGATCAAGGGCTAGACTTTTGGTGCAGCGCCCCACCGCAAATTGTCGATAGTATTATTGTCACCAGTGTAACTGGGCAAAAAATTGAAGGACGATATGTAGAATCTTGCTTTTTGCCGGAGATGCTAGCTAGTAGGCGCATCAAAGCCGCAACCCGCAAAATCCTCAACGCCATGGCCCATGCACAGAAGCATGGCATTAACATCACAGCTTTAGGTGGATTTTCCTCGATTATTTTTGAAAACTTTAAGTTAGACCAGTTTAGCCAAGTCCGCAATATAAAACTAGAGTTTGAACGGTTCACCACAGGAAACACACATACTGCCTACATTATTTGTAAGCAGGTGGAACAGGCTTCAAAACAATTGGGAATCGATCTATCAAAAGCGACTATTGCTATATGTGGGGCAACTGGAGATATTGGTAGTGCAGTTACCCGCTGGCTAGATGCGAAAACAGATGTTAAAGAACTTCTGTTGATCGCCCGTGATAGAGAACGCCTCAAAGAGCTGCAAGGCGAACTGGGGCGAGGAAAAATCATGGGTTTGACAGAAGCATTACCTGAAGCTGACATTGTAGTTTGGGTTGCTAGTATGCCCAAAGGCGTGGAAATTGACCTTACCACTTTGAAACAACCCTGTTTGTTAATTGATGGTGGCTATCCTAAAAACTTAGCAACAAAAATTCAGCATCCTGGTGTATATGTGTTAAATGGTGGGATTGTAGAGCATTCCCTGGATATTGACTGGAAAATCATGAAAATCGTCAATATGGACGTACCAGCCCGCCAGTTGTTTGCTTGTTTTGCTGAATCAATGCTGCTGGAATTTGAGAAGTTATACACGAACTTTTCATGGGGACGGAATCAGATTACCGTAGACAAAATGGAGCAGATTGGTAAAGTATCAGTGAAACATGGATTTAGACCGCTGCTGGTTTAACTGTAAGAGTTAGGAGTTAAAAGTTTAAGAGTTAAGAACTTTTATCAATACACTCCTTCTAATACCTAACTCCTCACTCCTCACTCTAAAAAACCTATAACTCGTAACTTGTAACCCCTACGATGGCAACTACCGAGCGTAAACCGCTACTGTTAGATTTTGAAAAACCCCTAGCAGAACTTGCAACCCGAATCGATCAAATTCGGCAACTTGCAGAAGAAAATGGCGTCGATGTTTCTGGTCAAATTCGTCAACTAGAAGCACGCGCCATGCAACTACGTGAGGAAATTTTCACTAGTCTATCCCCGTCCCAGCGATTGCAAGTCGCTCGTCATCCGCGTCGCCCTAGTACTCTCGATTACATTCAGGCAATTAGTGATGAATGGATGGAATTGCATGGCGATCGCTGTGGTGGTGACGATCCGGCTTTAGTTGGTGGTGTTGGTCGTCTGAGTGGTCAGCCTGTGGTGATGTTGGGTCATCAAAAAGGTCGCGATACTAAAGACAACATTGCCCGTAACTTTGGAATGCCTTACCCTGGCGGCTATCGCAAAGCTATGCGGTTAATGGAACATGCCAACAAGTTTAGTATGCCGGTACTAACCTTTATCGACACGCCAGGAGCTTGGTCTGGGGTAGAAGCAGAACACCAAGGTCAAGGAGAAGCGATCGCTTACAACTTGCGGGAAATGTTTTGCTTAGATGTGCCAATTATCTGCACAGTCATTGGTGAAGGTGGTTCTGGTGGCGCACTAGGTATTGGTGTAGGCGATCGCCTACTCATGTTTGAACACTCCGTTTATACCGTCGCCACTCCCGAAGCCTGCGCTGCCATTTTGTGGAAAGATGCTGGTAAAGCTCCCCAAGCCGCCGTGGCTCTAAAAATTATTTCCCACGACCTGAAAAAGTTGGGAATTATTGACCAAATACTTCCTGAACCCACTGGTGGCGCTCATTCCGACCCCTTAAAAGCCGCTACTACTCTCAAGCAAGTACTGATGGAAAATTTAGACGAACTTAATCGTTTAACCGCTCCAGAACGCCGCCAAATGCGCTATGAAAAATTCCGCAAAATTGGTGTTTTTACAGAAGTTGCTCATTAACAACACTGCATAATGATTGATTAGCAAAGCAGCAATGCTATAATTGCCTATGTGCTTAAAGATTTTTAACAATCTAGCCATAGGCATTTGTATGTATGTTTGGCAAATCTACTCAATTTGATTGGGTGGATTTTGTATTATGTAAATAATCTAATTTGAATCTACAATATACCGCGTGGTTTTGTAGGCAACAATTTGTTGTGTTCACTGCTAAAACCACAACATGGTGATTATTGTGCTGCATCATAGCATTTGCTTAATGAAAATCATCAGATTTTTAGATTCCTTTAATCTATTCAAACCGATAAGTGTGAATAATGGGGTGGTAATAGGCTTTGGGAACTGCCAAAAAAATTGGGAGACACCATGAATGTTGAGCAAAAACGACGCGCCCTGATTACTGGGGCAAGTAGTGGAATTGGCAAAGCAACGGCTTTAGCCTTTGCCAAAGCCGGAATAGATGTTGCCTTAGTCAGCCGTTCTTTAGATAAGTTGGAGGCGGTAAGAGAAGCCGTAGAGCATACTGGGGTGGAAGCAAAAGCTTACGCTGTAGATTTAGCGCGGATCTTGGAAGTAAAAGAAAAGATCCAAGCGGTCGCTGTTGACTTTGGCGATATAGACATTCTGGTAAACAATGCTGGCATCGCTTATACAGGCACTTTGAGCGAAATCCCGATAGAAGGTTGGCAGCAGGTAATTGACTTGAATCTCACCAGCGTGTTTCAGTGCATTGTGGCGATTTTACCGTCAATGCGCGATCAGGGCACAGGCACAATTATCAACGTTGCCTCAATTGCCGCCAAGCAACCCTTTCCCGGTTGGGGAGCATACAGCGTCAGCAAAGCTGGTTTGATAGCCCTCTCTCAAACCCTGGCACAAGAAGAACGCACTCATGGCATTCGTGTCACAGCTATCTGTCCTGGCGCAGTCAATACCGAACTTTGGGATACAGAAACAGTTCATGTCAACTTAGACCGTTCCAAAATGTTAACCCCAGAAATTGTGGCTCAGTCAATTCTCTACACAGTTTTGTTACCACAACAGGCAGTGATTGATGAATTGACCCTGATGCCCAGCGCTGGCGCACTCTAATTAGTCATTCGTCCTTTGTCCTTTGTCTTTTGCAAATGACCAATGACCAATGACTAATGACTAATGACTAAACCATAACCAAGACTGAATCATGACTATTGCTAGTTCCAACGGTTCCAATTGCTCTCAATCGCCTCTGATTCCCGACTTGGCAGAAGCCATAACTCCAAGACCCGATCGCAATACTAATAATGGGCGACAAGCGGATGTGTTCCCGCCAACAGAGGAACAGCTGGACGAAATGAAAGACGCCGTGCGGACACTAATACTGGGAGTTGGCGAAGATCCCGAACGCGAAGGACTCCTGAAAACACCCAAACGAGTAGCCGAAGCAATGCGCTTTCTTACCAGTGGTTACAACCAATCTCTTGAAGAACTCGTTAACGATGCCATCTTTGATGAAGGGCATAGTGAGATGGTACTAGTTAGAGATATTAACTTCTTTAGTCTGTGCGAACACCACATGCTGCCATTTATGGGTAGAGCACACGTTGCTTATATCCCCAACCAAAAAGTTGTTGGACTGAGTAAGCTAGCCCGGATTGTTGAGATGTATTCCCGTCGCTTACAAGTACAAGAGAGACTAACCCGCCAAATTGCCGAAGCAATCCAGACTGTTCTGGAACCTCAAGGCGTTGCTGTAGTGATGGAAGCTAGCCACATGTGTATGGTGATGCGTGGTGTCCAGAAACCAGGTTCTTGGACTGTCACTAGCGCAATGATTGGTGTATTTCAAGACGATCACAAAACCCGCGAAGAATTTTTTAACTTGATTCGCCACCAAGCGGCATTCTTTTAAAAAATGGGCATTGGGCTATAAGAGGCAGGGGAGCCCAGGGGCATAGAGAAAAGACAAGGTAGATAAGGAAGAGAGGGGAGATAAGGGAGAGATTTGTTCAATAATTCACCCTTGTCCCTCTTATCCCCTTGTCCCCCTTGTCCCCTTGTCGCTCCTGCCTCCCCTGCTCCCTACTCTCCAATTTCTCAAACAACCTGGCTACTTTATCTAAATCCTTATCTCCTGGTGCACGTTCCACACCACTAGATAAATCAACGCCGCTAGGATTAACTTGATTTAGGGCTTCCACAATATTATCGGCTGTTAGTCCCCCTGCTAAAAGCCAAGGACAACTAGGGCTAAATTGTTCTAACATCTTCCAATCTAAAGTTTTGCCTGTACCACCCAGCTGTTGCGGATGATAAGCGTCAAGTAGCAAAGTATCTACATATTTTGTGTAATCAATCGCTGTATCAAGATGTTCAAGGTTACGAATTCTCAGTGCTTTAATAATTTCGGCATTGGGTAAAGCTTGACGTAATTGGTAGCAAAAATCTGGTGATTCATCACCATGTAACTGCACACCAGCCAACCCTGAATCAGCAACTATCTGACTGATTTCAAGGATACTAGCGTTGGCAAAAACTCCAATTGTGTCAATATTTGCTGGGAGTTCTGCCACTGCTGTCCGAATTTGCGATGCAGTAACGTAACGAGGTGAGGTTGGCACACAAATAAATCCTAGTGCCGTTGCGCCTAGAGAGGCGATCGCTATAGACTGCTGTGGTTGAGTGATGCCGCAAATCTTAACGCGCATGAATATTTAACAAATTTAAACTAATCATCAGAAAAGTCTAAACTATCTAAAAAACTTTTGGGCCTGGTAATTTTATAATCTTGTAGGTCTAGATTAACTTTTGCATTTAGGAGACAAAAGCTTGACTTACTCTATTTTACTAGCAGCCGCTGCTCGATCTGTTCCTGCAACACCTGCGTGGAATCCCACAGTAGGAATCATCATCAGTATTAGTAGCTTAGTAATAGTTTTACTAAGCACTAGGATTGAAAAACCCCTGGTTGGACCCAAGTTCCCTATCCTACCGATTAGTATTCCCACATTCGTTGCTGCGATGGCTTTTGGTCATATTATTGGCGTTGGCATCGTTTTAGGACTAACTTACATCGGTCGTCTGTAGTTTGGTAATGACAGAGGTGTTACTTGTAACTCCGCTATCAATACAAAACTCCTAAAAATGATTTTGGGCAGGAGAACAGGGAGGACAAGGGGATAAAGGGGACAAGGTGACTAAAGTTAGAACTTGCAACAAGTCTTTCCCTTCTCCTTGTCCTCAATTCTCCTTGTCCCCAAGTCTCTTCCCAATGCCCAATTCCAAAGTTTTGCTCACAGGCATTAATTGTCTATTCTAGAAATAAGAGCATTTCGTCACTTGTTACTACCGAATTGATGCTCAATATAAATGTGTATACGAATATGCATAGTATCTCGGTATAAAAAGTACTGGCGATATCTAGTTTTAGGGCAGTGTAATGCAAACAAATTGGAGAATTGGGTCATTATTTGGAATTCCCCTATTTTTAGACCCGTTATGGTTTGTGATTTTAGGGTTGGCAACCCTAAATTTTGGGGTAGCTTATCAAGAATGGGGAAATGTTATAGCTTGGAGTGCTGGAATAGTTATGGCACTGTTACTGTTTGGTTCGGTGCTATTACATGAGTTGGGTCACAGCTTGGTAGCGCGATCGCAGGGCATTAGAGTTAATTCAATTACCCTATTTATGTTTGGTGGGATTGCTGCCATTGAAGAAGAATCTAAAACTCCTTTCAAAGCCTTTCAAGTAGCGATCGCTGGTCCTTCGGTGAGCATAATACTATTTTTCTTACTCCGTCTGGCAGCTTTGGCGATAGATGATACTAATCCCCTCAGTGTCATGGTTGGAGATTTGGCGAGAATTAACTTAGTAGTGGCTCTATTTAACTTAATTCCCGGCTTACCTCTAGATGGAGGACAAGTGTTAAAAGCAGCACTATGGCAAATCACGGGTAATCGTTTTCAAGCCGTACACTTAGCTGCAAGGGCAGGACAAATATTGGGTTATGCTGCGATCGCTTTCGGATTTGTTGTAGATTTTGTGACCAGGGAGTTAGTAGTTGGTTTGTGGATTGCGTTGTTAGGTTGGTTTGCTGTCCGCAACGCTAACACCTATGACAACATGACTACATTACAAGAAAGCCTACTCAAGGTAGTGGCGGCCGATGCGATGACTCGTGACTTTCGCGTAATTGATGCCGATCAGACATTACGCTCTTTTGCTGATTTATACCTGTTGGAAACCGCTCCCTCACAGGTTTATTTTGCAGCTTCTGATGGACGTTATCGCGGTCTAGTCTCCATTGACGATTTTCGTTTAACCGAAAGAAGTCAATGGGAAAGCCAAACTTTACACAGCATTGTGCATCCCCTGACAGAAATACCCACTGTTGCGGAATCAACATCGATAGCTGAGGTAATTAACAAGCTGGAAAATGAGCAGTTACCTAGAATTACGGTGCTTTCTCCCGCTGGCGCTGTAGCTGGTGTAATTGATCGGGGAGATATTGTGCGATTGTTAGCACAAAAGTTAAATTTGCAAATAACGGATGCTGAAATTAGGCAGGTCAAGGAAGAAGGTAGCTATCCGCCTGGATTGCAGCTAGGAGTAATCGCCAAATCAACTACAAATTAAACGTCATACACTCGTCATAGGTTTGCAATAAATACGTCAAAAGCGTGTGTGATATTTAAATTGGTATTTGGTTACAAAATGCTTTTTTTGGGTAAAAGGTAGGGTTTCCTACCTTTTTTATTTATTTCTCAAAATATAGTGTAGACGTAGCCCGTCGTAAACATCGCTTTTATCTCAACTGATATCTTGCAGCATTCTCGATTAGCACCATCGCCCGCCCAGAAATAAATTTCTGGGCTTATAGCTAAAGTCCACTTAAGTGGACTCAAACCCTTGTTCAGTCTTATGAAGAAGACTTTAGCTATCAGCAAGAGAATTCATTCTGAGGCGGTTTTTGGGACTGGTGCAAGATTTCAGTATACTTATATCTTGCACGCCTTCGATTTAAATCGTGGCGAAGAGAACAAAGCCTGCCGACCCAGGCTTCAAAACCCTTGATTTGTCCTTAGTCCGCGCAGGCAAAAAGAGTTTGTGTAGCCGCGATTTTAATAGTTAAGTGCTAAGGTGCAAGATGTGAGCGCCCAAGGGGCGCGATTACACGCCCGCAATAAATGAAAGAAACACAGTTAACAAGAGTTTTACGACTAATAACTTATA
>NZ_JBALDE010000034.1:0-23283 GCF_036917515.1 Nostoc sp. | reverse complement strand
CAAATGCTCTGAATGCGGTAACTAAAAAAGACATTATTGGATGGTTCACCCACTGCTGTTACTATATTGCACCCAACTGAGAACCGCTATAAATTGGATGTATAAAGAAAAATTTATCTATTTTACTTAACTATAAGAATAATTTTTAATATATAAACTCTTATTTATGAATAATATTATGTTTGCTTTATGACTCACTATTATTATTTCCTTTTTTTGTCATATATAAGTTGTTATGAATAATAACTATTATGTTATCTCTATAACTTAATGGTGCACTGCGATGAGAGTGAGATGGTAAGGCTAGGCAAGTTGGAGGCCTAAGCAAACATCCCAAATAGGTGTATTTATTATCCAATGATGGCAACTATCTGCTGTTTCCAACACCAGAAAGAAACCCCGTCTCTTTAAGCAGCAGCCGTAGTTCTGCGTGACGAAGTTTCGTGTCCTTGTTGTTATTTGCCCACATATCAGAGAAGAAGTCTTGCATCAGCGCAATGATGCTGCGGTATTTGACGATGCTGATAACATACAACTCATCTAATTTCATGACTCCATCAGCATGTATCTGCTCGATATTGTCGAGTAATATAGACCGCAGTTGATAAGGTTTTAAGCCTTCTTTTATGCCATATTTTTCCATAATCCTGCGTTTATCATTCTTGGAACATAAATCATACGGCGATCGAATAAGATGACCAAGATTCCGCAAGACTTCTCCGTAGTCATAAAATGTGTTTTGCTTAAAAAAAGACTGTTCATTTTTAGTCAACGTAAAACTCTTGTCAAGTACCAAACCAAAATCGGTTAAATATGTCTGCTTACCGTCGGTGAGGATGTTACGAAAATGTGCGTCAAAATGGATGATTCCCTTCGATCTCAAAAAAGTAATCGTCGTGCGTAAGTCATTTAGGGGTTTTTGAAGTTTGTTGGGGTTTTCCCGCAGCCATGTTTCTAGAATATGCGGTATATACTCTAGAAACAGAACCAACTCATAGTTAGCGTTTGCTTTATCTAATATATAATTCCTGGCGCTGGCACTATTGCCCCAGTACTCCAAATAATCTTTTAGACGCGACCTATCGACATCCGCACGCCGCCCTTCCAAGGGAATAATTCGATAATGGTACATCAGTGGGAAGGTGGCAATTACCTCCGATAATACCCAATTGGTTGTCTTGATATGGGTAACAAGTTCCCGGAAGACCCCAAAACCAGTGGAACCGAAGCCGTAATTATAGTAAGTCGGCAGGTTATAAAGGTTTCTGGTGGAGAATAGGTTATCAAATTCAATATTTGTAACCGGAACACGTTTCACAAAAACCTTGGATTCGCCAAGAATGATGGTGTGATTCATTCCCCAACCTGTGCTCGACTCATTTAACTCACTATTGTCAAACAGAGAATGCAATTGTGCATTATCCAACTGAGCGATTTGTGAATTTAGTTTGAAGTACCTTTTTTTTCTAAGTTCTATATGCTTCTTAGCCATTTTCCCTGTCCAGCCACAGCATAAGAAATGGTAAAACTATTCTGGTACCAATTCAATAATGATTGCAACACATCCTTGAGTAAAGAGGCGATGAATCGCGTCTCTACAGTGCAAACAATTGGGAGTAGTTCACGTAGTGTATTCGGCGTTAATCTTCACGTAATCATAACTCAAATCACAACCCCAAGCTTTACCTACACCATAACCATTGCCAATATTAACGGAAATTAACACTGTATCCTGTTGCAGATAAGCACCCACCGATGCTTTTTTCAAATAAGCACTTGCTGCTGCGCGATCAAATTGTAGAGGTTGTCCATTTTCTAACATTAAAAAATTCCCTAGCTTAATTTGCAGGTTTTCTTGCTCAAAGGGCACACCTGCACGTCCGGCGGCGGCAGCGATGCGTCCCCAATTTGGATCATGTCCAAAGATTGCAGATTTAACTAAGGATGAACCAGCGATGGTTTTGGCTATTTGTCGGGCTGAAATTTCATCATAGGCCCCTGTCACTTGCACTTCAATCAGACAGGTTGCGCCTTCACCATCACGAGCGATCGCTTTGGCTAAATGCTGGCAAACTGCTGTTAACATCGCCTCTAATTTCTCTGCTTCTGCGCCCAATTCTGTAATTGCTGGAGTGCGAGATTGACCATTTGCTAAGGCAATTAAGCTGTCATTAGTGCTGGTGTCACCATCCACAGTAATGGAATTAAAGCTTCTATCAGCTGCCCTTGCTAACATCTGTTGCCAAAGGTGAGGCGAAACCACAGCATCACAAGTCACAAATGCCAGCATGGTTGCCATATTGGGGTGAATCATGCCGGAACCTTTGGCAATGCCGCCAATTCGTACCGAGCGATCGCTTATAGTTGTCTCTAGGGCAATAGATTTTGTTACCAAGTCTGTAGTGATAATCGCCCCGGCGGCCGCATCTGATCCTGTTTCTGATAGTGCTGCTACTACCTTGGGAATCCCGCTTCGCAAAGCATCCATCTTAATTCTTTGACCAATCACACCAGTGGAAGCCAATAACACAGATTCAGACGAGATGTGTAGAGCTTGGGCTATTGCCATCGCAGATTCTAGAGTATCAAGGTAGCCTTGAGTTCCTGTAGCAGCGTTTGCTTGTCCAGCGTTGCAGAGGATGGCACGAGCGCTTTGTTTGGCTTGCAAGCGTTGGCGACAATATTCTACACAGGCAGCTTTCACTTGGCTGGTGGTGAACACACCCGCTGCGATCGCTTCCACCTCTGAGAATATCAAAGCTAAATCTGGCAACCCCGAAGGTTTTAATCCTGCGGTAATTCCCGCCGCCTGATACCCCCTTGGTGCTGTGATACCACCTGTTATTTCTTGCCAATCTGCCATTATTCTTCACCTAAACTATCAGGTTGGATAGGTCAATATGTACTTTACAAAAGTGCCTTAGAAAAGTTCCCAGTGCTGAGTTAGGAGTTAAGAGTTATTAGTTTTACCCTACTTCCCCAGTCCCCAGTCCTTTTTATTGTGAGTTTATTTGCTGATGGCAATAATAATGCACCAATTGGCGATCAGCATAATTGTTTTTACCTTTCTTATGACGAAAAACAAAAACAAAAAAGGAGAGTCACTTGGGTTGCTCTGTAGATCGTTACGATACATCTACTTACCAATCCTCAGATTTCCTTTTTAAGGGTTAATACTTATTTATTAAGATTCTTTATAAAATTTTTTGACTTTTATCCGTAAATACCACGAAAATAAAATAAAAAAGAGAGCTACTTAGGCAGCTCTCCAGATCATCAGGGTGCATCTACTTACCACAGCATATCATTTTACGTATGAGGGTTGTCACCAGTTTTTATATGAAGATTGTGTGAAGCAAGACCGGGAAAATACTTAGTTGGGGAATTGGGCATGGGGCATGGGGCATTGAGAAGAGACAAGAAAGAGAGGGAGACAAAGGAGAGATTTGTTCAATAATTTCCTCTTATTCCCATTGTCCCCTTGTCTCTCCAGCTCGTCCTACTTCCTCACCCAGCTAAGTTAACTTGATAGACTGCTAAGTAAAGCGCGGCGGAAATAAACAGACCATTCAAAATGGCACAAAAGCGCGTCAGACAATTCTATTTGACTTTTGACTTTTGACTTCCGCCTTGCGGTACTAGGCGTTCAGTTTTTTCTCGACCAATTCGTTAGTCAGCTTAGGATCGGCACGTTTGCCTGTCTTTTTGAGAACTTGTCCGACAAAGAAGCCTTTAAGGTTAGTGTTACCGTTGCGATATTTTTCTAGTTCTTTGGAGTTGGCAGCTATGACTTCATCAACAATCGGTTCCAGTACGCTAGGATCGGTGATTAACTCTTGTCCGGCAAAGGCTTTCTCAGGAGAAATACCACTAAGCAAATCTGGCAACTTTTGTTTAGCTTGAGCATTGCTAATTTTGCCCGTTTCAATGCGAGTGATAATATCTGCCAAATTGGTGGGAGTCAGAGCGATTTGAGTAATAGTGAGTTTTTGCTTATTCAGGTGGGCTGCAATATCTTGAGTAATCCAATTGGCAGCAGCTTTGGGATTTGCTCCAGATGCGATCGCAGTTTCAAAATATTCGGCTATTGAACGATCTTCTGTCAATACTCGTGCATCGTAAGCCGAAAGCCCCAACTCACTTTCATAATGATGGCGTTTTTGAGCTGGTAATTCTGGTAATTCGCTACGCCATTGCTCTAATTGTTCATTTGACACTTCAATTGGTGCTAAATCTGGTTCGGGGAAGTAGCGGTAATCGCTAGAACCTTCTTTCACCCGCATACTACTTGTGGATTGAGCGCCTTCTAGCCACAGCCGAGTTTCTTGGATGATGCGCTCGCCTGCTTCGATTGCGGCGATTTGGCGTTCAATTTCGTAGTCAATCGCCCGTTGGATGGCGCTGAAGGAGTTCATGTTTTTAATTTCTACCTTAGTGCCAAACTCTTTTTGTCCCACTGGACGCACGGAAATGTTGACATCGCAGCGTAGAGATCCTTGCTCCATATTGCCGTCACTCACGCCGAGATATCGGACAATCCGACGTAACTCTTCAGCATATTCAGCAGCTTCTAGTCCAGAACGCAGATCGGGTTCTGAAACAATTTCTACTAATGGGATACCAGCGCGATTATAGTCTACTAGAGAATAGGAAGAACCAGAAAGGCGATCGCTACCTCCGTGTACCAATTTTCCAGCATCTTCTTCCATGTGCAGACGCGTAATGCCAATGCGTTTGCGAATCGGATTTCCCTCAGCATCTACCAACTCAATTTCTAACCAACCATGTTCTGCGATCGGTAGATCGTATTGAGAAATTTGGTAATTTTTCGGTAAATCTGGATAAAAATACTGTTTACGGTCAAACTTGCTATATTTAGCAATTTGACAATTTAGTGCCAAACCAGCTTTGACGGCGTATTCTAATACTTTTTCATTGAGTACAGGTAAGACCCCAGGTAAACCCATACAAATCGGGTCAATGTTAGTATTGGGGTCAGAACCAAATGCCGTAGAGCTATGAGAGAAAATCTTGGTATTTGTACTCAGTTGACAATGGGTTTCTAAACCAATAATCGCTTCATACTCAGTTTTTACAGTTGTAGCAGTGGTCATAATATCAATAATTTGGGCATAATCCTTGTAGTGGTACTATTGTAGCGGCGTATTGAGTTGCCCTGAAGACGGTTATTTGGGTGAGCAATGCTTACCTTTTAAGCTATAAAAGGGAGATGCAAATCTCAGGTGAAGAAAATCTTAATCATTGGTTCTGGGGGTGCTGGTAAATCTACCCTAGCCCGCGAACTGGGAAACATCTTAGAGCTGATTCGTAAAGAAAATCTTAAGGGTACTCAACTCATTACTAGGTCTAAGTTTCAGCGAATAAGTGCTTTATTGACTTAAATTCCTGAAACCCTTACTAGACAAGTACTTTACTTGAGTTTACGAATTAGCTCTTAGGTTTAGAAGTGATTCACTTGGATGCTTGGTACTGGAATCCTGGTTGGGTTGAGACTCCAAAAACTAAATGGCAGAGCATAATTCAAGACCTAACCCGACGAGAATCTTGGATTATGGATGGTAACTATAGCGGTACTCTTGACATTCGTTTGTCGGTTGCAGACACGGTAATTTTTTTGGATTTTCCCCGACTTTTATGTTTGTCGCGAGTGATTAAACGTCGCTTTATGTATGCAGGACAATCCAGACCTGATATGGCATCAGATTGTCCTGAAAGATTGAATTGGGGATTTTTAAAATATATCTGGTCATACCCAATTATTCGTCGTCCTGGAATTTTAGAAAAACTTAGTCAAGTAACACCGGACCAGCAAGTTATTATTCTCCGCAAACCAATAGAAATTAGATATTTTTTACAAAACTTTTCTTGCTATTAAAATTTAACGAGTTGATTTTTATTAAAAGTATTTGAAAATAATAAAATAGATATTATTTACATATTACTTAATTATCAAAAAAAGATTAAAATGTGAAATTAGCAAATTATTTTAGGGAGAAATTAAGATTATGATTGATGTCAAAACAGCAGTAAACGCTGCATATCAATACATAAAATCCATACAAGACATAATGGGTTCTTCATTAGGAGATTTGAGACTTGAAGAAGTAGAACTTTCTGAGGATAAAGCTTTTGGTTGATTACTTTAGGGTTTGATATTCCTAAAAAACCTTTTAAAAGCCGATTGGATGACTTAATTCCTACCTCTCTTGCTTCTGTCCCTGTGTTATATGAACGAGAATATAAACTTTTTAAGGTAAATTCTCAAACTGGCGAAGTAGAAGCAATGAAAATTAGACAAGTATGAAAGATGTGATTAATTCTTTGATTCGTCGCTATCACCAAAAGGGAATTTTAATTGATACGAATATCTTACTTCTTTACTTTGTTGGGACAGTCAATTGAGAAAGAATAACCCGATTTAATCGAACGCAGCAATTTATACCATAAGATTATGATCTTCTGGTAGGAATCATTAGCAAATTTCAGAAACTTGTAACAACCCCAAATATTTTGACTGAAGTCTTTAACTTTGTCGATAAACTTGTTGAACCTGAACGTTCTCAGTGCTTTACAATATTAGCTTTATTTGTTCAAAATGCTGATATGTTGGATGAATACTATATAAAGAGTTTAGATACTGTTAATACTGAAAAATTTATCAAATTTGGACTTACTGACAGTAGAATCCTAACTTTATCTAAAGGTAAATATCTTGTACTAACTGATGACTTTAAGCTAGCAAATTATCTTCCGAGTGTAGAAGTTGACGTGATTAACTTTAACAATATTCGTGTCTTGAACTGGAAGTAAAAATATGAAATTATTTTGGAAGTGTTAATTTTTATAATTTCTGTATCGCAAATTAAAAAATACCTGGGAGTGTTGCCGTGTTTCCACCCCAGACATTTTTTATTCTTAACTTGCTCCTCACACACAAATTCACCATATCACTACTTCTATTAAAGAGCAAGTATATTGAGTGACACTTTCAAAACTGCATAAGCAATCCAATTTCTGAGAAATTAAAAAGCGCCTGGGAGTGTTGCCGTGTTTCCACCCCAAACGCTCTTTATTTTTAACTTGCTCCTCACACACAAATAAACAATATCACTGCTTCTATCAAAGGTCAAGTATATTGAATGAGACTTTCAAAACTGTGCAAGCGGTCTATCAAATTTCTGCCCAATTAAAAAGCGCCTGGGAGTGTTGCCGTGTTTCCACCCCAGGCGCTTTTTATTTTTTAACTTGCTCCTCACACACAACTAAAGAATATCACTGCTTCTATCCAAGGGGGAGTATATTGAGTGACACTTTGAAAAGTGCACACCTTTCAGTAAATAATTTAGTGTAAAAAGTGACGTATACCAGTCAAGACCATCAGCAAACCCAGTTCGTTAGCAGCTTTGATTGAATCTTTATCGCGTAAACTTCCCCCTGGTTGGACAATGGCTGTAATTCCTACTGCTGCGGCTGTTTTGACTGAATCATCAAAGGGGAAAAATCCATCGCTGGCGAGAGTTGCACCTTTGGCTTTTTCCCCAGCTTGTTCTAGAGCTATTTTAACTGAGCCGACGCGATTCATTTGACCAGCACCTACTCCTATTGTAGTGCGATCGCTTGTCACAACAATGGCATTCGATTTAACGTGTTTGCAAACTTTCCACGCAAACAGCAATTCGGCTAATTCGTCGGGTGTCGGTTGACGTTCAGTCACAACTTGCCATTGACTGGTATCAGCAATGATGTTATCGCTAGCTTGGACAAGGAAACCACCTGCGATCGCTTTCACTATATCTTTAGGGCCACTACTCAAATCTGGTAGAGTCAAAACCCGCACGTTGGATTTTTTGGCAAGAATTTCTTGAGCTTCTGCATCACAACTTGGTGCAACCACACATTCTAAAAATGTTTTAGTTAACTCGCTAGCCGTAGCCGCATCAATCGACCGATTGAGTGCGACAATCCCACCAAAGGCGGAAATAGAGTCAGCGTTGAAAGCTTTTTGATACGCTTCTGAAATCGTGCTTCCCAGTGCCGTACCACAGGGATTTGTATGTTTGATAATCGTTGCGGCTGGAATATCAGTGAATTCCGCAATAATTCGGCGTGCAGCTTCTAAATCAACTAAGTTATTGTAACTAAGTTCTTTGCCTTGCAGTTTTGTTGCAGCTGTCCATCCTGTTGCAGTAGTACCAGTTTGATACCAGGCGGCGGCTTGATGAGGGTTTTCGCCGTAACGCAGAGATTGTAATTGTGTACCGCTAAGAGTGTAATGCTGTGCCTCTGCGAGATAAGATGCGATCGCTAGATCGTAACTAGCAGTGTGCGAAAACCCTTTTAATGCCGCCCTTTGCCGAAACTCTAGAGATGCTTCGCCGTTATTTTGCCGCAATTCCTGCAAATACTCGTCATACTGCGCTGGATCGCATAATACAGTGAGATGGGCGAAGTTTTTCGATGATGCCCGTAGCATTGCTGGCCCACCAATATCAATTTGTTCAACGGCTTCAGCTAATGTCACGCCTGGTTTAGCGATCGTTTCCTCGAAAGGATATAGATTCACAACTACTAAATCAATCGGGCGAATTTGGTTATTTTCTAAATCTGTAATATCTTGGGGAACGTCTCGCCGCGCCAAAATTCCGCCGTGAATCCGGGGATGCAGTGTTTTGACTCGACCACCTAAAATTTCTGGTGAACCTGTATAATCTGCAACCTTCATAACAGGGAGTTCCGCATCTTTGAGTGCTTGGGCTGTTCCCCCACTACTGATTAAATCAAAGTCGAATTCTTCAAGCAAGCTATGGGCGAGGTCAAGTAAACCAGTTTTGTTAGATACACTCAGCAGGGCTAGACGCGCCATTGATCAATTCCTTAAAAGTAGGCCAGAAGTGAAGGATCTCAAGTTTTGCATAAGCCTTGGTTCACTTCAAGACCTTTCGGAATCATAGCAGGGGCAGGGTAAGTTAAGAGTAACTGCTCGGTAACGATATAACAGTGCTTTTACAAACAATCGATTATCTGTCTTTTGTGGCTCCCATATAGCCTAGTGCCATTCGGTTTTGTCCATTTAATTTTGTTAATTTTAGATGCGTTTACCTTGTCATTGTGATTAACTGAGTAGTAGGTAAAATAAAAAAATTGTATTTAAGAAATGTTGCCATAATTTACATTTCATTACATACTTAGAGTTTTTTTACCTACTTAACTTAGTACAGGATTTGATAAGTTGCTAGCGTTATAAAATCTTTTAAAGCCTTACTAGTAGATCGCTTAATGCGTCATAAATTTGTGAAATGCTGTACTAAGTACTGAAAAGAACAAAGCAGAGATTACACAAAATCTGCTTTACCAAACGCAAAAACATCAAAAAAGTAGGAAGATTATGTACAATAACCAAAAAAATCAGTATCTCAACATCTCTGATCTGAATTTTAATTCAGAATTCTACGAGTTAACTGATGACGAATTGAGCCACATAAGTGGTGGTGGTCTTGGTGCTCTTGGTGGTGCCGTTGCTGGCGCTGGAGGTTCAATCTTGAGTAATCTCTTTCATTATAAAGAGATAGATTGGGCCGATGCTGCTGCATGGGGACTAGCAGGTGCTGCTGGTGGCGCAATAGCTGGTTCTTTGGGCGGTCTGGCCGGTGCTGCTTTAGCTGGAGAAGACTAATCAGTAGTCGTTTTTTAATGCGTTTCAGTAATGCTTTGAAATTTTCATGAAACTGGTTTAAGAAAGTTAGCAATTAACGCTCTTCCATCACTCTCAGAAAACAATAATCGAAGCAGAAAACTGAAACTATGACTAAATCAAGGTTTGAGGCATTATTTTCTAATATAAATTCAACAATGTAACCAAAACCTGGAAAGTGAGGTCTCATAAGCCTTGTAGCGATTGCTTTTTCCAAGAGTGATGGAAGAGCGTTAAGTAAATCGGCATGATAAAATTAATCTACGTTTAGTTTTGTAAAGACCTATTATGTACTATTTTTAAGAGTATTAGGCTTCTTTACATTTTTTACGTAGGTTTATTTTTTAACACCAATTTATTTATAATATAAAAAGACTGAAAAAAAATCAGCTCTATACCTATGGTAAATGCTAACTTTTTACTGTAAGCACTCAGATAATGTGACATCGATTCCTTTAAATAGATATTTGTATAAAGAATAGTAGTGTTGCAAATTACTGCTTAAGTTTTAATAAATGAGTGAGCTAGTTAGTTATGCAAATGCAATCCTCAGTAATTAAGATAATGCGAAAAAAGAAGTGGGGAGATTCATTTAGATTTTATGAAATTATATTGGACGGTAAAAATGTAGGGATTATTTTTGCTAGTCAAAGTATTTCTGTTCCGGTAGAGTCTGGTGATCATTCCCTCAAAATCAATATAGATTGGGGTGGCAGTGAAGAAATTAACTTCAGTATTGGTTCAGGAGAGGAGATTACATTTGAATGCGAATCTAGTCTTTCCATACTGAAAGTGTTACTAATTCCCTACTACCTAATCTTTAGACCAAATAATTGGGTTTCACTTAAGCAATGTTAAGTATTGGTTAGTGACACTATAAGAGTACCTTAATAAGCTGTTAAAGATTCTCGCCCTGACAACGACAGGATAAAGCTTGAAATTAATTTAGGAGAAAGTTTTCTCCTAACCAGATTCAGCACAACTAAAAAATATTGGTAATGGCATTATCCTCAAACATCATTACCTAATTTACATTTTTGATATCTGGCATTGCCACAAACTATGGTAATTGGCACATCCAATTGGAATGTCACTAATTTTCGTAGCATTTAACAAATACTTTCAGCGCTCTTTAAACGTTTTCAATAGTCGTTACTTCTGCTCTTGAGAAAGATGATTTTTCGCTGGCATGTATGGCTGATAATAACTTAGTTGCTTAATTTAATATTATATAGACTATGGCTGGAAAAGTAACGAATATGGGTGATCACGTTATCCGTTCAGATATTGCACGAAAGCTTTTTAATGTTGATGGCTCTGGAATAAAGGTAGGAATTATCTCTCCCAGCTTTAATGCTTTATCTGGTTTAGAAGCTGATATAAAAAGTGGTGATTTACCAGGAATTCTTTTTGATACAGAGGGAACTAGACTTTCTACACTATTCACTGTCACCTTCTTCAATGACTTCAACAATAACATCGCAGGTTTTGACAACTCTGCTAATGTCATCAATGGTCAAGGGAGTAATGACAAGATTAATGGCTTGAGTGGCAATGACCTTTTGAGAGGCGGTACTGGCAATAATACCCTAATTGGTGATGCGGGTAATGATATTCTCGTTGGCGGTGCGGGTGCTAACAGATTCCTTTACAATACCAATGCTCCCTTTGCCCTGACTGCTGTTGGTGTAGATACCATTAATGACTTTAATAGTAGTTTCCAAGGTGACAAGGTTATACTGGATAAGACTACCTTTAGTGCGTTCCCGCTTCGGGTTGCCGTAGCCATCGCTTCTACTGCGGTAACAGGTTTCAGCAACAAGAGTGATTTTCAAGTCACTAATAAAGCTGGGACTAGCATGGCGAAAATTGTCTATGATCCTGTGAGTGGGTAGTTATTCTACAACCAGAATGGCAGTGTGGCTGGTTTTGGCAGTGATGGTCTATTTGCAACTCTAACTGGTGCGCCAACTCTCTCGGCATCTGATTTTGTGGTTCTTGCATAGTTTGCTCAAAACAGGGAGTTCAAAGCAAGGAATATGAGAGATCAGTTATCAGTTAGTTGAAACCGTGATAACTAATATCCCCTACACCGTTACCAACCAATCACAAACAACGGATTTACACCTCGAAGCAAAGTTAACCTAAACCTATCAGAATAATTCGTATTCGGTTCTGTTAACTTGCTAGCACCATACGATGTCGGTATTCTTTAGGCAACCGTTAAATACTAAGTCTGCTTGAAGAGATAGGATCTATGTACAAAAGTAGAATTCTAGGAGTAAACCTCTGTCTTTACAAGCTCTTACCGTTCCCACAGCAACTTTTCAACCCCCCGTAGGCCTAATTGTCACTTTGCATGGTTGGGGTGCTAATGCTGAGGATGTAGCATCTTTGTTACCTTTGCTCAACTTACCCAATTACCAGTTTGTATTACCTAATGCACCTTATCCTTATCCCTATTCCCCTATAGGGAGGGCATGGTATGACCTGCGGGCAGAAAATATGTATCAAGGTTTGGCAGAAAGTCGGCAACTGCTAACAGATTTTTTGGAATCTTTAGAAAGTACCACTGGCATACCTTTGTCACGTACCATTTTGAGTGGATTTTCTCAAGGTGGAGCAATGACTTTAGATGTCGGCTCAAAATTGCCCTTAGCAGGTTTAGTTGTGATGAGCGGGTATTTACATCCTGACGCACTAACGGCAGCTAAAAGTGGGATTCCGCCGACTTTAATCACTCACGGTAGATATGATGAAGTTGTGCCCCTGCAAGCTGCTTTGAAGGCAAAAGAAACTCTAAAGTCTCTAGGAGTGGCGGTAGAATACCACGAATTTGATATGGGGCATGAAATAGATCCGAAAACGTTAGAGGTACTACGAAATTTCGTTGTAAATACAATTGCTTAGTCAGGATTACGAATTTTTCATAAATTCTGGTACAAATTCTGACAATTTTCACGAACTTAATGACTTCTAATGAGTAATATATATTGGGTGGCTGCGAAAGAGCGCAACTTAACCCATGCTGAAGGCGAGTGCTGGATAAGGGAGGGGCAAGTATTATGACAACTCTAAGCATTTCCCAAAAAGAAATTGCTGCCATGAGTGCAGTAGAAGTAGAAGAATTAGCTACACGTCTGGAACTGGATAATTATAGTAATGCTTTTGAGGGTTTAAATGATTGGCATCTATTGCGAGCGATCGCATTTCAGCGTCCGGAGTTAGTTGAACCCTATATCTACCTCTTAGACTTGGAACCCTACGATGAAGCTTAGTTGAGAGTTAGGAGTTAGGAGTTAGGAGTTAGGAGTTAAGAATTAGGATTTATAACTATTTAGTACTAATTTTTGTAACGACTCACTCCTAACTTTTTATTATGGCTAATCCAAAATTGAACAGGGTTCTCATTGGTGTAGGTGGCGGTATCGCCGCCTACAAAATCTGCGAACTAGTTTCGACGCTGTTTAAAACCGGGGTGGAAGTCCGAGTCATCCTCACCCGTTCGGCGCAAAAATTTATCACGCCTCTGACAATAGCCACTCTATCTCGTCATCCCGCCTACACAGATGATGATTTTTGGCAACCAACTCACTCTCGTCCGTTGCATATTGAGTTGGGTGAATGGGCAGATGTGATGGTAATTGCCCCTTTGACAGCTAATACATTAGCAAAGTTAGCCTACGGAATGGCGGATAATTTACTCACAAATACCGTGCTGGCTTCTACTTGTCCTGTGCTGTTAGCACCCGCAATGAATACTGATATGTGGGAACAGCGATCAGTGCAACGGAATTGGCAGCAGCTATTGATAGATAGTCGATATCATGGAATGAGTACAGCATCAGGGTTATTAGCGTGCGATCGCATCGGTGCTGGTAGATTAGCAGAACCTCCAGAAATTTTGGCTCACATCCAATCTTTGTTACACACTCAAGGTAAACGAGATTTAGTAGGTAAACGAGTTTTAATTAGCGCTGGGGGAACGCGAGAATTTCTTGACCCAGTGAGATTTATTGGTAATCCTTCCACAGGTAAAATGGGATTGGCTTTAGCGCAAGCCGCATTTCACCGTGGTGCAAGTGTCACCCTCGTACATGGCCCAGCTAATTGGAATGCGCCATTAGGAGTACAAGCGATTCCCGTTGTTAGCGCCGACGAAATGCAGCACGTCATGGTGGAATGTTTACCCAATGCTGATGTAATTGTGATGTCAGCAGCCGTGGCCGATATGAAGCCACGAGATTATAGTACAAAGAAATTGCCCAAGCGATCGCTTCCCCAAACCTTACCTTTAGAACCAGTACCGGATATAATCGCCCAGTTAGGACAACATAAACAACCACATCAAATATTAATTGGTTTTGCTGCACAAACTGGGGATATTGTCAAACCTGCGTTAGAAAAATTAGATCAGAAAAAATTAGATGCGATCGTTGCTAATCCCATCGATCGTCCTGATAGTGGTTTTGGGAGTGATAATAATCAAGCGATATTCTTGGACAGTCAAGGAAATCAGGTAGAAATTGCACCTTGTTCTAAATTAGAAATGGCACATAAATTATTTGATTTTGTCAAATAGATTCTTCCTGATAATTTGAAACAAAAGTATTATTGAATATTGACATTATAATGTCAATCTGTTTGCATCCGAAGCCTATGAAAGAATTAGCAACCGAGTCATCTACCTGGCGTTTCATCCCAATGCTTCAGACATCAGGAGGAGTGCAAATGGCGATCGATGCTTGGTTGTTTAATCAATGTCAAGAGGGACAACATCCGCCTACCCTGCGTTTTTATACCTGGTGTCCTTATGCTATCTCCTTGGGACATCTGCAAAAACAATGGCCTGCCGAGTGGCATAATCTGATTTACCAGGGACAGCCACTCGATCTAGTTCGTCGTCCAACAGGAGGTAGAGCTGTTCTCCACCAAGGGAACTTAACCTACGCCCTGATTACCTCAGCTAGTACTGGAAAGAGCTGGGGTACTTATGAAAAAATCTGTAACTTTTTAATCCAAGGCTGGCAAACTTTGGGTATTGAGTTAAATTATGGTTCTGCTGGACGAGGTTATATTCACAATCCTAGTTGTTTCAACACAGCAACAGCGGCTGACTTGGTTAGAGCTGATGGAAGTAAATTTATTGGTAGTGCCCAACGCAAGGGAAGAAATACCATTCTTCAACACGGCTCGATGATTTTGTCTACAGACAAAGGTTTATTTCAGGAAATCTTTGAACAACCAGCTCCGTGGAATATCTCACTTTGCAACATACACCAAGAAGATGGCTGGATTGTAAAGATTGTGGATACACTGACAGAAACGGCAAAACAGTACTTTGGCATAGAACTAGTTACTCAACCATTCACCGATCTCGAATGGCAAGATATTCTCAAAAGCCGATCGCTGTATGAAGTGCGTTAGCGTAGCTCACTGTAGGTATCGCCTATTTCAAAACTTTAGTACTTTAGTTAGAGCCAATCTTCCTTTTTGAGATAGACTGATTTATCAATCATTTACCATTAGTTTTGTAAAGTAATTATACAAAACTAATGCCTTGCGTAAAACACAGACATAACTCTTCGAGTAATAGCTAGCAACTCAAAATAATCAGTTTTGTGGAAGTATGGTTTCTAGCAACGGGATTTTAGAACAACGCAATTTTCTTCAAGTCACACTGCCGCATATCTGGGATCGTGATCTAAGCGATGTCTACGACGAGCTTCTCTTACGCCAGCAGAGTTTCTTAGCCTTACAGAGAACCAACAGAGCGTTAGAATCAAAAGTGCAAGAGCTTTTAGCTGAATTAACCACAGCTAAAGAGCAATTTTGTCGTGAGAAAGCTTCCAATCGGCAGATACAGACAGAATTAGAAAAGTCCCTTTCTTTGCTTCAAGCAACTTTAGATTCTACAGAAGAATTGTTGGAAGCGATCGCTCCTCGACTAGAAAAACACGTTGGCTCAAAGCAGTGGATATCAGAACCACAGCGGCTCTTTCCTACTTGCCCTCAACTAAAGAAAGTTTTTGATTATATCGAAGCTAATTATCATCAATCGATTGGTTTAAGTGAAGTAGCTGTTGCAGTTGGTTATTCCGCAGCTTATCTAACCAATCTAGTGCGACGCAAAACGGGAAAAACAGTAAATGATTGGATTCTTGAACGCCGGATGCTAGCTGCGCGTGCCTTGCTTCTAGAAACCAACCAGCCAGTTAATCAGATTGCTTGTGCAATCGGCTATCAGTATGAAGGATATTTCTTTCGTCAATTTCGCCAGTTTCATGGGACTACACCTCAAGTTTGGCGTAATACTCAGCGTTCTAATGTTAGTGTCAATCATTCAATGTGCGACCCGGTGGAACAATCAAACTTACTTCCAACACCAAATCAGCTAAGAGTAACCCATCCTTCGCTACAATTATTAGAAATGTAAATACTAATAATGCAAATGGAAAGGTAGCGAGTGTTGGTAAAGATACCACTACATGGACTAACATCCGGGGAGGCAAATATGTAATCGACTTTAGAGATGATAAAGACGGTATATTTGTCACTGGCAATATAAGAGTTGACTACACCTCCTGATGCAGCACATGAAGCTAAACGCTTAAGAGTCTGATCAAACAAACTGATTAGACCAGTAGAACATTTACGGCGAACAAGGCTTTCCCCATGTTCGCCTTTCTGAATTTTCCCGTTATCTCCTTGACGGAGCGATGTCTACGACGGGCTGCACCAACGCTTACTATACCTCTATCCAAAAGTCCTATTCTCTCGTGATTTATTGTTATAAAATTAGAAGAAGATATAGGGTGAAATCCTTGCTAATTCGTTGTTTCACGACTTAACGGGAAAAATCAGATTTGCCTTTCTCATCAATAAAGGCAGATATAAAATGTTTGTTGTTGATTATTTTGAAAAATATCATAAGTATTCCATTTTAATAATTAACAACAAATATATATTTTTCAAAATATTTATTAATAATCAAGCTGGGACTAATATTCAGCATTCTAATGTTAGTGCTAATCAATTGCAATATAATTAATAGTTTTAACAACAAAATGTGCATTACCACGTCTAGACGCCTCGTTTAATTTTCTCAGACGCATAATTCCTTTGTTGTAGGATTTTTGCTTCTAAGATGGCATTCCCAGTCGGATACTCTTAACAAGGTATGTGACAGCGGTATTCTTCACATAAGTCAGTTTCTAAGCTTTTCATTAGATATCTGCCTTGAAAAGGTGTTAAGCAAAGACCTGGATTTTCCATAACGATTCCTCTTGGTAGAACTTGCACTCTTTGGAAGTTCGTTTAGCTTCTTTGCGAACCTCTGCTTACTTATCAGAATCAAAGTCTATGAATTCCACAACTAGTTACAAAAGTTCATAATTATTGCATGAATGGTCAAAAGTTAGGCTTTTTAAGCGTTGATGCTGTGACTGGTCAAAAGCAGCGATAAAAAAGCGACGATGAAATCAAAGATATAGCTTCAGTATCAAGGTGGGTGACTTGGAGTATCTTAGAGCGTCAAAACACTTTAATTTACAAGATAAAAATACCTTTAAATTGAAATTTAAAAAACTTAAATAATGAAAACATGAGTACTTGAGTTATGCGTAGAAAATCACTTTAAACCTATTGTTTTTATCAAGTTAATATCAGAAGATTTCAATGGAGTTAGACGAGACATCACTAATTCCACATCAACATCAATCTAGAAAAGGAAAGTGACAATGTTAAGCACCAAAGAAAACTTGAAACAAATTGAGATGGACACTATTCAACAGGAACCATTGTTCACCGAGTTGACTCCCGAAGCAGCAGCTACCGTCGAGGGAGGCGCTGACATAGATTATGCCTTGGAAGTCTTCAAACACTCACGAGAAACTATTCCAAATGAAAGCTTAGGCAGTTTCGACCGTGGCAAAAAAGAGCTGAGTCCAGGAGCAGACAACCAGATTAGCTCGGTTAATGTCCGCGCAGGTAGATGGATATTCTATGATCGTCCTGGAGGTGGGGGTCTAAGTTGGGTGGTTACAAAGACGGGATTCCAAAACGTTCCGTTGTGGCTCAATGACAAGATCTCATCCATCCGGCGCAGTGATTGAGCTAACACTTTCAACAATCAGGTTCCAGTTACTGGTCTCCCTAAGGGAAAGTGGAAGTTTTATCGAGATGTCAGTTTCCAGTTCTCGTACAGGATGACCCGAGGCTAGGGGCGTTATCTGATGCGGGTTTTGCCCTATCGCGCTATTCTGATTCAAGCGATCGCAATTAACATTGTCATCGGGCTGCTTTCCCTTGTCTCTCCTTTGATGATGCAATTGCTCACTGATGACGTACTCGTGCGGGGAGATACCCAACTGCTAACCGTGGTGGCAATTGGAGCGATCGCTATGAATCTATTTAGCAGTGTGATGGGTTTGGTACTATAAATAGGCTCTTAACTAGGAGAAAAAAGATGAAAAACCTGTAGGGGCGTACAATCATCCCTCCTACATAGGATTTTTTATTGTTAAGTAAAGTCCTTGATTTTCCACAGCAATCCCTCTTTGTAGAACTTGCAGGGCTGGAAGTTTGTTTGGATATTCTCTGCAAACCTCCGCTTACTTATCGGAATCAAAAGTCCCTGAATTCCACAACTAGTTATAAAACTTCACAATTTTCATGTGAATGGTCAGAAGTTAGGCTTTTCAAGCGTTGATGCTGTGACTGGTCAAAAGCAGCGATAAAAAAGTGACGATGAAATCAAAGATATAGCTTCAGTATCAAGGTGGGTGACTTGGAGTATCTTAGAGCGTCAAAACACTTTAATTTACAAGATAAAAATACCTTTAAATTGAAATTTAAAAAACTTAAATAATGAAAACATGAGTACTTGAGTTATGCGTAGAAAATCACTTTAAACCTATTGTTTTTATCAAGTTAATATCAGAAGATTTCAATGGAGTTAGACGAGACATCACTAATTCCACATCAACATCAATCTAGAAAAGGAAAGTGACAATGTTAAGCACCAAAGAAAACTTGAAACAAATTGAGATGGACACTATTCAACAGGAACCATTGTTCACCGAGTTGACTCCCGAAGCAGCAGCTACCGTCGAGGGAGGCATTAAGTTCAGGGCGGATATCGACAGCGGAAGGTTGAATATTCGTAGTGGTCCCAGCACCAACAGCCGGAAGATCGGCTCTTTCGGGAAGGACGAAACGTTTGACGCGACAAGTACCGTCAGAGGCAGGTGGCGTCGGCTCACTGAAGACGAAGCACTAGAAGAGACGGGGGAAAGAGTTGCATGGGTGAATCGGGATTTTATCGCGTTTGTCTAGTAGACAAAATGAAAGCACGAGGGGCTACTAGGCAAGCTAAATAATTTTTATCGTTTAGATTACAGCTTTGCAGCAGTAGCCTAACGCCTAGTAGTCCAGCGGACAAGCTGAATACCCACTTCGGTCGGAGCAATTGCTCCGACCGAACTTTCTCCCCCAGATAATACCAATTGGGTTAATTGTTTGAGATAGACTCATTTGTATTTTAATAGCGAAGTGTTCATTTTATAGCGGTTCTCGAATGGAAGCAATACACCTTGACCTCTCTCCAAACCTCTCTCTTAAAAGGAGAGAGGCTTTGAATCTTGTTCCCCTTCCCTTGCTCTTAAGAGGCTAGGGGTTAGGTCTGTATTGGACTCAAGCGAGAAGCGCTATAAGCTCAAAAATAAAATAGGATAGGTCTTTAAGAAAAATGCGCTACCAAAGTGTACTTCAACACAGTGAAGAAGACTGTGGTGCTGCTTGCATTGCCACTGTTGCCAAACACTACGGACGCACCTTTGCCATCAGTCGGGTGCGGGAAGCCGTTGGTACAGGGTCACGAGGAACTTCTCTGCTGGGGTTGAGCCGGGGTGCTGAAACTTTAGGATTCAATGCTCGCCAAGTCAAAGCCTCTGCACAACTACTGGATCAATTAAATAAAGCTCCTTTACCCGCCATCATTCACTGGAAAGGCTACCACTGGGTCGTTTTATACGGGCAAAAAGGGAAAAAATATGTAATTGCTGACCCTGGTGTAGGCATCCGCTATCTCACCCGCGAGGAGTTGAGCGAAGGGTGGGGCAATGGCATCATGCTGCTGCTAACGCCAGACGACAGCCGCTTTTATCAGCAATCAGATGATAAAATTGGCGGCTTTGGGCGTTATCTGATGCGGGTTTTACCCTATCGCGCTATTCTGATTCAAGCGATCGCAATTAACATTGTCATCGGACTACTTTCGCTTGTCTCTCCCTTGATGATGCAATTGCTTACTGATGACGTGCTAGTGCGGGGAGATACCCAACTGCTAACCGTGGTGGCAATTGGATCGATCGCTATGAGTCTATTTAGCAGTGCGATCGGTTTGGTACAATCTCACTTAATTGGTCACTTTGGTCAACGACTGCAATTAGGACTGATTCTAGAATACGGACGACAACTGTTGCGTTTGCCCCTCTCGTACTTTGAAGGACGGCGCAGTGGGGAAGTAGTCAGTCGAATTGCTGATGTCGATCACATCAATGAGCTAGTTTCCCAAATTGTCCTCGGTTTACCCAGCCAATTTTTTATCGCTTTGGTTTCTTTGGGCTTCATGCTCTTTTACAGTTGGGGGCTGACTTTGGCTTCTCTGGCTGCCTTTATGATTGTCACCCTTGTCAATCTGCTTTTTCTTCCAGCTTTGCGCCAGAAAACCCGCAACGCGATCGTCTTGGGTACAGAAAACCAAGGCTTTCTCGTTGAAACTTTTCGCGGTGTCCAGGTACTAAAAACTACTCAAGCCACTCCCCAAGCTTGGCAAGAATATCAGGCAAATTATGGTCGGCTTGCTAACTTGGGCTGGAGTACGATGAAGCTGGGGCTTTACAGTGGCACAATCACTAATATTTTTTCTACTTGCACGAACATTGCCTTACTGTGGTTAGGCTCATACTTGGTGATTAATCGCACTTTGAGCATCGGTCAGCTGCTAGCGTTTAGTGGAATGAGTGGCAATTTTCTCGGCTTTTTGAGTTCAGTCATCGGCTTAGTTGATGAGTTTATCACTGCCCAGATTGTCATCCAACGCTTGACGGAGGTGATTGATGCTACCCCAGAAGACGACAAAGACGAGAAAAAGCCTTGGGCAGAACTGAAGGGCAATATAGGTATTACTTGCACTAACCTTAATTTCCACCACGCAGGTAGAGTTGACTTGTTGCAAGATTTTTCGCTAATTATCCCTGGTGGTCAAGTCATTGGGTTGATTGGTAAATCTGGTTGTGGTAAAAGCACCCTCGCCAAACTGCTTGCTGGTTTATATGCACTCCAATCTGGCAATATCCGCTATGGCATCTATAATCAGCAAGACCTCTCAATGGAATGTCTGCGGCAACAGGTGGTGCTAGTACCTCAAGAACCTCACTTCTGGAGTCGCTCAATTATTGAAAACTTCCGCTTCAGCTATCCTCAAATAAGCTTTGAACAAATTGTGCAAGCTTGCGAGATTGCTGGTGCAGACGAGTTTATCAGTAAACTGCCCGATAAATATCAAACTGTTTTAGGCGAATTTGGCGCGAATCTTTCTGGTGGACAACGACAGAGATTAGCGATCGCTAGAGCTATAGTTACTGACCCGCCGATATTAATTTTAGATGAATCTACTGGCGCTCTCGACCCAGTGAGTGAAGCCAAACTGCTAGATAGACTGTTGTCTCATCGACAGGGCAAAACCACGATTATAATTAGCCATCGCCCCAAAGTCATCGGGCGGGCTGATTGGATTGTACTTCTTGAAGAAGGACGTTTGAAAATCCAAGGTACTCCAGAATCTCTACGCCATCAGCCTGGCGAACACTTAGACTTCTTAGACAGCGTTGACCCATTTACAAATAGTTTAGTAGCTAAATCCTCCAATTCTCACTCTAACGGCAAATTCAGCGCAATTAGCAAATAAAATCATCTATGACTTATGCATTGACAAAAAACACCATCCATGAACTCTAAGTAACAACTGATTGTTTAACATTCAACAGAGGTTAAAGAATGAATACAAAATTTTCAAAGCTGTCTTTTAAGATAGCTGTCTCGGCTGCAATCATAGGTAGTGCTTCTGTAGCGTTACCTGCCGTTGTGTCGTTCAGGGATGCTACTGCCACATCTACTAGTGGTTCGTTTGTTGCGGACAACGCTATTGACAAAAATAAGAATACCCACTGGGAGGCTGCCGCCCGTGGTGCTTCCATAACTGCGAGATTCGGTAGCTGCCAGCGCATAGATGATCTGGTGCTTAACTGGTACGGCACGAACAAGTATACCTACAGCGTACAGCTTTCCAAGGACAATGGTGCAACTTGGACTACTGTGATCAGTAAGACCTCTGGCAAGGGCAATGAAAACAAGCAAAACATCACCGACCAAGCCGCCAATGCAATCAAGATCGTGGGTGATACCGATTCTAGATTGCGTATCGACGAATTGAAGATTAATTCCCTGGGTTCGACTAATGGCTGTACGAGCAGTGGTACTTCCAATCCCTCAACTGGTGAGAGCAGTGATACTTCAAATCCCTCAACTGATGAGAGCAGTGGTAACGCTCAGTACCCGGCCGATGTGCTTGACCTCAGCAAGTGGAAGCTCACCCTGCCAATCAGCTTGAATTCCCCGCCCAACTCAAACAAAGCAACGGAAATTAAGCAGCCGCAACTCAAGACATACAGTAATTCAGAATATTTTCGTCTGAATGCTGCGAAGAATGGTGTGCTTTTGAAAGCGATCGCTGGTGGTGCACGTACCAGCAAAAATACTGCTTACGCCCGTTCTGAACTGCGTGAAATGCAGGGTGATGGTACGGAGTCTGCTGCCTGGAGCTGTACGAATACCGATCATGCCATGTACCTGGAACAGACCCTGTTGCACACCACCACAAAGAAGCCGGAAGCCACCATTGGGCAGATCCATGACTCAAAAAACGACCTCGTGATGGTGAAGTACTTCGGCCCGTCCTTTGCGAACGGCTCGACGGACATTGGCAAGCTTGAAGCCCGCTTTAACAACGACAATATTACCAAGCTTCTCGACAGCACCTATAAAATCGGCGATCCGATGACTATCGACATTGCTGTTACATCTGGTGGCAATGTTACCGTCAACTATAAAAACCTGCGTTCAGGTGTAACGAATAGTACTGGTACAGTGAAGATGACGGGTATTATCGGTTCCTGCTACTTCAAGTCCGGCATGTATATTCAAGCTTGTTCAAAGACTGATATTTACAGCAACACCAACACTGTGTGTGCGAACAAAAACTTATCTACTGATAAATCCGAGACTGACCCTTACGCTTATGCGGAAATAGAAGTACGCAAAATTACCCTACGCTAATTCACAGAGCTTTCAGCTTTTTTAGCAGTATGTAAATTTCCCAAAAAAGAGGCAGAGGGCAGTCAGATAAACTATTAACCCTCTTTTGTTACTACGGGGAGAGTATAATCAGGAAGGAAACCGGAAATAGTAATTAGCAGGGATGGTTACGCCACGCAGAGAAGCAGTAAACA
>NZ_JBALDE010000033.1:0-55310 GCF_036917515.1 Nostoc sp. | reverse complement strand
TGAACTATTTTTTCTCTTAGCTCAACGGAGTAGGCTTTCATTTTTATACACTATGTCTCTGCTTACTGTATTCTATGCGATTGCAATCCGCTATAGCTACACAAAGCTGTTGCCGCGCTAGTATCTCCAGAAAGGTTAAATTGCCGTACATTTGGTTGATAATAAGTTGTCAGAAGTCGTAAATCATCAATATCCATGCAACAAGAATGAGGATCATCAGTTGCTAGGTTGCCCCCCTCAAAAGTCACATCCGGTCGGATAGGCCACTTATCAGTCCATAGAAGAGAAGTTCTACTTCGAGGTGAGAGGTCGCCAGCAGGAGCAATAGTTTGCCATTGAGCATATTTTGGATTATCTATATTGACTTTATCGGTATAAGCACCAACAACAAGTGCATTCCACGCTTGGGAGGGATTTTCTGCTTGGCTTACATCATTTCGATTAGGATACTCACTAAATATAATATCCCCACCAATATTGCCAACCGGAATAACCATGAGTCGCTGAAATTCAAAGGAAATTTGATCTACTGCTGCTGACCAAGAAGAAGGAACTCCTCTATTATTGTCGATTTCACTCGTGACAGGCATACAAATGACACGCTGGCGCTTAGGGTTGCTAATTTCTACACGAGAAACAGCTTCCTGGGTAATTGCTCCATAAAGCTTGGGGTCGTTTTCTCCTTGCTCTGGAAGTATTTTTACGGATTCCAATCGATGGGTAAGATATACCGTGCTTGATGTTGCTAGTGCATTGTAAAGGTTGCCATAGAGGACTAGTCCAGCCATGTCAGTACCATGCCCGCGCCAATGTTTACTGTCTGCCACTCCCCAGTTTGGATTGCAGGTAAACAAATCATGAGGAGCAAGGGCTGGCTCAATTAAACGATGGGAGCGTGTAACGCCGCTATCTAATAGACAAACAGCTAAATTAGTATTCGATGCTACTATAGTTCGCCCTGCAAGTTCTCTGACCCAACTTGCCTGTTCTTGCATATCCATCTCAAAGAACATAGATGGTGAATCTTTAGCAAGACGAAGTTCGGCAATTAAACCATTATTATTAATAATTCGTGATAAGGTTATTACAGATGTCAAGGCTAAAACTACTTCTCTTTCAGGGAAGGTAATTGAGTTTACTGTTGTTCTAATATCGAGTATTTGAGCTATTTGCTGGAAAGATTCACGACAACCATGACGTAACCAAACTTCCCACCATACTTCCTGAGATTCAGATGGAAATTCAATATTGTCTGTGAATAACGCACGTACTGTACCTAAGCTAATATCCTCCAAATTTGCGATTAAAGCCTCATTTTTAGGATTACCTTTTTCAGTTTCTTCATCACGGTAAGCTTCGATTTTTGAGCCGAAAAAATCCGATGCTTTCTCTGGGACAAATACAGTTGCTGATACTGTTTCATCTGCTTCATCAGATGAGTGAACAGCAAGCAACTCGATTTTTTTAGGCTTGTTCTCCAACAGATCAACTGCTTTCAGTTCGCTTTTTTGTAGCTGTAATTCTAAATAAAAACCAGCTTCTCCAACTGCAAGTTCTGGTTCGCGCAATAATTTTTGTTGCTGATAATTTTCAAGAGCTTTTTCAAAAGCTTGTTGCAACGTTTCAGCGTGTTCTATACGATTGCGAGGTGGAAAGGATTTTTTATTTCCTCCCCCTCCACGATATGTATAATTTTGGCTATCTCCCTTTTGTACGATGTAAAAGTTAGGGAGATTCCTTTGGTACTCAGGCATTTGATCAAGAGGTTAATTTAAACACATCTTTATTAAAATAATACCGCACTCACTTAAAGATGGTGTTTTTGCGCTCTAGAATCGCAGAAATCATATTTTCTTCAGATATTGAGTCCTGATCGGAAATTACAGCTACTTTCGCCGCTTCATCTGCGGCTCGAACTAATTCTGCTTGACTTAGACCATTAGCACTCTCAATAATATGCTGCCAATTTTGCCACTCAGTATCAAAAGGAGCTAGACGTGTTTTTAGTAATTTGCGAACAACTTCTTGATTTGGTAGCTCATATTCAATAACGTCATCGAAACGTCGAAAAAGAGCCTTATCTAATAAATCAGGATGATTAGTCGCAGCAATGATTAGGCTTTGGCTGTCATCATTCTCCAAAAACTGCAAGCAGGAGTTTAAAACCCGGCGAATCTCTCCAACGTCATTAACTGAAGCACGTTGTGAGCCAATGGCATCAAACTCGTCAAAAAAATAAACACCTCTTGTCACTAGCATTGCATCAAATATGAGTTTAAGCTGATTAGCTGTCTCACCCATAAATTTTGTAATTAGACCAGTATAAAGAACTGTGAAAAGAGGAAGTTGTAATTCTCCAGCAAGAGCAGCAGCAGTCATCGACTTACCTGAACCTGGTGGACCAACTAAAAGTATTTTGCGACGAGGTTTTAAATTATACTCAGCTAAACGATGCTGCTTGATATGTTCTATAAGAATACGCTGTAATCTTTTTTCTAAAACTGGAGGAAGAACCATGTCAATAAGTCTTGTGTCTGAATACTGAACTGATACAAGATTTACTAGTTCTCCTTTAGGTTGGGTGAGCGTTTCGGGGAAAGCTTTACGCTCAATAACAGATTTACGCTCTTTTGCTTTATCAATGAGAATTTGGATGTCTTGAGCAACTTTGGTGTGTCCTTGTCTTGCTTCATGTGCAGCTATCTGTAAAGCAACAGAGAAAAATTGTTGCTCCTCACCTTCTAGGTAGCTCTTCAAGAGCGCAATAATGTGGCGAGCTGTTGACATAAAGCATTTTATCTGACAAGTTTTTTAGGCTCTCATAATGTAGAACATTTCATTTTACAACTTTAAAAAGCATCTTTAGTAGATAGATATATTAAACTGTGTATTTTTATTATCTTTTTATTGTAAGTACAAGTGTACTATAAAAAATAACAAAAAGCAATGATCAATAAATTTCGGCTAATCATAGCGCTAATTTCTTTTTAAAAAAAGAATTATTCTTATCAAAACCTTGGATATCAATCTATTGACGCTGAAAGGTCTAGTTATACATAACTTATGGCAGATATTTGCTTTATTATTGATGGCTAGTACAGCGCAACGGAAATAACCCTACCATTCAAAAGCAATGAAAACCTTGCACTGTAATGTTTTGACTTTTTACTTCCGTTTTATGATACTAATTACTTCACGGTTTGTTTTTGCAACTTCAGCACCAATTGTTGATCAATATCTTCTAAGCACAACGAAATCACAGGTTTATCTTCATTTAAAGATGCGTCCAACCCAAACCCCACAAGTTCAAGCGATCGCTTCATGAATTTATTCTTCCTAGTACCTGCTTCATCAATAAAGTTAAGGTAGTATATGGTCTTAACTGGTGCAGAGATGGCAGAATGTCAAAAGCCGATGCGCGTCTACACGCTTCTACCTCACCAAAAGTTTGCCTTGGCTTGTTGCAGCTGCGATCGCACCACTATTTGCTGTAAAAACTTTAATACTTGGGACAGTCACATAATCACCATCATCAGTAATTATCTTTGTGACTCCTGCTTTGTCCATCGCTTCCAGTATCAGCAAGTCGTAACCGTCAAGTAATTGGGTTTGGAATCTGGTAAGCGCTGCATTGCTTGTTTCTTCGCTAACCAAAACATCTGTGCATACAGAACTAGATATTACTTGACTCCAAGCGGTTTGAACTTCGGCTACAACTTTTGCTCTCTCGGTTGGGAAGTTATGACGGTATTCTTTAGATTTTAATATTGGAGAAAATATTTCTCTTTCTGTTTGCTCAATGTTGTGTGCTAATTCTGCCAATGAAAGACCGCAGTATAAAAGCAATGAGTTAGCAGAAATGGCTTTAGCAATGTAGGAAGGATACTCTGTAATCTGATAAGGACGAGATGAAATACTGGCATTAGTATAGGTATACCAATACCAGGCGTTTGTATCTACTAAGAAAATATCATCATTTTTGGGAGCGTCAGACCGGATATCAACCACTTCAGCCTGAACTGTGTAGTTGACTGGCATTACTGTGTATTTGCTTGTTCGCTGATAACTTGATCTACTCTATTACGAAAATCAGGATCGGAGTAATATCGCTTTGAATTTTCGATTACTAGTTTGAGTATTTGCTTACCAACCGTATTTAGATTGGAGAATTTCAGCAGACGGTTTAGGGTTTCTGGCTTAATATCCCGAAGTAATTGTCCAATAGCAAAGTTAAAGAACGGGGAAGCAAAAATTTCTACTCCTGCAAAGTCTAGCTCAACTTCATTAAAAGCTAATAATTCACCGATGACCAAATCGTACACTTTCTGACCATCGCCAGGTGTAATACAGTTTTTGCCTATTAGGGTTAGGATTTCGTGTTTCATAGTCCGCACATCACCCTTAAAACAACGGCTCATCATCTGGTTCAAGCTCCAAAGCATAATACGATTCGTCGCACAGGAGTGTAATATTTACCAGTGTTCCTCCAAAAAAACTTTGTCTATTTTCGTAAACTTCCTGTTTTTCATCTATTGTTGCACATCCATCATGGCTTAAAATTTGAAGTTTTCCCTTATTTATATGAACAAATTGTTTTAAATAGTCAAGACCAATACCACCCGTCACTCGTCCACCCCTGGTAGTTATCCCCTTTTGAAAAGCCCATTGCAATGCTTGGTCTGCTGGTAAGTTGGGATTTTTCTGGAAATCGCGCACGTTATGAGGGATTCCTACACCAAAGTCAACCACTGTTAGTTTAAGTTTTTTTAGTTCAGGATAATGTTGTCCGCAGCTAAAGACCCCTATATCTGTCCGTCCATGTTCAAAAGCATTGGCATAAATTTCTAACACTGTTGCAACAATCAGCTTTTGCAAATTTTGGCTGACATGAACCCAGCCTCTACCAAGCCATTGTTCGGCTAGGTATTGAACCAATTCATCTTTATTTTGCTTTGGATCTTCTCGATACGGGATAGAGTTTCCTTGCCAAGGTGCCATATCCTGGCAAAAGGCATACATAAACCCATTTTGTTGCAGATTTCTCTTGACTTTTTTATGAAGAGTATGTTGTTGAAAAGTGACTTTTCTACCTTGTGATTCAATTAACCGAATTAATCCACCCAGAAAAGCTACTGCGTTTGGTCGTAGAAACCAACATTTGGAAAAGTCGAAGATTACTTCTGAGCAGTCTTGGTTGATTTTTTGCCAAAGTTGAAACAAGCAATCAAAGTCATCTAGGTTATCGTTCACAGTAGGAATTTGAAGAGTAAGGCTCACAATTCCCTTTTGAATGCTTTGTTAAGTATTGATTTTAGCAGAGCTTGTAAGGGTAATTGGTGAGTTTTATCTACAATTCTCCTTTGAATGCTTTGTTCAAGATAGAAGGTAGTAGCGCATCAAGTTCTGTCATCGCTTCTTCTCTTAGGTGTTTCATTGCGCCTACTTTACTTTGTAGTTGATCAAGGTAGGCGACGATACGATGTTGTTCGGGGAAGGGTGGAACAGGTATATGGAACTCGCGAATACGTTTAATACCTAAATCTGGAACACCAACGCTACGAGTAGCATTAGCAGCTTGAGCGATGATAGAATCACTACGTAAATACCATAAGAGAAATCTGGGTAATACGATATCTCTATTAGGTTTGACAACTACTAAAACATGAGAAAGTGCGAAATCCCAAACTTCCGTTAATATTCTCGCCTGACCTATAGTACCAATCCGAGAATATAAAATATCACCGATGGCAAATGCACAACGCTTTAACTGTTCGTCATAAGTTTCTTCTGTCACATACTTTGCCGTCTTCTTACGAATACTTTCTGATCCTTCAAAATCAACTGTAGATATAAATGGAACACCGTGTTCTGAATAATGTGGCATTCTATGGCTTGGATTAGGATCTATAATTTCTGCTACTGAGCCAACATTTAACTGCGTCCAAACATTTTCCTCATCTACAAATACTTTATGAAGAATACTGTCCAATAAAGCTTGTGCTTCTTGATTGACTTTTTTACGTAGCGATCGCACTTCCTCAACCTTCCCTACCAGTTCCTCAACCCGCGCCACAATCCGCCGTTGTTCCTCTAGCGGTGGCAGGGGCATTTTAGCAGCAAGTAAATATTTTGGTCTAACTGCTGCGTATCCAGTTGTACCTTTAGCTTCAATATTTAATTGTTCTTCTAAAAAGTTCGCTGAAAAAATTAGCTGTAAATATTTAGGTTCTAGCTTTTTATAATTTACATCAAATAAAAAGAAATGGCTTGTACATAAAGCACCATTACCCTCTGGAGGTACAAAGCCTATTGCCCCTTTTTTACCCCATATCTCAGATAAAATTACTTGCCCACTTTTGGCAATCTGATGTTTTTTCATCCTTAAAAATGTACCATCAGCAGGTTCATCAAGCACAACGCCTTTACCATATAGTTTTACTGAAAGCTTTGGATAAATCTTTGGCTCAGGAGTTTCAATGTACTCTTTGTACTCTGTAAGTACCTCGTACAACGGTACTAGAGGATAAATTTTACTCATACTAGTAATTGTCTGTGCATCATTTACTCATAAATCACCCTCAGTAATAATGTGTTTAAGCAATTTTTTTCACCAAATAGTTTTAATAGTGGTTAAAGCTCTAATCCGCAAATCACGAGTAACTAAAGGAATACCCAAATAAAAAGCTGTAGCCGCAATAATCCTATCAGGCATATCAGGAACAGTTACCCGATCAATTTGCCGAATTACTCCTGAAACATTCCGATCCAGAGGTACAAGTACAATGCCTGCATTGGGGTCATCCAAAGCGTTTAAAATTCGTGTTAATACCTCTTCAGCAAAGCGTCCCTTCTCAACTAAATAAGCAATTTCTATGACTGTTATAGCTGATACGTAAATAGGATTACCTATATTAACTGCTTGTTCCAACGCTGTTAATGCGGCTTGAGACAATCTCTGCAAGTCAAAAACGTACCAAATTAAAGTGTGTGTATCTGCTACTATCGATGTCATTAAACAATATCCCTGGGAAAATTACCCCACATTTCTTGACGCGCTTGAGTAATATCTTCTTCAGTAATATCTACTTTTAAATCAGCACATAATCCTCTAACAGTCCGTAAAATAGTCTTGGGAGTCGTTTTTTGAGATAAAAATTCTGCAAAATCTAATAGTTGCTGCTGTTTATCAATAGGTAACTGGCGTAATCTTTCTAACACTGCTTCCTCGATATTCATCTAACTTTCTCCTGATTTAACTTCCCAAAAGCGCTTGAATCTCTGCCATAATTTCAGCTACTCGCCTATCTTTTTCTAAGATATCAGCCACTAACTGCTCAGGCGGTAAATGCTCAAAATCCTGCTGATTATTCGGATTTTTGCGGTCAAGATTATAAATTGCCCAGTAAATAGCATCTCCTTTAGCATTTTCATCTTTAGCAATCTCGCGCTGACTTCGCTCTTCAGCTTGAGCCTGTTTGACCTCATCCTTGACTACCTGAATTTGATTCTTAATCCGTGCAATATCTTTCGCTGGCAAAAAGTCTAAAATCGAATTTTGTAAACCTTGGATTTTCTCAGTTAATTGCTTAACTGTCTTTGCAAGCTGATTAGCTGTTTCTTGTGCTTTCTTTGCAGCATCCCAATGAGGTGTTGCTTCTTTTCTAGCCTGCTTATAAGTTTCCCGAAAGTTATACTTATAAGCCTGTCCATTCTCTTCTCGGTTCTTCCACCATGCCACACATTCAGCAAAATCTTCATCCTGTATCGGCTTAGTTTTGGTGTAAGTTTTCCGTCCTTCTGGTAAAGGTAACTCATAGTACCAAATGTTATCCGTTTGTCCAGAACGGTCAAAAAATAACAAATTTGTGGGAATGCCGGTATAAGGTGCAAACACCCCATTAGGTAAACGGACAATGGTATGCAGATTAAAATCCTTGAATAAATCTTCCTTCAATTTGGCGCAAGTATTATCCCCAAATAGCACCCCATTAGGAAATACTACTGCGGCGCGTCCTGGTTTTGGTTTTTGTTTGAGACGACGCATAATCAACTGAAGGAATAACAACGCCGTTTCTTTGGTTTGTTTATCTGGGGGAAAGTTATTTTTAATTCTGTCTTCCTCCTCACCCCCAAACGGCGGATTTGTGAGAATCACGTCTACCCAATCTTTTTCACCCATCTCCGCAAGGGTAAACCGCAGACTATTACCATCATCAATATCGGGATATTCAAACCCATGTAACAACAAACTCATGTGCGCTAACATCAAAGGCAAGGATTTTGCCTCAGCGCCAATAATGCTTTTTTGCAATATCTGCCAATCTTGGGCGCTACAATTCTTTTTCAGGTACTCATACGCCTCCACCAAAAAACCACCAGTTCCGCAAGCAGGGTCAAAAATCGTTTCCCCCAGCTTCGGTTCCATCACTTGCACAATAAACCGCACTACCGGACGGGGGGTGTAAAATTCTCCCGAATCTCCCGCAGCGTCCCGCATTTCCTTCAGCATCGACTCATAAAGGGTGCTAAGGAGGTTCACTTCTTCTGATTTATCAAAGTGAATCTCATTTACCTTACTTAGCACATCCCACAGCAAAGTCCCGCTAATCATGCGGTTAGTGACATCTTTGAACACCTTGGCGATGACATCAGCGCGATCGCGTCCGGTTTTGCTTTTGAGATTCCGCAAATAGGCGAGTAACCCTGCACCTTTGATGCCTTCTGGTGAAATTGCCTCATCATTGTTGATGAAACTTTTCAGGTGATCGCCAGTAAAATTTTCATTAGCTGCCCAATCTCGCCAGCGATAAGGCGGTTGAATAGTTGGTTTATAGGAAATTCCCTCTAACTCTGCTTCCACCTCATGCAGTTTCTCGGAATCATCCAAAAGTTTCAAAAACATAATCCAAGTCAACTGGGGAAGACGGTCTAATTCTCCATTTAATCCCTTATCCGTCCGCATGATGTCACGCGCTGACTTAATCACGCTTCCTAGTTTTTGTGCTGTAGTTATGGTTTTATCGTTTTGTTTGGTAGTGCGTTTGGGCATTGATTGTCAATTAATAAAAAACCTTATCTTAATTCTTATAGGTTAATTTTTCTTCTAATTTTTGTATATTATCTTGATTAGATATTAAAATACCTAATCGACGTAAATTATCACCTAGTGATACATTATTAGAATGTTTTCTCACTAGATCATTACCAACAAAGTTCACCAACCAACCTTGAAAATTTTGTTGTTCTCCTGCGATGTTAATTATCATATTGTGCCAAACAAACTGAATTTTATCATAACTAAAAAACCCTGTTTGGATAAAAATTATCCACTTTTCTTCATTTAAAGTTTCTGCTAATATTATTACAGCAGATCCCCAATCTTCTATAATGGACAAACTTTCATATTTAAATTTAGGCAGGCATATTTCCTGCCCCTCTCTGTCAAAAAAATCACCTGAAAATTTTTGATTATCAAATAATTTTATCAAATTTAATATTCTATTTTTTACACCTTTGGTCATTTCCGTAAACGGGGAACGCATAGGTGAATCTATGCAGCGAATCTCTGGAATATATCTCTCAGTAAACTCTTGGTTTTTGATATTTCTTTCTAGAAGTGACAAAAAATCTGTAATAATTTCTCCCAGTAGAGTAATAATTTTTCCAGTATTTAACTGTACAGAAAAATGAGTTATTCGATTTCGATATTTATTAAGATCAAGAATCTTGTCGCCTAAAGTTTCTTGATTATTATCTCCTTTTTTTAATTCCTCTAGACCCAGCATTATACGCGCTCGTTTTAAAGCATCTTCACATCCAATTGAATGTGGGGAATCATCCTCTTCAAAGACATCGATTATAGTAGCATTAGGTTTTGTATTAATAAGCTTCTCAAATTTATTAATTGCATCATTTATATTTGTAAAAATTAAGTATTCGTTTGTTTGAATTAGTAATAACTTCAATCCAATTTCAATTACATGCTGAATCCAAATTATTGATTCTTCGAGTAACCAAGCATCTTGATTATTTTTTGATTCAATGTACAATTCATAGCCTCTTTTGAAAGAATGATAAAAATTTTCTTCTAAACCTATACGTAAATTATTATTTGTTTTATTCATCAATCTCTCAGTAATTTTATTTAAAACTGTTTACGATTTTAGGCAGTGTAAAGTAAATTTTGTAAATAATTTACCGCTTTTTTCAATTCCTGAACACCCCCAAACCGTTGAGCAATTTCTACTACGTTGCCATATTTATCAAATTCGCGGTTAGCCTTAAATGTGGTTGGAATATTAAATTCCTCAACTCCTTTTTCTGCATACTTGTCCAAAAGTATTTCTAAAATTGCCCTAGCATCCTCCCCATATTGCTCAAAAAAGTCAGCCTTGCGACGACGCAACCTTTCAGCCCGTTGCTTGCAAGTCAGCACCGGAGCATCAAAGGCAATATGACATAGTAAATCAAAAGGGTCAGCTTCGGGAAGCTTAGTAACTTGTTTTAACTCATCAAAATCAATCCCCCGATCTGCCAACAACTCAATAATCTCTGAACGCTGCTCTGGATCTGCCCAGCGTTGCTGTATTTCTATGGTAGAACGATAGAGAATCCTAACTTGTTCTCTAGTGTAGTCAATTAATCGAGACAAGTGCAGTTGATTATCTGGGTTTAAATCATAAATTTTCTCTTCAACAATTTCTTCACTTCCCCCGTCAGCGTAATATTTCCGAGGTGGTTCGTCATCATCATCTGGGATTCCCCAAAATCCAGACTTTTCATCCTCTTCCAAGTCGTCTGTTTCCTCTTCTAACTCTGCTGACTCCAACTCCTCCTCATGTTCAGAGAGTATTTTCCCCCGATCATCAATCTCTGATTCATTAATAAGTGCGGGTTCTCCATCAAAATCTCTATCTTCAAACAACACCGTGCTATTGGTATAGTCGAGTATATTAAACGATCGCTTCCCCCGTTCTTTTCGTACACGAGTTCCCCGTCCAATAATCTGCTTAAAGTCTGTCATTGAACGAATAACACGAGCAAGCACAACATTTTTACAGGTGGGAATATCTACCCCTGTTGTTAGCAACTTAGCAGTAACAGCAATAATGTGAGTTTCATCTAAGACATCTTTAAATTTGTAGAGATGTCCTTTACCAACATCACCAGCATCAGAGGTAATGCGAGTTATGTAGTCAGGATTTGTTCTGGTGATATCGCTGTTGAGGTTGCGTAATTCCTTAATCATTGCCTTAACGTGTTCCTCATCGACACAAAAGACAATGGTTTTGGCATAGCGATCGCCACTTCTCAAAAAATCAGTAATATGTTGGGCGATCGCTTTTGTCCGCGCTTCTCTTACCAATTTCCGCTCAAAGTCTGGGGTGAGATAAACTTCATTGGGAATTGTTCTTCCATAACGGTCAATCTGTCCAGCGTTAGGTCGCCATCCTTCCCGATCGGAACGGGTAGTAATCCGATAAACTCGATAGGGAGCTAAGAAACCATCATCAATCCCTTGTTTGAGGGAATATGTGTAAAGGGGATTGCCAAAGTAGCGATAGGTATCAACGTTATCATCGCGTAGCGGTGTCGCTGTCAGTCCCAACTGATACGCTGGTTCAAAATGTTCCAGAATTTGTCGCCAGTTACTTTCATCCCTGGCGCTACCCCGGTGACACTCATCAACAATAATCAAGTCAAAATAATCAGGACTATATTCTCTGTAAAGTCCAAAGCTATATTGTGTATCACCAATTGCTTGATAAATAGCAAAGTAGAGGTCACGTCCTTTTTTCGCTTCCCCCTGAATTTTGTAAATTTTCTCCTGATTAAACGCAGAAAAATCCTTATTCATCGGGTCATCTACCAGCACATTCCGATCTGCCAAAAACAGAATTCTAGGGGAACGAGATTCTCCAGAAGCATTCCACTCCAAACTTGACAGTTTCCAAGCAATTTGGAAAGCAACAGTAGTTTTACCTGTTCCCGTTGCCATTGTCAGCAGTAGGCGCTTTTGACCTTTAAAAATTGCTGCTAGTGCAGCATTAATCGCATTTCGTTGATAGTAACGCAGTGGTTTATCTGGAATTGGATAAAACGGAGTCAACAGTTTTTCTGCTATGTCCTCTCTAATTTGCTCTTTAGCTTCCCCTGTTAATCGTCGCCAAAGTTCATCAGGACTGGGAAAAGAGTCTATTACATCAGATTGTTTACCCGTGATGAAATCAAATTCTACAATCCCTTGTCCGTTAGTAGAGTAAGCAAACCTCACCCCTAGAAGATTGGCGTAGTCTATCGCCTGTTCCAGTCCCTCATCTGGTGTTTTGTGTTTTCGCTTTGCTTCCACCACGGCTAAGGGAAATTCTCCGTTATATAGCAGTAAATAGTCTGCAAATTTCCGTTTGCCACGAGATTGGTGCTTATTTTTCGGGCGAATCTTGCCATCAGTAAAGTAATACTGCTCATAGTATGCATGGGATTCTGTTTCCCATCCTGCATCCTTTAACTTTGGCTCCACATACTTACGGCAAGTATTCGCTTCATTGCTCATTTCTTATTTTTCTTGACTTCATTATTTACTCGTCCAATTTAACCGCTAACCTCTGATAAATCTCGTCCAACCACACGGGAATCACAGGCTTACCTTCATCTAAAGATGCGATCGCCTTTTTTCTGTCATACTCCACAAGCTCAAGCGATCGCTTCTGTACTTCCGGCAATAACATAAACCGCTTGCCTTTACCTGAAATAAATAGCTCTGGCTCTTGGTCTTTCAGCTTTTTCAGCGTGGTGCTGGCTATGTCAAAACTTAATCCCACAGATAACCAATATGACATTGCAGCCAATTCTAGCAAGTTTGATTTTGAGTAATAAATACTACGTCCAGTTCCAGTCTCACTGATGACAGGAACAATTACTCCCCTTTCTCGCCAATACTGTAGCTGACGGAGGGTACAGCCTGTGATTTCAGCAGCTTCCTTGCTTGTAAAAAATGTCTCCTGCATACAATTTATTTTACAGAAGACTTATTTAAACAAATATGTTACTATTAGACAATATTATTTTAAAACGATGAGTAAAATCACTATTCAGTGTCGCCTTGTAGCCTCAGAGTCATCACGCCAGCAACTATGGAAGTTGATGGCGGAGTTAAATACGCCACTGATTAATGAACTACTACGTCAGGTAAGTCAACACCCAAAGTTTGAAACTTGGCGGCAAAAAGGCAAACACCCCACTAGTGTTGTCAAAGAACTTTGCCAACCTTTAAAAACTGATCCTCGCTTTATTGGTCAGCCTGGACGGTTTTATACGAGTGCGATCGCCACAGTGAACTACATATATAAATCATGGTTTGCCCTGATGAAGCGATCGCAGTTCCAACTAGAAGGCAAAATTCGCTGGTTGGAAATGCTCAAAAGTGATGTTGAATTGGTCGAAAATAGTGGTGTCAGCTTAGATAGTCTTCGCACTATAGCTGCTGAAGTTTTGGCTGAATTTGCTCCCCTTAATACTGCTAAAACTCAATCAACGAATGGGAAAAAAGCTAAAAAGCGCAAAAAATCTCAAAATTCAGATAGCAACAATTTATCAAAGAACTTATTTGAGTCCTATCGCAAGACAGAAGATAACTTGACTCAATGTGCCACCAGCTATTTACTAAAAAATGGTTGTAAAATAAACGATAAAGAGGAAGACGCTAAAAAATTTGCTCAACGCCGCCGTAAACTTGAAATTCAAATTGAACGCCTCAGAAAACAGCTAGAAACACGAATTCCCAAAGGTAGAGATTTAACATCTGCCAAATGGTTAGAAACTATTGTTGTTGCCGCTCATAACGTTCCAACAAATGAGTCCGAGGCAAAATCTTGGCAAGACAGCCTTTTAAGGCAATCCAGCAAAGTACCTTTCCCAGTAGCTTACGAAAGCAACGGAGACATGACTTGGTTTAAAAACCAGTTCGGGCGCATCTGTATAAAATTCAACGGTTTGAGTGAGCATAGCTTTCAAGTTTATTGTGATTCTCGCCAACTTCACTGGTTTCAACGCTTCCTAGAAGATCAACAAATTAAGAAAAATAGCAAAAATCAACACTCCAGTAGCCTATTCACCCTGCGTAGTGGGCGTATTGCTTGGCAAGAAGAGGAAGGCAAAGGCGATCCTTGGAATCTTAATCGTTTAACCCTCTACTGTTCTGTAGATACCCGCCTATGGACGACTGAAGGAACCGATCAAGTAAGGGAAGAGAAAGCCGAAAAAATCGCTAAAATTATCACCAATACAAAAGCCAAAGGCAAGCTTAATGAGAAACAGCAAGCTCATATCAAACGGAAAAACTCTACCTTAGACAAAATTAATAACCCTTTTCCTCGCCCTACTAAACCTTTATATAAAGGTCAATCTCATATTCTTGTCGGTGTTAGCCTCGGCTTAGAAAAGCCTGCAACAGTCGCAATCGTAGACGGTACTACAGGTAAAGTCCTTACCTATCGCAGTATCAGACAACTACTTGGTGATGACTACAAACTGCTAAATCGACAGCGACAGCAAAAGCACTCTTTATCCCATCAACGCCAAGTAGCTCAAACGCTTGCCGCACCAAATCAGTTTGGAGAACCAGAATTAGGGGAATATATAGATAGATTATTGGCGAAAGAGATTATTGCGATCGCCCAAACATACTCTGCTGGAAGTATTGTTCTACCTAAGTTGGATAATATGCGAGAACAAGTTCAGAGTGAGGTTCAAGCCAAAGCTGAACAAAAATCAGACTTAATAGAAGTTCAACAAAAGTATGCCAAACAGTACCGAGTTAGCGTTCATCAATGGAGTTACAGCAGATTGATGGCAAATATTCACTCGTCAGCTGTTAAAGCTGGAATTGTGATAGAGGAGTCAAAACAGCCAATTCGAGGTAGTCCACAAGAGAAAGCGAAAGAATTAGCGCTCGCAGCTTACCATTCCCGCAAAATAAACTGATTGACAAAACACCGAACCTTGACAATAGAATAAGAATACTCAATAGCGCCGCAGTTCATGCTTGTTACAAGCTTCTGTGCTGTGTAAATTTGGGTTAGTTTGACTGCTGTTAAACAGTCTTGCTTTCTGACCCTAGTAGCTACCCACCTTGATGCTGCTGTCCCTTGTGGATAGGAATTAGGTGCGCCCCCAGTAATAGAGGTGCGGGTTTACCGCAGCGGTGGCTACTGAATCACCTCCGATCAAGGAGGAACCCACCTTAATTATTTTTTGGCGAATCGAAGCGGGGTCAATTTCCCTGGGGATCTGCCAAAAGTCTAAATCGCTTATTTAGTAAGGTTTATAGCCTTTACTGTGTCAATTGATTTACTTTTTTAAGTATTGACTGATAGGTGATTTTGGGAGACTTGCCAAAAATGTATTCAGAACTGTTGGCAAATCAAAGGTTTGGAGCGCAGAGTTTCAACACCCCTCCCAGCTAGAGGCGGGTTGAAAGTTTAGAATTACCATAGCGGTCTGTATGATGCCGCGTTTCAACACCCCTCCCAGCTAGAGGCGGGTTGAAAGTAAGTTGGAGCAGCTACCTCCGGCTGACTGGGCGTGGTTTCAACACCCCTCCCAGCTAGAGGCGGGTTGAAAGATATAAATCTCCTGAGTAGCCTCAGCTTCCTTGCCAGGTTTCAACACCCCTCCCAGCTAGAGGCGGGTTGAAAGAAGCTGGTCAACGTCGCCCATTCTTTACCATCTTCAGGTTTCAATACCCCTTCGGATAGAGATGGGTCATAAAGATTTATATCTTATTTTTCAGATTAGCTACAAAAGTTTTGTTAAAAACGGTGGGTTGAAAGGACTCTTAATCTATTGGTCGTAAATGTTTTGGACAAAAGAATATTTTATAACAAGGTGAGATTAAACGCACAGTACGTTATAGATTCTTGCTGCAATCACCAACTTTAGGTATCTTGCAAAAGCATTCTAGGCGGTTTCTTTTAAAGCATCGCAATCACCTAAAAGTGAGATATAAATGGAATAATATTATAGGAAATTTATATTTATAGGACTTACGCATTGACAGGAAAGACCAAATGTGGAGTATGGATTTCAGGCATTAAACCTTGATCTATGGCTACTTTTTACGCGATCACTATTTATCAAAGGATGATTAATAAAAGCCCGAAACGACGTATTTACGTTAATGCACAAGATAATAAATTTGTGCAGTGCGTAATTCATAATCTAGTTCTCTAAACTGCCATTAATTTTTCAAAGAGGATATTAATCTGTTAACAATGACATTAATTAGTGAAAATTGACATTAATCTGTTAACAGTGACAAATAATTAGTTAATGTACAGAAGGGCTGGAAGTAGTGGGTGACGAGGGATTTGAACCCGCAACCAATAGATTAAGAGTCTACTGCTCTACCGTTGAGCTAGTCACCCATACAAATAGCTATTGTAGTGTAGCACAACTATTGACAATTTAGCTAGTGTCGCATCCAAAAAACCAATTAAAAGGGGAATTTGACGGTGAAGGTGGTTTGACCTGCTGCACTCTCTACATAAATTGAACCGCCTAAATGTCTGACCATTTTCTGCACTAATGCCAATTCCAGCCCTGTGCCGCTATGTTTCCAAGGATCGTGTTTGGAAATGTGATAAAAAGGTTCAAAAATCCGTGAGAGTTCATTGCTGGTAAGCTCTATTCCCGAATTGGTAATATTAAGCTCGACTGTATCCCCGATCAAGTGAGCAGAAACTGCGATCAATTCTCCGGCTGGGGTGTATTTGCAGGCATGGTTGAGCAGTTCAGTGACAATCCGCTCCAAATCAGTGATATCTGTCTCTAAAGGCGGTAGCGCATGATCGACAGTCAGGTGTAATTGCTGTCGCTGGCAGATGGTGAGGTTTCGAAAAGACTCGATAATGGGGTGAAGCCAGCTTTGAAAGTCAATGGCAATCAATGTTGGGGGATCGGGTTCGGCTTCGAGATATGTGAGTGTAAGTAGGTCGTTAATTAACTTGTTTTCTCGCCCACACTCGTTATGCAGAATCTGCAAAAGTTGCGGCACTATTTCTATCTCTGATATTTCTGCTGGTGTGAGAACACTTTCGAGAGTTTGGACTGCAAGGCTAATGCTTGTTATTGGTGTTCGCAGTTCTTGGGAGAGAGTTCTGAGAAATTGGTTTTTGAGCCGATCGCATTTTTCTAGTTCTTTTACCTGTGCTTGGTTTTGTTTGTAAAGCTGGGCTTGACGAATGGCGATCGCACATTCATTTGCTACCTGCTGTATTAGCTCAATTTCAAATTCATCAAAAGCCTCTTGTGATGGTCTTGTCAGCCAAATATTTCCCAAAATCCCTTGAGTATCGAAAATTGGACAAGCTATTTGGGACATAACTAGCAACTTTGGTTCCCATCCCGGTACAATTTCTAAAAATTGTAATGGTTGTTTTTGCAACAACGGCTGATATACTTCAAGATAATCTGCAATCTGTTTGGTTAATCCTTGACACTGGGGTAAGTTAATGCAGTATTCGTGAGTAATCGTAACTAGAGTTTGGCAGGTACTGTAGAATTCAATTTGGCAACGCTCAAGGTTTAGTAACTTTGCTAATTCTTGGGTAAGTGTCTGCAATACCTGAGTTTGATCCAAATTGTCGCGGATTTGTTCTGTCATGCGTTGCACCAAGGCTTCAAAGTTTCGTACCTGCTGCAACTGACTGATGTGCTTCTGCTTCTGTAACTCCATCTTGGCTTTGAGATCCTCGATTTGCTGATGAAGTTCTGCCTGTTGGACTGCAATGCCGATTTGAGTTGCCAACTGTTTGAGCAAGTCAGTTTCCGTTTGCTGCCATTGACGCGATTGGTGACAATGCTGGGCAATCAATAGCCCCCACATATCTTGCTTTTGAAAAATCGGCACTACAAGATTAGCTCTGATCTGCAAAGATGTCAGGAAATCTATATGGCAAGGATGCAAGTCGGCGGCAAAAATATCTTCGATAACTTGAATGCAACCTCGTCTGTAGTGTTCTGGATGTTTGCCACTAAAGCAGGGATCGGTGATATTTTTTCCCAATAGGGGATCGATAGCAGCTATTGTTGATTCGGCAATGATTACTCCACTACCATCAGCCTCAAAACGATAAATTAACACGCGATCGCAATTCAAAAACTGCCGCAGTTCAATTGTAGTCTGATGCAGAATTGTCTCTAATTCTACAGATTGGTGAATCCGTGCGGCGATCGCTTCTAGCAGTTGCTCTCGTTTAACCTGGAGTCCAACTGCTTGTTCTGCTTGCTTGGCAGGGGTAATATTACTACTAGTACCAATTAGTCGATAAACCTTGGAGTTAGCATCCTTTAGTGGGGTGAGAGTCGTACTCCACCAAGTGGGAACTCCCTGGAATTGCAAACATTGTTCGTAAGAAATAGTTGTGCCGAATCGCACGCAGTCAGCATAATGCTGACGTACTTTGGCAGCATCAATGGCACAGAGAATATCCTCTGGTTTTTTGCCCCGAAGATCGTCTGAACGAATCCCTATCCACCGCTCATGAGTGGGATTAAGGGCCACATATCGAAAATCCCCATCCTCCAAAACATCAACTACAAATATTGATGCCTGCACAGAATCGTACATACTTAGTAGAAACTGCTCGCTACCACTTTTTTCATCTACTTCTGTGCCAAAAAGAATTTGAGGTGGTGATAATTTTGTCAACTCCATAGTTGATTCCATTGGATTTATATTCATGCGAGAGTCCCTGTCTTGTATTACTAACTCTTCTAGGCGCTCTCTTGTCGTTACGCTTGTAGTAGATGCACTTTAGCGCCTATAGCAAAGTCTTGTCAGCCGTTGCTCATCGGAATTTTGCTCTTTCTCTACTTCTTGTCAGAAATCTAGGAAAGCTAATAAAAGTCAGCTTAACAAAATCCTGCTTTTTGAAGGTGAAAATACATTTGCAGGTGAAGGCAAACTTTCTGCAATTTATTTTTAACAGTTTTTTAAGATTTTTGCATATATCGAAGTGCAAACCTAAGTATATATCAATTAAATTTATAATTCTTAATAAGGGGAGTTATAATCGTAATTTGTGAGCATTGATTCCTGTGAGGATACCAACTAGTAGCCAAGTGATGCCTAATCCGATGACTTCACCTAAAAATAACTGGCTTAAGTAGCGCCAGATCGTTCCCACAGCAGAACCTACAGGGACAGCAACAGCCCAACTTGCCGCACAGACAAATATCCATCGCCACGCTACAGGTTGGGGAATTGCTAACGATTGTGCTAATCCAATTCCCAAGCCCCCAAGCCCACCATAAACCGTCCCTGACAAAATTCTTAGGGGAAGACTCTGAGTGCTAGGTACAATCCAACCCACCGCACCAATACCGATCGCGGTGATGATACTCCAACCCAAAAGACTTGACAAAATCCACCTGATACAAAATACAGGTTCTTTGAGAAGACAACCTTGAGGAAGTGCGAGCGCAAATCCGCCGATAGCCGCCTCCATTACTCCAATATCTGGCTTTTCACCGACTTCAATAAAGAGTAAACTCAATAAAAATCCGCTAAAAGTAGCTAAAGTCCACAGTAATGTCAAGCCAAATCTAGTATTTTTAGGCGCGAATGGCATCAAAGTTTCTTTGTTTGTAATAATCTGACAGTTTTTGCATTAAACATCTCAAAAAAACCTTTGCGTCGCTGTTGGGGTGATTCTGGTACGATGTAACCCCATAGACTCTCCCAGTAAAAAAAGGAGATACCATCAAAATTGCGATCGCGCACTACCTGAACCTGTTCTCTGACTTGTGCCATTTTCACCGGATTTCCTAAGGTTCCCGTTGATATCCCAATACCTACAGGAATTAGACTTTGAGCCAATTTTATAGATGGTTGTTCCAGTTGAGTGATAAAAGACTTTTTGTCATTTCGATATACCTGCAAAATTAACTCATTAACTAAACCTTTTTTTACCCAATTTTCCCAGTCTTGCAAATAGTATTTATAAGCGAAAGCTTGATAGTTAGGAGATAGAGATATTTTGAGTTTGGGCTTAACCGCCTTGACAGCTTGGTAAATTTCTGCCATGAAATCAGTAATTTTATCTGCCCGCCACCGCATCCATTCTGAGTTAAAAGGGTCAGTTGGGGGACTTTTACCTTGATGCTCTTGTTGATAGAGTTCGATAGTGAAGCGATCGTACCCGAACTGTACAGGCATCCCAAAATGGTCATCAAGCTGAATACCATCTACATCGTAATTCCTGACTACTTCCAAGATTAACTCTTGAATAAACTCTTGGACTTGCGGATGTAAAGGATTCAACCAGGCCAGCTTAGTTACTAAAATATTGTCAATTTCTTCTGGCGGGGCATCTTGAGTAGACTTTACACCTTCTTGCCCAATTGTCAACCAATCGGGATAACGCCTGGCTAATTGTGAATAATGTGGCGTCATGAACCCGTATTCAAACCAGGGGATGACTCTCAAATCTTTATTTTTACCAAGTGTCACTATCTTTGCTAAAATATCTTGTCCACCATGCATGAAGTTAAGCAAAGGTTGAGTTTCTGAGCCTGTAGTTACTTTGGCTACTGCACTTTTATAAAAAGTATGTCCTCGGTTCCAAACTACAGGATAAATTGTATTAAAGTTGAGAGCCGATAATTGATTTATAGCACGATTAATACCCCAAGGGACAAATAGTACACCACTAGCAACATTAGTCAGCCAAACGCCGCGAATTTCTGTAGTCAAAGAACTTGTTTTTTGGGAATAAACTGCTGGTGAAGAGGGAAAAAAAACTGTGAAAGCGATTACTAATCCCAAACATAGCAAGCAAGAAATACAACAGCGGGCAACCCAATTCATTTGTAAGCGTGACCTAGTGCGATCGGAATATATATAACTACAAAATAAAGTTGTAATCCTCCGGATGATGTAAAGAAATGATGATTCAGAAGTCAGAAGTTAGGAGTCAGAATATTTCAAATAATACGGAGCCAGCTTTGGTGATGAATATACTTAACGATACCAAAACCTAATAAATTATGACTCCTAACTCCTGTACAGACGCGATTAATGAGCCAGCGCGTTGCGGGGGTTCCCTCCGTTGTAGCGACTGGCGTTGCGTCTCTACTCCTAACTCCTAACTCTTAAAATCTTTCCACACCTTCAAATTGCTTGAGTGCCGATGTATTTGCTGCTTCACCACAAGTTCGTGGTGTGGGGAATATCTTTTCAGGATTTGCTAACCCTTTAGGATTAAAAACTTGCCGTAACCATTGCATAGTTTCTAAATCTACTTGGCTAAACATCTGTGGCATATAGCATTTTTTCTCCTCACCGATGCCATGCTCGCCAGAAATACTACCACCAACTTGCACACAAAGTTTGAGAATTTTTCCACCCATTTCTTCTACTTGCTCTAATGCTCCAGGCACAGAATTATCATAAAGAATGAGCGGATGAAGATTGCCATCACCAGCATGAAATACATTAGCAACACGATAACCGTATTGTTCACTTAATGTCTTAATCTCGTGCAGAACATAAGGCAACTGAGTTCGAGGAATTACACCATCTTGTACATAATAATCTGGGCTTAAATGTCCAGCAGCAGCAAAAGCGGCTTTGCGTCCTTTCCATAATTTTAATCTGGTTTCTGGGTCAGTAGCAGAAGTGACATTTCGTGCCCCATTCTTTTTACAAATTTCAGTAACTCGCTGCTTATTTCCTGCAACTTCCACTTCTAAACCGTCAATTTCTATTAGTAAAATAGCAGTAGCATCGCGGGGATAACAATTAGTTGCGACAACATCTTCAACCGCATTGATGCTGAAATTATCCATCATTTCCATACCGCCAGGAATAATCCCGGCGCTGATGATGTCAGAAACAGTTGCCCCAGCAGCTTCAATGCTAGTAAAATCTGCCAACAGCACACAAATTGATTCTGCACTTTTAAGAATTCGCAACGTAATTTCTGTGGCAATTCCTAATGTACCTTCGGAACCAACAAAAACACCTGTTAAATCATAACCAGGCATTTCTGGAATTTGTCCACCTAAATCAACAATTTCCCCCTCTGGCGTGACAATTTTTAATCCCAAAACGTGGTTAGTGGTAACACCATATTTGAGACAATGTACACCACCAGAATTTTCAGCAATATTGCCCCCAATAGAGCAGATAATTTGACTGGAAGGGTCAGGAGCGTAGTAAAATCCAGCACCACTAACAGCTTGTGTTACCCAACTATTAATCACCCCTGGTTGTACAACTGTGCGTTGATTTTCCAAATCAATGTTGAGGATTTGCCGCATTAAGGAAGTGACAATTAAAACAGAATTTTCTAATGGTAAAGCGCCGCCAGATAGACCAGTACCAGAACCGCGTGCTATGAAAGGTATAGAGTATTGATTGCATATTTTCACAACTTCCGCAACTTGTTCTGTAGTTCTGGGTAATACCACCACAGCCGGACGTTGGCGATAGCCAGTTAAACCATCGCATTCATAGGTAATGAGTTCTTCGCGGCGTTGCACCACGCCATTTTTGCCAAGGACAGCCTCGAATGCTTTGATAATGGGTTTCCAGTTGCGTAAGTCCTGTTTCTGTTGAGTAAGCATAGTTTCTTAAAGTTCAAGGTAGATGTTGCAGGCTGGTTAGTATAGCTGTAATTACTATTGTTGCAAGAATAGCAGTTAAGAGTGAGTAAAAGCGATCGCATAATTTAAGTGCGGAAGGTGCGATGTCTCTTAAGGAGTGCGTTGAATGATGTTAGAATCTAGATATTCTGTTAATTGTGGGGTTAGATTAACATAGAGTCAGACATTTAACAGGAGAGTGTAAAATGACTTACCAAGTTTTAGATTCTACCTCAAAATTAATTGCAAAGCTGCAAACCCTAGCACCCGAACAGCAACAACAGGTGTTAGATTTTGTTGAATTTTTACCACAAAAATATGCTCAACCCCAACAATCACCCCAGAAACGGGTACTAGGTTTAAACCAAGGTAAGATTTGGATAAGTGATGATTTTAATGATCCTTTACCTGATGAATTAAGGAGCGGTAGAACCAAATAAACTAACTCGACCACCAACATTAACTGCTGCTAATCCTTGAGAAAAATCAAGGTTTATTGGTTGTAGTTTTATTAAAGCTTGTAATGCCTCACTTGCATTTTGATAGCGTTCACAGAAATTATTTTTTAACATTCTTGTTAAAATATTACCCAGCCTGTCGCTTACTTGGGCTAGATGCCGCCAATTTACCTCACCACTATTGTCTTTTGAAAATTGGTGCGGTGGTATTCCAGTCAAGAATTGAATTGCTGTCATCCCCACAGCATAAATGTCACTACTAAACATAGGTGTACCATTTATCTGCTCACTTGGCTTATAACCAGGAGTACCAACATCAACACTGTAAGGGGCTTGTCCTAAAAAATTTATTTCTTTCCTTAAACCAAAATCAATCAGTATTAACTTTCCATCCCGAAAGCGTCTCATGATATTAGCTGGCTTAATATCTCTATGGATATATCGATGATAGTGAACATATTCCAGCACTTCAAGAATTTCTCGTAAGAACTTAATCACTTCAATTTCACTCGATTGCTTGCCAAAAGTCATTTCCTGGCTTAAGTCATGCCCGTCAATAAATTCTTGAACAAGGTATAATTCTTGATTTTCCTCAAAAAAGTTGAACAGCTTGGGAATTTGACTGTGGTTTTGACCCAATTTCAAAAGAGTTTCCCCTTCTTGAACGAATCTTTCTATAATTCTTTGGTTCATTACCTCGGGCTGTAATTGTTTGACAACACATTGAAATTTGTGGATGGCAGGCATATTTAAATCTTCAGCCAAATAAATTCCTCCAAATACCCCAGATTTTAATTGCTTAATAATTCTGTAACGATTTTGCAGTATTGGTTTAATCATTGTCGTGATGTTTAAAGCTTACTTCTGCATATTTTGACATAATTATCTCGATTACACCAATTATGAATACACAGTGCAAAGCTAGCTTAAACCTTTTCACTCCCAATCAACTAATTTATAAATAACGCTTTCAAATACTCGATAAAGTCATGATTCAGGAAGTTTTAATCAATAATGATGGTTATTATGTGCCAGATGCTAACTAGTTAATCACTGAAAATGACACTTTAGATAATTTTGCTACTTCTAAACAGAAACGCTTTTTAATTGGCTCTCTTTACAGTTCTCTACAGCAGCAGACTTTTTTAGCAGCAGCTAATGTTGGCATGTACCATACAGACGGTCAACCTGCAATAGTACCTGATGTCTTTCTCAGCTTAGATGTCCAAGTACCTGAAAAATGGTGGGAAAAACAAAATTGTTGTTATGTGGTTTGGCGTTTTGGCAAACCTCCCGAAGTTGTCCTCGAAATTGTATCTAATAAAGAAGGTGATGAACTTGGCAAAAAGCTGCAAATTTATGAACAGATGCGGGCTAGTTACTACATCGTATATGACCCAAACCAGCAATTAGGAGAAAAAGTACTACGCATTTATGAACTTAGGGGAAGGCGTTACTTTGAAACTTCAGAAACTTGGCTTGAACAAGTTGGTTTAGGTATAACTCTGTGGGAAGGTGAATTTGAAGGCAGACAGGATACTTGGTTACGCTGGTGCTACCAAGATAGTAATGTTTTGCTGACTGGGGATGAGCGCGCCGAACAGGAACAACAACGCGCCGAACAAGCAGAACAACGCACCCAATTACTAGCAGATAGGCTACGGGCTATGGGCATAGATCCCGACACTCTATAAGACACTCGCTGTAAAAATGCAAAGTTTTCGCGTCTTTGCATCAGCAAAAAATTTTTCACTAACTTGTGCAACTTATAAACTCATTTATACGCAGCCAAACCTTCTCTAATAAATCAGGATCATTCGTATAAAACCATTCAATTTGCGGATCTGCTCGAAACCAAGTGCGTTGTCGCTTGGCAAATTGTCGCGTATGCAAAATTGTTAATTCTTTCGCTTCATCTAAGGAAATATCCCCAGCTAAATACTGCTTGATTTCTTGATAGCCCAAAGTATTTAACAAAGACAAATCAGCGCTATATTTTTGACAAAGATTCTCCACCTCTTTAACCAAACTATTTGCTATCATTTGCTCAGTACGCTGTTGAATACGAGCAGCCAAAATTTCAACATCGCAATCTAACCCAATTTGCAAAATCGGATAATTTGGTGGATTCTCCCCTTGCTGTTCTGAAATTGGATATCCAGTTACATAAAATACCTCTAATGCTCGTAAAGTCCGCACGGAATCGTTGCCATGAATCTTTTGTGCCGCAACTGGATCAACTTGTTGTAACATTGCATAGAGTTGTGTTTGACCCAGAGATTCAAGCTGCGATCGCAACTCTGTTTGTGGTGCAACTCTCGGAATTTTCATACCTCGAACAATAGAACGGATGTATAAACCAGTCCCACCAACTAGGAATAGTGGTATAACACCAACAGAAGCAATTAAGGCTTGTGTTTGCTCTTGATAGTCTGCTACTGTCATCATGTCTGTTGGCTCGCAGATATCTATCAAATAGTGCCGCACCAATTTTTGTTCAGCTACAGTTGGTTTCGCCGTCCCAATATCAAACTCACGGTAAACTTGACGAGAATCAGCACTGAAAATTACAGAACCCAATCGCATCGCCAAAGCCAAAGCCAAACCCGATTTCCCCGTTGCCGTCGCCCCACAAATCACAATTAATTTAGTCATTAGTCATTAGTCATTTGTCATTTGTTATCGGGCATTGGGCATTAGACATTGGGCAATAATTAATAGTTCTTCTCCTGCTGCTCCCCCTGCTCCACTGCCCCTCTGCTCCTCTGCTCTTCTTGCACGGTACTGCAACCCCAGTATAAACTTCTCTTGAAAATGCCCTACAGACGCCAGCAAGGCTTTTGTGTTACAATTTTGGAGTGTTTTCACTTTTCTTTGCCTTTAGGCGATTTCAACCCCACGCATCAGGAGAGTTTACATGACGAGCAGTTACAGTGCCGATCAGATTCAAGTTCTGGAAGGTCTGGAAGCCGTCCGCAAAAGACCAGGAATGTACATCGGTACCACTGGACCGCGAGGACTCCACCATCTAGTTTACGAGGTGGTGGACAATTCAATCGATGAGGCTTTGGCGGGTCATTGCACTCATATAGAAGTGGATATCAACGCTGATGGTTCTGTGACTGTAACAGATGATGGTCGCGGTATTCCTGTCGATACTCACTCGCGTACCGGGAAGTCGGCTTTGGAAACCGTAATGACGGTACTGCACGCAGGTGGAAAGTTTGGCGGCGGTGGTTACAAAGTTTCTGGAGGATTGCACGGGGTTGGTATTTCTGTTGTTAATGCCCTATCTGAGGTTGTAGAAGTTACGGTTTGGCGAGATAAAAAGGTTCATCTTCAGCGCTACGAACGTGGTATCCCAGTTAGCGATCTGCAAGTCAAACCTTACAAAGAAGCTAGAACTGGAACTTCTGTTACTTTTAAGCCAGATACCCAAATATTCACTAATAGTATTGAGTTTGATTACATTACTTTATCAGGTCGCCTACGGGAATTAGCGTATCTAAATGCAGGTGTCAAAATTACTTTTACTGACCATCGTTTAGAACTACTAAAAAGCGATACACCCAAGGTAGAAACCTACGAGTACAAAGGTGGGATCAAAGAGTACATTACGTACATGAACCGTGAGAAACAACCGTTGCATGAAGAAATTATCTATGTGCAGGGAGAACGGAACAATGTACAAGTGGAAGTCTCTTTACAGTGGTGTACTGATGCTTACACGGATAATGTGTTAGGTTTTGCCAATAATATTCGCACGGTGGATGGTGGTACGCACTTAGAAGGCTTGAAGGCGGTTCTGACGCGGACATTAAATGCGATCGCTCGCAAGCGCAATAAAATCAAAGAGAATGAACCTAACCTCAGTGGCGAACACGTCCGTGAAGGTCTGACCGCCGTAATTTCCGTCAAAGTCCCAGACCCAGAATTTGAAGGACAAACCAAAACCAAACTTGGTAACACCGAAGTGCGGGGAATTGTCGATTCTTTGGTAGGAGAAGTCCTTACCGAGTATCTAGAATTTCATCCCAGCGTTGCTGATGCAATTTTAGATAAAGCTATCCAAGCTTTCAAAGCCGCAGAAGCCGCGCGTCATGCACGGGAATTAGTCAGACGTAAATCTGTACTGGAATCTTCGCCATTACCTGGTAAATTGGCAGACTGTAGCTCTCGTGACCCTGGCGAATCTGAGATATTCATCGTGGAAGGGGACTCAGCAGGTGGAAGTGCTAAACAAGGACGCGATCGCCGCACTCAAGCAATCTTGCCTCTACGTGGTAAAATTCTTAACATTGAAAAAACTGACGACGCTAAAATCTATAAAAATAACGAAGTTCAATCGTTAATTACAGCACTTGGTTTAGGTGTTAAAGGTGATGAATTCGATTCAACCCAACTGCGCTATCACCGCATAGTGATCATGACGGATGCTGACGTAGATGGAGCACACATTCGGACTTTGTTGTTAACATTCTTCTATCGATATCAGCGATCGCTCATCGAACAGGGTTTTATTTATATTGCTTGTCCCCCATTGTTTAAAGTCGAACGGGGACGTAATCATGAGTATTGCTATAGCGATCGCGAAAAAGATCAAACAATCGCCAAATTTCCTGCTAACGCCAACTACACCATCCAACGCTTCAAAGGTTTGGGTGAAATGATGCCACAACAACTCTGGGACACCACAATGAACCCAGAAACCCGTAAAATGAAACAAGTCGAAATTGAGGATGCCGCAGAAGCCGATCGCATCTTCACAATTTTAATGGGTGATCGCGTCGCACCTAGACGAGAATTCATCGAAACTTATGGCTCTAAACTCAACTTCACCGATCTAGATATCTAAATACCAGCAGTCTCAAGTCATTCGTAAAAAATAAGATCCCCGATTTCTTTGATAAATCGGGGATCTTTAGCTTTCAAGTATTGCTTGACATTACTGCAACAGATTTTAGTAAAGACTTTTTATCCCAAATATTATAAAAACTACCTCTTTTGGTTGATGACAAATTATGTATTTTATAGAGGTTTTAGATTAATATTTTTTTACTACAAACTATGTCGTTAGATGAGTGACTATATCCATAAATTCATAAACTATTGTTAATAATTCCCTATTCAGCTAGATTCTACACAAAGCTATGAAAGCAAGCAAAGGCATAGTAGAAAGAGCATTGTTCAATATTATTGGCATAGGTAGCTTAGTTGCTCTGTCTGCCTGCACTCAACCTGTCGCAGAAACTCCTACAGCAACTGTTCCGCCCGTCACGCCAACTCCTACTGCCACTATAGCCACCCAAAATTTAGCAGAATTGGCAAAGTCAGCAGCTAGTCAAGGACAGTTTAAAACTCTCATCCAAGCAGTGCAAGTTGCCGGCTTAACTGAACAATTGGCTACACCAGGCCCTTACACAATATTTGCACCTACTGATGCCGCTTTCTCTGCTTTACCCAAAGCTAATCTAGACCAACTCTTACAACCAGCAAACAAACAACGATTAATCAAGGTTCTGTCTTACCACGTTATCCCTGGGGGAATTACCTCCCAGCAATTGACATCTGGAGAAGTTAAAACAGTTGAGGGTAGTGCTGTTAAAATCACAGTTGATCGTGCCAGTAACTCAATCACAGTCAACAATGCTAAGGTGATTCAGCCAGATATCCCAGCTAGCAACGGCATTGTTCATGTAGTTGATCAGGTACTTCTCCCACCTAATTTCCCTGCAAGTCTAAACACCACCCCAACACCACGGTAGTTCAGCAAAGTTCATAGTCCCCAGTTTTAGTTAGGGATAGCTTTGAAAGCCTCCCTGACTTTGAACTAGTCGCGAACAATCAATTAAAAATTTAGGTTAACTTGTTACAAAAGCAAATATTTGATAATACAAAAACTACAAATATTCCAAGTTTATCGGATAGAAAAATCATATAATTTGCTTATTGTCAATACCTTCCAAACAATCAATACTCGATTGTTAACATAACTACTAACTTTATTGGAAATTTAGTCCAGATAATACTCTTTGCTCTGACTCACTGATTAATTTGAACCACCTGCTAGAAACACATTTGTTATGCTTTAAGAAAATAACTAAATATCATCTATCCAACAGCAATTAATAAGTATTTTGAGGATTTATCATCATCAGATGATAGGAAATTACTGAAGTAAAAGTATTTAAATTGACATATTGTTTACGTAAAAAGTTTTTGTAACTAAATCATCAGGTAATCTGCTGGGTTCTCTGTGTTCGTGATAATAACTATTGAAAGTAAACACTATAAGGCTGAAAACTTGTTAATATCTTCATATAGTACCATAGTACTCGCGATCAGATTGTATGTATCGAATGTACTTTTGCCTAAGATTAAGACAATATTGGCAAGTTCGCAGGACAAATTGTTTTTGAATTGATTAAAATATCTTTGTATACAATAAAAAAAGTTTGTCAAGTTTCATAGGGCTGAAATCACCACAGTGCGCTAACGTGTGAATAAGACCAAATTAGTAAACCTAAATTGATCTGCGATCAGATTGATTCTGCCACCGCCTCAACTCCTCAGTTAAGGTAGTTAGTACACAGAAGGTTAACTGCTTTCAGGCAAGCACCACCGTTGTTGTATTTACCCAAGGACAAAATCTGTTTTAGTTTGAGGGATGCTTAATTTATGAAGGAAATGTAAAAATGGTAGGTTAAGACGAATAGTCTGATTTAACATATAGTGCACTTTTTCTCAGTAATTAATGTTGTGTAAAATACATGAAATTTGGCAGGAGCAAGCGTACTTACTTCATAATGTAATAAGAGCTTCACTGCAATTCCGAAAAGTAGAGAAAAAATTTCAGGGTATAAATCCCGTTTTCAATGTCTTTTTGGTGAAAATAGCTAACAATTGCTTAATGAATTCATGATTTATACACAAAAAGAGTGCAATTTCTGTGAAACAGGCTACAATCGGAAGAGTCTTTATACGAAAATCTGCCAACAGTATGAACTTATTTGTATAGAGTGGCAAATTTTTTGATAAAGGCAAGTCTTTGTTTTGACCAGTTAGTTGAAAGCAATATGTGATAGCAACACATATAACATTTACTAAAGTGAGCAAGTCACCTTTAGTAATTGCTTAAACTAAAGTAAAAAAACCTCCTACCGGAGGTGTAAAACGTCCGAAAATATCTCTGGCAAACCTGCCAAAAAGCTTATTTTCGGTTGGTAATTGGCTCATTTAAAAGAGCGCTAAACACATCTTGAGTAATTGATTCTGCAAGGAGCATGAGGAACGCGGCATGAACCAGGCTAACAACGTACTCGAAAGCATATATCAGCCTGACCTAGAAATAATGAATCAGCCTGAGCTCGAGTTAGAAGAACTCTTAATAGACGATGAAGAGGACTTGCTGATCATCGATGAAGGTGACGAGGAATTTTTAGAGCCTCAGTCTGATGAGGACGACGCAAAGTCTGGAAAAGCCGCTAAATCGCGTCGTCGGACACAGAGCAAGAAAAAGCACTATACCGAAGATTCAATTCGGCTTTACTTGCAAGAAATTGGTAGAATTCGTCTGTTGCGGGCAGACGAAGAAATTGAATTGGCGCGGAAGATAGCCGATTTGCTGGAATTAGAGAGGGTACGCGAAAGACTCTGTGAGCAATTAGATCGCGATCCTCGAGATAGTGAATGGGCAGAAGCAGTACAACTGCCACTACCAGCCTTTCGTTATCGCCTCCATGTTGGTCGCCGGGCGAAAGACAAGATGGTGCAATCTAACCTCCGTCTTGTAGTTTCAATTGCTAAGAAGTATATGAATCGTGGTTTGTCGTTCCAAGACTTAATTCAGGAAGGCAGTCTCGGTTTGATTCGTGCCGCTGAAAAGTTTGATCACGAAAAAGGTTATAAGTTTTCTACATACGCTACATGGTGGATTCGCCAAGCAATTACCCGCGCGATCGCAGATCAATCCCGCACAATTCGTCTTCCAGTTCACCTATACGAAACCATCTCTCGGATTAAGAAAACTACCAAACTGCTATCTCAAGAAATGGGTCGCAAACCCACCGAAGAAGAAATCGCCACTCGCATGGAAATGACCATCGAGAAGTTGCGGTTTATTGCTAAATCCGCCCAGTTACCTATTTCACTAGAAACGCCAATTGGTAAAGAAGAAGATTCTCGATTGGGCGATTTTATTGAATCCGATGGTGAGACGCCAGAAGACCAAGTTTCCAAAAATCTTTTACGCGAAGACCTCGAAAAAGTCCTCGATAGTCTCAGTCCACGCGAACGCGATGTTCTCAGACTACGTTACGGTTTAGATGATGGTCGGATGAAGACCCTTGAGGAAATCGGACAGATTTTCAACGTCACCCGCGAACGAATTCGTCAAATTGAGGCGAAGGCACTACGCAAGTTACGCCACCCAAATCGTAACAGCGTTCTTAAGGAATATATCCGGTAATCATTGTCATTTTATTGGTCACTAGTCATTAGTCGTTAGTAAATAAACAAAGGACAAATGACAACTGACAAATAACAAATGACAAATGACAAAACAAATAAAAAACCTGGTAGTGAATTAGTACTCCAGGTTTTTTTATTTATAGGTCATCTTAAATATTAAAACTTATAAAATGCCCCAAAAATGTAGAAAGCCTTGGCCAGAAAAAAGCTCAACCAAAACGGCTGCTAAAAAGCCAATCATTGCCAAGCGACCGTTCCAAATTTCTGCTTGTGGGGTAAAGCCCCAACGCCAAGCGTTACGATCTTCAATTACGGGAGTAGTGACTTTTGTTGTGGTTACATTTGTCATTGTTAGGACTCCAAACTTAATTCTTATGGTTTATTACCTTGTGTAAACTAATATAACAAATATTTTCATAAAAGCAACATTTTTTATATTTTTGTTTCCAGAGCTTGACATAAATATCAAAAGCTATTTGTACAGACTAAAACATCAACCTTCAGTGAGATTTACTGAGGTAGAAGAAATGTTATTTGGACTTCTAGCTTTATAAATAATTTTAATTTTATACTATTGATATTAATTATCAACTAATTTGATTAAAATCCTTGATTTTCAATCTATATTGTATTTTAAAATAAAAAGTTTATTGATAATTTAAGTTAGTAGCAGACCATTTCCATTTCTTTTGAAGTCGAGACAAAACCAAGCTTCTCGTAGATACGTTTACCATCCTCAGTGGTGTGAAGCCACAGGCGTTTTGCTTCAGTTACTCTCACAAAGCTAATAATTTCCTTTAATAATGCTGTTGCAATTCCCTGACCTCGCCACATCGGAATTGTATAAACGTTTAGAATGTAGGCTTCTAAGCCGGAGAAATTACCGTTGTAAGGGGGTCGTTGAAAAAATACCAAGCCACTAGTGGCAACAATTTGGTTATCTACTTCAGCTACCCAAGCTAAAAACTCACCCAACGGCATTTTTTCGTCAAGATATTTTCGAGTCGCCTCTGCTAGGTTTGCAGTGTCAGAGTTACCTTTAATCTCGCCAGCCTCCCGCAGAAGTTCGAGACGCAGTTGGATTAGCGCCTCTAAGTCCTGCAAGTTGGCTTGTCGCAAGTTGAACATTACCCTAATCTACGATCGCACTCGGCAACAGTAATGATTTTTTCATCGCGGCTGAGTTGGAGGATGCTTTCACCTTTGACATCCCTACCTAAAATCGGCACTGTTTCCACAGGTATGCGCACGACCCGCTCCTTATTCGTTACTAAAGCTACTTCGCCAGATGTGATCGCCATCACCATACCAGCTAAGTTGTCAGTTTTGCTGGCAAATTTCAGCGCTTGTGTGCCTAAATCGCCCCGATTAGCGGCTCTTAACTGACTCGCAGCCATCCGCTTGGCATATCCTTCTTGAGTAACTAGCAGTAATTGGTCATCTTTACCGACAGTGACACAGCCAACCATTTGCTGATTTCTCAATAATCGAAATGCTTGTAAACCCATCGCTGTGCGTCCCATAATCGGTAATTGTTCATCATTAACTGCAAAGCGCAATAGTCGCCCACCAGAACTAGCTAAAATTAGATGATCCCCTGGTTTGGTGAACTGGGTAAATGACAATTCATCATCGTCTTTGAGCTTCAAAATCGTGATGCCGCGCCGAGTCAGGTTAGTGAATTCTCCCAGGGACAGACGCTTAATTCTTCCCTGCTTTGTTAAAAGAATCATCTGCCTAGTTTCGAGATTTTCCGGGAGCAAAAAGCGGGTGACGACAGCTTCTTGAGTGCCTTGAGCAGTACTACTGAGCATAGTGATTAAAGGTTTTCCCCGTGGAGAACGCCCAGTAGTTAAAGGAATTTCTCCCACATTCACCGGATACACTTTGCCGCCACCAGTTAGTATTAGCAAGTCTTTCCCTGTGTCAGTTAAAACAGTTTGGATAATGAAGTCATTATCGTGCAGACCATTTTCAGCTTTTGACTTTCTCCCAGATGGCTGGGTGCGGCGGACATAACCCCGTTGAGTAAATTCTAAAATCGCTTCTTCTACTGGTTCAGAAGATTTAAGTTCCTCCTCCTGTGCTTTTCTGCTCCTCTGCCCCTCTGTCCTAGACTTCTGCTCCTCTGCCCTAGACTTTTGCTCCTCTGCAATTTTCGTCCGTCGGGGATCGCTGTACTTGCGCTTGAGTGATCGCAAATCTTTTTTCAGCACCTTTAAAAATTCGCGGCGATCGCTCAGTAATAGCTCCAACAATCTAATTTGTTCGCTTAACTGCTCAAATTCCTGCTGCAAATTTTGCTGTTCTAAACTAGTGAGGCGACGCAGCGGCATAGCTAGAATTGCATCTCCTTGTAGCTCACTCAAATCCAGTTGGCTGCAAAGATTAATTTTTGCTGTACTGCCATCGGGAGCTTGGCGCAAAATTTGAATTACCTGATCCAAATTAGACAGCGCTTTCAGCAAACCTTCTACCAAATGCACGCGACTTTGGGCCTTACCTAACTCGTAATTGTAACGACGGTTCAGCGTCTCTTCTCGGAATCTCAAAAACTCCTGCAACAGTTGACGCAAACTTAACTGGCGGGGTTGTCCATCGACTATTGCTAGGAGAATCGCCCCAAAGGTCATTTGTAAAGCAGTTTGGTAATATAAATTCTGGAGAACTTCTTGGGGATTGGTATCGCGTTTGAGTTCAATTACCACCCGCATCCCTTCGCGATCGCTCTCATCCCGAAGATCGGAAATTCCCTGCAAGCGTCCTTGATTTACTAAGTCCGCTACCTTCTCGATCCAGGCAGCTTTATTCACTTGATAAGGCAATTCTGTAATGATAATTGCCGTCCGGCGCTTGCTTCCCCTAGCGGCTGGAATTTCCTCTAGAGTCGCGACTCCCCGCAGCAGAATTCCACCTTTACCTGTGGTATATGCTTCCCGAATTCCCGCTTCACCAACTATTTCCCCACCAGTGGGAAAATCTGGCCCTGGAATTAGCTCAAATAATTTTTCATCTGGCAAATCTGGGTTATCGATTAAGGCAATTAACCCATCGACAACTTCCCCCAAGTTGTGGGGTGGTACATTTGTCGCCATTCCTACGGCGATACCAGAACAGCCATTAAGTAGCAGAAACGGCAACTGAGCAGGTAACACTGTTGGTTCTTGCTGGGAATTATCAAAGTTTCCGACAAATTCCACAGTTTCTTCCCCAATTTCTGTCAGCATTCCCTCATGGCTGATGGGTGCGAGGCGCGTTTCTGTGTAACGCATCGCTGCTGGCGGGTCATTATCGACGCTGCCAAAGTTACCGTGTCCTGCCAGCAAGGGATAGCGGCTAGAAAAATCCTGCACCAGCCTGACTAAAGCATCGTAAACTGATTGGTCGCCGTGAGGATGGTATTTACCCAACACATCACCCACTACACGGGCACATTTTCGATAAGGTCTATCTGGTACCAAACCGAGTTCGTGCATTGCATACAAAATGCGCCGATGCACTGGTTTTAAGCCATCACGCACGTCTGGTAGCGCTCGCCCGACAATCACGCTCATGGCATATTCTAGATAAGACCGTTGCATCTCGGTGTGCAGGGCTGTTGGAATTACCTGTCCCGTTGAGAGAAGGTTTAACTGTTTTGCCATGAGTTTTTTCCCTGAAGTTTAACTACACAAAAGCCAATGCAACTCAACACTGCGGCAACCACAGCATAACGGATGAAATGAGATTCATAACAAAATTTTGATAGTCACAGAAGAAAAAGCAGTAGTATCATCCTTGATGACGAGGATACACATTGACTATTAAAAAGGATGTACACGAGTATAATCTACATAAACTTAATAGCCATGATACTTACCATGATTGCATTTCTTAATTTTGTATTCTGGAATTTTTGAATTTCCTCACCTCTATAACTAAAATTCTCATGAAAACTGTTTTAATTGTCGAAGACGATCTAATTAATGCTCGTGTTTTTTCCAAAATTTTGTCCAAGCGTGGTGGCTTGGGTGTGAAACACACTGAAAATGTCGAAGAAGTCATTAAAATTGCCCAATCAGGAGAAGCCGACCTGATTTTAATGGATGTTTCTTTGTCCAGAAGTGTTTACCAAGGCAAGTCCGTTGATGGAATCAAGATTACACAAATGTTAAAATCCGATCCAAAAACAGCAAACTTACCAGTAATTTTGGTGACGGCACATGCTATGGAAGGCGATCGTGAGAATTTTCTCAAGCAAAGCGGTGCTGATGGCTACATTTCTAAACCAGTTGTTGACCATCAACAGTTTGTTGACCAAATCATCGCACTTTTACCCACAGACTAACACTGGGAATTAACGACTTATTTCAGGAATACTCGCCCGCCAATGTTTTTGGGCAACTAATTCCTGGTTTTATTTAGTATAGATGTACTACGAAAAGGTACTGTTAGGCAAGTGGGGAAATGAAGAATGGGGAATGGGAAATGGGGAGAATAAAAAATTACCTCTTTCCCCTGTGCACCTCTGCTCCCCTGCTCCCCTACTCCCCTGCTTTTATTGAGTAGGCTGTTGTCTAGGCGTAGGCGCTGATGATGAGTTTTCTCGTTGCTGTATGGCTGCTTGAATACGGGGTAATTCTAGGAATTTTTTCGTATCAGACAGTAGACGATCGCCCCAGAGATTTTCTTTGAGGAAATTCAAATTAGCATAGCGCGAATCGATACGGAGTGCAGCTTCTCCCAAGGTTAGTCCTTGTTGGTGATCGCCTTTAGTATAGAGTGCCACGGCTAAGGCCAATAAAGGTTCTGCCGCTTGTTTCTCAAGAGTTATAGCAGATTGCCATCGCTTAATTGCTTCAGGGATATTACCCTGTTCATAGTTGATTAAGCCAATGTTGTTGAGCGCCGGCCAGAATTTTTTATCTTGGGAAACGGCTTTATTGTACTGTGCGATCGCATCTGGCAATTTACCCAGCAAATAATAAGCATTACCCAAATCAAATAATCCCTCTGGATCGTTGGGTTTTAATTTTAAACCATCTTGATAATTGACAACAGCAGCCTGGTAATTTTTCTGTTGAAAATTCGCTGAACCCAAAGCAAACAAAATATCACCATTTTTGGGGTTGAGAGATTGTGCTTTTTTCAGACTAGCGATCGCCCCATCAAACTCTTTGGATTGCAACTGCAATCCACCTAACAGCAACCACACTTTGTCATTCCCAGGAGCCAGTTGACTAGCTAGCCGCGCTCGTGGCAAAGCTAATTCAACCTGTTGAAACTGAGCTAGTTGAGCCGCCTCTTGTGCCAAGCTCAACCCTTGCTTTTCTAACTTTGTCGTATCTAATTGCAGTGTATGGGGTATTAATGCCTGCGCGTTAGCGGCTTTTGGCATACTCCATAAACTACAGACCATCAAAAGAGAAATCAAACGAACATGTTTAGGCACACTACCGCCTTTAAGCCACTAATCAAACAATCTTTCAGCTAGCTTAAACGATCTGCGCTGTTGGCGGTAGCAAAATCTTACCAATCTTGAGGAGACAAGGGGAACAAGCAGGACAAGGGGACAAGGAGGACAAGGGGGAATTATTGAACAAGTCTCCCCCTCTTCTTTGCCTACCTTGTCTCTTCTCAATGCCCAATGCCCTATGCCCTATGCCCCATACCCATTAAACAATTGATGACTTTGGTCATACATCAGTGTGGAATTACAAGTGACTTTGGTCATACATCAGTTTAGATGTTTTGAACGATAATTATTATGTATGAATTTATACGATGAGGTAAATATCAAACACTTTGATATAAAGCAACTGTCTCAGATTGCTTAATCCATACCTAGCAGAATAGAACTTTAATGTAAATAAGGAATCAATTCCATGTTGAAGCCAAGGCGTATATCGATGGTATTAGCTGCCACCTTGCTCGTTGTTCCCAGTCTCTTGACTGCGCCTGCAAGTGCTCAAACAAAAGTCTATGTTGTTGGCGATCGCAATCAGAATTGGGATCGCGACGGCAGATACAATTCTAGAGAAATCAGAAACTTTAGAGACAGGGATAATTGGAACCGCGATCGCAGAACATATCCTGTAGAAGTCAGAAACCCCAGATATCGGGATAATTGGAACCGTGACAACCAATTTGGCAGAGTAGTTAGACTTAGCAATGGTGATATCAGATATCCCAATGGGCAAATCATTCCTGCTAGATCCGTAGTCAGACTGCGCGATCAAGGTTACTTTAGACTTCCTAACGGGGATATTCTTCTTCCCAATCAGGAAATTGTTCCTGCTGGGAGATTAGTGAGAGTGCATGATGATTACTTCAGACTTCCTAGCGGATTAGTACTGCAAATCAACCTTTAAAACACTAAAAACTCAAAATCATTGTCAGTATTAGGCTACCAGGCTATAGTTTTAGCCGTGAATAAATAGCTCGGTAGCCGTTCCTTCTAGACAAAATGAATATGAAAATTGATACACAAAATACCGTAAATTCCTCAGTTTTAGTTCCAGAGCTAAAGAAAAAAAAGGTCAGACGTAATTGGCTCTCTTGGCTAATTGCTCTTTGCCTTTTGGGTGGAATTGGCTATGCCGTTTATTACCAAGTAACGGTTGCTCCTCGTCAAGAAGCCAGACGCAGAGTGCTGACAAGACCTGTACAAAGGCAAAGTTTAACAATCACAGTTTCAGCGAACGGAACGGTGAAACCTGAGCGGTCAATCAACCTCAGCCCGAAAAATTCTGGCATCTTGAAAAGCCTGCTGGCGAAGGAAGGAGATATCGTCAAACAAGGACAGATTGTCGCTTACATGGATGATTCCAACCTCCGGGGGCAACTTACTTCCGCTCAAGGACAATTGGCACAAGCCGAGGCGAATTTGCAAAAAGCGATCGCAGGTAATCGTCCTCAAGATATTGCCCAAGCACAGGGAGTATTAGACGAAGCCCAAGCGAATTTGCAAAAAGCGATCGCAGGTAATCGCTCTCAAGATATTGCCCAAGCACAGGCACGCTTGCAAAGCGCTCAAGCCACCCTTCGCCAAGCACAAGATGATTTTGTTCGTAATCAACAACTCTACAATGCAGGCGGTATTTCCCTTCAGACTCTTAACCAAAACCGTGCCACTCGTGACAGTGCCCAAGCTAGTGTAAATGAAGCACAGCAAGCACTGGGGCTGCAAAAAGCTGGGTCACGTCCAGAAGACATCGAGCAAGCACGAGCTGTAGTGAAGCAGAGACAGCAAGCTTTGGCACTTTTGAAAGCCGGAACGCGCCAAGAAGATATTAATGCCGCTCGTGCCCAGGTAACATCGGCTCGTGGTTCGCTGCAAAACATCCAAGCCGAAATCAACGACACGATCATTCGCGCACCCTTTGATGGTGTGGTAACAAAGAAATATGCCGATCCAGGCGCTTTTGTGACACCTACAACTGCTAGTAGTGAAGTAGCTTCTTCTTCTTCTTCTTCTATCTTGGCTCTCGCTTCCACAAATGAAGTTGTCGCCAATTTAGCGGAAACAAATATTTCTAAAATCAGCCTTGGGCAAAAAGTCTCGATTAAAGCAGATGCCTACCCAGGAAAAACCTTTGAAGGTAAAGTCAGCCAAATTGCTGCCCAAGCAATAGTAGAGCAAAACGTCACTAGTTTTGAAGTGAGAGTATCACTTTTGGATCCTCAAAGGCTACTGCGGTCTGGGATGAATGCAGAAGTAGATTTTCAAGTCGGTCAAGTTCAAAATGTTTTAGTAGTGCCAACAGCCTCAGTGGTTCGCCAAGAAAATGCTACAGGCGTGTTTGTGCAAGGAAAAAATCACAGACCTGTGTTCACTCGCATTGAGACTGGCGTCACCGCGAATAACTTTACCGAAGTTAAGTCTGGATTGACAGGAGACGAAAGGGTATTGCTCAGTTTCCCACCAGGATCGCGTCCGCAATCAACACCAAGAGGAGGAGTTTTCCCTGGTCTAGGTGGTGGTGGTGGAGCCGGAGGAGGCGGAAGAGGAGCAGGTGGTGGTGGAGGTCGTTCTCAAGGTGGTTCCGGTGGTGGAGGTCGTTCTCAAGGCGGTGGTTCCCCTTAAAGTTAGTTTTAAATAAAACATTATGTTTAAGATATTTAAGGGCTTTTACAAAGCGAAAAATACCCGCACAGTACCATTGCTGGAAATTTTGACAATGGCGGCGGAGACTCTGTGGAGTAACAAATTACGCACAGGTCTAACTATGTTGGGCGTGATTATTGGGATTTCTTCAGTTATTGCCATTACTTCTGTCGGTCAAGGAGTACAAAAAGGAGTTGAGCAACAGATACAAGCATTGGGTACAGATGTGATCCAAATATTGGCGGGTGCAGCAAGAAGCGGGAATGTCCGTCAAGGAGTAGGTTCTAGCAGTACCTTGACTTGGGAAGATGCGAAAGCGATCGCTACACAAGCGCCATCAGCACAGTTGGTTTCTGCTTATCTCCAACGGACTGCTCAAGTTGTATATGCAGGACAGAACACCTCAACAACCATTTATGGCACTGATTTAAACTACCCAGAAGTCAGAAATACTCACCCCCAACAAGGGAGATATTTTACTCAAGAAGAACTAGATACTGCCGCACAGCTTGCCATTCTTGGCCCGACAGTTCAAAAAACACTCTTTGCACAGGGTGTAAATCCGATCGGTGAGAGAATTCGGATTCAGGGAGAGGCTTATGAAGTAATTGGGGTGATGGAACCTAAAGGCGCTCAGGGGCCGATGGATCGAGATGACCAGATTTTTATTCCTCTAACTAGTATGTCAAAGAGACTAGTTGGGAATAATGCCTTGGTGGGCGTTTCTGTAAGTGGAATTTTAGTCAAAGGTGCAAATCAGGAGCAGTTAGAAGCCGCTCAGTTTCAAGTTACCAATCTCTTACGGCTACGTCATAATATTTATCCGCCACAAGCTGATGATTTTCGGCTGACTAATCAAGCTGATATTGTTAGTACCTTTACTAGTATTGTGGGTTTATTTACAGTCATGGTGGTAGCGATCGCTGGAATTTCTCTGGTAGTTGGTGGTATTGGTATTGCTAACATTATGCTAGTTTCTGTGGTCGAGCGGACGCGAGAAATCGGGATTCGCAAAGCCGTAGGAGCCACTAATTCTGCAATACTTAATCAATTTTTAGCGGAAGCGATCGTGATTTCCATTGTCGGCGGAGGTATTGGGATGGTGACTGGCGTTTTATTAGCCTTTGTAGCTGCAAATGTTTTCAAATTTCCCTTTGTAATTTCTTTCTTGTCAATCGTTGCTGGCTTTGTACTCTCATTAACTGTTGGCTTAATCGCTGGGGTAATTCCAGCACGGAACGCATCTAAATTAGATCCAATCAATGCTTTACGTAGTGACTAAATAATTCAAAAAAACAAAATTGAAAAATTAAATACTTCTCTGAAAACAGGTGAATATATGCAACTTGAACTAGATCATATCTTTGTCTGTGTTGAACCAGAAGCACCACCAGCAGATATACTAACTGCTTTTGGACTCACAGAAGGTACTCGGGGAATTCATCAAGGTCAAGGGACTGCAAATGTTTGCTTCTTCTTTGAGAATGCTTATCTTGAGTTACTTTGGCTTTTTGACGCTAACGAAATCCAGTCTCCTCTTGTTCGCCCTACAGGTTTGTGGCCACGCTGCCGTTGGCAAGAAACACAAGCTTGTCCTTTTGGCATTTCATTCCGCTCAACAGCGTCAGATTTACGAGAAATGCCATTCCCTACTTGGGATTACCATGCAAAATATCGGACACCAGGAGCTTCTATTCTGATCGCAACTAATAGTGATAATTTATCAGAACCCTTGATTTTCATTTCACCCACAACAAAAAAACCTAGAAATTTATCCTTAGAACGGCGACCTCCTTTAGTTCATCAAGTTGGATTTAAAGAAATTACAGCAGTACAAGTCACCTTACCCGGTGTTCAAAAATTTTCTGCCGAAGTGAGAATGCTAATTGAGCTTGAATTAGTACAATTTTCACATGGCAACTTTTACCAATTAGAAATAGAGTTTGATAACGTCAAAGAAGGTAATTCACAATCTTTTGGCTCACAACTACCAATTGTAATTAGATGGTGATTATGGTATTTGATTACAGTAACTACATTTTATTTATTGATAAATTTTATATATTAATATTGCCACTTATTTGCAAATAACCTAAAAACTAAATTTTATTCGCAGGTTATAAAATCAATGTAACTTTTGAAAACTTAACAACCAACAGCCAATAATTTATCAAGCAAAAATCAATATGCCAACAATGATTTGGATGGAATCTATTACCAAAACCTATCATTTGGGAGAAGTTAGTGTTCCCATACTCAAGGGAATTGAACTCTCCATTGAAGAAGGAGAATACGTCTCAATTATGGGTGCGTCAGGTTCGGGTAAATCGACGCTGATGAATATTTTGGGATGTCTGGATCGTCCCACAACTGGAGACTATATTTTTGAAGGCAGGAACCTGACGACTTTTAATGATGATGAATTAGCTTATATCCGCAACCAAAGGATAGGTTTTGTGTTCCAACAATTTAACTTATTGGCGCGGGCGACAGCGTTAGAAAACGTTATGTTGCCAATGGTTTACGCTAACTTGCCCAAGCCAAAACGCCGAGAAAGGGCATTAGAAGCCTTAGAAAGGGTAGGATTAGGGGGACGTATAGCTAACCGTCCTAGTCAACTCTCTGGCGGACAACAACAACGAGTAGCGATCGCTCGTGCTTTGGTTAACCGACCTGCATTAGTTTTGGCAGATGAGCCGACAGGAGCTTTGGATACTGAAACTTCCCATGAGGTAATGAGTTTACTGACTGAACTTAACGATCAAGGGATTACGATTGTGATTGTCACTCATGAACCAGATATCGCTGCTCAAACCCAAAGGATTATTCGAGTTCAGGATGGTTTGATTGTCGGTTAATTTGTTAAGATTAACCTTTTGAGGAGGAATTTAAGATTTAAATCATTGTCAGGTCAATCAGGATGAAAAATTTTGATTATATCCTCAAATAACCTAATTAATAACTATATCTGGATTATGAATTTCAGCTTATTCTTCGTGCATTTTACCTGGTTTACTATCGCATTCGCAATTCTTTTTCCAAATGCAGCAAGTGCAGCAACTCCGCCAAAAGCACAGAATTCTTCAAGCTCTGTACAAGTTCCCGAACGCCTCAACCCCAATCCCAATCCTCTGCAATTTCCCACTAAACCTGAGGAAGTAAGGATTCAGGAAACTGTGCCAATCAGTTTGGCACAAGCTTTGGAACTCGCAAAACGCAACAATCGAGATTTACAGGTAGCTATATTAGAGTTAGAACGCAGTCGCTCGGCGGTCCGCGAGGCTCAAGCTGCCTTGTATCCTACTCTTGGGATTAACAGTAGCGTGACTAATAATGGTAATGGTTTTAATAACAATTCATCTCAATCCAGCACCACTTTTAATGGTTCAGCCCAACTGAACTATAATCTCTATACTTCTGGGAACATACAAGCGACTATCCGAGCCGCAGAAGAACAGCTACGGGTAGATGAATTAAATGTTGAAACTCAGTCTTTGACAATTAGCTTGAATGCCACAACTCAATACTACGATTTGCAACAAGCAGATCAACTAGTCAGAATTAATCAGTCTGCTGTGATAAATGCCCAGGCTAGTTTACGGGATACTCAAGCCAGAGAACAAGCTGGAGTAGGTACACGATTCGATGTGCTGCAAGCTCAGGTGAATTTAGCAAACGCCCAACAACTACTAACTAATGCTTTCTCACAGCAGCAAATTGCCCGTCGTCAGCTTGCCACATTGTTAAGTTTGTCACAGTCAGTTAATGTCACTGCCTCAGACCCTGTACAATTAGCGGGTCTTTGGCCGCAGACGGTAGAACAAAGTATTGTCCAAGCGTTTCAAAATCGTCCAGAGTTGCAACAGTATTTGGCACAACGTAATATTTCCGAGCAACAGCGACGACAGGCACTTTCACAGCTAGGGCCGCAAGTTAGTTTGGTAGGCAACTACAATCTACTAGATCGGTATAATGATGGCGCGAGCATTACTGATGGCTATTCAGTGGGACTTCAAGGAAATCTAACATTGTTTGATGCGGGAGTAGCAAAAGCGCGTGCAGATCAGTCGAGAGCTAATATTGCGATCGCAGAGACTCAATTTGCTACCCAGCGCGACCAAATTCGCTTTGATGTAGAACAGTATTATGCTCAATTGCAATCCAATTTAAATAATGTGCAGACTTCTAGTGTGGCTTTAAATCAAGCCAGGGAAGCTCTGAATTTAGCAAGGTTAAGGTTCCAAGCTGGTGTGGGCACTCAAACAGAGGTAATTGATGCTGAAAATGACCTGACAAGAGCAGAAGGTAATCAAGTTGAAGCTATTTTGGATTACAATCGCGCTCTAGCTAATTTGCAAAGATCCGTCACTTCTAGGGCTTCGCGCTAAAACCAAATCATTAGACATCCGGTGAAATTAAATATGCGTTATCCACAACCCTTGTAGAGAAGTAGCACTGCTACCTCTTTACATGAACCTATGCCACTAATGCCAGATTGTAGTAATCTATTTTTTGGCAAGAGGTTGGGTTTATCAGTGATGGCTGGACGTTTTGAGGGATTGAGCGACTTAGAATGGAAGCGATTTGAGGATATATTTCCTAAGCAGGTGTCCAAGCGTGGTAAAGGAATGCCTCATGCACCGTATCGCTATGTATTAAATAGTCTATTATACATTCAGATATGTTATGACAGTGTTGATTGCTCAAAACCTTGAAGCAACTGGGTTTATACTCATAACTTAGCACTCAGCACTCAGCTATATCTAAGCTTGGAACAACTATGGCACAGTAATTACTGCTACTGGGCAATGGGCTTTACTCAGAATAGTATCGACTCTATGACCGAAGAAAACGCGACCCGTAACCATTCGGATACTACTCCCTAGAAGAATTAAGTCAACTTCCTCGGTTTGGGCAAACTTGAGGATTTCCCTTTCTGGGCTACTTCCTTGAAGAATATAAGTTTTGACATCAGCACCCAGATTGCGGCCCATTTCTGCTTGCTGTTCGAGCATATCGTGAGCAATTTCCTTCACTGGAGCTAGCGATCGCTGTTCGTAAAGAATATACTCAACCTGTGGCAAATTAATTACGTTAACGATCATCACTAATGCCCCGGTTTGAGCAGCGATCGTACTTGCCATCTCTACGGCATTTTTGCTATATTCTGTCCCCACCGTTGGTACCAGAATCTTGTTGAGCTGTTGATGAGGGATTTTGCATATCTCGCCTTTTATTTGAGGTAGATGCGACTTCACCACCATCGTTGCACAAGGCGCTTCTTGGACAACCCGATCAACAAGCAAATTGAACAATGCTTTCTGGGGACTTATCTGTTCAGAAGCTCCCAGTACGATTAAGTCATAGTTTTTGTTTGCTTCATTCAAAATTACCTCCGCTTTATTACGCCCAGACTCCGTTTTTGTTTGCAGGGTGGTATCAGCAGGTAGCTGCATTTCCTCAGTCACAGCAGCCAGAGCTTGCTCGGCGGCGGTATCTTTAACCTGGGTTGCTGCCATTCGGCGGGTTCTGCTTTGAGGTTGCTTATCACTTAGAGCATATAGAGATGTAACTTCTATCGAGTTTTGGTGAGCCATGTAACCAACTAGTTGCGCCGCAAGTTGGATGTTGGGGCCACCACTAGTAGGTATTAAGACACGCTGGATTTGCTTGATAAAGCTGCGGCTATCCTGTTCTTCTTGTTGCAAACGTTGAGCTTCCTCTTCACTCATAACCACCTTCGACAAACACCAGCGCAAAAGGGGTGGAGCCATTAGGGAAGTGGCGATCGCCACCATGACAATAATCGAGTACATCTGGGGATTGAGCACTCCTAAAGATAAACCAATCGTGGCAACGACAATTTCCATCGCCCCACGAGCATTCATCCCGGAACCCATCGCCAAACCTTCCCAATGACTCAAGCCACCGACGCGAGAGCCAAGGTAAGCACCTGTAAATTTACCAGCACAGGCAACAACGAGAACAATCAAGCCAAATAGCAACGTTTCAGGGACTAACAGAGCTAGTAAGTTAACTTTCAAGCCTGCTGAAGCAAAGAAAATTGGCGCTAGAAAGCCTGCTGTGAAAACTTCTAGCATGTGTCCAGCTTCATTACTAAAGCGGCGAGATTGACCTGCCAGAATTCCCAGCACGAAAGCACCTAATGCAGCTTCTAAACCTAATGCGTGGGTAAGTGCTGCTGCTGAGAGCGAAAGAATCAGCACAACCGATATACTAGCGGAGATTCCACCAACATAGTCATCAACCCAGCGCAAAATCTGGTCTACAATGGTACGCCCAATTGTAAAGGCGATCGCTAAAAACAATATAGCTGCACTCACAGAATGGAAAATAGTTCCAAAGTCAAATTTGCCGCTACTAGCTAAACCTGAAACCACAGAAAGTAAAATCCAGCCGATGGTATCGTCAGTCATCCCAGCAGCTAGGGTAACTTGACCAATGTCACGGCGAATCAGGTTTAAGTCCATCAACACCTTAGCAATCACTGGGACTGCCGAAATACTCATTGCTGTGGCGATGAACAGACTGAATACTAATCGCTTTTCTGGCTCGGCTAAAAAATTATCTGGCAATAGCCAGCCCAGTCCAAATCCGGTAAAAAACGGGACAATAATTCCGCCTAGTGAAATCAAAAGAGCCGTTTTACCCTTACGAAGAATCAGCTTGAGATCCGTTTCCAACCCAGTCACAATCAGCAAAAATAACACACCTAACCAAGAAATCACTGAAAGTAAATTAGACTGTTCTTGACTTTTGGGAAAGATGTGCGCCTGTAAGTCTGGAAGAAGCAAACCAAATAGAGAAGGCCCAAGTAGCACACCTGCAAGTAATTCCCCAACAACAGGCGGTAGATTAATCCGGCGCATCAACTCACCTAATCCCCGCGCGACTAGAAGCAATAGTGACAGTTGCACCAGCACCAACAGCAGCTCATGATGACCAAGAGGTTTAATTAAACCGTCACCTGCTGCTTTTTGTGCAGCGAGTACAGGCACTAATATTAGGGACAGGTTTTGCATATAAGCGTCCACAGGTTGGATTATAAATTTTAAAAGGGGCTGCTTTAAGTAAATCTGAAAACGTTTACTTCGACATCGGTCTAGGAGATTAAACTGTGATTGTAATTATTAATGGCAAAATTATCATCTGCGATCGCCCTCATGTGTCAGTTCATGAATAAAGGTCATAAATTTATTTTCGAGCACGAACAAAGAACTTTGTAGTGTCTATCCAAAGACCTTGATCGGTTGCTAATTTCTCAATTTCTGCTTTGTACTCAACTTGCAATTGATTTAATTGTTCTTGTGATAATTTTGACAACAGAGGATTACCTTTAAAATTTATATTAATTACTGTCATCGATAATCTGTTATCACTAAGAGGGTGATAACGTCCTGATGGTTCAATCTTAATTTCGATATCTCTAAAACCTACATGATCAAGCAATTTCCGACATTTTTCTGGATTTCCCAGTGGTTCAAGGATATGTGGTAGCGATACACCCAAAACTCTAGCGCAGATCCTCTGCTGAAGAGATGCCATAATAGCAGTTTCGGGAGGACAGGTGAATGCCACAAATCCTTTTGGTTTCAAGAAGCGATACCACTTTTTTAAAACAGCAATTATATCAGGAAAAAGTACAATTGCCTCACAGCAAAAAACAACATCAAAACTACTATCACTAAAGTTTAAATATTCTGCATCTGCCTCAATCAACTCGATATTTTGTAATCTTGCTGCTGCAATCTTAAGTCTTGCTTGACGCAACATTCCAGGGGTCATGTCAATTCCAACCACATAGCCTTCTGAACCAACTTTTTCAGCTGCGGGTATCGCAACTAAACCCGTTCCAGTTGCCACATCAAGGATTTTTTGCCCCGAATGTAGCCCTACAAATTCAAGTAAAAGCTTGGCTTCTAGAGGATGGCGAGTATCTTTTTCATGGTCATAAGTCGTTCTACTACCATAAAATTCTTTTAGTTGCTGCTTATAAATATCCATATTGGTCATAACCAAATGTCAAATTTTCTCCACTTTATAGTAACTCTTGTTGTGATATTAAGTTGTTCGCTGTTGAACCCAACCCTGACAGCACAAGCCACGACTGGTGCGATCACTGTTTACGAACAGCGTTTTATCCATAGTCCAGATGGTATCGGCAAATACTACATGGGGCGCGAAATTGCCAAAGTTATGGGATACACTGGCGCTGGCTGGCTAGAACGTCCAAGTAGAGAGGGAGAGGAACAGCCAAGTAAGGTAGTCAACGTCCTGAATCTCAAACCTAATGATGTGGTGGCGGATATTGGCGCTGGAACAGGTTACTTAAGCTTTCGTATCGCGCCGTTATTAACAGCAGGTAAGGTGTTGGCTGTAGATGTTCAACCAGAAATGTTAGAAATCATTGAGTTATTCAAAAAAGAGAAGAATATCACTAATGTTGAGCCTGTTTTAGCCACTTTTACTGACCCCAATTTACCATCTGAAAGTATCGATTTAGCCTTGATGGTGGATGCTTATCATGAACTTGAGTATCCCCAAGAAGTGATGCAAGGAATTGTCAAAGCACTTAGACCAAGTGGGAAGGTGGTGCTGGTTGAATATCGCGGCGAAAATCCCTTTATTATGATTAAACGTCTGCACAAGATGACTCAAAAGCAAGTCCGTAAGGAAATGCAAGCTGTTGGTTTGGTTTGGCGGGAAACTAAGAACTTGTTACCTCAACAACATTTAATGGTGTTTGAGAAACCCGATCGGGCTTAGGCAGTACATCAAAAGAAAAATATGTACCAAGCCATAATAAAGTAAGACTCCTTGCCAGAGCAGAAAATCATGGTTAACCCATCACTCAAGCAGCGAATTCCTCTTTTAGAAAATGGCGATCGCCTTACTCGCTACGAATTTGAGCGACGCTATCAAGCAATGCCCCGTCATCAAAAGGCAGAATTAATTGAAGGAGTTGTATACTTGGTATCCCCATTACGCTTTGAAAGTCATGCTGAACCACATGGCCATCTTATCGGTTGGTTGTGGACTTACCAAATTGCCACTTCTGGTGTGAAATTAGGAATTGAGCCAACAGTCCGCTTAGATCGAGACAATGAACCGCAACCAGATGGAGTGTTATTAATCACACCAACATCCCAAGGACAATCTCGTTTGAGCGATGAGATTACATCGAAGGTGCGCCAGAACTGGTAATAGAGATAGCAGCTAGCAGTGTTGCTATTGATTTACATGACAAGAAAAAAGTTTATGGTCGTAATGGAGTAAAAGAATATATTGTTTGGCAAGTATTTGAAAACAAATTAGATTGGTTTAGCCTGCAACAAGGAGGATATGTCTCTTTAGAAGTGGATGTTGATGGAATTATCAAAAGTCAAGTATTTCTTGGTTTGTGGTTGTCAATGTGCGATTTAATTGCTGGTAATATGCAGCAAGTATTAGCTGTATTGCAGTTGGGATTAAATTCTCCAGAACATCAAATATTTGTACAGCAGTTGTCTAGTCAGAATTCAGGAATCAGAATAGTTAAAAAATCAGGAAAATAAATATTTGATGAATATTTTGGCATCAGTCTATTTTTTGAGGAAGGAGACTGGCGCTTTTGGTTGCACTATCCCAAACAATCCAGTTAAGAGAATTATCTAAATCTTCAGGGCTGTTTGAAACTTTGAAATATAGCTTTTCTTCGCCTTTTCTTTCAATAGCAAAGTCGGCGTTTTGAGCATAAACGACTATAAAACCTTTATCTCGCAAACAATACATCGCCCAGGCTTTCAGTGATTGCTTGTATGGTTCGTGTGGAATTGGTGGTTTTGTGATTGTGTCTTCAATTACTTTAAATATTTGCGTGAATTTAGCGGTCATAGTAAATTAAGTAGTGTTTTTTAAGAGCGTGGCATTATGATTAGTTCTCCTTGGGCATTGCGTTCTAGTTGTAAATCGGGATTTTCTTCACACAACTGATAAAACTGCTCTCTTGTCAGTTTCAGAATTGAATTCAGGTTTAATGTCAGTGCTGTCATAGAAGTATTTCCCGTTTTTTACTGACAAATAATTATTTAATCGACATCTGGATCGCAACGAATTTCAATCATAAAGCCATCTGGATCGTAAAAATACACTCCTCTACCAGTAGGACGAGTGACTGGGCCATGTGCGATCGCTATTTTATTTTCTCTAATCGCTGTCACCGCGCGATCGAATAACTGCGGATCGATGTCAAAGGCTAGATGGTAAGCCCTGGTGAAGGTTTTTTCTGGATTGGGATCTGGTGGTGATAATTCTGGTTCCCCAAATAAATCTAGAATTGTACCATCGGGAGTTATGAAGTTGGCTACTTTCCCAGATGCGACTAGTTCCACTAGGGTTGCGGGTACTTCGTCGCCTGTGAGTTCGTGCAAACCCAGGATTGTGCCATAAAAATAGCGCGAGGCTTGCATATCCTTGACGTTGAGGGCAATGTGATGTACTCTACGCAGACTTCCTGGCGCAATAACATTGTTCAGGGATTGGGTGCTAGATAGCATAATTAATAAAATCTCAATACTCAGATAGAAGTTGAACTTTTTTTCAAAGTTTACTATTGCTAATAAAAATTTATCATGGCTTTTGATTATTCTTTAGACTTTAAAAATATTGATTTTCGCCAACACCCTGAACTCTATCGTGTTGGCAAGGGTGAGCAGGGTGTACTTTTGGTAGAACCATACAAATCAGAAATTCTTCCTTACTGGCGGTTCAAAACTCCAGATATTGCTAGAGAGTCGAGTGAAAAAATCTACGAAATTTTTCTTGATTATTTAGAGAAAGATGATTTTGTTGGTGCAGATATGGCACGGAAATTTATCCAAATGGGCTATACTCGCTCTCGCCGTTATGCTAATCATAAAACCGGCAGGAAGTATAAACAAAATTCGGAAGATTCAGGTGTAAAAAAAGAGATTCTTCCTTATGAAGTAGATCCAGTGAAAGCGGAATCAGCAGCAATATTTAAAGCTAAGTGGATAGAAGCAAAGACAAACGAGAAATATCAAGAGCTTTTAGCCAAACATAAGCAAATGTATGAAGTAGATTAGTAACTTTCGTAGGGTGCGTTATCTTGTTAACACACTCTCCAAGATATTTTTGGTACGTTAGCAACAGCTAACGCACCTTACCAAACAGCTGATGAGTCTTTTATACTCGTGAACGAGTCTTTGATACTCGCTGACGAGTCTTTTATACTCGTGAATGAGTCTTTGATACTCGCTGACGAGTCTTTGATACTCGCCGACGAGTCTTTTATACTTGTGAATGAGTCTTTGATACTCGCTGACGAGTCTTTTATACTCGTGAATGAGTCTAGAGGACTGATTTCAGAAACTTTTTACATTGTCGCTGATTAATTAAGAGTAATGCGATCGCATCTTTTCTCTCAGCAATCCAAAAATAATTATGCCCAGTATTACTAAATACGGCATGACCTGTGATATCTCGCTTTAATTTCTTAGGCAGGCATTCATCAAGCAGCACTTTCATAAGAAGATAATACCTTTTTCAGAGCTAGCTTGAGAAACGCTGTTGCCTGTGCGCGGCTCACAGTGGGAAAATCTTCTAGAAAGTCCTCAAGGCGATCGCCTGCTTCGAGATAATCAACCATTGTTTGTACTGGTACGCGAGTTCCATAGAAAACTGGTGTACCAGATATTATAGCGGTTCTCAGTTGGGTGCAATATAGTAACAACAGTGAGTGAACCATCCAATAATGTCTTTTTTACTCACAGAATCTAGGGCATTTGTGATGGCTTGATCTAATTCTTCGTAGGTTCTAGCAGCTTGCGATGCCTGCGGCGGGCTACGCCTACGCAAAAACTCTTTCACCTTCGACCAACAGTTTTCAATCGGTGAAAAATCAGGAGAATAAGGAGACAAGTACACCAACCTTGCACCAACAGCTTCAATGGCTTCCTTAATGCCCTTAACTTTGTGAGAACTGAAATTATCCATGACAACAGTTGCCCCAGGCCAAAGATTTGGAACCAAAACTTGAGTAACATAGGTTTCAAATGCTGACTTATTAGTACCACCAGTAAAAGTCATCGCGGCAATAATTCCTTGTGTTGACATAGCCCCAATCATCGTGACATTTTTTCTGCGCCCATCAGGGCGATCGCCATAAGCGCGAGTACCTTGGAGCGAACGAGCGAAGCGTCTAGTCATGGCGATGTTAACTCCGGCTTCATCAATAAATACTAAGTCTACTAAGTTGACTTCTCCAATAGTTGTCCAATATTCTGCCCTTAACTTTTGCACCCGTTCCGTGTATTTTTCGCTGGCGTGCAATGTTTTTTTTTCCGTGTCAAATTCAGTTTTTGTGTGATTCTGCCCATTGTGGAACGACTTATTTTTACCTGAGTTTTTTGTTCTAATTGCTTACACAATTCCACCAAAGTAGCATCATTATCTGACTCTACTAATAACTCTACTAATGCCAGCTGCTCATGATTGAGCTTTGGTTTTTGACCTCCACCGTGAGGCTTTGCCTCAACTGTTCCACTGTTGCGGTATCGTCTGAGTAAACTTTGAACAAAACTCAAGCTGACGCTAAATCTTTTTGCCAGTTGTCGTTGAGAGCCTTCTTGATTGTTATATGCGTTAATTACTTTTACTTTCTGGCGCAGATCACAGGAGTAAGGTTTCATTCTCCAAGTACTTAGACGTTAATATACTCCATTATCCCATAGTGTATTTTACTCAAGCAGGAACTGCTATAGTTGAGGTTCCATATCGCATCTGGCAGTGTAATATTGAAGGATTGCATAAGCTGGTTACATTGTTAGCGATTAATTTCAGATTAACGCGATCGCATCTCCTTCTCACCAAGCCAACCAAAATCATACTGTGCAACAATAGCTGTAGCTTAGTCGGAGTACAAACTATGGACTGGCGACAGTACATTCATTCAGACCCCAAAATTTTGCTGGGTAAGCCGATTGTCAAAGGAACTCGTTTATCTGTAGAGTTCTTATTAGGTTTGTTTGCTGCGGGATGGACAGAACAACAAGTGCTAGAAAACTATCCTACTCTTACCTCAGAAGCACTAAGGGCGGTATTTGCTTTTACAGCAGAGTGTATGCGTGAAGAATCTTTGTACACCCTCCCGCTTTTGTCAGAGGCAGGGTAATGCGGTTTCTAGCAAATGAAAATTTTCCCCTAATGAGTGTTAGATATTTGCGCTCTGCGGGTTACGATGTGGCTTATGGAAGCGAAGACGCAGCAGGTGCAGAAGATTCTGAAGTTCTGACACGCGCAGTTCGTGAGGGACGAATTATTCTGACATTTGACCGAGATTATGGTGAGTTAATTTACCGTTTGCGGATGCCATCGCCAGTTGGTGTTGTTTATTTCCGCTATTTTACTGCGACACCAGAGGAGCCAGCTGAAGATTTGCTGCGCCTGCTGAGTCTTGAAGGTATATCTTTAGAAGGCAGTTTTACTGTTGTAGAGCGTACACAGCTACGTCAGCGCCCACTGCCTTAATTTACCTTATTTCTCAAGCAGTCTCTCCTTTATGCTCGCATCTCCCCTTATTCACTCATTGAAACTTGACTGCGGTCAAACAACCACCTATCGCCAACTATTTCCTCTAAACGTTGATTGAGTCGGGGAAGGAAATATTTTGGCTCATTCAGCCGTTGCTGGACAATCCAAGTATCAAAAGCTTGCTGCGTCTCAATTCCTTGGGCTTCTGTCAATGCTATTATCATCCTGCCACCAAGAATCTGGAGTTCCTTAAACAGGGGATGATCTTCGTCTAGCTGACTGCACAAAAACAAAGTAGTTGTTGTTAGCAAGGCTTGAAGTTCATTTCCTTGAGGTAAAGCCTGATAGAGATGAGCGAATATGGTCATTGTATTTGGTAAGGGTACTTGAATATTGAGACAGAGCCAAGTTGCTTGAGCAAAGTAAATTAAACCTTTGCTTTCATCTGCTTCACCTAAATTAGTTATTACTGTAACCAAATGCCTATAAGCTCGAATCTTTACACATAACTGGAGTGCTTGTAGATTTAAATCTAATTGTCTGTCTTTATCTCCTGTCTTCCCTGCAATATAAGCAAGATTTGTCAGAATTTCGGCTTGATATCTAACGTCGCCAATACTCTGACTGATTTTTAAAGATTCGTGCCACAAAGACACCGCTCGTTCAATGTCTCCTAAATCAGCGATTGCTTTTGCTATGTTGTTCAGTGTGGTAGATCTGTTACTGAAATCACCAACAGATTCTAATAGCTCTAAAGTTTGCTGGTATAAGAAAAGCGCTCGTTCAATATCTCCTTTTTCAGCTATTACTCCTGCCATATTCTGGAGAGTTATAGCTTTTCCTCGGACATCACTAATGCGCTCACTTATTTCCAAAGACTGCTGGTACAAGAAAAGCGCTCGTTCAATGTCTCCTTGTTGAGCTATTACCCATGCCAAATTGCCCAAGGTTCCAGCTTTTTCCGTGACATCATCATCAGGGCAAAGGTTTAAGGCTTGTTGATAATGAACAACAGCATTTTCAACGAAGCCTAAAAAGTATTCAGCACGAGCGATGGTTCCAAAGATACGGTAGTCCTGAAAAACTGCTAAAACTTGCTGGCATAGCTGTACAGCTTCTAAAAAACGAGACTTGTTTACCCAATCAGTAGCAACGATATCGCTAACTTTGGCAGCAACCTCCTGTTCTCCAGCTATTAGTCCTAAGCGCAAAACCTCTAATGCTTGTTCGTCCGTACATGACTGATTAGACTCCTCCCACCAAAGTTGATAGATTTTCTTTACCGCTTGCTGTCGCGTTGCTTGCCACTCGGTATCACTCAATACTGGTTTCAGCAAGGATTCTAAAATTGTCGTTACCCGGTAATTAGCTGGCTGGGTGGGTTGAGTGCTGGCGGACTCGACTAGGCTAAGGCTGATAAGCTTTTGAAAAGGTAGAGGTGTGGCGGTAATGGCATTGATGATTTCAACAGTAACGGGCAGATGAAACACACTCAATCGTGCGAGAAACTTTTGTTCTTCCGGTTCCAAGGCATCTAGCAGAGTTTGTGCCAAGATGTCTTCGCGGAATTTCTGCTCAGTCGCCTCTAGCCGATTCAGTAATTCATCCGCCGCTAATCCTGGTTGCTGAATCACCTCTAACAACCACTTCAACAGGCGGGGATTACCATCAGCAATCTTAATAATCCGCCGAGTTCTTAACTGTTGCCTAACTTCTCGATCTAAGGGAAAGCAGATTTTATCAATATCACTGCTGTTCATCCCTGCCAAAGATTCCAAATGCAGGCGATGGGGTGGCAAAGTGTCTTCTTTCAAATAGCGACAGGTGACAATCAACCGACTTTCTGCCCCGTTCTCCGCCAATGCCGCACAAATCGCCCCTAAAATTTCGTAAGCATCTGCCGTCATCCGCAGTGAACCATCTTCAATATTAGCGGTGGGGATGTTTTGCTCAAAGTCATCCAGCCATTGATAAAGTTGCCGTCCCAACTGAGTAAGATCGGGTAGATATAGCAGTTCCTGCTTGAGTGCAATACAGTATGGGATGATGGAGTATATCAACGTCTAAGTGCCTGTAGAATGAAACCTTACTCCTGTGAT
>NZ_JBALDE010000032.1:0-1199 GCF_036917515.1 Nostoc sp. | reverse complement strand
TAATGCTTCTAAACTAAACATAGGGCAGGTGCTGGATTTAACGCTATTTTCAGCTTACTACCTGCTCCTTTCCTTATCCCGAACTCAGGTTAAGTAAAAATTATTTTGTGCTAGCAGTAACTCTGTGTAAGCGAGACTTATAATCGTAGAAACTTGAAATGAAAAATTGAGGCATTCGCCCTTGGCGTTGGCAATAGCCTCTCATAGAGAAGCCATCGCTTTTGAAGGTGAATGAATTGGGTTAAGTTAGATTTATCTTGTCAAAAGAGAAATTATTATGTCTTCTGCTCAAGATTTAGGAATAATTTTAGAAGACACACCAGAAGATATTATATTTCCTCCTGGTGATTTATACAGTGATGAACCACCTTGGGAAACAGAACTTCACTTGCGGCAAATACTGCTGTTGATTCAGTGTTTGGAATGGTTGTGGCAAGAGCGTCAAGATTTTTACGCTTGCGGTAACATGACTATTTATTACAGTCCGCGTCAACGCAAATCTGAGCAATTTCGAGGCCCCGACTTCTTTGTAGTTTTAAATACCCAACGCAAAATACGCAAAAGCTGGGTAGTTTGGGAAGAAGATGGCAAATACCCAAATATGATTGTAGAGATTCTTTCTGACAAAACATCTGCTACTGATAGAGGGTTAAAAAAGGAAATCTATCAAGATATTTGGCGGACTCCTGATTATTTTTGGTTTGACCCGGTAAGTTTAGAATTTAAAGGATTTCATTTATTAGATGGTCGTTATCAAGAACTGCAAGCAAATGAAGCAGGTTGGTTATGGAGTCAGCAATTGCAGTTATATTTGGGAGTTTATCAATCGAAGTTGCGCTTTTTCACTCCCGATGGACAACTGACACCCACGCCAGAAGAAGTAGCACACCAAGAACAGCAACAGCGTCAACAAGCCGAACAGCAACTTGCCCAAATAGAGTCCATGCTTGCTCGTTATCAAGAAAGATTTGGTGAATTACCAGAGTAATACCAATTCAAAATTCAAAATTCAAAATTCAAAAAGCTATAGGACTTACGCGACGCCGATATTGTCATTGCGACCGAAACGGAGTGTAGGGAAGCAATCAAGGGCATCAGGGGGGATTATATCAAGTCCGGTTAATTAGTTACGATTAAACCCCAAGTTTAATCCACCAATGAAAGCCAGTTAGCCCTGGAATTAAATCTTGCTGCTGAAG
>NZ_JBALDE010000031.1:0-11485 GCF_036917515.1 Nostoc sp. | reverse complement strand
ATGCTGAAGTATTCAATTCGATTATTACTTCATTACTTGAAGTACGGGAAAATACCCGTGTTAACCTGATTCATCCCGCACTTATGCAACGCCAACGTTTGATGTTGTCACACAAACGTTTATCTTCTGCGCTGATGATATCACGTTCATTTTCCAAGTAGCTTTGTATTAAGCCACACCCCCGCACTAGCAAATCATCTAAATCAAAATTCCACATAATTATCCTACCGTCCCCAGATGCGGAAGCAAGAATTTTGCCATCTGGGCTAAAGCTGACGCTATATAATAGGGCTGTGTACCCTTTAAGGGTTTGAATCTGCCTACCACTTTTGATATCCCATAGTTTCACCGTCCGGTCATCAGATGCAGAAGCAAGAATTTTGCCATCTGGGCTAAAGCTGATGCTATTAACATCGGATGTATGCCCTTGAAGGGTTTTAATCTGCCTACCACTTTTGACATCCCATAGTTTCACCGTCCTGTCAACAGAGGCAAAAGCAAGGATTTTGCCATCTGGGCTAAAGCTGACACTAGTAATAAAGGATGTATGCCCTGGAAAGGTTTGAATTTGCCTACCACTTTTAATTTGTCTACCAGTCTTGATATCCCACAGTTTCACTGTATTGTCCCAAGATACAGAAGCAAGGATTTTGCTATCTGGGCTAAATCCGACGCTAGTAATAAAGAATGTATCCTTTTGAAAGGCTTGAATTTGCATACCACTTTTGATATCCCACAGTTTCACCGTACCGTCAACAGAGTCAAAAGCAAGGATTTTGCTATCTGGGCTAAAGCTGATGCTATTAACATAGTCTGTATGCCCTTGAAGGGTTTGAATTTGCTTACCACTGTTGATATCCCACAGTTTCACCGTTCTGTCGCTTGATGCGGAAGCGAGAATTTTGCCATCTGGACTAAAGCTAACGCTTCTAACAGAGTCTGTATGCCCTTTAAAGGTTTTAACTTTAAACCCGTATACCATCTCCCTCAATGTAGATATAGCCTGCATCTGGGTTTCCCCTGCTATCCAAGGTTTCCAAATACTTCCTCTAAGGATTTTTCCCGCTTTAATTGCTTGGGTTAATGCTGCCTCAGAGTCGTTGATTTCAAAATATTTTTCCGCATTGCCACTCAATCTACCAATTACAGCATCGGTTCTACTAAAATCACTAAACCCCGCAAATCCTGAAATCACCAACAAACCACAAACCAACCCAGCAACCACACTCCTCCGCAACCTCTGTTTCTGCTTCCTCTCCTTTTCTCGCAACCCCACACTTTTCTCAATAAACCGTCGCTGCGCCTTACTAACTTCCTCACGCCGTTGCTGCAACCAATCCTCCGCGACAGCCAAAGGCACGCCCCACAACAAAGCCCCATCATCCTTATTACTATCCATCCATTGCTGCAACGCCACCATCAACCCTTGTTGCCAAATGCGAAACTTGCGGTTCTCCTGCATCCATCCCCGCAACCGTCTCCAATGACGAATCAACGCCTCATGGACGACTTCCACCGTTTCCTCATTGGTAGACTCATTGCGGTTCGTCACCACCAACCGCTTATCCGCCAAGCGCGTCACCAAATCCCAATTATCTCCCCCCACTTCCTCACTCGTCGCCAACCTCCGGGTATCTTCCGTTCCTTCCCCCGGTTGCACCAACTGAATAAACACCCGTTGCGCTTTCTCTCGTTCCGACTCACTCAAGTCTGCATAAACCGCCTCAGCGTAATTCGCCAGCGCTTTCTCCACACCGCCAATATTTTTATACGCCTGATGCGTCAACCTCCCGGAATGCTGTTGCTTCCACAACTGAGTCAGGGTAAACTCCAGCAACGGCAAACGCCCATCACCATCTTGGATATCATTAATTATGGTGTTGCTTAAACCCTGCTCAAACTCAAAGCCCAATTGAGTTGCAGGACGTGTAATGGCTTGTTCCAACTCCTGCCGACTCATCCGCACAACAGGTTCTAGTTGATACTCCTGCAACGCCCTGCCAAAAGGTTCGTAATCATCAAGCGCCCTACTTAAAAAATCTGCCCGCAAGGTTAGCACTAGCCTAAAAAACGGTGCATTTCTTACCGCTTGCAGCAAACTATCTAAGAAAATTTTGCGTTCTTCAGATTCCGTACAAAGGGTATAAATTTCTTCAAATTGGTCTGCTATCAACAGCACTCGCGTCACTTGTTCCCCAAGCCGATCGCCATCAGTTAAGTCTGTGATAAAATTTTGCAGCGTGGAGCGATCCCTTTTCAAATTCACACCAACTTCCAATTCTACTAAACGTCGCTCATCTTCCGGTAAATTTAACGCCGAAACTAACGCCACAGCCAAAGATTCAAAAGGATTTTTCCCCGGACGAAACGATAGAATCAACCAATTATTAACAGTATCCCTACGCAACTGAGGAATTAACCCAGCAAACACCAGCGATGACTTCCCGCTTCCCGAAGCACCGATGGCGGCAACTAAAGGGTTATTATTAACAGCAGTAACTAGCGAATCAGTCGCCTTATCTCTGCCAAAAAAATACTCTGCCTTTTCTTCTGTAAATTTCTCTAAACCTTGGTAGGGACAGAAAGAAATTATCCCCAAACTTTGCCAAGTCGGTGGAGTTTCTGTCTGATTTTGGACAATTACAGGAAGCCAACTAGCACAAGGAAATTCCTCTTCAAGTTTTTCTAACTCCAACCGCGCATTTTTGACAGAAATATATAGAGACTTCCCACTAGTAAACTCTTGTAAAAAATACTTTAAAAACTTCTGCGCTACTTTATCAGGTACTGGTTCCCGCATGACAATCACTTGCGGAATATACAATTGTTCTAATTCGTAAGCAATTCCTAAACCATCGCAGGAATTAAAAAACGCTATTTGCAATCGTCTTTTTATCGCCACTTGCAAAGCATCTCTCAATTCTGCCATCGTCAAACTATCAGAGTTATTTAAATAAATCCTTCCCTGCATTCCTTGAGTTTGGGAATGTCCAGAGAAAAACAACATATCCCACCCCAGATTATCTTGCAGGTAATGATTTAATTCCTCACGGGATGGGTTATCGATTAAAATAATTTCGGCATCATTACCACAGAAACTTTGCAAATATTGTTTATCTTTATGTATGTTAATTCCGGTGCGATCGCCTAAAATAATTAAAATTCTAATCTTTTCTCTGTAAGGTCTTTCCCCACGTTCAGCATTAGGCGAACTTAAAGCCACTTCTACCAACGGTAACTCAGTTAAAACATCCCACAAATGCCAGGGAAGCTGACGTAATTCATGGCAAGAAGTTGTAATAATTATTCTAATTTCATCTTGGGGATTTAGTTCTTTGAGAGTATTAGTAATAAAAGTAAAAGATGGTGCATTCAGCCATTGATTAAAACTAGCAACTAAGTTGATAGATTCTCTTGTACATTCTTGCTTTAAACACTCCAGATTACCCCTACTACTCCCCCCTGATTTAATCCTAAATTGACTATCTAGACTGCAATATATTTCGTGCCAGTTATTTAATATTTGAGGAATACTAATATTTTCTGGTAACTTGGTTATGGTGGTTAGATAAGCGCGTTGTCTTTCATTAGCTATTTCTATATTAACTTGAAACCCTGATTCAAAGTTACCATCAAATTTGAGAATAACCAGCTTTTTCATAGGTGATGCAATCTAATTTATTGAATTATTAAAAATATATGTATGGTGTGTTAAGACGAATGTCCGTAACGCACCAAAAAGACATATTTAGGCGCGTTAATAACACACCCTACAAAATCATACAACAAAATCCTGAGTCACTTTCGACTCATCTAAAATTATCTCAACACAAAATTCCTCATTTAACTCTGCACTTAATTTAATATCCACCCAATTATCATGCTGTCGAGAAATAACGGAATCTACTTCTTGACCATTTTCATCACTAACAACTAATTTTAATCCTGGAGGTAAAGAAACACTTTTTTCTGGGTCGGGTTGAACTTGTACGATAATATCAATTCCGCCCTGATTTTGATATTTCTCATCTACTATCTCTTTATTTTTAGGATTTAACTTGACAATCAAAACCACAGACTTGCCATTTAAATGCAAACCAATATCAATTTTTTTGCACTTTGTCACGTTAAAATTTCTAGCGAATCTAAAACTCAGTTCTCGTGGGTTAAAGATTTCTTCCAGGTTTAACCAACCTTCTGTAAATACTCCTTTCATCCATTCTCGAATATTAACTTTTGCAGTTGCTTCTTTCACTGTTAAATAATCGAGCAAATCATCAATAGGTTGTAATTGACTTAAATGTATCTTTGCTAGTTGTTGAGTAGTGAAGCCTAAAATCTTTGCTGACCTCAAAGCATGGTTAAACTGCACTGCGACATAAGCAGTTCTATCTGTTCTTATTTCAGTGGGAATTTCCAAATATTCTGCATCTGGTAACACCGGACGACATTCGATTTTGCCAATATTTTTTATTTCCAAATCAGCCAAATCAATTAAACTTAACATCCACGAATTACTATTATCTGCATTTGACCAATTAGTTTCAAAACCCATGCAATCAAGATAATAATTGACCGCATACACAGCTAAAGTATTGAGATAGATTTTTTTTCCATCCTCAGTATTTGATATTCTTTGTCTTCGTTGATTTGCCTTTTCATGAGCTTTGCTACTCAGAGGAATTGTGAAAGATGTTTGTTTGTGGTTAAAGTTCATGATTTTCATTGGATATGGTTGTGCAAGTGTGATTGTTTGTAAGTTGGTAGTTCAATCAATTAACGATTTACTGTAGGTATCTACGAAAATAATCGAGAATTTTACGCTTTTTGGCACTGCGTTGATATAGTTCGGAAAGTCTGGGAATAGGATGACCTAATTGTTTTGATATCTCTTCCCAAGTTTTTTCATCAAATCGTATCAATATCACTTTCTGGAAATTGGCATTTTTATCTTCACCAATGTAATTATTTTGCAAAATACCCTCTGGGTCATTTTGGATGAAATCTCTGACTACTGATACTTCAATTACATTATTATTAATCAGAATACTTTTATCTTGGCGCTCATTTGCTAATTCAAATATTTTTTTATCAACTCTGGATAATTCTTCACTAATAGGTTTATCGGAGTCATTTTTACAATTATCTAATTCATCAAAGGATAATATTTTGGATTGTTGATTTTTGTACTGTCTTTTAACATCATGAAATCGCCAATAAAATAATTTATTTACCCAAGCCATTACGGGATGTTCTGGATGATAATCTTCGATTTTATTGCAAATTTCGAGATAGATGTTTGCTTCTGCTTCGCTATAAATATCTTCAAAATTAGGCGAATGTCGCCATTGGGAAAACCTTGTTAACTTCCTCGAATTTTGAATTTTGGCAATCAATTGATTTAATATTTTCCGTCGTTCTGCACTTTTTGCGGGATGCTGCTGCGCTGCGTAGACTAGCTGACGCAACTGCAAGTATAATTCATAACCTATCGACATCTCCTGCTGCACCTCGAAAGTTTGGTATTTTGTTGTCATCATAGATACATAAATACTGTAGGGGTAAATGGTCATTTGATTTGTGGAAATCGCGATCGCAAAGCAAATCATGGCGTTAGCGTCAGCTTTCCGCAGGAATCGCAACCAACCGAGATAAACGGTAAAATATACCGTACATGGACTTTTATCGACACATGGTGATTCCTCCCCAACCTCTTTAAACCCTTCTACGAACAAGCTGGGGAGTTTTTACGCAAATTTTGAGAAAATGTTTGAATATTACTTTTATAGTATGAGGTTACAGAGTTACGAGCGATCGCAAAGTGTGCCGTAGGTATCGCTTGCATATCTTTAGACGTTACTCCCAAACTAACCCCTAAGTTAAAATGGGAGTTAAAGCAAATATTGTGTATTATCTACCTTTAATCAGCCTAATTTTTAGTGTAATGAACTCCAATGGCAAAAGATATAGGACTCCGATTTGATTTTTGAAAAAATACCGAGACTGAAAAGCCCATTTTATTAGGGTTTCATCTGAAATACTGTTCAGAAATCAGATAGGATTCCTATAGATTTCATAATATTGTCAGAAATGCTTTAGAAAAAGACGGCTGGAAAATTACGGCTGACCCTTATGAAATTAATGTGGATGATGTAGATTTTGAGATTGATTTAGCCGCAGAGCAACTTTTAGGAGCAGAGCGAGAGGGACAAAAAATCGCAGTAGAAATTAAAAGTTTTATTAGTCCATCGAATGTTTCAGAATTTCATACAGCCTTGGGGCAGTTTTTAAACTATCGGGATGCATTAGATAAAATTGAACCAGAACGCCGACTTTATTTAGCTGTTCACGTCCCGATTTATGAAACTTTTTTTCAACGTAAATTTATTGCATCGGCGGTTGAAAAATATCAATTACGATTGATGATTTACGATGTAGAAGAGGAGGTTATTCGTCAATGGCTGTAGAACAATATCGACAATATATTAAACACCTTCTTTCTGAGCGACAAAAACGAGCTTCGATGTCACGCAATTACGAAGAGTATGAAGTGCAAACAATTTTTGATGAACAGCAAGACCACTATCAATTACTTTATGTCGGTTGGCGGGGAAATAAACGGGATTTTGGCTGTATTTTACATCTCGATATTAAAAATGGTAAAATATGGATTCAACACGATGGTACCGAAGTTGGAATTGCCAATCGATTAGTTGAGATGGGAGTACCTAAACAAGATATTATTTTGGCGTTTCACGAACCTTATGTGCGTCAGTTTACTGAGTTTGGAACATGATAAATATTATAAATCGCGATCATTTATCTGTAGTTGCATTTGATTCCTTAATGAGTCTGCTATCTCATCTCAATGTTAGGTTAGCAGTGATTTAAATTTTGCAGCATTCACGCACCAGTAGCATAGATACTCTCTTGCCCAGAATAGTTCTCATAAATGTGCTGATAAACTTCCTGACATTTCTGTTCATACAGTTCAGCAGAATAACTCTGAGGTAATCTATCCAAACTATCCTTAATCGCCACTTCTACTGATGCTCTGGTTTGCTGTCTTTTCTTCCAATCTAAAACTAACTTCTCTTTCTTGAGAGTTTTCAGTAATTCTCTTGCAACTTGTTTGACTTCCTGTTCCTCTTGTTTAGTCAGTTGAATTTCTGCTTTAGTTAGTAAATCAAAAATTACTAGTTCTTCTTCTGTGAGATTTTTGGCGATCGCTCTTTTATCTTCAGCACCCAATTCTTGAGCAAAGTTAATCAAATCATTGAAGAATATCTGCACGTTGCGTGAGTCTGCATTGTACTCTGTAATCATCTGCTGGAATTTATCCAGGTAGTTGATGCGAGTTTTATTTAATCTCACCATCTGCTGGAGTTTTTGCGCGATCGCAGTTTTGAGTTTTTCTGTCTCTGTTCTTTGGTAGTCACTACTAGCAAATTGATTTTTTAACGTTTCAAAGTCGATTTGGCTTAAGTCGATGCGTTGAGAGTGGGATTCTGTGATCACAAACTCTCCAGCAGTGATGGACAGATCCAACAGTTCCTCCACTTGTTCTATCACTTCGGACACATCAACTTCTGGTACTTCTGCCAGAATTTGCTCCTTGATTGTCTGCAAGTGAGCATTGATAGCAGTAAATTTATTAGCAGCAGGATCTGGAAGGATAGCTTTGTAGAGTTTGTTAGCGTTACCTGCTAGGGAAAGATAAGTTTTTTTGGCATCATCATTAATAATGATGGATTCTACTGCATCTGCCCAAAATTTGGTGCGTGCAAAACCTTGTGCTGACTTTAGTACAGCAAAATCAATGCCTTTTTGGGTACAGAATGTTGTGGTTTGGGCGATCGCTTCTCTCAATTGTGCCACTAAAGCTGTTTTCGCTTTAACTGGAGTATCTCCTTCTTCAACACCACCACCAGATGCGGAACCATAAATAGCTAATGCTTTCTGTAAATCGCGGAAGACACCTATGTAATCAACAATCAGTCCATTGACTTTACCTGGGAAGACACGATTTGCTCTGGCAATGGTTTGCATGAGAGTATGGTTCTTCATCGGTTTGTCTAAGTAAATGGTGGAACAACTGGGGACATCAAATCCAGTCATCCACATAGCGCAGACAAAGATGATCCGTAGGGGATGAGATGGATCTTTGAATTTTTCATCCAGTGGGGGAGATTCATTCACTAACCTTTGACGGTGAGGAGTGATATTTAATTGTTTTTGCTCAAATGCTTCTACTTCATTTTGAGATTAAGATATGACTACTGCCATATCTGTTTCTACCATATATTTAATAGTGATTGATAATTTTTTGCGTTCAAATTCGCTTAAATTAGACTCAGCAAGTTGATTTTTTAATTGTTGCAGATGTTGTTGCCAGTAGTGCTGAACTTTGTTGTACATTTTGACAGCAGTAAATCTGTCAATGCTGACAATCATTGCCTTCCCCTGGTATCCTCTACCTAGTAAATGACTGACAATATCTTGAGCGATTTTTTCTAATCGGTCATCTCTGGTAATTAATTGATATTCTCTGGCACATTGTCTTGCTAATTTCTCCTCTTCTTCCTCATCTAGTGATGCAGATTCAATGATTTCTGCCATATTTTCATTGAGTGCATCATTGGTGAGTTGCAATTCGGGAATTCGGTTTTCGTAGTAGAGGGGAACTGTAGCGCTATCTTCTATTGATTGGCGGAAGTTATAAATGCTGATGTAATCACCAAAGGTTTTTTTGGTTTCTTGCTCTCCTAACATTAGGGGTGTACCAGTGAAACCAATGAATGCTGCATGAGGTAAGGCATTTCTCATGTTGAGCGCGAATGTGTCATACTGACTGCGGTGTGCTTCATCAGCAATGACGATAATATCTGGTCTATCAGAAAGTTGGGGATAGGTTCCGCCTTTGTCGGTGCGGAATTTTTGAATCATCGTGAAAATGTAGCGATGGTCTTCAATGAGGAGTTGTTTGAGGTGTTCTCCACTACTGGCGCGGACATTTTTTTCGATTTCTGTCACAGCACCAGCATAGGCAAAGTTTTTATAGATTTGTTCATCTAAGTCTTCTCTGTCGGTAATAATGACAAATGTCCAGTTCCCATAGAGTTTACGCAGCACTTTTTGGGAGAAGAAAACCATTGAGTAACTTTTACCGCTACCTTGGGTATGCCAAAATACGCCTAATTTTCCTTGATTGGTTTTGATTTCCTCAACTGCGGTAACTGCTTGGTTAACACCTAAATATTGATAATTTTTGGCAACGATTTTTACTAAAGTGCCTTTGGCAGCGTAGAAGAAGATAAAATTTTCAACTAGATCCAGTAATTTGGTAGGTTCACAAGTACCTCTAATAATTGTGTCTAGAGAAATTATCCCTTCTTCTCCTTCAGAATTTATCTTCTTCCACTCAGCAAAATGTTCCCATTTGGCAGTTAAGCTACCAATGCGACTTTTTATGCCATTGGAGAGGATGATAAATGCGTTGTACCAGAATAGTTGAGGAATAGTTTGCCTGTAATCTGTAAGATTATTTTTATAGGCAAGTTCCAAGCGTTGGTGGTGTGCTTTGAGTTCGATGAATACTAAAGGTAAACCATTCACGAACCCAATTAAATCTCCTCTTCTGGTGTAAATCTCTCCAGTTACCCAGAATTGGGAAGCGAGAAAAAAGTTATTATTTTCTGGGTGATTCCAGTCTATGACTTTGACTGTTTCTGCTTGGTCTTCTCCCTCATCATTTTTGAAACTGACTTTTACCCCATCCTTGAGGAGTTGATAAATTTCTGCGTTTGCATTGGCTAAACTCAACGTGCTTCTGTCACGAGTTAGTTCCTCAATGGCCAGTTGGATAGCTTCGGTGGGTAAGTCAGAGTTTAAGTTTTGTATAGCTGATTGCAATTTGGGAATTAAAACTACCTCATCCCTTGTTTCTCTCCCCAGTGTGCTGTTTGTACCAAAGGTTTCATGGTAACAGTTGGCTGTTTGCCATTGCAGTTGAGAGAATAGGTCAATGGTAGCGTTTTCTAGCGCTGCTTCTAAGTCTGGGTGAGGTGGACGCATAAGTATGGAGTATCGATTTACTCCATTTTTAACTCAAAAGTTCGGCGTTAGGGATTGATGGGGTTAAGGAAGGTAAACGCAAAGCCTCAACCCAATTTACACAGCTTGATTGCGGTGCGACAAAGTTTGAAGTACCTCAAAACGACTTTGAAGTACCTCAAAACGACTTTGAAGTACCTTAACACGACTTTTAAGTACCTCAACACGATGTTGAAGTACCTCAACACGATGTTGAAGTACCTCAACACGACTTTTAAGTACCTCAACACGATGTTGAAGTACCTCAACATGATTTCTATGTATCTGTTGCTTATACCAAATTGCCTTTGGTTGTCATTTTTAAAGCAATATTGAAAGCGATCGCTCAGACATCGAGATCAAAAGATTTGCGATCGCACTTGAATGACACTGGGTGCATCAGCTTGAGTGATTGTCAGCAGTGTACCAAAATCTAAATTATGGGTGAAAACAATCTAGTCGTTTGTCAGTGCCCATGCCATGATTATACCAATTTAAAAAAAGAATGCGACAGATACACATCTCCAAAACCTTGTCCTGTCTAAATTCTTAATTGTTCCTAATTCGACTTTATTAAAGTTCTTCAACAAGTCAAATAACAGATCGTTTTCGAGGCGATTGTAAGTTTTGGGCAGAATATCCTTTAATTCTTCATTCTCTGCTTCAATGGCACGCATAGCATCATTGATTGCCTTGCCAATATCTGCCCCTCCTGGTAAGTTCAGCAGTGTGGAGAATCTGGCAGCATCAGGCAAATACATGACACCCTTTGCTTGGTAATCTACTTTGGTAATTCCACGTCTTCTACTACCTGTATTTTTTAGTTCCTCCTCAGCATGGGTAAATTTCCAATCAGCGTAGCGGAGGAAAATTAACCCCAGTACCGGGATGGAATACTCACTGGACTTTAGCCTAGAATTAGCGCGTAACTCATCCGCTGCTTCCCATAGGCGTTTCTCTAAATCAGTAGTGTTAGCAGGCATAGACAGACATCAGATTACCAAATCTATCGATTATAGGATAGTTTGTGTTTGTGACAACTCAGTGAACTACGAATTTGAGCAGAAACCAGCGAGATGATGACACCTTGGACTGAAAATGGGCGATGTCTGGCGACAAGAAGCAGAGCTTCTACGCCTTTTTTGATCTGATAACGAAATTATGTTGTGTGCGATGTCTACGACGGGCTAGCGCCTACGCAGGATGGAGAAATGCCAGAGTCTGCGATCGCAGTTTCTGTGTTAGCAACTAAATATCAAGCATTTTCAGAGGATATTGCCAGTTTTTACAACAATTTCAGGCGTTGCATAAGTGCGGGATGAATCAGGTTAACACGGGTATTTTCCCGTACTTCAAGTAATGAAGTAATAATCGAATTGAATACTTCAGCATA
>NZ_JBALDE010000030.1:0-25702 GCF_036917515.1 Nostoc sp. | reverse complement strand
CCCGAATTCAACAAACGATTGCCCGAATTCAACAAACGACTGCCCGAATTCAACAAACGATTGCCCGAATTCAACAAACGACTGCCCGAATTCAACAAACGACTGCCCGAATTCAACAAACGATTGCCCGAATTCAACAAACGACTGCCCGAATTCAACAAACGATTGCCCGAATTCAACAAACGACTGCCCGAATTCAATATTAAGAACTTAGCAAAAGGATAAATTGAGTATTTATACTTGAATAAAAATCACTTTGTTAGGAGACATCGCTGTGTAGGCAGGGGGGCAGGGAGCAGGGAGCTCTTAGCAGGGAGAAAGAGGGTTTCCTGGTTTCTGCATAGATTCGGGAATTATAACTAATTAACCGGACATGATATGACTTCTTCTTTAATTTTTCACTGAAGGCAAAGACTCAATCATCTTCATTGACTTTTGTCTGGGATTTTTACCTTTGTAGCGATACCACCACATGACAAAGCCAGTGATAGATAGAATCAGTGGTGAAAGTCCGACAAATATGTAGAGAATACGGGTAGGTAAGCCACCAAAGGTACCATAATGCATTGGTGAAAATGAATTGAAAACAACGTCAGCTCGTGATGGCTCCAAACCATTTTTTAGTTGCACCACTTTGCCTGTATACTGGTCAAGATAAACCTGAGAGCGACCGTACTCGTCTGTCTCTTGAAGCTGTTTTTTGCCTACCCTAAATACTCCTTCTGGTGTTTGTGGCAGACTCATATAGATAGTAATAGCACCTGGTAAGGCAGCATCAGCTTTTTTGAGAATTTCGTCTAGCCCCAAGGGTGACTTGCCCTTTATAGGTTGAGAAACTGGTGTGGGTGGAATAGGAGTGAAGGTTGCTGCATAGATCGCAGGTTGAGAAAAATCCCAAAAATTCCAGCACACGCCTGTGAAAGCAATCATAGTCAGGAAAACAGCTGCAATAATGCCTGCCACCTTGTGAATATCAAAATTGGTTCGCTTGGGATGTGCATTCCACTTGATTTTGAAACCAAGAATCAGTTTGCGCCAACCTGGCCATAAAATAATCCCTGTAATGCTAAGAATGAAAAGAAAAAGCGCGGCTATCCCAATGATGATTTCTCCGATTTTACCCGCTAGGAGTTCGTAATGGAGTTTGAAGGTGAACCCAATCAATGTACGCTCCCACTCACGGGAACCCATAATTGCACCTGTGTAGGGATTGACAAATACTTGCGTTCGTTTATCATCTGGAGCTTCCAATCTGACGACATAGGGAAGATGGGCATCTGGAAGTGTAATGATGCTTGATAGTTTCAATTCAGGTTGCGAGGCGTAGGCGGTTTTGACAGTTTCGACTACGGACTCGACGGGAAGGCGTTGTCCTTGAGGAATGACTTGCCCAAATTGTTGACTGACTAGGAATTGGTCGATTTCTCGCTCAAAGACTAGTAAACTGCCAGTTAATCCGATGATGATTGACAGTAGTGCGACAATTAAGCCAAGATAGCGGTGTATATAAAATGTCCAGTCGCGGATTTGTTTATAGTTCATAGTGCATACTCCTAATGTAATGTCCTCTGATTGCAATCAAAACTGCACCGAAATTGTTCCCACAATACTAAAAGGTGTGCCAGTAATCACACTTAAGCGATCGCTATTTGGTGAACCAAGATAATATTCTGTGTTAAACAAATTACGGAAATTCAGTTGCATTCGCCAGTTCTCTCGTCGATAAAAAATTGAACTATCGAAGCGAACATAACTAGGAATCTCGTAAGTCAGCGGATGGTCAATCTTACTCAGGTACGGGATTTTAGTAATTGGTGGTGGTTGCGTAGATGTGTTCGCAAAGCGTCTTGTAGAGAAGCAGCTTGTCATCAGACCTCGCCCCACAGTAGGTTGCATCATCCAGCACACTGCTAGTATGCCTGCAAAACGCAGCCAGTTAATTCCATTATTTTTGTCAAATTTCATACTTGCCTCACACCCAAATCACTTATGCGATTGTCGTCAAGAACGCAGATATCTCTTACAAGTTAGTAAGAAATATTCTTATCTACTTGATAATTAACTCTATAGGAAAGTACATCTTAATTGCAAATAATTGTCAAACTTTCTTGATAATGGCTGTTCAAAAATTGCACAAATTCGCTAAAATCAAAGTTTTGTTGGCTAAATTGAATCAGCAATTTTGCTCTATTTAGATAAAAAAATTTGTATTAAGTATCTGGTTTTAGAAATAAAAACATTAATAAAGATTATTTATCAGATAAAGCTTTAAGGTTTGTAAATTTTATTACTAGAAGTTATACATTGACAGAAAACACTAAATGTAATGATAGAATTTCAGGCATTCAATGTTGATTTTTTGACGATTTTGAAGCGATCGCTGTCCCCAGAAAAACTTAACATTAACTTTAGAACTGCTAACTATTCATAAACAAGCTCATGGGTTACTACATCGCTCCCCGCTTTCTGGACAAACTGGCTAGTGTTGTCTCCAGCCCAAAGAAATCTGTAGAAATGTGGAAACGAATTGTATTAATTTTGCTATTGGTGTTGAGCTTCAGCCTGAGTAATTCTAGTGTAGCGGCTGCGGCTGGACTCAAAAGCTTTGTAGACAGTAGTGATGGCTATGAGTTTTCATATCCTAACGGCTGGCTGGCAGTTAAAGTTGCCGATGGGCCAGATGTGGTTTTCCACGATTTGATTGAGGTGTCCGAAAATGTTTCAGTTGTGATTAGCCCAGTTCCAGAAGGCAAAACTTTGTCAGAACTGGGAACCCCAACAGAAGTAGGATATAAATTAGGAAAAGCGGCTCTCGCGCCTCCTGACTCTGGTCGTTCGGCTGAATTAGTCAATGCCGCACAGCGAGAAGTAGACGGTAAAACATACTACCTTTTAGAGTATGAGGTTAAACTCCCCAATCAACAGGAACGACACAACATCACCAGCGTTGCTGTTAGCCGTGGTAAACTTTTTACCTTCAACGCCTCAATTCCTGAAAAACGCTGGCCGAAAGTTAAACGAATGATTGACGAGGTTGTAAATTCTTTTTCTGTTTATTAATTGGGGAATGGGGAGCAGGGGAGACAAGGGGACAAGGGGGACAAGGGGGACAAGGGGACAAGGGGGACAAGGGGACAAGGAAAATTATTGAATAAATCTCTCCCAAGTCTACCTCCTCCTTATCTACCTTGTCTCTTCTTCATGCCCCATGCCCAATCCCCAATGCCCCATTCCCAATTAGTAAGTTTGTCAGATCATGAAAATTCCACCTATTGTACTTGCCTCAGCTTCCCCAGCCCGACGCCGCTTGCTGCAAACTGTTGGTATTGAACCAATAGTTAAACCAAGTGACTTTGATGAGTCGCAAATTGAATTAAGTGAACCAGCAGAATTGGTCAAAACTCTTGCCCAGTATAAAGCGGAAACTGTAGCCCCACAGTTTGAATCAACTTTGATTATAGGTTGTGATTCAGTTTTGTCCATAAATGGTGAAATTTACGGCAAACCAGCAGACTTCTCGGAAGCGATCGCTCGTTGGCAGATAATGCAAGGTAACTTTGGCGACTTATATACAGGTCACGCCTTAATTGACCTTGGTCAAAATCGTACTTTAGTCAAGTCTCAAGTTACAAAAGTTTACTTTGCTCAAATGAGCGAGAAGGCAATTAAAGCTTATGTTGCTACAGGTGAACCGCTTAAGTGTGCTGGTGCCTTTGCCATTGAAGGTTTTGGAAGTTTCTTTGTAGAAAAAATTGAAGGCTGTCACAGCAATGTAATTGGACTGAGTTTACCCTTGCTACGGCACATGCTAGAAGAACTAGGATACGATATCACTGATTTCTGGCAATAGTCATCTTGTCCAAAGTGAATAACCAATGCCCAATGACGCCAGTTGCTTCAAGTCGGCAAAGCCGCCCAACGCACTGGCTCCCCAATGCCCAATGCCCAATAACTAATAACTAAATTGCCTGATATTGAGTATTGCCTCTCCATGATCTGGAATCCAGACTAGCCACTCATCTGCTGAAACCGGACACAATAAAAGTGCTTCGTCAAAACTAAAGGGGTTGGGAAGTTGCAGAAGGTTTACCCAAGTAGAAGCTCTGAACCTTTGTAAGCCTTCCAGATTGTGCCTTCTTGCTTGCATAGCCAAATCTGGTCTATAAGAATCTAGTTTCATAGCTTTCTATTAGCCTTCACAAATGGACTAATCTCGAATTATTTCTGTAACCTAGACTACAAAAAAACTAATTATTGTGAAAAGTATCTGTCTTATAAATTTACGTTGGCTGGGTGTAAGTGTTTGCTTATATTGCAGACCACAACAGGTATGACACGACAAGTTGTAGACTGGCCATTAGATCGCATTTCCAACTAGAATATGTCATTTACTTCTATGCCCTCGCTGCGCGAGCAACAACATCCCCTAATTCGTCAGCTAGCTGATTGTATTGAGGCAGCTTGGCATCAGCACCTAGATTTATCCCCCTACCATTTGCCTAATGAGTTGGGGTATGTGGAAGGTAGACTAGAAGGCGAAAAACTGACGATTGAAAACCGTTGCTATCAAACGCCCCAGTTTCGGAAAATGCACTTGGAACTGGCGAAAATCGGAAATATGCTGGATATTTTGCACTGTGTCATGTTTCCCCGTCCAGAATACAACCTGCCAATGTTTGGTTGTGATTTAGTTGGGGGTAGAGGTCAAATTAGTGCAGCGATCGCAGATCTTTCTCCGATTCAATTAGAGCGTACTTTACCAGAATCTTATACTTCTCAACTGACACAGCTAAAAGTGCTTAACTTTTCCCAACCTCGTGAATTACCTGAATGGGGAAATATTTTTTCAGATTTTTGCATCTTTGTGCGCCCCAGTTCTCCAGAAGAAGAAACAATGTTTCTCTCGCGGGTGCGAGAATTTTTAGATATTCATTGCATCCAAGCGATCGCTTCTAGTCCTGTTTCCATTGAACAAGTCACACAAAATCTTGCTGGACAACACAACTACTGCACCAAACAGCAGCAAAACGATAAAACCCGCCGTGTACTAGAAAAAGCCTTTGGTCCAGTTTGGGCAGAAAATTACATGACTACAGTTTTATTCGATCTCCCAACTTAATCATTCCCTCCATCTCCCCTATCTGTAGGCTCTGTTACGTTTTCAGCTAACGGATAAATGTAGAATTCATTCAACGAGAGTTTAATGGAGTTCCAAAACAGCAACAGGGAGAATAGTAAGGTTTTTGAAGCGAATATTACAAAATGGTTTGTTGTCTTGGTAAATGCAAACAACTAGAGATAGCTAACTCATTAACTAGAAAGTTAAGGAAACTCTGATGTTAAGAATGCTGAAGTTGATAGATATTTTTTAGTTAGTTAATCGTTGATTGACTTAAGGAAGACTAACTTTTGTAGCAAGATTGTGTCTAACAAAGGCAGCAGTCTATTTTTGATGTTTCTTTTCAATTTTGTAACTAACTATAGCCGTAGTGAATGTAGCAGTATACCGCATCATACCAATTTAGGATTTTGTGTAGAGACGTGATACATCGCGTCTTTATATCTAGATTCATACTGCTTGTGAATTCAACTAACTTCCATTGCACTTATGTATCAATAATACTCATTATTGAATAGCCAGCTCCTATAGCGCTTCTTATCAATACAGACCTAACCCCGCCCCGTAGTAAGTCTCAAAACCTCTCTTTTTAAAAGAGAGGAATGGAAGTGAGGTCAAAGTGTATTGCATACATAATCAGCGGCTATAGAAAACACCATTTTGTAAAGCCATAGTGTTGAACGTTCATCACACAATGGATTTTAAGCGATACCCAGCTTTAAACCACTGTTGTTTGTTCTAAGCTAATGCGCCATATTGCACAAACTCCATACACGTCATTAGTCATTTGTGTTTCTAAGGACAGAGACTAAATGACAAAGGACAACTCTCTCCTGAAGGAGACGCTACGCGAACACTAGTTAATGTGCAATTTTCTTTGCGTAACAGCTTAACAGCTGGCTGTTGATTAAAAACCCTTTTATTTTTACTTCCATCAGCACAATTCAGGTAAATGGGCAAAATACTATGTCAAGGGTGACTGAAAAGCCAAAGCCAACTGAGCAGCCACTTAATCATGAACAACCTAAGATTTGGTGGGGTATCGCTGTAGCCGTACCAATAGTAATCGCTGCTGGAATATTAGGTACGGCCAAAATTGAGCAGTTGAGGAAACTAACTACATCTGTACCAGTAATGCCATCTACTAATAGCATTAGTGCGGTAGGGCGTTTGGAACCGCGAGGCGAAGTTGTTAAATTGTCCGCCCCATCATCAGGATTAGCACCATCGTCACGAATTCAGCAACTTCTGGTGAAAGAGGGTGAACGGGTAAAACAAGGTCAAATTGTGGCAATTTTGGACAACCGCGATACCCAAGTAGCCGGACTACAAGAGGCAAAGGCGAAAGTCCAAGAAGCCCGTGCAAATTTAGCCCAAGTCAGGGCTGGATCTCCAAGAGATATTCAAGCTCAAAGAGCAGTTATTGCTCGCTTACAGGCGCAGTTACTTGGAGAAAGGAATGGTCAACAAGCAACGATCGCCCGGATTGCAGCTCAATTAAGTGGTGATAAACTTGTCCAACAAGCAACTGTAAATCGCCTAGAAGCTGAACTCAGTGGGCAAAAAGAAGCTCTAAGAGCAACGCTTACACGTATTCAAGCCCAACAGCGCAATGCCCAAGTTGATGCCGGACGCTATGATTTTTTATACAAAGAAGGCGCGATTTCTCAGCAAGAGCGGGATAGTAGACGTTTGAGTGCAATAACTGCTAATCAGCAAGTGGTTGAAAGCCAAGCTACCTTAAAGCAGACATTAGCAACTGTACGACAGCAACTTGCTGAGGCTAGAGCTAACCAAATACAAAATTTAGCAACTTTGCAACAGCAGCTAATCGAAGCCAGAGTTAACCGTGATAAAACTTTAGCAACTTTGCAAAGACAAATCGATGAAGAAAAGGCCAAACTGAGCAGAATTTTAGATGTCACTCCTACCGATGTGCAAGTAGCACAAGCCCAAGTTAGTAATGCGATCGCAAATGTCAGAAAAGCCGAAGCAGAACTAAGGTTAAGTTACGTTCAAGCACCAATCGCTGGAGAGATTTTAAAAATTTATACCAAATCGGGTGAAGCGATCGGCGCAAACGGCATTGCCGAAATTGGCCAAACCAACCAAATGTTTGTAATTGCTGAAGTTCCTGAAGACAGCATTGGTAAAGTGCGTCTTGGTCAAAATGCTACTATCACCAGCGATAACGGCGCATTTGGCGACGAATTAAAGGGAACTGTCACTGAAATTGGTAGAAAAATTGGTAAAAAAGATGTGCTGAACACAGATCCAGCAGCAGATGTAGATGCCAGAGTTGTAGAAGTTAAAATTGCTCTGTCTCCAGAAGATAGCCAGAAAGTTTCAGGTTTAACTTATGCTAAAGTTCTTGTGGATATTAATAACTAATTAAGTTGTAGATGAGCAGTAATACCAATTTATAATTTGATATTTTAAATTTTAAATATTAGTGTATAGTCTGTTTAATTAATTTTAAACATTCTATTCATTTGGTACAGGTGTCACCATAATTAGTTAAAACTCAAATCGCCAAACTTGCTAGTATGTTTATAAAATGAATCAAAAAATACCTCTGTCGTGGCTACAACTGACAAGAGAAAAAACTCGCCTAGCTGTGGCTTTAGCAGGAATTGCTTTTGCAGATATTTTAATGTTTATGCAACTCGGCTTTCGAGATGCTCTGTATTATAGTAACGTTCGATTCCATAACAGCTTACAAGGCGATATTGTTTTAATTAATAGTCAATCTAACGCTATATTGGCGATGAGAAGCTTTTCTCAACGACGATTATATAAAGCTTTAGAATTACCGGCAGTTCAATCAGTACATCCAATATATTTAGACTATACAATCTGGAAAAATCCTGTTACAGGCAGACCTCGGAGTATCCTAATCTTTGGAATGAATCCAGAAAATAACTTATTTAACTTACCTGGAGTTCAGGAAAACTTAGATAAACTTAAACTACCTGACGTAGTTCTATTTGACCGTTCTTCTAGAAAGGAATATGGCCCAATTGTTGCTAATTATGAGCAAGGAAAGATTATAACAGCAGAAGTACGAAGGCGACGAATTAAAGTAGGAGGACTATTTACATTAGGTGCATCATTTGGTGCAGATGGTAATTTAATTACAAGTGATATCAACTTTCTGCGGCTATTTCCCAATCGTCAGCAAGGATTGATTGATATTGGGCTGATTAAATTAAAACCAGGAGCCGATGCCAATATTATTGCTCAAGAATTACGCAAGTATTTACCTAACGAAGTAAATGTTTTAACTAAACAAGAATTTATTGATTTTGAGCGGAATTATTGGGCAAATAGTACAGCTATTGGTTTTATTTTCACATTAGGGACTGTCATGGGTTTCATTGTTGGGACTGTAATTGTTTATCAAATTCTTTATACAGAAGTTGCAGATCACTTAGCTGAATATGCTACTCTAAAGGCAATAGGTTATACACAAAAATATTTATTGACAGTCATTCTTCAAGAAGCTTTATTATTAGCAATTTTAGGCTATTTTCCTGGAATAGTTTTTGCCTTATTTATGTATAATAGCGCTAGAAATGCAACACTTTTACCAGTATTTATGAGTTTTGATCGAGCAACAATGGTATTGATTTTGACTATGATCATGTGCATGATTTCTGGAGCGATCGCAGTTAGAAAATTACGCTCTGCCGATCCAGCAGATATATTTTAATTAATTTAATATTAATTAAAATATATTGATAACAACTCTCAATTAAAATAATAATTAAGTTTAATGTTTGACATTCATTACAGTTAAATCTGAGAAATACTAATTTATAACTACAAAAAGATGATTGAAAAAGAACCTGTAATTGCCATTAAAAATCTCAATCACTTCTATGGCAAAGGCACACTGAGAAAACAGATATTATTTGATATTAACCTAGAAATATATCCAGGTGAGATTGTGATTATGACCGGGCCATCAGGTTCAGGTAAAACAACATTACTTAGCTTAATTGGTGGTTTGCGATCTGTACAACAAGGAAGTTTAAAATTTTTAGGTGAAGAACTTATTGGTGTCAGTCAAAACAAATTAGTGCAGATGCGACGCAACATTGGTTATATTTTCCAAGCTCACAATTTGTTAGGGTTCTTGACAGCCAAGCAAAATGTGCAAATGGCAGTAGAATTGAACGATAATATTTCTCAAACAGAAGCAATGGCTAAATCAAAAGCTATGCTAAGGTCTGTTGGTCTAGAAGAACGAGTTGATTATTACCCAGATAATCTTTCTGGTGGACAAAAACAAAGAATTGCGATCGCCCGCGCCTTGGTGAATCGTCCTCCCTTGGTACTAGCAGACGAACCAACAGCAGCGCTAGACAAACAATCAGGACGCGATGTTGTGGAGATAATGCAGAGTCTAGCCAAAAATCAGGGAACTACTATCTTATTAGTAACACACGACAACCGCATTTTAGATATAGCCGATCGCATCGTAGAAATGGAAGATGGTCTTCTAACCCGTAATTCCTCTAATACAGTTATTCAGTGATGATTTTAGTCATTAGTCATTGGTCATTTACAAAGGACAAATGACTAATGACTAATGACCAATAACCAATGATTAATGACAGCCATAATTTATCATCTAGCCGAGCCTGATTTTTTAATTCCAGGTAACTTTGGTGGAGTTGGAGTATTTGGTTGGCGATTAGTACGAAAAGTCACATTCACGCCTTCATTCGATTGTTCCAGTACCAGTAGAGGCGTAGGTTTAGCTTTTTGATCCCAATGCATAGTAGCAATCCGACCTTGAATTATTGGCTGCCAACTATCTTCGTCTTCTATGGGGCTTAAGTAAGTTTCTATACAATCGATAATTTGACTAATAGTTGCAGAAGTTGCTTGTGTCGGTAATTTCATTAACTTGATTTGAATCCGAAACAGCACCCGTTTAGCAGAGTTCCCTGGACTACCAGTCTCATATTCGACATCAAAAATTTCATCTACTTGTCGTCCAGCGCTATTAGCAATTCCGACCGATCCTTGTTGGGCTTGATTTGGACGCAGGGCTTGAGAAATTTTTTCTTTGATCTGAATCTTTATTTGATTAAGAATTGCAAAATGAAACACCTCCTCTGACATCCGCATTCGCAGATAATCCAGGTTAAAGTCCCGTGAGTTTACCAAATCGGGATTAGTTTCCATTTTGCGAATTGTTTCCAGCGCCAGCTTAAACTTTTTCTCTAGTTCTCGCGCGCGGAATTGCTCAAACTTAAGTTTTTTCTCCAGCTTATCTATCTGGAGTTTACTATACACAATCAAAGCAATCACCACTAAAGCCAGTCCTCCAGAAGTTACCAAAAATAATGGTGGTATTTCAGGATTACTTGCTGGCACTTCCTGGGATGCCTTTTTAGTAGTCTTTTTCCCAGAGGATTGGGCAAGAAACATTGAAGTGGACATGGTTGGAAACTGAAAAACTTGACTCCTGATGTTTAGGATGCCCAAATCTTCAAGGTCATCTTGCTGTATGATTAATATTTTTTACAGCCTTTTACAAACCTTATATGTCCAGACATTTGAGCCTCTCTCCCCTATCTGAGGCTTCATTTACAAGCTTTAGCAAGATTCGTCTGATAGCCACAGATATGGATGGCACTCTGACTAGACGAGGAAAATTTACTTCAGCATTGCTACAAGCTTTAGAGGATTTAGCCGCAGCTGATATTAAAGTGCTAATTGTCACCGGACGTTCTGCTGGGTGGGTAAGTGGCTTGAGTAGTTTGATGCCAGTGGCAGGTGCGATGGCAGAAAATGGCGGTTTGTACTTTCCACCTGGAAATCACAAACCAATAGTCTTAACACCCATTCCTGATTTAGTTCAACATCGCCAGCACTTGGCTACGACTTTTGAGAATTTACAAACTAAATTTCCCCAAATCCAAGAATCTGCTGATAATCGCTTTCGCATCACCGACTGGACTTTTGATGTAGCTGGTTTGCGTGAAGATGAACTACAAACCCTAAATAATCTCTGTCAACAAATGGGTTGGGGATTTACTTATAGCAACGTGCAGTGTCACATTAAACCTCAAGGACAAGATAAAGCTGTGGGATTGTTACAGGTATTACGCAAATACTTACCTGATTATTCACCAGAACAAATTGTCACTGTAGGCGATAGTCCCAATGATGAAAGTTTATTTGATCGCCGTTATTTTCCTGTTTCTGTAGGCGTGGCAAATGTGCTGGAATATGCAGATAAATTGCAACATCAGCCCGCTTATATGACCACAGCTGCCGAAGGTGATGGATTTTGTGAGTTATCCAGTTACATTTTGCAAAGCTTCTAAATCCCAAATTAGGGGGAATTAGAATTTGCTCTAAAATAATTTTGTAACACTGATTTTACAACCATGAGCAAAACATAAAAGCATACAAAGCAAGTTAATTTATTTATGGAAATTCTTAATGCATGAATTTTGAATTCGGAGCAAAGCGACGTGACGGCTACTGTACCTGTTAGTGTCGAATCAGAAATCTTCTACCCTAGTGCTGATGGTCAACCAGTGGCAGAAACCTACGACCACCTTTATGCTTTACTAACTACCTTAGAAGTCTTGAAACAATATCTGGCAAATCGTCAGGCAACAGTATTGGGAAATCAATTTCTTTACTATGCACAAGGCTTTCCCAAGTTGTGGGTAGCCCCAGATGTAATGGTAATTTTTGATGTTGCACCTGGCGGTCGGGACAACTATAAAGTTTGGGAAGAGGGTCAAGTACCTACAGTTATTTTTGAAATGACATACTTTAGGACTAAGGGACAAGATGAAATCTTCAAAAAGACCCTTTATGAGCAGCTAGGTGTCAACGAATACTGGCTATTTGACCCGAAAAGCGAGTGGGTGGAACAACAGTTACGTGGCTATCGCCTGCGGGGAGAAATTTACGAAGCGATACAAGATGGACGCAGTGAACCGTTACAACTACGCTTGGTGGTTGAAGGAAGGCTAATTGGGTTTTATCGAGAGGATACAGGGGAAAAATTACTGATCCCTGGTGAACTGGTAGAGGCTTTAAGGCAAGAAATTTTAGCAAGACAGCAAGCAGAAGAACTAGCAGAACAAGAACGCCAACGAGCAGAACAGGCAGAGTTGCAGATAGAACAGTTAAAGGCAAGGTTGCGTTCGCCCTTGGCGTTGGCGCAGCCATCGCTCAATGTAGATCCCGATACTATTCAGTAAAACACAGAGTGTAATTATGCATGAATTTTATCGTGCCGACTTACTTATGGGTTAAGTATTGCTACAAAGAGATTTCTAAAAACCACTCATAACCTGCTTTAAACTGAGGCTTACCATTTTGTTCAATCATGCTGCCATGCGCCATGATTACTCGTTCAAAATCCCAAGTGAGAAGTTGTTGAATTGACCATTTGACTTTGACTTTATCCTGAGTTACAAATTTCTCCAATAACGATGGACGAAGTTGGTTATAACCACTTAGAAGTTTGGCTATTAACCTTGTGCTTGGTGAACATTGATCATCAAAATGGAAAACTGTATCGGTGACAATCAAAGTTCGGCTTTTGACATGAAATAAGACGCATTCATTGAGCGGTGAACATCCGCTAGTATCCAATGTGTTAAATCCTTGTATTAATAAATATTCAACCCCATCAATTAGGTGAATGTTGCGATCGCTATGCAAGAGTTTTTTTATAATGGACAAACTGGTGGTGCATTTTATTTAGAATCGGTTGCAACAGCGGTGTTGGCACAAATCATTTACCGACGTTCAAACCTATCTGGACGGCTCAAACGTCCACCAGAGTTTTTAGACCCAAATTTGTTAAAGTCTGCCTTGGAATACATCAGAGCGCATTTATCCCAGGAACTTAACCTCAAACAAATTGCTGCCACAGTAGGATTCAGTCCCTACCATTTCGCACGAGCATTTAAGGTAACAACTGGACTGTCACCTTATCAATATGTCCTCCGGTGTCGGCTGGAACTTGCCCAACAACTGTTACAAAACCAAAAGCGATCGCTAGCGCAGGTAGCCGTAGAAGCAGGATTTGGCAACCAGAGTCACATGACATCTGTGTTTGGGCAAATGCTACACACAACTCCCAAGCGTTATCGGCAAGAAATGAGTAGTATTTTAGACTATGTATGAAACCGAGATATGTGTAGTTTTCTGCAAGACGGTTTGAAATACTTATCCTGTGGGTTTAAAATTTGCTATATCTGAGTTTTTCAGCCATCATTTACAACGGAAAATCAAGCCTTTCGAGATCATCTTGCAGATTTTTGGTTATATCTTGGCTAAATACCAAGTAGACAATTTGTTACCTATATTTTTGCTACATTTATTGCCTGAGACAGAATATAATAGATGAATCTCTAGCGCGTTTTTATTTAGTAAGTCTCAACAATACTAATTTAATTGAGAAGACTGTTTTATACAGAAATTCCCAAACAAAACTGAATCAAAGGATAAATAAATCGCCAGCCCTTTAAGCACCCAGAAACGCTAAGAGATTAACAGATACTCCAAGGACAGGTTAGCGTTTTATTTCCTACTTCCACTAGAAAGTCCAAGATCGATGTATCAAGAATTTACCTTTAAATACTGAGGTATAAAATTATGCAAGAAATTGAAAGATTCTTTGGTAACTTGTTCAGTGGCATAATCAACCGTTTTAAGTATTCGGCGATGGACGCTGCCGATCGCAAAATGAGAGAAACTATCGACGAGCAGATCGAACAACGGCGACAAAAACCCAAGCCCCAAGAGCGAGAAGACCGGGAGTAGACCTTTAAAATAGCAAGATTTTTATTACTAGTGCTGCCTAATTGTTGAGTAGGCAGCGCTATTTTCTTAGCCTCACTTGGTCAACCAACTACAACTCTTTGGAATATGTTAACCTAGTATGGTTAACTAATCTCGCACATCTAAGAATTCGGGTGTTTCCTGATTGGGAAATACACTTGGATGGAGGTTTAACCCGAATCGGAGTTGAAAAATATATGCCAGTAGTTTCATTGGCTCAAATGATGGAGTCAGGGGTTCACTTTGGGCATCAAACCCGGCGTTGGAACCCAAAAATGTCTCCTTACATTTATACTTCCCGCAATGGTGTACATATTATCGACTTGGTGCAAACTGCCCAGTTGATGGATAATGCTTACAACTATATGCGATCGCACGCAGAACAAGGGAAGAAATTTCTTTTTGTCGGTACTAAGCGGCAAGCAGCTGGAATTATTGCCCAAGAAGCCAGCCGTTGTGGTTCCCACTACATTAACCAACGCTGGTTGGGTGGAATGTTGACCAACTGGGCAACCATCAAAACACGGGTAGACCGTCTGAAAGATTTAGAACGCCGTGAGGAAACTGGTGCACTAGATTTGTTACCAAAAAAAGAAGCATCAATGCTACGTCGGGAAATGACGAAGCTTCAGAAATACTTGGGTGGCATTAAAACAATGCGGAAAGTACCCGATATCGTGGTAATTGTAGACCAACGGCGGGAATATAACGCAGTTCAAGAATGCCAAAAGCTGAATATTCCTATTGTGTCCATGTTGGATACAAACTGTGACCCAGATGTAGTAGATATCCCCATCCCGGCAAACGATGATGCTATCAGGTCAATTAAGCTGATAGTCGGAAAATTGGCAGATGCCATTTATGAAGGTCGTCACGGTCAGCTGGATGTTGAAGATGATTACGAAGATTACGACGGTAGTGAGTATGACGAAGACTACGAAGAAAGCGAATATACTGACGCCGTAATTCCCGACGAGGAAGAAGAAGAATAAGCAAACTAGGGGTGAAGTAAGTATGCATTGGGCGGTTGTTTATATCGCAACAATCCGCCCTAGCCTGCGGCAACTTGTAGGCAAAGGTAGAGGCGAAAAAACTCATACCTGATAACTTCATTATTTTTTCTCCCCCAGCCCTGAGTAAGATAGAAATACTCAACACCCGTGAGCGATTACAACTCGAGGTCAAGTTAGGAATTGAGGCAACATGGCGGAAATATCTGCAAAACTCGTCCAAGAGCTACGCCAAAAAACTGGTGCTGGCATGATGGACTGCAAAAAAGCGCTGCAAGAGACTAATGGCAATATAGAAGAAGCCATAGACTGGCTACGGAAAAAGGGCATTTCTACGGCGGGTAAAAAAAGCGATCGCATTGCGGCAGAAGGTCTAGTAGACACTTACATTCAGCCCAAAGGTCGAGTAGGTGTACTCATAGAAGTCAACTGCCAAACCGACTTTGTTGCTCGTAACGAGGCTTTTAAAGCTTTAGTTAAGAACCTAGCAAAGCAAGCAGCGACTGCTAATAGTGTTGAGTCTTTGTTGGCTCAATCCTATATTGACAATGAAAGCGTGACTGTAGAAGAATTCATCAAGCAAACCATTGCCACGCTCGGTGAAAATATTCAAGTGCGCCGCTTTGTCAATTTTGCACTAGCAGAAGGCACGCAAGGTATAGTAGATAGCTACATTCACACTGGCGGTCGAGTTGGTGTATTAGTAGAATTAGGTTCCCAAACTGAGTCAGCGGCTGATAATTCAGAGTTCCAAACTTTGGCACGGAACACTGCGATGCAAGTTGCAGCTTGCCCAAATGTCGAGTACGTAAGCGTAGATCAAATCCCTAGCGAAATTGCCCAAAAGGAAAAAGACATCGAAATGGGCAAGGATGATTTAGCGAACAAGCCCGATAACATTAAAGAAAAGATTGTTCAGGGACGGATTGAAAAACGTCTCAAAGAGTTAGCTTTGCTCGACCAGCCTTACATTCGCGATCAGAGTATTTCCGTGGAAGACCTCTTGAAGCAAGCGAAGGCACAATTAGGCGAAGAGATTCAAGTGACTCGCTTTGTCCGTTATGTACTGGGCGAAGGCATTGAAAAGCAAGAAATGAGCTTTGCTGATGAAGTCGCTGCACAAATGGGCAGCAAGTAATATTAGTCATTGGTCATTACTCTTTACCAAGGACAAATGACTAATGGCTCTTTACAAAACAGGTCAAGCAAATAGCCTGACCTGTATTTTATTTAGTAAAGACAGAAAATTTTGCATTTAATTTAAAATCTAAAATTCTCTAGAAAGTTATTTGAAAATAAATTTGTACATTTGTACTATGTAGTGGTTCAGATGGGCAAGAGCGAAAAGATATGGCAAGAGCAATCGAGCGAATTGAGCAGGATATTGCAGCACTTAAAGAAGCGATCCGGGCGATCGCAGTAGAACTACAAAGAGCTTATGCTAGTTATCTAAACACCTTGGGGCTAGCTGTACAAAAACAGTTGATTCTCGCAAGTTACCACCTTTGTACTCAAGGATATCCGGAAAACTTTCTGCATTTGTCATTGAATCAGCGCCAACAATTGCAACAAGCTATCCGTAAGTTAGGTCAACTGGCAGCTGAACAATTGCTCATTTATCTTAAAAGTGAAGATTCAGGGGAGGATGAGGGAGAAGATAAGGAGGATGAGGGAGATGAGGAAGTAACATCCTCTTCATCTTCACTATTTCTAGACACCTCTAATTCTCACTATCTCACTCCCGACACCTCCGATCCTATAGAACTGGCAAAATGGCAAGAGAAATTAGAAGAGGTCATGCAAGATATACTGAAAAAACTTTCGCATGATGCTAATCTTTTATTACAAAAAGCTGGGGTATTACCCAAAAAATTACCAGAGCCGATTTTAGCAGCAGCGGCGGCAGCATCAGAAGCATCTGCTGAGGTCATGCCAGGGCCACCCAATTTATTAAACTTAGTAATTGAAATTGAAAATGAGCAGCAGTCAGAAGATTCCGGACTGACGCAAATCATGGCTATTAACCTGCGACTAGGAGAAATTGAATTTGCTGATGTGACACTTTCCTCTGAACGCAGGCAAATCCGCAGTATTTTAGTTCAGCTAAACAAGTTAGGACGAGAGTATAAAAAGAGATATAAAGAAAAGGCGAACGCTGAAGCGGAAGCTGCATGGCGCGCTAGTTGGTTTGAAGATTAGTCATTTGTCCTACCCTGCGAGAAGCCCTTCGGGTGACGCTCCTGCGTCGCTAACGCTGCGCTAACAGCAGTCGCTCATGGGGGAAACCCCCTTGGTGCTAGCCTCTCCCTTTGGGAGAAGACCGCGCTGCTTCACCGCTGATGCGTCTATGTCCATCAAATGACCAATGACCAATGACTAATGACCAATGACCAATGATTAATGAAAAACCAGATTGGATACGATTGCACAAAGCCTTGGCAATAGAAGCTGAACGTGGCTTTACAGACTTGATGGGCAGAGAATACCGTTTCAGTGAATTTCTGAGCCTAACTTTGGGTAAATTCCCCACAGGCTTACCCCATACTGAACGCCGCCGTTGGCAAGGATTAGCGGTGCAATTTGCTAGTTATCCACATCTAGCACTGGAAGAAAGGCAGCATTTAGTAGCAGAGACTCGTAGGTATCTTTCCCAACTACAGCAAGAGGAGCAGCGTCAGGAGGGGGAGCAGGGGGAGCAGGGGAGCAGGGGAGCAGGGGAGCAAGGGAGAATTTATAAATCCAAAATTAAAAATCCAAAATCTCCAATTGTTACTGAGGTGAGTCGGAGACTTGCACCAAAAATTGAGCAAAAACTTAGTGATTTACCAGAAATAGGTTTTAAAAAAGCTGATAATTTGGCACGGCTTGGTTTACATACCGTCCGTGACTTGCTTTTCTACTATCCTCGTGACCATATTGATTATGCGCGTCAGGTGAATATCCGCGAGTTACAGGCGGGTGAGACGGTGACAATAATCGCTACAGTGAAGCGTTGCAACTGCTTTACTAGCCCTAAAAATCAAAAATTATCAATTTTAGAATTGGTAGTAAAAGATAACAGCGGTCAAATCAAAATTGGCCGTTTTTACGCAGGTACGCGCTTTAGCAGTCGCGCTTGGCAAGAAAGTTTAAAACGCCGTTATCCAGTAGGTAGTATTTTGGCAGCCTGTGGATTGGTGAAAGAAAGTAAATACGGATTGACATTGGATAATCCAGAACTAGAGGTTTTGGCAAATCCAGGAGATACAATTGAGTCGCTAAATATTGGGCGGGTAGTGCCAATTTATGGACTAACTGAAGGCGTGGTGGCGAATACAGTGCGACAGGCGGTAATTGCTGCTTTGCCCGCTGCGGTTAACCTGAAAGACCCTTTGCCAAGTGGTTTGCGGCAGAAGTATGGTTTGATGGAATTAAAAGATGCGATCGCTAACATTCATTTTCCCAGTGATAGCGCCGCTCTACAAGTTGCCCGTCGTCGCCTAGTTTTTGACGAATTTTTCTACCTGCAACTTGGGTTACTGCAACGTCAACAGCAAGCAAGAGCGATTCAAACCAGCGCGATCCTTGTCCCACGCGGTCAACTTGTAGAGAAATTTCACGAAATACTGCCTTTTCAACTCACTGGCGCCCAGCAACGAGTTCTCAACGACATTCTCAACGATTTACAAAAACCTGTGCCAATGAATCGTTTGGTGCAAGGTGATGTTGGTTCTGGTAAAACAGTCGTCGCCGTCCTGGCTATCCTTGCAGCAATTCAATCTGGCTACCAAGCGGCGCTGATGGCTCCCACAGAAGTTTTGGCAGAACAACATTATCGCAAGTTAGTTAGCTGGTTTAACCTCTTGCATTTACCAGTGGAATTACTGACAGGTTCCACTAAAGCTGCGAAACGAAGACAAATACATTCTCAGTTAGGAACTGGTGAATTACCTCTGTTAGTAGGAACCCATGCCTTGATTCAAGACCCTGTAAACTTCCAACAACTAGGGTTAGTAGTCATAGATGAACAGCATCGCTTTGGAGTAGAACAACGGGCACGTTTGCAGCAAAAAGGCAATCAACCTCATGTGTTAACTATGACAGCTACCCCAATTCCTCGAACCTTAGCGCTGACGATACATGGGGATTTGGATGTGAGCCAAATTGATGAGTTACCACCGGGACGGCAAAAGATTCAGACAACAGTATTGTCAGGTCAGCAACGCAACCATGCTTACGACCTGATGCGCCGAGAAATTGTCCAAGGTAGACAAGTTTATGTGGTTTTGCCCTTGGTAGAAGAATCAGAAAAACTGGATTTGCGATCGGCTGTTGACGAGCATCAAAAGTTACAGGAAAGCGTTTTTCCTGACTTTCAAGTTGGGTTGCTACACGGTCGCATGAGTTCAGCTGAAAAAGACGACGCTATAACCAAATTCCGCGATAACCAAACGCAAATTTTGGTTTCTACTACCGTTGTTGAGGTTGGTGTAGACGTACCTAATGCTACAGTAATGCTCATTGAAAATGCAGAGCGATTTGGCTTATCACAACTGCACCAACTGCGGGGGCGTGTCGGTCGGGGCGCGGCTCAGTCCTACTGTTTGTTGATGAGCAGCTCTAGAAGTCCTGATGCTCAACAACGGTTGAAGGTATTGGAACAATCTCAGGATGGCTTTTTCATCTCCGAGATGGATATGCGTTTTCGTGGGCCAGGGCAAGTACTGGGAACTCGTCAATCTGGAGTACCAGATTTTACTTTAGCGAGTTTGGTTGACGATGAGGAAGTTTTACTTTTAGCACGGCAAGCAGCGGAGAAAATAATAGAAATGGATGTTACTTTAGAGCGTTGGTATTTGATGAAAGAAGAATTGAAGTATCGGTATGAGCGCTTAATGGGTGGGGCAATTTTGACATAACATATTTGAGTTAGAAACCTACATCAAGTAATGAATCTTCAATTTAATTGCTGGGGGCGGGGCACTCAAGTTGACCCCAAACACTGACACAATCCTTGCTGAATCTGCACAAGCAGCAGCCGAAGTTGCTAAGGAAAGGACATTGAAACAGTTAGGTAATGCGATCGGTGCTGCTCTCAAGTAAATTTCTTAGAGGATATGGCGATCACGGTTTGGGGTGCGATCGCTTTCACTTTTACAGAAGATTATATAGAGTACAGCACTGAATTTGTAGACAAGACAACTAAGTTAGTTTTTATCGTGTGTCGCAGATTTTACAACTGATTAAAAGTTGCTAACTTTTACTAACAAAAAATATTTGAGAAATTTAGAAGCCAACCTTAAACCCAAGACTCAACTATCATGGCGATCGCAAATAGACAGACTAGGAAAATCGCTATCCTCACAACCCATAACCGTAGACTTGCGGATAAAAGCATTCCAAGTATCGCATTTGCCCCAAAAGTGTGAGACACAACAAAGGCTATTCCCAGCCCCAGCAGCACCAGCAGAAAATATTTGAGCAACTTAGAAGGCAACCTGAATAGAGGATTGTGCCGTTTTGCACTGAAATCATAAATTGTGGTTATTTTTACATCTCTCTCTTCTATAAACAAATAGACTGCTTGTAAACTAGATTTTGGTGAATCTGAATGATAGCTAGTATTCTTATGATGGCGAGGGTGTTTTGCGTTGAAAGTATGCTTTACATCTTTTTTGGAAGAAATAATATCATCCCATCTCATTTTAAATGCAGCTAGAATTAAGAGTAGAGTACGCCCAATAGTGATGAGGATACTTCCAAAATTAGACATACCTCTCTCTCTTAAAATAAAGTATCCTTCGTATAAATCTCCTAAGCATTCATCTCTGCAATCAGACGGCAGAAGAAAGCCTAAGACTAAATCTATTAGACTCATATTTTTTGCCGTAAATTAGTAAGTTTTTCATTTAATATGCGAACATCCTCATCACGAGTATCCTGATTCAAATTTGTTGGCTTCTTCTTTTATATGTACAATAAAAATTTATGTCTAGCTAGGTGGGCCTGTCGCATATCTCATTCTCAACCTCATCTTAAATACATCATGATTGCTTCCAATTTGTAAGCTGCTGTCTCATATAATTCATGTGTTCAACTAAATCTCTTCCCTTAGAAGTAAGTTTGTAATATTTTCTAGCCTTTCCTCTCCTACTTTCTAATCTTTTATCTTCTAATCTTGACTCAATTATTTTTTTCTTTTCTAGTTGTCTTAATGTGGGATATAGTGTCCCAACATTAATTAGGATTCTACCCTCACTAATTTCCTCAATGGCCTCAATAATTTGCAATCCATAGCGTTCTTCTAGGAGAAGGGAATTTAATATAGCCTCTTCAAAGCTAGAGAGCGGAAGGCTGCCAAACTGGACATCTGGACTCATAATCGAGATTCCTATATGTAAATTTCACCATATTTACCTACGCAGTACGATATTTTGTTAGTTTAACTGATTACCCAAAGTAGGACAAGATTCATATTTATCAACTTTCTAATATTTTCATAAAATTCTTTTTATGCTATGCTTGTAGGTTTTTAAAAAATTTCGTTTTTTAATAAAAAATCTAATATAACCACTTTAATATTAATTTTTAGAGTTGTAAGATTCAAAGAATTTTCTAAAAATGAAGTTAAAGACCTTTTAACTTTTTTGGAAATATGGCGATTAACACAAATGTATACAGATTAAAACTGGTGGAGATGAGTCCAATGACTGACTTATCATCAAAATCAGAAGAACTAGGTTTAAACCAAGCCAGTTATATTAGTGTGTCTGGAAATGCAGTCCAATTAGGGCAAATTGATCCAGTTGCATTACTACAGTACGGGGGTATTTCAGTAGCTATTATTCTGTCTACTGGTTGTTTGATAGCAATACTGAACAAAGGTAATGTAGACCTGATTAAAGTCTTACTCCCTTTGGTTATGAAACAACAGAACAAAAGAGGGAAAGACAAATAAAGTCCTCTACAAGACAGGCATTTATATTCCTCTAGCATTTTATGTCACTCTTGAGGGTTCATAAAATAAAAATCAGGCGATCGCAGTCATCACAACCGGATTGCTACAGAATCTTGGTGGCTTTGATATGGGAGCATCTTTTACTCTTAGTCAAACCAAGACAAGTCTAATTTATGTTGAATTTGCACCTTCCATAGAAACTTAAAGAGTCACAAAGCTTAATTGTTTCATCCTATACTTTTGTCAACGAAATCAAAAGTTTGTGGTTGATTGACTTTTTTGGTTGATTACTTTGTCCTGGTGTCACAGACTCGATTGCAAGATTGATGGTAGTTTATTTTTGCACAAACTCCTTTATCCCAATCGCAACACAAGCTATGACACTCAATTTGTATTTACTGCGACATGGAGAAACTACTTTTAGTCAAAGTGGTAATTTCTGCGGTGAAACTGATGCAGAGTTGACCTCTGAAGGGATACAGATGGCAGAGAGTTTTGCCGATGTTTATCAAAGCTTGTTGTGGGAGGCTGTTTATGTTAGCCCGATGAAGCGCACAATTGCAACTGCCAAGCCATTTTGTGATGCTATCGGTATGGATATGCAGTTGCGTGACGGACTTAAAGAAGGTAGTTACGGCGAATGGGAAACTAAGAGTAAATCCTTTGCCCAAGAGAATTATGCTCAAAACTATGTAAAATGGTTGACAGAACCCGCTTGGAATGCACCATTAGGTGGAGAAACTGCGGTAGATGTTGCTAACCGTTCTATGCCTGTAATTGCTGAAATTCAAGAAAAACATCACCAAGGTAATGTTTTAGTAGTTTCCCATAAAGCCACAATTCGGATTATGCTTTGTAGTTTACTAGGAATTGATTTGGGACGCTATCGCTATCGGGTGAATATTTTGGTCGCGTCTGTAAGTATGGTTAAATTTGACGTTAATGGTCCTTTGTTAGAAATATTAGGCGATCGCCATCATATACCCGATCGTATTCGCTCTCGTCCTGGAACATAACAGTCCCTTAAATAAAAACTGAAGATCAACATCACATTTGTGTAGATTGCGATCGCCAGTTCATCTTCCATTCGATTATTACTACACTATCTGAAATTTCGGGATGTTCCAGTTCCTGCCTAGTTCATACCGCCATTATGCAACGCCCATTTTTTCTCTTCTCTTTGTTTCCTCTGCATCTCTGCGGTTCATTAAAAAAGTTGACTTTGATAAAGAGTTTTAGCCTTAACCCAAGCGTATTGGTTTATACGGTAATCAATCCTGCCAGTTCGTTCACCATCAGAGAAGCAGGTATTGAGTTGAGATGCGCGATATGACCAACAAAGTTTTAACAGATTGATTACACTGTGGTACTTCCCAAAGGTGTTTAAATCACAATATTTGCTGCATTTGAGCATAAGCTTCATAAACACCCTTCACGTTATACCAGTTGAGAAAAATTCTAGCAATTTCTAAAGCTAATTGAGGTTTACCTAAATTAATTAGCCATTGCAATAACGGAGCCATTGTCCGTTCATTAAGTGTGCCATTGAGTGAAAGAATGCCCCAAAGTAAGCGATGCAGCCAAGTCATTTGAATCATCATTCGCACTTCCCATGTGGGATGCTTTTGATAAAACAAAACTCCCATACGTCCGCGTTGAATTTCTTGGTCAATTAATCGGGGAATTTGCTCTAAGTTAAATGCTGGATGCCAGTGATATCCTACGGCTTCCGGACATTTAATTAGTGTCAAACCTAGTTTTTTTAGCCGCACACCTAATTCTAAATCTTCCCAGCCATAGAGCTGAAAACTAGTATCAAAAAGTCCGGCTTTCTCTAACCAATGTTTGGGAATTGCTACATTTCCCGTAGCAAAAAAAGCTGCTGAAAAATCTGTGACTTTGTAGGGTTCAGCCGTTGGGTTGTTGAAATTGCAAGTATTAATAACTGCACCGTAAGTGAAAAAGCGATCGCTCCCCAATTTCTCTTTCCCTTGCACTAGTGCATCAGTATGAGCTTGCAAGAAATTCTTCAGCACTACCAAATCACTATCAATAAAGATAATTGTGTCTCCCTGCGCCTTCTCTACTCCCAAATTCCGAGCCACAGCTGGGCCAGCATGATCTTGCTCAAACCAGCGCACATGGGGAAACTCTTCTTTGTGTGCTGCTAACCACTCCAATGTGCCATCAGTAGAACCATCGTCTACCAAGACAATCTCGTAATCAGTAACCGAACTTGGCTGACTCAACTCCTGCACCTCCAAGGCGCGGAGGCACTTTTCTAAAATCGGTTGGCGATTATAAGTCGGTATCACAACGCTGAAAAACACAGTCTCACCCACAACACTATTGATTTATCCATCTCCAGGATAGGACAGATGGGGCGCTGACACTGTTCCTGACTGGATTTGTAACTTCTTATTTTGAGATTTAGTACAAAATAAATCCCCATTAATCAAGATATAACCTGATGTTAATTTTTGGTCATTAGATTATGTGACAAACTGAAAATTTTTGTCTAGTTAACTAACCTAAATAGCAAACAACCTTTTGTTTAATAACAGGTTACTGACTATTCAAAATATATGGCATTTCACGTAAATAATTGATGGCTTTTTCTGCCAGTAATCAAGATTTGCCTTTACGAAATTCTTGATGTCACAAGAGAGGGGAGTTTAATGTCTAAATTAAGTCGCAGACAAATTTTAGTATTTTTTGCTGGCAGTGCTGGTGCGGCTGTCTTAGGAGACACAATTATAGATGGTGTTTCTAGTATTGCTGGAGCAAACAACAAGCCACTGAGTTTTACACCAGTGCGCTTACCCCATTCCTTACCCGTTTATAAACAGCAGAAAAGTTTCTTGCCAACGGGAATCGATCAGGGACAGGTAATCAATCCATCTACAAATGCGAAGTTAAATAGCTACAACGTAGTTGATGATCTGGTAGTGCCACCAGAATATGAACGTTACGTAATTATCAGCTGGGGCGATCGCGTCTTTCCTAACAAAGATGAATATTTCGGTTACAACAACGATTATACGGGTTTCATTCCTCTGGGTAGAAGCAACGATGTCGGCTATTTGTGGGTTAATCACGAATATGTCAGTTTTCCATTTTCCGATCTAGCACCAGAAGCCCCTGCTGATGTTAAAGGATTGCCTACCACCTTTGAATCAGTGATTGGCTGGGCTTTACCTACAACCAGAGGCATTGAGTTTGACGGCGAAGTTCTATATAACTTAGGCGGATCAATCGTCCGCATCTCCCGACGTAATTCTAGTAGCCGTTATGCAGTGGTTAAAGGTGATGTGAGAAATCGTCGCCTTCATGGTCTTTCTGGGTTGGGAATTAATAGCCAAAGGAGTGATGAATATAAAAATGTCACTTCTTGGGGAAGTCGCAGCTACCAAAAAGGCGATCAAAACTATCTCATCGCCACTGGCCCAGCTGCAACCCAAGTATTTAATCTCTCCTCCGATGGATTGGGTAACAAAATTATTGGCACTAGCTACAACTGTTCTGGCGGTACAACTCCTTGGGGAACTATTTTAAGTGGTGAAGAGAACTTTCAAGGAAGTGTAGGAGGTTTTGTTGGTGTTACAGAACCAGTTAACCCTAATGGTACTCAAACAGATTACATCGATGGTACTACTGGTAAGACCTTCGGTTTAGTTGGTGAAAAATACGGTTGGATTACAGAAATTGACCCTGTTATACCAATTCTCTAAAAGCTGGCTACAGATAGTGCCTCTAAAATATATTGCCTTCGGGCAATAGATGCAATAATTGGTTTGGTTAATTTGC
>NZ_JBALDE010000029.1:0-9341 GCF_036917515.1 Nostoc sp. | reverse complement strand
ATTTGCTCACAAGGTGCTGATATCTTCAATCTTTCAGCTTAAGCCTTGTGAGTTTTCTTACAATAGCCCCTCACTTTTAAAACATCCTCTTAGAAAACAGAAATTTTGCATTTTGTTGAAAAAAGTTCCTAAATTGATGTTTCTGATGAAATACCCAAGTAATTTTGTACAATCTGCAAAATGCGCTCTGCTGCATGACCATCCCCAAAAGGATTGATTGCATTTGCCATCGCTTCATAAGTATCTGAGTAACTGAGTAACTCAGCAGCGGCTGCAAAAATATTCTCAGTCGTAGTGCCTACAAGTTTGGCTGTACCAGCGACAACAGCCTCTGGTCTTTCGGTGGTGTCTCTCAAAACTAGTACTGGTTTTCCCAAGCTGGGGGCTTCTTCTTGCAAGCCGCCAGAGTCAGTAAGCAAAAGATGCGATCGCTTAATTGCTCCCACCAATTCGCCATAATCTAGAGGATCTGTCAAGAAAATTCGGGGATGATTCCCTAAAAGTTCCTGCAACGGAACTCGCACTGTCGGATTGCGATGCAATGGTAGCAGCAAAGCTGTATCAGGAAACTTGTCTAAGATTTGTAAAAATGCCTGAGCGATCGCTAATAGAGGTTCTCCCCAATTCTCTCGACGATGAACTGTTGCTAATAAAACCCGATATGATTCCCAGTTTAAGCCTGGAACATCACAAACTACTTGGGTTGCAGCAACATTTAACAATGCATCAATTACCGTGTTGCCCGTCATGTGAATTTCACCCAAAACACCAGAACGATACAAATTTTCCACAGCCCAAGGAGTCGGCGCAAAGTGCAACTGAGTAATTTGAGAAATTAACCGGCGATTAGCTTCTTCTGGATAAGGATTGAAGATATCATCAGTTCTTAACCCTGCTTCTACATGACCAATAGGAATTTTTTGATAAAAAGCTGCTAAAGCTGCGGCAAAAGCTGTGGTAGTGTCTCCCTGCACAATTACAAAATCTGGCTTTTCCGCTTTAAATAATGCTTCTAACCCTTGTAAACTACGGCAAGTAATATCATTTAGAGATTGCTGAACCTGCATAATTTCCAAGTTATAATCCGACTTGATATTAAACAGTTGCATAACTTGTTCAACCATCTCCCGATGTTGTCCAGTTAGAATTACTTGCAACTGAAATTCTGAAGACTTCTGGAAAACCTGAATCACTGGAGCGAGTTTAATTGCTTCTGGGCGAGTACCTAAAATAATGCAAACGCGTTTTTGATTAGTCATTAGTCATCTGTAATTTACCATCTATAGTCAATGGTCTATAGTCAGTGGTCTATGGTCAATAGTCGGCGGTCAATCCTCACATAAACCATAAATATTAATGGATAAATCACACAAGATATAAAAAAAACCCGGCTTAAACGGGCAAATGCATTGTTTATCTAATTAACTTGTAATGACTATTTAAAAGTTAAAATTATGAAAATCATGAAAAAACCCGGCTTAACCGGGCAGACGCGCTGTTTGTCTACTTAATCTGTAATAACTATTTAATCTCACAAGTTAGAGGGCAAGCAGCGTAAACAGTAGCCTGCATTTGGTCTGCCTCTCCATGCAGCCAGCTTAACCATTTAACTTCACTAGGATGAACTCCCTTAACAGTTAGCACACCCGCAGCTAATACAACTGCCATCACATTAAACATTATTAGAGCGCCTGCTACAAGCAAAACCGCACTAACAGGCATTACAGATTGCAAGATAATCGACAACAGACATCCGACCGTGGCCATCAAGACAACTAGTGGAAAACCCACAACCAACAAACATACTGCTAATGTAAAAGTCCATATTAAAAAGCTTTTAATCATCAACAAGGAGTAGGTCTTTCCTTGATTAGAGCTTTGAGCAGAAACCATGACTTTTCCTCCCAAAAATACACAACAATTTTTAATTTCAGTAATATCTCACTTTTTGCGAGTAAACTGAATTGTTTCAGTTGAAATTTTAGTATATAAAAACTAATTGGAAAAATGAGCATTTGTTTACTAAAGTTTACAGTTAATTTTTTATAATTATGGATATAAAATCAATTTTCTATTTATTAAAAAAACTTGTTTATTGCATCTTCCTTCAGATATAGAACCTAAAAGGTATGAGCTTTTAACTTTGATCCCCACGATATCATTCCTATTTAACTTAACATTTCTTATAAAAATTAGTAGTCTTTCTCATAATTGCTAGACAGGCTGAATAAATGATCTGCTAGTATTTGTGCTGTTAATTGCTGGCAATTTATGCCCATATCTAGGATAAATTTCTCATCTAAGTCATGAGAATATTTACTTTGAATTTTTAAGTATTAAGAAATACTTATTAATCCTTGTATATTTACTTAGGTTTCTTAAGTCCTTACATGTGTTAAACCAGTATATATAGGTTAAATAATCTATATAAATATTCTGAGGAAGAAAATATTAGGAAATAAAAGATACCAATTGAAGTGGATGAGATAGATTGACTGTGGTTTTAGAGTTTTAATCGCCTTCTATCAGCGCTAAGGCTTGCAGACAAGCATTATCAAAAAGTCATCAAAGCAAGTGATTTTACTTTTCGTTAATTCAACTTTTTAACTACCAAATGTGAAGATATATGACAGAATTACAGTCTCCATTAAATTCTAACTCTGCTGCCGGACGTAATCTACCACCAATACCGCCGCCACCACCGCCAATCCCAACCTTTAGTACCCAGCGGCAGATGACACAAACACTGGATATGTCAATGGATAGGGGTACTAATTTGCCTGTTGCAGGTCATCGTCCGGGTAGTCCACCGCCAATACCTAATTCAGTTCGCCCTCAAAACAGCAGTTCAGAACTCACTTTAGAAAAGTTAATCAGAGAAGCTTACGATCAGGGATATTCTGACTTGCACTTGGGTGTGGGTGAACCACCCCGCTTTCGCAGCCGGGGAGAAATTCAATCAGGAGATTATCCAGAAACAGATAAACAAACTTTTATGAGTTGGTTGCGGGAGGTGATGAGTGAGGGAGAAATTCAGCGCTTTGAAGAATCCTTAGAATTTGACGGCGCAACTCAATACGAATTTGCTCGCGTGCGGATTAATGTTTTTGGCTCCCTCAAAGGGCCTGCAATGGTGTTGCGGTTGATTCCGCTAAAAATCTTAACTATGGAACAGTTGAGATTACCTCCAGTTTTTCGGGATATTTGTCATCACCATAAAGGTTTAATTTTGGTGACGGGACCCACTGGTTCTGGTAAGTCCACCACAATGGCAGCGATGATTGACTACATTAATAAAGAGATGGCCAAACATATCATCACCATTGAAGACCCGATAGAATTTGTCCATCAAAGCCGCAAGTCCTTAGTCAAACAGCGGGAAGTGGGAATGCATACCCGGAAATTTGACAACGCTTTGAAAGCAGCTTTGCGGGAAGATCCAGATTTGATTCTAGTGGGGGAAATGCGGGACAAGGAAACAGTTAACACCGCCCTAAAAGCTGCTCAGACCGGTCACTTAGTCATGGGAACTTTACACACCAATAGCGCTGTCAAAACCATTGAACGGATTCTCAACCTCTATTCTGGTGATGAACAGGATGCAATGCGGGTAGCGATTTCTGAGTCTTTAGTGGCAGTAATTGCTCAAGGTTTGTGTCGCACTACTGATGGTAAGCGGGCTGCTTTCCACGATGTGCTGATCAATACTGAGGCGATTAAAGAATGGATCAAAGACGGTAAGTATGATGAAATTGGCGAGCTGATGAAACAAGCAGGCTTTGACGGCATGATTACGATGAATCAGTCATTGCTGAATCTCTATCAAGACGGACGAATCACTGAAGAAACTGCTTTGGAAATGTCACCAACTCCTAACGAAATGGCACAATTTCTCAGAGGTCGAGTTTAACGATTGGGGATTGGGCATTGGGGATTGGGCATTGGGTATTGGGCATTGAGAAGAGACAAGAGAGAGATTTATTCAATAATTCCCCCTTGTCTCGCTTATTCCCTCATCTCCCCCTGCTTCCCTGCTCCTCTACCCCCTCTGCTCCCTCATCTTTTAGTACCTAATCAAATATCTTTGCGATCCTGGTTGAGGTTATAGCTAAGGTAAAAGGAAAAAGAGAGAATTTTTACTTTTAGTTCCCTAACCTCTGTGAATAACTTGACAACAAATAAACTATCTACACCCCAGCTGTTTAAAGGCATTGCGCTATTTACACCTGGAGGAGATTTAATTTACTGCATCGACCCTAGCAAGCAAGGTCGATGGCATTTGCATTTGTGTTCGGCTTTGCAAGAAATTCTAGATTTACCAGAGCCACCACACTTTTTAGTGCCTTGTTATACTGCAACTATTGACAATTGGTTAGATCCGCGCACTCAACAAGTGCGAACTTTTGCTGAAGCTTATCCGGCTGTAATTAGACACCAAACTTTGCTTAATGCTATTTTTGGCACAGGGGAGTTAGTATGGCAAGCAGCTCCTTGGCAAGAGGGATTGTGCGATCGCATGGTGTTAACAACCTATCGTTCTTCATTTGAGCAGCTTTGGGAGGATCATGACTTAATTGTCCGTCTAGACCTTTCTGAACCTGTGCCAAAATATCACCAGCCAGTAATAGTACAAAAAAAAGAAGCCATTACCCAAGGTTATGTTCTCCGCTTGTTTGTTGCAGGACATAGCAGTTCTACTGAACGCATTCTGCAAAATTTACACGAATTGTTAGAGCGATCGCTCCGATACCCTTATACCCTGAAGGTGATTGATGTTTTAAGTCATCCAGAACAAGCAGAACTAAATCAGGTTTCTGCAACTCCTACCCTTGTCAAGGTTTGGCCTCACCCAATTCGGCGAATCGTTGGAGAGTTGGATCATGTAGAAAAGATTTTACAGATGTTAGCTGCTAAGGAAAAATTTTAAGTAATTTAGACTAGTGTCGGTTAATTGACAAATTCGCATATTTTATGTCGCCAATCTTAGTTTCGCAAATTATATGTCGCAATTTGCAAATTTTGTCGCAATTGCCTTCAATGTCTGAAAACCTTATACTGTAAGGATTTGTGCATATTTGAACATACAAGCAAGCTATAAGTAATTTCTATCAAAAATTATCAAAAAACTACAATAGTGCAAATATTAGGCGATCGCTTCCCTCACTTTTCCTTGTGAAAAGATGTGAAAACCAAACTTCAAGAATTGGGAATTAGTAGACCAGACCCGAGCGTGAATAATACCATTTTCACCCAGAGAGCGATCGCAAGAACACTCCCCTACTCCCTTTTTCCTCGCTCGAATTTTCAACCGTGATTACTTCAGTTACCGTATTGTTGGCATTCCGGTTTGTTTTATGCCAGTGACGCTGTGCAATTAATTAGGCAAGCTCAGTCTGTGCGTGGTGGTAGTTCAGCAAACCAATCCTAAAGAACCGACAATCAGATTAACTGTTGATTTATTTGAATCAATGCACCGTAAGTTATCTACACACAAGTTTTTACCTTGCTAACGCGATCACAGCATTCTGTCCTCCAAAGCCAAAACTCAAACATAATACCTGTCGAATTTTACTTAGACGTGCTGCTGTGACGATATCTAAATCAAACTCTGGCTGCTGCAATCCTAAACAAGGTGGTAATATTTGATGCTTTAGCGCCATAAGAGAAAAAGCTACACCTAAAGCTCCAGATGCCCCTAGTGTATGACCTGTACTTCCCTTGGTGGAACTAATTGCCACGCCTTGGGGAAACAAACGCTGGATTACCATACTTTCCATCTGGTCATTTAGCTGGGTAGCTGTGCCATGAGCATGAATGTAATCAATATCGGTTGGTAATAGACAACTACGTTCTAGACATTGTTTGATAGCAGCGATCGCACTTTTTCCTTCAGGTTCTGGTGAATTGGTATGATATGCGTCGTTAGTTAAGCCAAAACCGAGAATTTCACCATACACTTTTGCTCGACGCTGCTTCGCCAACTCTGCTGATTCCAAGACAAACACAGCTGCACCTTCACCCAACACTAAACCTTCGCGGTGCAAATCAAAAGGATAAGCCCCAGTTTTCGCCAAAGCACCCATCTGCTGAAACCCAGCCAAAGTTAGGGGTGTAATTGGTGCTTCCACTGCACCTGCGATCGCTTGTTGACATTGCCCAGTTTGTATAAGTAAAGCTGCTTGGGCAATAGACCAAATTCCAGTAGCACAAGCTGTCATCGGTGCCAAAACTATCCCCGATGCACCGATTTGCCTGGCAGCTGCGATCGCATTTATATGAGGTAATGTATCTAGCCAATTTCTAAAAGAGGACACGAGAAAATTCTTTGCGTCGCTATGCATTTGCTGCGCTAGCATTTCCCAAGACGCTTGATAAGAGCGACTCGATCCAATAACTACAGCACAATCAGTTAAAGGTGGAACTAACCCAGCATTTTGTAAAGCAGAAGTAACAACCATCTGAGTTAACATTGTCAACTCAGATGGTTGTTGACTAATCAAACCTAGAGGAAGTGGTGTAATTTCTGGAAATGGTTGGTGTAACCGAATTCCAGATTTACCTGCGATTAAATTTTGCCAACTATCCTCTAAGCTTCCACCCAAAGCGGAAACTAGACCTATACCAGTAACAACAATTTTGACCAATTTAGGAGTTAGGAGTTTAAAGTGAGGAGTTAAGAAAGAGTTAGGAGTTTTTTACTACCTCTCTTGCCCCATTGCTTCCCCGGTTACTGAGGGCAGTTGAAGTATGCTTCCCTGCCCTCTTCCTCCTACTTTCCAGATGTTTTCAGGTTTTCAGCACCTTGGGTGACTTTAGCGGAGTCAATGCGATCGCCTTGCTGAATTTTGTTCACGACATCAAAGCCTTGAGTGACATTGCCAAACACGGCATAGTTACCATCTAAGAAGGCTAAATCCGCTAAAGCAAAGTAAAACTGGGCAGAAGCGGAGTCTGGTGATTGCGATCGCGCCATTGCTACTGCACCTTGCTTATGGGGTAATACGACGGGTTGAGCAGTAGCATCAAATGGTTTATTGTAAATCGGAGTATCTGAACCTTTGGGCTTAACTTCTAAAGGTATATAACGAGCATTTCCTGTTTTTGGGTCAATATAGCTACCTGTTCCCAGTCTGTCTGCTGGAACTTTCGGGTCTTTGCTTTGAGGATCGCCCCCTTGAACCACAAACGGTTGGGGTTCGCGCACAACTCGATGGAAAGCTAAACCATCGTATACACCCTTTTGCACTAAATCTACGAAGTTGCCGGCTGTAATGGGGGCATCAGTGCCGTCTACTTCGATAGTAATCGGCGAACCTTTAACCGTAATTACCACAGTAGCCTTGCCTTCTAGTCTTGGTAAATCTGTTATTCCAGGAATACTCTCACTAATAGTTTGAGATACAGAAGTTGCTTCAGTAGTTGCCTTGGTGCTTGCCTCGCTTGTGGTCGAGGCAACTGTCGAGTTTGGAGAAGAGCTATTAGAAGTGACTTGCTGTGTTGAACATCCTCCCAACATCAAGACACTGATAATCACAAAAGAAAGTAAAAATTGTGAAATTTTTAACCGCATTGCCTGTTACTGATTCAACCAGAGTATCTTATCTGTTTTGAGGGGCATTGGGCATGGGGCATTCGGAATGGGTATTGGGAATGGGGTATTGGGCACAAAAGGCAGAGGTGCAAAGGGGCAGAGGGGAAAAACTTACTACAATTTCTCCCCTGTTCCCCTGCTCTCCTCATCTTTGCACTCCTGACTCCTCACTCCCTTAAAGTCCTTCTAACGATACTCCCAAAAACCGGGCTAAGTTTGCGCCTTCTGTTTCCAACTCTGTTAAAGATAAGGGTTGTCCAACCCGTGTTAAGGGTATATCTCGTCGTCCCTTAATGCGTATATAGAGGGTGCGACGGGGATTAAGACCTTCTTTTACGTCTATTATTACAGATTGCACATTTTCTATGCGGCTATCAATCTCTATTCGGCGGTTTTTGCCAGGAAAGCCCCAACGGAAGATTTTAATTGCGCCAGTCTCCCGATTAAATTCGTTATAACCGCCTCCAACATCCAATAAAATCACTAGCCACAAGTATGTAGCTAATAGCAAGCCAGCAGTACCATATAACCCCATCACTAATCCTTGGGGAACGAATACCAGTTGAGTTGGATCGGAAACTATGAGTAAATTAACTTTTAAATAACTGGATATTCCAGCCAATAAAAAGCCGCTTGCTCCGAAGGTAACGATAGCTGCCCACCAGTAGTTACTGAACCGACGAGAACCGAGAACATTTTGGTGCAGGAGGTGATCGCCTTTGTTAATCGTTGTTGATGTCGTCATTGAACTACTATTGCCCGTGAGATACTCGCTGTCACATACTCGCACACTGAATGCTTTTGCATAGAGTGGTGGGTTCCTGTGCCAATCCGGTTATTGCTTAGGAGGCACGGAGAGCTATGTTTGAATGTCCACGGGAACCCTGCCGCAGACTAGAAATTTTTCACTTTGTACCTACAAATTTTACTGTCGCAGATAATGCTGGCTTACTTGTACTACGGGACAAACCACTTAGGCTATTTGTATTTAGTCAAGATGTGCCAACTTCCTTTCTCCTTGTCTAACGTTTCACATAGGTTTTCCAGAGGTGTATCAACAACCGTGGCGGCGAAGTGACTATCCGCATTTTACCAAACATCGTTGACAAAAACTCAACTGCGCCCTTCCATGTTCCTGCTACGGATATAATTTTTTAGGGAATGTTGTACTATTTTTTTACTCAATGGCTGATAAAAATTCTTTCTCCCTGCCCTTGTGTCCCCCTTATTCCTTGCTATCCTCTCCCTGCCTATTTTTGACCTCTTGAAATGAATTACCTACCTACGTCTATCTACATTAAATTTTTTCAGATTTCTGAGAAAAGTTGTGTCAAATTGTAAAATTTCTGATATTCATATTATTTATAAGGTTCGTGTTTCATGCCTAATTTGCTTTTGTGTATCAGGCAAAAACCCTGAGTAGTGTGATAAGTTAAGAATCATTAAGTTACCACAAGCTAGATTACTAGCCGATGGTACGTGTAATGTCATAACCCTGAGAAATAATGACTTAACTAGTCAGCAAGCTCTCAGAATCTCAGTTACTTAAAAGCAGTTGAGATTGTCAAAAAAAACGTTAATTCCTCACGGCAGTCGGTTACACTGGCTCTCCGTACTGTCTTAGAAACGTTGCAATTTTAGTAAAAAAAGAGGATTTTGCTCTAATGACCATCGCAGTTGGACGCGCGCCCAGTAGAGGGTGGTTTGACGTTCTAGACGACTGGCTCAAGCGCGATCGCTTCGTATTCGT
>NZ_JBALDE010000028.1:0-6400 GCF_036917515.1 Nostoc sp. | reverse complement strand
ATGCTGAAGTATTCAATTCGATTATTACTTCATTACTTGAAGTACGGGAAAATACCCGTGTTAACCTGATTCATCCCGCACTTATGCAACGCCCCTTAATGATTGAAGTTCACCCTAACCCAGCTAAGGCTCTTTCAGATGGCCCTCAGTCTTTAACACCGGAAGCATTTGAAGACTTAATGCTAGAAATGGCTTCTTTAGGTAAGTTCTTTGGTCGTTGGTCTAAACAACATAGCACCACCGTTACCCCCAAGTTTGCTGCACGAGTTTCTGCCACCGCCAGTAGCGCTTTATAAGCGTGCCATACCTTCCCAACAAGGACATCCAATCAGTCCATCATCTGTGCAATCTAAATAATAATTGGAAGTTCAATGAATACAACATCACTCAACAAAAACAAGACCTTTCAATCTTCTGCAACCTCCGTAGTAAATTCTAGCAAAACTGTAGTTGTAGGCAATCAAGACTTAACAATAGACGAAGTAGCTAGTGTGTCCCGTCATGGTGTTCAAGTACGCCTAACCGATAATCGAGATGTTGTACAAAGAGTTCAAGCATCGTGTAATTACATTAGTGATGCTGTGGAATCTGGTCAACCAATTTATGGCGTGACAAGTGGTTTTGGTGGCATGGCAAATGTTGTCATTTCCCCTGAATCTGCGGCACTGCTCCAGAACAACCTAATTTGGTATCACAAAACCGGAGCCGGACAAAAATTACCGCTAGCTGATGTCCGAGCCACCATGCTTTTGCGTGCTAACTCCCACTTGCATGGTGCATCTGGTATTCGTCTAGAACTCATCCAGCGTATGGAAACTTTCTTAAATGCTGGTGTCACACCCCATGTATATGAATTTGGATCTATTGGTGCAAGCGGTGATTTAGTGCCTTTATCCTACATTACAGGGGCATTGGTTGGTTTAGACCGCTGCTATACTGTTGACTTTAACGGCGAAGAAATCGATGCACCGACAGCGTTGAGTCATCTGGGTTTAGAGCCATTGCAATTACTTCCTAAAGAAGGATTGGCAATGATGAATGGCACCTCAGTCATGACAGGTATTGCTGCCAATTGTGTCTACGATACCAGAGTTTTATTAGCTCTCTCAATGGGGGCACATGCCCTAGCAATTCAAGGTTTGAATGGTACCAATCAATCATTCCACCCATTTATTCATCAACTCAAACCACATTCAGGGCAAAAATGGGCTGCGAACCAAATGCTGGACTTACTAGCAGGTTCACGCTTAGTCCGCGAAGAACTAGATGGTTCTCACAACTATCGGGGTGGAGATCCAATTCAAGACCGTTACTCACTGCGCTGCTTACCACAATATATGGGACCGATTATAGATGGGATTGAACAGATTAAAAAACAAATCGAAGTAGAAATTAATTCTGTCACCGACAACCCGCTAATCGATGTTGAGAACCAAGTTAGCTATCATGGCGGTAATTTCTTAGGACAGTACATTGGTGTAGGAATGGATCAGCTGCGCTACTATATCGGATTGTTGGCTAAACATTTGGATGTGCAAATAGCCTACCTGGTAGCGCCAGAATTTAACAATGGACTGCCAGCATCTTTAGTGGGGAACCGAGAGCGCAGTGTCAACATGGGGCTAAAAGGTCTGCAAATATCTGGGAACTCCATCATGCCATTGTTAACCTTCTATGGAAATTCGATCGCAGACAGATTTCCTACCCATGCCGAACAATTTAACCAAAATATCAACAGCCAAGGTTTTGCTTCTGCAAACTTAGCGCGTCGCTCAGTAGATACCTTCCAACAGTATATGGCGATCGCTTTGATATTTGGGGTACAAGCGGTTGATTTACGTACCTACCTAGTTGCAGACCATTATGATGCTCGTGCTTGTCTGTCTCCCGCTACCAGAGATTTATATATGGCAGTGCGCGATGTCATCGGACAACCAGCCTCATCTGACCGTCCTTATATCTGGAACGACCACGAACAACCTCTTGACGAACATATTGCCCGGATTAGTGCAGATATCGCATCTGGTGGGCAGATTGTGCAAGCAATTCAAGATATTTTGTCAAGTTTCAATTAAATTTTGAGGGTAGTTAAGATGCACAAACAGAGTATTTCACCAAGTATCAGCAAAGCTCCTCCAGGCCCTATTGGCTACCCGATTATAGGCAACCTGCCGCAAATGTTGCGGAATCCACTACAGTTTCTAACTAATGCCGTACAGGAGTATGGCGAAGTAGTCCACCTGGGGGCAATGGGGCCTCAACAGCTTTATTTAGTCTCTCACCCAGATCATCTGAAGTACATCCTGCAAGAAAATAGCCGTAACTACATTAAAGGCGAAAACTTTAAGTCTATTAAGCAGGTAATTGGTAATGGTCTAGCAGTTGCCGAAGGTGACTCCTGGCGACGCGAACGCCGCTTGATGCAACCAACCTTTCATCGCCATCGGGTTGGAGCATTAGTCACCTTCATGACTAAAACTATTAGCCAAATGCTAGATAACTGGAGCCGCATCGGCTTAGACAAACCCCTAGATGTGTTTGCACAGATGATGCAACTAGCACAGAATATCCTCCTCAAGAGTTTGTTGAGCATTGATTCTGAAGACGAAATTAGCGAGATGAATCAAGCATGGGATACTGCTTATGAGTATCTTAGTAGTCAACTATGGGCAGTTTTCAAGCTACCTCTATGGGTACCCACACCGAAAAACCGCGCCTTTGTGCAAGCGATGGGAACACTGGATAAAATCGTCTATCGGATCATTCGCTCCCGTCGGGAAAACAGTAATAGTCCTGACGACCTGCTCTCTATGCTGATGGATACTTACGATGAAGAGTCTGGTCAGGGAATGAGTGATGAACAACTGCGCGATGAGATTATGACCATCTTTACTGGTGGATTTGAAACCTCAGCAGCTGTACTTGCATGGACTTGGTACTTGCTTTCTGAACACCCTAACGTCGAAAATCGGCTCCAAGATGAACTCAAGAGGGTTTTAAATGGGCGTACCCCGACTCTTGAAGATTTACCAAACCTGAAATATACCAGGATGGTACTCGAAGAATCGATGCGGCTTTATCCTGGTGCATGGGTCTATACTCGTACTAACTTACAGGCCGACGAGGTTGGAGGCTATCACATACCAGCTAACTCTGTGATCATGATTAGCCCTTATGTCACCCATCGCCTACCAGCTTTTTGGGAGAATCCCAAAGACTTTGACCCTGAGCGCTTCACAAAAGAACAAGCGGCTGCACGTCCCCGCTATGCTTACTACCCCTTCGGCGGCGGCCCACGCCAATGCATCGGTGAGATATTTGCAATGACTGAAATGCTGTTGATAGTTGCGATGGTAGCTCAAAAATATCGGCTGCATCTAGTACCTGGACATCCAGTTGAGGAGGAGCCAATGTTTACACTACGTCCCCGTCACGGCATCCTCATGACATTGGAACCACAAATCAGTTTTAGTGATGTTTATGCACCAAATATTCAGGAAGGAATGATACTCAGATAAACGCAAACCCTGAATATAACTGGCTTTTGGGTGTAGGGAAAAACATCACAATAGTTGACGCGGTAGTTCTTTCACTTACACCCTTACACCCAGCCTTAGCAATAATTTTACCTTTGATTCGTGCCATTCTATTCCAAAAGTTTTGTTAACTTAATTTGTTGCCATACTTCAGATGAAAGAGAGACTTTTAATTTATGAATATCGTCAATCATATCGAGCGCGGTCATCTGTTATTTCCTGACAAAATTGCCCTGATTTTTGAGGATAAATCTTTAACATACAAACAGCTTAATCTGTTAGCAAATCGCGTGGCTAATGGTTTACGGGGATTGGGAGTTAAAAAAGGCGATCGCGTAGCCTTGTTTTTGCCAAATATTCCAGAGTTCATTACTTCTTATTTTGGCATTCTCAAAATTGGTGCGATCGCTGTCTCTGTAAATGTGATGTTAAAAAGCTCTGAAGTCAGCTATATCCTTCACGATTGTGCTGCTAAAACCATCATCACCACAGAGTCAGGTAGTTTGGAGGTATTGGAGGCAGATTTACCAGAATTACAACACATTTTGATTGCAGAAGGTAGCGCTAAAAAGGGGATAAGTTTAGCCCAACTAATAGAAACCTCTTCCCCTAATACACGCGCTGTTAAAATGGATCGCCATGCTCCTGCTAGCATAGTCTACACATCAGGAACCACAGGTTTTCCCAAAGGAGCTACTCTTTCTCACGGCAATATCATCTCTAATATGTATTCCCAAAATCGTTGTTGTGGAATGCAAGCTAATGACCAATTATTACTTTTTCTACCATTATTTCATTGCTTTGGTCAAAACGCAATTCTCAATGCTGCACTCAATACTTGTTCCACCCTCGTCCTCCAACGGCGGTTTGATCTGACACAAGTTTTGAATGCGATCGCTACTCATAAAATCACCATGTTCTTTGGTGTGCCGACAGTATTCATCAAAATCTTAAATAGCGACATATATAAGCAAGCCTTTGAGAGCGTACGTTATTACTTTTCTGCTGCAGCACCCATGCCAATTGAAATAGCTCAAACTTGGCAAGAAAAGTATGGAAAAGTGATTCATGAAGGCTATGGTTTAACTGAAACATCACCATGTGCGTGTTATAACCACGATTTGAAATACAAACTCGGTTCCATTGGTGCTCCCATTGAAAATGTAGAAATGAAAATTGTTGATGCTGATAATCATCAGGTACAGCCTGGTGAATTGGGTGAGATTGTCATCCGAGGGCCCAATGTCATGCTTGGTTATTGGAATCGCCCATTTGAAACTGCTGAAGTCATTAAAAATGGTTGGTTATATACCGGCGATATTGGTCGCATGGATGAAGACGGTTTTTTCTTCATCGTTGATCGCTTAAAAGACATGATTAATATCTCTGGATTTAAGGTATATCCAACTGAAGTTGAAAATGTCATTTATCAGCATCCAGCAGTTGCCGAAGTAGCTATTTATGGCATTCCTGATAGCTTCAAAGGGGAGATAGTTCAAGCGAATATCGTAGCTAAAGCTGGTAAGGAAGTTACAGAAAAGCAAATTATTGAATTCTGTCGTGAAAGGATGGCCACCTACAAAATCCCCCATGTAATTAACTTCGTGGATTCAATTCCTAAAAATCCTACAGGTAAAGTACTCAAGCGAGTTTTACGTAAGCAATCAACATTTCAATTCGCTACTATTACCTATTAATTGATAACTTGAACAAACTACCAAAATAAAAAAGATAAACAGAGGTTTCATCAATGCGTCATACTAATGTTAGAACTAATCATAAATCAGTTGAACATTCAATAGCTGAACCTGCTATTGTATCGCAATCCACAAGCTCCTCTTTGCTATCCCCTCATGGAAAGCCCAGCCACTCAGAATCAACTGAAATAACAGTTGCAGCAGCTATAGTCAAAATGCTGGAAGATTTGGGAGTACGCCAAGCTTTTGGTCTATTCGGAGGCGGAATCACGCCACTGGTAGCTATGCTAGAGCAAAGCTCAATCCAGGTGCTGCAATTTCGTCACGAAACCGGAGCAGCCTTTGCAGCTATTGAGTCGTACTTTGCCAATGGTCGTCCTGTGGTAGTATTCACCACAACTGGACCAGGCATTACCAACGCCCTAACTGGAATGTTTGCTGCACGCTGGGAAGGTGCAAAGATAATTTTTCTCTCTCCTTCTACCTCAACACAGCAACGTGGACGCTGGGCTTTTCAAGAAACTAGTGCCTACACAATGTCCAATACAAGTATTTTTACTTCAGGAAAGCTTTTTCATTATGCAACCACTCTTGAATCCAGTGATGAACTTCCAGTAACTGCTCGCAGACTTGCCCTCGGTCTAGCACAACCTGGTAGCTTTATCGCGCATCTAAGTGTCCCTCCGGTGATTCAGACAAGTTTTCTTAAGGCATCAATACCTCGTATAACTAGCTCACCAATTCTGCCATCTGCGGGAGAAGATACTGTTTGGAAATCTGTACAATTGTTATCTGAAGGCCCGTTCGCTATTTGGGTAGGCTTTGGTGCCAGGGATGCTGGAGAAGAAATCCGCCAACTTGCCGAGAGAACCGGATCTGCCGTAATGTGTTCACCCCGTGCCAAGGGTATATTTCCTGAAGATCATCCTCAGTTTGTGGGTGTGACAGGCTTTGGTGGACATTCTTCAGTTCTGACATACATGCAGTCACAAAGTCCTGTGCGTGTGCTGGTTTTGGGAACAAAATTGAGTGAATTCACTTCATTCTGGAATCTGGAAATGATTCCCTCACGGGGGAATGGCACTAAGAAAAGCTCTAAGCCATGCAGGATAAGTGGTACAGATTTTAAAGCTATTGAACAGTGAAGGTCTTGGTATGGGACAGGCG
>NZ_JBALDE010000027.1:0-26084 GCF_036917515.1 Nostoc sp. | reverse complement strand
ATGCTGAAGTATTCAATTCGATTATTACTTCATTACTTGAAGTACGGGAAAATACCCGTGTTAACCTGATTCATCCCGCACTTATGCAACGCCCACTGCAATGAACCAACAAGACCGTGACGGCATGGTTGCAAGTGGAATGGAAAGCGGCTGGCGACAGTCAATTGAAGCCCTTGGTAAGCTTTTAGAATCAAATAATTAAGTAAATTCAGTAGCTCTGCCGTAGCTTCAACTTCAACCCCTTCCAGCCTCCTTTAGCCTCATTTAATGTTTCGGGAATGTAAGGTGTGTCACCGATTTGTGTGTTTAACAGACCGCATCCGTATAGCCCTCCTTTATTCGCAAGTCATTATCGCGAATAGTTTTCCCTTTTTTTCATTTTCTTGCCAAATTGGGATGCTCCCGTTTTCATATCTGGAGAATTAAAAATAAAAAATTAATAGCTGGCAGCAGCGCAGTTGCACGACCACCAGCCTTTTCCAACTGCGTCAACCAGCTAGGGCTAGAGGGCGAACCTGTGAAGCCAATAACCGCGCATTCTTTTGCTAGTAGAGATGTGGTATTTCGCGTTTCTATAGTATGTTTAGAACTGTCTAACAAATGCCGTAACCTTATCAGTAGCAAAGTTGTGCGCTTTTGTACCGCATTAGTTGTAGTAAAGCCGCATCGTGCTGCGATCGGTTCTGTAGTGTAGGAAAGTGCATCTTCTAAAATGTACCGTGCTAAACCTTTCACTAAAGGGTGATATCGTTCTACGTATTCCACACCCTCCGGTGCTGGGGTGGTAAAAGAGAGTAAACACGACTTATCCCCTAAAGTTGACTTGAGAAAATCCGGTGGTTGGGAAAGTAACCATCCCTGCTTTTTCTTAATTAAAGAACAAGAGATGCGATCGCAGTTGCAGGTGAAGACATGACACAATCGAATCAAAGCCAAAGCCGACCAGTATTTTCCCTGACGTTGAGCGTGACTCATCTTAGCAGTAGTCATCTAGACCACAGGCAAAATCATAGACTTCATCAAATAGTTCTTTGTACTCTTTCGATAACTTGTATGACTCCTCGCTTGACTCTCGTTCAGGAAAAGGAGTTTCATTCCCTAGCCAAAGCTTGACATCTGCCCGTCTGCACTGAACGAAATGACTGGCTAAGTGGTCACGTTGTTTGTCAGTTAAGCTATTAAGATTGAAATGCTCAAACTCCGGCTTCAGCAAACCTAAAAGTGAGAGAAAAGATTCTTCAATCCCACTATAAGGAGTAGCTGTGAGTAACAGTCAGTAAACCTAAAAGTTTTGCGATCGCTCCGTTTATCCGAAAAAATGTATCATAAACTACAATTATTTAGTGATCGCGTCAACCAAAAACAACGCCTCAAAGCACTATGGGAACTGCTACCAACTTTTAAACAGAGATTAAACAACCGCCAGCAACTTTTGCAGGAAGGAGCAATTTCTGGTATACAGTATTACAAGCACAGCTAGACTACTTAAATACTGTCACCCAAATTAATGAAGCCGAATCACAACTCAAGCAACTAGACGTGAAAGAAGCAGATGCTCAAAGGCAATATCTAGAGAATTTGAACTCAACTAAAGATTTGCAAGCACAGTTAAAGCGACTAGATAGCCAACAAGCACTCTTAAAGCAACAAGACTTAGAAACTGTAACTAACCGCAAAAAATAAATTCAATAAGTCCAGCGCAATATTGCTCAATTAACACTGCAAGTGATGAACAATAGCCTGATCAAAAGCAGTTATCCCTCTTTTGTTACTTTGGGAGAATCCAATCGCTGAAATCCTTTCGGAGCTTTAGTTTTCGGTTTTTGGCTCCAAACTTTAGTTACTGTTAGAAAATAAAGGCTCAAAGCTCGACCAAATCAAAGTTTCAGAATCTTGCTTTGATTATTGTTTTCCGAGAGTGACAAAAGAGGGATTAAACGAAAAAGGCGTTACTCTACTGCTGGAAAATCTCGGCTACCCGAACAATTAGATTGGAAAGCTCGATATGGTAATCCCTTGGAGTACAGAAAGCAAGTAGCGATCGCTCTGATAGTTCAGTTAAACATACAGGTGATCATCCCGCTATGTCTTTCCCACTTTTGTAGTTCATAGCTCTGGGTTTTTTCTTGTCTATAGGGATTACTTTTGATTGCTTGGGAGGTTGAGGTGGACGACATTTTTCACAATAGAGCGGTCGCACACCAAAAGTTTCTCTTTGGGTGGGTTGTTCACACTGCTTACATACGAAGTTGAAAACGCGAGTGTGAATTTCCCGCTTGTGCGCTCTGACGGTGTACTCTCGGACTTCAATAATTTTGCTGGGCATCGGCTCTGTAATCGGTGTTCTATTTATAAGGATAGTTTCTGGACATCAATATATTCATGCACCATTTGATTGAAACAGTGACAATTGCCCAGGTGAAATATTGCCTCGCCCGAATCGGTGATAGTAAAGATGACAACCACTGCAAAGGCAGCCCAAGTTTTCTCTTCGATTATCGGATGGGTCGAAGTTATAATGATGAACTTGAAGGTTATAAACCCGACGTTGAGATAAAGTTTGCTCTGATGGTTTCTCGCCAGGGCGCAAGTAGAAGCGGGAGCAACGAGAACAGCGCCAATTGAAAGCATCTTTAACAGCAGTGGCGATTTGTTTCCAGTCTTTGGAATAGCGAGTTCGGTTCATATAAATAAAACAGGAGTGCGACAACCCTGAGTTAATTTTAATTAAGAAGATAGTCTTTAATCTTGTTTTGATGAGAGCGCAAAATTTTCAGAGCCAGACATTCAGTTTTACGGATTGTTTCTCGACTAAGATTTAGCCGTTTTGCAACTTGATTCAAGGTCAGTTGCTGAGGGAGCAACGCGATTTTCTGAAGTCGAACAAAAACGAGTGACAATGCTCGACTCCGCAGGAAGCGATCGCTAAACTGAGAGTTCAGTAAATTAGGAAAATAGATACTGGTTAGATAGCTAAATGCCTCAGTAATACTGAGATAAATCTATTGTTATGATTGTTAAGTTATCTGATGCCGACAAAAAAGTGTAAGATTCCCTTTGAGTAAAGGTTTTGAGATTTTATATCAAAACAGGGAGTTTGCCGTCACTTCATGAACAAAAAAATACATTCAAGCTTAGATTTAAGCAAATCACTGTCAAACTTTAAAGAAGAAGTTACAAAACTTTTTCCGTCTTGATTAGAGAAAATAAAATGCCCACCTGCTACTTATAAGCTATTAGATTTTTATCATGCTGCTTCATATTTACAAAATTTTGCAGATGCGGCTTTTACCACAGATAGGGAACGTCAATCGTGGTTTAAAAAAGCTCGGAAATCTTTAAAGAAAAGTCAAGCTCTCGATTTGATGAAAAACATGGATGAATTTATTTCAACAGCAACAGGAGAGCGTTGTAAAATTTTGGTGCGAGAGTGTAATTATATTCTCATAGCTTACCGCAGGCGACTATTAAACTATCAATTAGTCGCAGCGCATCAGCTACCCCTGAGTAGCGGTGCAGTTGAGAGTTTAATTCGTCAAGCTGTTAACTTACGCATGAAAGGGAACAGTAAATTTTGGCTTCAAGATAACGCAGAGATTATGTTACATCTGCGATGTCAATTAATAACCGGCAGTTAGGACAATTTTTGTAACTCTATTTTCGATTCTTTCCTTAATCCCAGCAGTGCTTAAATATTTTATACATTTTACTGAAAGCTATGTTTTCGCGATCGCGTCCTCTGGAGTGGAGCATCGTCACTCGTTTTTGCCCGACTTCAGAAAATCGCGTTGCTCCCCTTCGAACTGATGATTAGAAGTCACGAGTTTTATCTTACCTGGAAGTGTGAACACCCTAGATTTAATCAGCGTATCTTCTATTTTTCGGATTATTCGGTAAGCTGTAGACTCATTTACTCCCCAAGATTGACCTATATGAAAGTAGGTACGGTATTCTCCAGAGGCGGAGCGTCTCCGGCTCCGCTCCAGTATTCTAATGTCATCAACAATTGGTCTTCCAAGCTGAATTTGCCTGGTCTTCCTGTTTTTTGTTTTGGCTGGCTGTGCGTAGGCGCAGCCCGTCGTAGACATCGCACTACCTCTACCATCTCGTTAAAAGTATCTGGGCGTACGCCACACAAACGTTTGAAGTCTTCTGGCTTTAGGCTTTTTACTTGTTCGTAGGTCATAGATGCTACCCAATTTTAACTTACTTGTCCTACGCATCTAGGACTTTTGCAAGAGGTCTAATATTCGGGTTTGACGTTGGGTAAGCACGAATATTTGTAAATACCAAATCTTGCATCTGTGCTGTTACGTCTTTCATGTAGTTATAAATGGCTTGTTTGCCTATCTTACGTCCTGGTGTAGTGGTAGCATATGGAAATTCAACCACTGCATTTTCGGCAAATAAATTTACCCAAGCTTGAACATCCTTACCCACAAGTGCCAAATGAGCTGCAAAAGTTTGTGTCGTCTGTTGCTCTATATCTGGTGCTAGCTGCACTGGATTCTCCTTGCCCTATCTGTTTGGAGTGTACTGAGTTCCAATGCTCAGCTTCTTTCAGATTCTTATGATGTTTGTTAGCGAACTTGTTTTGGTGTCATCCCGGTGAGGCGTTTCAACTGTTGCGTCAGATGGCTTTGACTGGAGAAACCCACTTGTAAGCCAATGTCTGCGGGCAAATCTGTTTTCGACAGCATCAATTTTGCCCGTTACTAGTAATAAATGACTGGGGTTGATATTGCAACATAAGTAAAGCTAATAAATCAGCTGCTTTGTCCCTAGAGAGTCACCTGTTTAGGGGAGCCAATACCAGGTAAATTTGCCCAATTGTTTTATTTTTTGAAATTTGGCAAATGATATAAACGATATACTTTACGATACAACTGATGACACTCATCGGCAGAGAGTTGTATGATTACCTTACCTGGAGTTGCCATCCACAGCAAAATCTATGAAAGTTCGGCATCTCTGGTGTATCGAGGCATCAGAGAGCAAGATCGCCAAGCGATCGCCATCAAACTGCTTAAGCAAGATTACCCCTCTCCTCAAGAATTAACCTGCTACAGACAGGAGTATGAAATTACCCGCTCCCTGAATCTTTCAGGAGTTGTCAAGGCATACAGCCAGCAAAACTATCAACGCACTTTGGTTATTCTCTTAGAAGATTTTGGAGGAGAGTCCCTAGAATTATGGAGGCAAAAGCACCCAGACTTCTGCCCCATGCCCTTGTCCACGTTTCTATGTCTTGCGATTGACATTACAGAGATTCTGGGCAGAATTCATAATGCTAATATCATCCACAAAGATATCAACCCTGGCAACATCGTCTTCAATCTAGATACGGGCGTAGTTAAAATCATTGATTTCGGCATTGCCACCCAGTTTAACCGCACAAATCCAACCTTCAAAAGTCCTCATGTGTTAGAAGGTACACTTGCCTACATTTCTCCTGAGCAAACGGGGCGGATGAATCGTTTGCTCGATTACCGCACCGATTTTTACTCGCTCGGTGTGACGTTCTATGAACTGCTCACCGGACAGCTACCGTTCCCGACAACCGACATTTTGGAGCTAGTTTATTGCCATATTGCCAAATCGCCTGTTCCGCCTCATGAAATGAATGCAACAATTCCCAAAGCAGTTTCAGATATCATCGTGAAACTGATGGCGAAAAATGCGGAGGATCGCTATCAGAGTGCCTGGGGCATCAAAGCGGATCTAGAACACTGCGCCGGGCAACTGGCAGAAATAGGTCAAATTAACGCCATGTCGTTGGGACTGCAAGATGTTTCTGAACAGTTTTGCATTCCTCAAAAATTGTATGGACGAAAAGCGGAGATTGAAGCATTATTGGCGGCGTTTGACACAGTTGCAACGGATTTTGTCACGGATAAAGCTGATGGCTTGACGACGAGACGTACAGATCCCGCATCCGTTACATCTTCCCATCCGTTGCCGATGATGCTCGTTTCTGGTTATGCTGGCGTCGGCAAAACGGCATTGGTGCAGGAACTTTATAAACCGATCACGGCAAAGCACGGCTATTTTATTTCTGGTAAGTTTGACCAATTTCGACGCAATATTCCCTACAGCGCGATCGCCCATGCTCTGCAAAAGTTGGTGCAGCAACTACTGGGTGAACCTGACGAGCAGTTGCAACAGTGGCGCAATCGCCTGCTCACCGCTTTGGGAAGCAACGGACAAATTATCATTGATGTCATCCCCGAAGTTGAGTTAATCATTGGCAAGCAGCCGCCCGTACCAGAAGTTGGAGCAACTGAAGCACAGAATCGCTTCAATCTCACTTTTCAAAGGTTTATGCGGGCGTTTTGTGCAAAAGAGCATCCCCTGGTCATCTTCTTAGACGATTTACAGTGGATCGATTCTGCGACGTTGAAGTTAATAGAACTTATATTACTCGATGAGCAAACCCAATATTTGTTTTTGATCGGAGCCTACCGAGATAATGAAGTGACTCCAACGCATCCATTGGTTTTGACGCTAGAGAAACTGCGAAAAGGGGGAGCAGTAGTTCAGGAAATCATTCTCACTCCCTTAACACTGGAACCGTTAAGCCAACTGATAGCTGAGACATTACATCACAATCCTGATACCGTTCGTCCCCTAGCCCAAGTTGTGTCATGTAAAACCGAGGGCAACCCTTTCTTTGTCGGTGAATTTTTGAAAATGCTGTATGGCGAAAATCTGTTAACCTTTGATGCACAACAGTTGAGCTGGCAATGGAACTTGGCTGAGATTGAAGCTCAAGATATCACTGATAATGTGGTAGAGTTGCTGTTGCGTCAGTTGCAGAAATTGCCGGACGCAACACGGCAAATTCTCTGTCTAGCCGCTTGTGTCGGGGCTGAATTTGATTTAGAGACGTTAGTGATCGTTTTGGGAAAATCACCGAAAGCGATTTTCCAGGATTTACTTGCAGCCATACAAGCTGGATTAATCCAGCCCCTGTCTGAATTGGACGAGGACTTATTGGTTCAAGAGTATAAGTTTTTGCACGATCGCGTTCAGCAAGCTGCTTATGCCTTAATTGATGAGTCACACAAACAAGTTGTTCATCTCCAAATCGGTCGCAATTTACTCGAAAAAACTTCACCAGAGCAATTATCAGACAGACTATTTGAAATCGTCGATCATCTCAATCAGGGAATTGATCGGATCGACGCTCAACCCGAACGAACTGAAATTGCCAGATTGAATTTAATCGCAGGTCAGAAAGCCAAATCAGCAACGGCTTATGAAGCAGCGCTTCAGTATTTCAATACAGGGCTTAAACTCCTCAATTCAGAGAGTTGGCAGAGCGAGTATGACCTCACCTTAGCGCTGTACTCAGAAGCAGCAGAGGCGGCGTATCTTCAGGGTCGCTTTGGTGAAATGGAACAATTCGTAGAAGTGGTACTCAATCGCGCTAAGACAGCGATCGACAAAGTGCAGGTTTACGATAGCAGAATTCAAAGATATTTGTCCCAGGGCAACCCGAAAGAAGCGCTTAAAACTGGATTAGAAGTATTGCAACTTTTAGGAGTAACTTTAATAGAAACTCCAAGTCAGTTAGATGTTCAAAGAGAATTGGAAGAAACATCTGCACGATTAGCTGGACGAGAAATCGAAGACTTAATCAATCTGCCGAAAATGACCGCACCAGAACCGTTGGCAGCAATTTATATCCTAGGAAATATTGTGTCTGCTGCATTTATAGTGTCACCAGCACTGATGATACTGATTACGTGCAAAATGGTAAATTTATCGCTCAACTACGGCAATGCTACCTGCTCACCCCTGGGTTATGCTATGTACGGACTTGTTCTATGCGGACCTGTTCAAGACATTGAACTTGGTTATAAATTTGGCAAATTGGCTCTGGGATTGGCAGAACGATTGAATACCAAAAAAGGGAATGCTAGCGCATTAATGGTATCGAGCGCCCACGTCATGCAGTCGAAGGTACATTTTAGAAAAACAATACCAATGGTGGTTGATGCTTATCAAAACGGAGTGGAAACCGGAGACTTTGAATTCGCTGGCTATGCTGCATGTAATGTATGTTATTACTCATTTTTTGCTGGTGAGGAACTCACCCAACTGGAACAAAAAACGGCAGCCTACAGCAAAGCAATCAGACAAATCAGACGGAAAAATCCCTCTAATTGGACTGCAATGTTGTGGCAGACAATCATTAATCTGTTAGGTAAGTCTGAAAATCCCAGCCGTTTAATGGGTAGTGTTTATGATGAAGAGCAAGCGCTATCATACGCTATTGCAGTTAAAGACAGATTTGAAATTCACTACTTTAATTTAAACAAAGCTATAATGTGCTATCTATTTGGGGAGTATCATCAAGCTGCACAAACTGCTGTTTTAGCAAGGCAGTATTCAAAAGAAGTAACAGCAATCATGGCTGCACCTTTATTCCACTTCTACGATTCTCTGGTGCTTTTAAGCCTATGGACTGTGACTTCAAACTCCCAAAAAGAAGCTTGGCTCAGTTGTGTTAACACCAACCAAGAAAAGATGCAAAAATGGGCAGATCACGCCCCAATGAATCATCTCCATAAATTTCATCTAGTCGAGGCAGAGAAAGCGCGAGTCTTAGGGCAATTTTTTGAGGCTGAAGAGTTTTATGAGCAAGCGATCGCGGGTGCTGCTGAGAATGAATTTATCCAAGAAGAAGCATTAGCTTATGAATTAGCAGCAAAACATTATCTGGCGCGAGGTCGAGAAAAAATTGCCCAAACCTACATGAAAGAAGCCCACTACTGCTACGATCGCTGGGGTGCAAAAGCTAAAGTTAAAGACTTAGAAACTCGCTATCCGCAGTTCTTTTCTCAGTCGTCTAGAGTAGCTTCTACGTCAATTACTACTTCTAATACCGCTTTTGATTTGGCGGCAGTGATGAAAGCCTCACAAGCGATTTCTCGTGAAATTGAACTGGAGCAATTGCTGCGATCGCTAATGCAGATTTTAATCGAGAATGCTGGTGCACAAACAGGATATCTAATTCTGGAAAACTCAGGAGAATGGTTAATTGAAGCTGCTTGCGTTAATGATGGTGAAAATGTTTGCAATACACAAGTGCTGCTATCCATTCCAACTGCAAATCAATTGCCTGAATCAATCATTCAATATGTGATTCGGACTCAGAAATCTGTCACTTTAAATGATGCGACTCGTGAAGGTGCTTTTATCAATGAGCCATACATTCAACACAACAAAACTAAATCGATTTTCTGTCTGCCGCTGCTGAATCAAGCCAAGCTAGTCGGCGTGTTGTATTTAGAAAATAAATTAGCAGTTGGGGCGTTTACACCAGAGCGATCGCAAATTTTGCAGCTATTATCAACTCAAGCAGCCATTGCGATCGAGAATGCCAAACTTTACGCCAAGCTGTGTGCTAAGGAAAGCAAGATCGCTCAATTTCTCGAAGCGGTTCCGGTGGGAATTGCGATCGTGGATGCGGCGGGTCGTCCTTACTATGCCAACCAACGGGGTAATCAGTTAACGGGTAAAGAAATCGATCCTTCCGTAGCACCGGAGCAAATTGCAGAGGCTTATCAGTTTTATGTAGCAGGAGAGGAGCAACTCTATCCCACAGAAAGACTGCCAGCAGTTCGGGCGTTTAAAGGCGAACGCAGTTGGAGTGACGATATAGAAATTCGCCGAAACAATGCCACAATTCCAGTCGAGGCGTGGGGAACTCCTATCTTTGACGAACAAGGCAATGTCATCTATGCGATCGTCGCCTTTCAAGATATTACCGAGCGCAAACAAGCCGAGAAATTACTAGCTGACTATAATCGGACTTTAGAGCAACAGGTCGCCCAACGAACAGCAGCATTACAGAAAAGTGAAGCCAACTATCGCAACCTGGTGCAAACTGCAAACTCAATCATTCTTCGCTGTGATGCACAAGGACGGATTCAGTACCTGAACAATTATGGGCTGAGATTTTTTGGCTACGAAGAACATCAGATTTTAGGGCGCACCTTACTCGAAACCATCGTTCCAGAAATCGAAACCTCTGGACGCAATCTCAAACAATTCATCCACAATGTCTATCACAATCGTCTCGACCCTACATCTTACCTGCAAATGGAGAATGAAAACCTGTGCCGAGACGGGAGACGAGTTTGGGTTGCCTGGTCAAATCAAGCGATTCTGAATGAACAGGGAGATTTAGTTGAAATTTTATCGGTTGGCAATGACATCACCCAGCGCAAACAAACAGAGTCAGCCTTACAGCGCAGTGAAGCCAAGTTCCGCAATATCTTTGAAAACTCACAAGTTGGTATCTTCCGCACGCGCCTCTCGGATGGATTAATTCTTGATGCCAATCAACGCTTCGCTAATCTGTTTGGCTTTGATTCACCCGATGAGGTTATTGGGATTAAACACACTGTAGACTGTTATATAAATCCTAGCGATCGCCAGCAAGCGATTGAATTGCTGAAGCAGCATGGTGAACTGCAAAACTTGGAAGTGCAGTTGCGAAAACGCGATAGCACGCTGTTTTGGGGACTTTACTCCTCTCGTCAGAATACAGCCGATGGATGCATGGAAGGTGTGATTGCGGATATTAGCGATCGCAAGCAAGCAGAAGAGGCGCTGCGTGAAAGTGAACAACTTTTGGATGTGTCTTTCTCCCAATCCCTTGACGGCTTTTTCATTATGATGCTTGATCGACCAGTGCAATGGGACAGCAGCGTTGACAAGGATAAAATTTTGGATTACGTCTTTCAACATCAGCAGATTACGAAAATCAACGATGCCATGCTGGCTCAGTATGGGGCTAGTCGCGAGCAATTTATTGATGTCACCCCAAACGACCTCTATGCCCACGATCTGGCCTATGGTAAAGAGGTGTGGCGACGTTTTTTTGATGCCGGGAAGCTACATATCGAAACGAATGAACGTAGATTGGATGGGACTGCAATGTGGGTCGAGGGAAATTATACCTGCCTGTATAACAGTCAAGGCAGAATCATCGGACACTTTGGGGTACAGCGGGACATCAGCGATCGCAAACTGGCAGAAGCCGCACTACGCGATGTCTACGACGAGCTTCGCTTACGAGAACAAGAGTTACGGCTGATCACCGACGCTCTGCCTGTCTATATCAGCTATGTGGATGCAGATCAACGCTATCGGTTTGTAAATCATGCCTATGAGGTCTGGTTCAACCGGAGTCGAGATGAGATTGTAGGCAAATCTGTGCGTGAGATCCAGAGTGAGGCGGCTTATCCGATTACTGAGCCGTACATCAAGCAAGCACTGGGAGGGCAGAGAATCACTTACGAGGCAGAAATTCCCGCAGGGAGCAACCATCATATCAGTGCAACCTACATTCCCCACTTTGATGCCGATGGTCAAGTCAAAGGATACTATAGTCTACTTACTGATATTAGCGATCGCAAACAAGCAGAAGCCGCTCTACAAGCCTCAGAGACAGAGCTACGGACTTTAATTCAAGCAATTCCCGATTTATTATTTGTACTGACTGCCCAAGGGCGAATCCTCGAAGCGATTGCAGTAGAGCCGCATCTGCTATATCAACCCATTGAGGAGATGATTGGTAAAACCATGCATGAAATCGGAAAGCAACAAGCCGATGAATTTGTTGAGTATATTCAGCAGGTGCTGAGAACCCAACAAATTCTTACAGTCGAGTACAGTATGTTTCTGAATGGACGAGAAACCTGGTTTTCGACTCGCATTGCGCCGTTCCGCCACGAGCAGGTGATTTGGCTGTCGCGAGATATTACGGCTCTTAAGCAAGCAGAAGCCGCCTCAATTTTGGAAGAACGCAACCGCATGGCACGCGAAATTCACGATACATTAGCCCAAGCGTTTACAGGTATTCTGGCTCAGGTAGGAGCTGCAAACCAGGTGCTAACGGATGATTTAGAAGCAACTGGGGCACATCTAGACCTGATCAAAGAATTGGCACGAACTGGACTAACTGAAGCGCGGCGATCGGTGGTAGCGCTCCGTCCTCAGCTTTTGGAGGAGGGCAGTTTACAGAGCGCTTTACATCGTCTGGTGACTCAAACCAGAGCTGCCGCAACTGATACCACTTTATATTATGAGATCGAGGGTGCAGTGTATTCTCTACCCACTGAAGTAGAGAATAACCTACTGCGAATTGGGCAAGAAGCATTAACCAATGCGATTAGACACGCCAATGCTGACGAAATTCGAGTGGAGTTAGTATACGATCGCGATCAGTTTTGCTTGCGCGTGAAAGACAATGGGCAGGGCTTTGGAGTTGGGAGTGTTCCATCCTCTAATGGTTTTGGCTTATTAGGCATGAGCGAACGGGTAGAGCGCATCGGCGCACAACTGACGATTGGAAGTCAACCTGGGCGAGGAACAGAGATTATTGTCACCGTCAGTCGGGAGTGAGTAACACGAGATGAGCCAAGCCACGACAATTCGGGTTCTGATTGCAGACGATCATGCCATTTTTCGGCAAGGATTAGCCACGATTATTAACCGTGACCCAGATATGAGGGTGATTGCTCAAGCCGAAAATGGGGAACAGGCGATCGCTTTATTTCGGGAACACCAACCGGATGTAACGCTAATGGATCTACGAATGCCTGAAGTTGAAGGAGTTGCCGCCATCGCTGCAATTCGTGCTACCGCTAAATCTGCTCGGATTATTGTACTGACAACGTATGATAGTGACGAAGATATTTATCGGGGATTGCAGGCAGGAGCAAAAGGATACCTGTTAAAAGAAACTGAACCTGACGAGCTTCTGAATGCCATTCGCACCATTCATCGGGGTCAGCAGTATATTCCGCCTGATGTGGGAGCAAAATTAGTACAGCGGATGAGCAATCCAGAACTGAGTGAAAGAGAACTGGCGGTACTCCGTTCAATGGCGCAGGGGATGAGTAATGCCGATATTGCGGCTGCTTTGAGTATCGGTGAAGGCACTGTTAAATCTCATGTGAATCGGATTTTGAATAAGTTAGATGTGAACGATCGCACCCAAGCTGTGATTGTTGCCGTTAAACGCGGCATTGTCAGTTTATAGGGTGTACTTTCGATTGAATTCGGATTCTAACTTGAGTTAGAGCCAAGCTTCCACTTGACGATGGAATGGTTGCTCTATCAATTTATACTGTAAAAATTTTAACTCGTTATAGACGACGAATTGAAGGGAGTAGCATATATTAAATTTATGTAAATAGTCATGCAGTCAATTGATTGAGCAAGTTAATTGCAAGGTTTCATCCTGATATAGATGTAGAAAGATGAGCGACGACCGTAGCCACAGTTCCTTACTTGTACCACCTTCAATTCAAGATTGTATTCAAGGTGTGCTGAGTGCCAAGGTAGTGCTGGTGATGTATGGAGACTATCAATGCTCTAAAAGTGCAGGCGTTTACAAGATGATTAAAGTTATCAAACGAGAGCTTAGTGCTTCTTTTGGAGAGGATTATTTATGCTTCATCTTCCGCCATTTTCCGCAAACACAGATTCATCCCCATGCTCAGCGGGCTGCCCAAGCCGCCCAAGCCGCCCAAGCCCAGGGACAGTTTTGGTCAATGCATGACACTTTATTTGCCCATCAACAAAAGTTGGAGAACGGTTATCTTGTCGAGTACGCCAACGATTTAGGGCTTGATATTCCTCAGTTTTTGAAAGAGTTGTCTAAACAAGTGCATGTCGCTCGCATCAATGAAGATATCGAAGGCGGAATACACAGTGGAGTAACGACTGCCCCAGCCCTATTTATCAATAACATTCGGTATACCGGGCACTGGAAAATGACAGAGCTGATGGCAGCAATAATGGCTGCAAGTTACTAAGCTCCCCCTTATTTCCAATTTATATCTGACTTATTTGTTAATGCTAATAAGCTATCTAATTTTGATGGCTAGCTTTTGCCTGTTTTGTTGAACAAAATTGCCATCTTTTGAACCATGATAACAATTACAATCCCAACAATTGAATTTAAGAACAGAGGCTTAACACGTACCCAATTGCAACAAGTACTCGACTATATCAATACTCACCTTGATCGAGATTTGTCACTGGCTGAGATTGCAGAGGTCATCAACATTAGCCCAACCTACTTTGCCAGTTTGTTCAAACAAGCTACAAAGATCCCACCCCACCAGTATGTGATTCAACAGCGAGTCGAACGGGCGAAATTGATGCTGTCGAAAACGGACTTAGCAATTGCAGACATTGCTTTACAAGTCGGCTTCTCCAGCCAAAGCCATTTAACGTGGCAGTTTAAGCGGTTGACTGGAATGACTCCGAAGCAAGTTCGCTAACACTATCAAGACTTACGCAACTGGCACAGAGCGATCGCTATTTTATAGTACATAAATACTATGTATAATTGACGTACCCAGATTGCGGAAATTAGTAACAGTAATTGGCTGTGTTAAGTATTCTTCAAATCATGAGAAAATTAGTTGAGGACGTATAAAATAAATTCTGTAATTTATGCGATTTACTAAACTTAAAAATTAAGTATTTATTAAGTAGTCAGATTAATTATACTCTTCACCTTTTTGGCAGAGCAGAAGCGAGCAGATTAGTCATGATAATCTCCACCGACAGAACGGATTTTATCGCTACGAACGATTTATCTCAAGATTCAACGTAGTTGTACAACAAGTGTGTAGGGTGTGCCTCCGGCACGCTAGCGCGAACGATTGTATTGTTGAGTCTTGTTCATCGGGAATTAAAGCAATTGACTGGTATTGAATCCTGTTAATGCCGTAAGGCTCGTATTCAAAGAAATCATCAATGCCTCGTACTATTTGAGTCTGGCTTAGGCTCAAAGATTTAGCTTATACAACTGGTCAAACATCTATCAAATTAAGCATGGATTGTTATCAAATCCTCCACGTTCAGCAACTAAAACGTCCGGCTGTTCCCATGTTTATTGCCTAGTTATTTATTTGGTGTGTGGCGCAGCTACATCGTGCCATTGTTTGTGAAGTTTGCGTAATTCCTGACTATAAGAATTTGATAAAACATCATAAGAATATGAAAGAAATCGACTGTTAGGACTCAGTACACTTTAGTTAGTAAATCAAGTGGTTATGTCGCAAAGATTTTGTGAGCCACTGTTTACTTCAGAATCATAATGTGTCCATTTCAACCATTTCCATAACGGTTTTAGTTTTTTGCGACACATGCTTCAATTACCTTCAATTACAAGGAGAAACATCATGACTACGAACAATCTGTACGCGATCAACACCGTTCAAGATATCAACCAGGAATCTGCTGCTGCGGTTCAAGGTGGTATTCTGGTTTATACAGGTTCTAATTTCCGAGGGTCACGAAGAGATGTGCAGGCTACACGCAATCTACGCTCTGTGGGATTGAATAATGTCATCTCCTCGATCCGCAACAACACTCAGAAAACCTGGGTATTCTACACTGGTTTCAACAACTCAGGACGCCGCTTTAGCTTACGTCCTGGACAAACAGCTAGCCGCCTGGGGAGCTTCGACAACCAGATTTCTTCGCTGAGAAGCATCGGCTAAACCCACTCTCTAGCCTACTAGTTTGCCAATTTTGAATTGCGGGATATCACGCAATTCAAAATTAAATTTAAGGAATTTTTGGGGTTGAAGATCACCTCAAAAATTCCTTAGCCGAGGCGATTTTAGATTTTAGATTAAATGAAAATCTGAAATCTAAAATATTTGGTTTCAAGCCTCTCTGATCACAGAGAATAAAACAAAAAAAATCAATATTTAAGCCTCTTCTTTATAAGGAGAGGTTAATCCAAAATCTAAAATTGAATGATGTTTAAACAACTATTTGCGTCACCTTGTTGAGAACTCAGCTATGAAATATCCTAGCGTGTTGCAACATAGCGAAGAAGATTGCGGAGCTGCCTGTCTCGCCACCGTTGCCAAGACTCACGGACGCACCCTCGCCATCAGCCGCATCCGTGAAGCTGTCGGCACAGGATCGCGCGGCACCTCGCTGCTGGGACTCAGTCGGGGCGCAGAAGCATTAGGTTTTAACGTGCGGCAGGTGAAAGCCAGCGATGCTTTCCTCGATCGCCTGGATCAAGCCCCTCTGCCTGCAATTATCCACTGGAAAGGCTATCACTGGGTTGTGCTGCATGGGCGAAAGGGCAAGCAGTATATCATTGCCGATCCGGGTGTGGGAATCCGGAATCTCAGCCGTCGTGAACTTGTAGAAGGCTGGAGTAACGGCATTATGCTATTGCTGTTACCCGACGACAATCGCTTTTATCAGCAACCAGAAGATACGATCAGTGGATTAGGACGATTCATTGGGCGGGTACTCCCTTATCGCTGGCTGTTGGCTCAAGCGACTGGGCTGAATGTGGCGATCGGTCTGCTCTCCCTCGCTTCGCCGCTGATGATGCAGCTCCTCACCGATGATGTGCTGGTGCGGGGCGATCTGCAATTGCTGACAACTGTGGCGATCGGGGTAATTGCCATGAACCTGTTTAGCAGTGCGATCGGGCTGGTGCAGGCTCATTTGATTGGTCACTTTGGGCAACGTTTGCAGCTTGGGCTGGTTCTGGAATATGGACGGCAGTTGTTGCATTTGCCCTTGAGCTACTTTGAGGGACGGCGCAGCGGCGAGGTGGTCAGCCGGATTGACGATATTGATGCGATCAATGTGCTGGTGTCTGAAGTTGTCCTGGGCTTGCCCAGTCAGTTTTTCATTGCTTTGATCTCTCTAGGCTTCATGCTGTCCTATAGCTGGCAACTCACGCTGGCCTCTCTGGCTGCCTTTGCCCTGACTGCTTTAGTCAATCTGCTGTTTGTGCCTGCCTTGCGCCAAAAAACGCGCAATCTAATCGTCTCCGGTACAGAAAATCAGGGCTTTCTGGTCGAAACCTTTCGCGGGGTGCAAGTCCTCAAAACCACCCATGCGACCGCTCAAGCCTGGCAAGAATATCAGAGCAACTATGGTCGCCTTGCAAATTTGGACTGGGGCATGATGAAGCTGGAACTGTATAGCAGCACGATCACGAATATGCTGTCTACCCTGACGAGTATCGCTGTCCTCTGGCTGGGCAGCTATCTAGTGATTGGGCAAACGCTGTCGGTGGGTCAACTGCTGGCGTTTAGCGGCATGAGCGAGCATTTGCTGGGCTTTCTCAGTTCAGCAATCAAACTGATCGACGAATTCCTCAAAGCCCAAGTCGTGATTCAGCGCCTGACAGAAGTGATCGACGCTACGCCCGAAGATGCCCACGACGAGAAAAAGCCCTGGGCAAATATACCCGATACAGCAGATATTACCTGCACAAACCTCAATTTCCACCACGCTGGACGAGTCGATCTGCTGCAAGACTTCTCCCTGACCTTTGCTGGTGGACAGACGATCGCCCTGGTGGGTCAGTCGGGCTGTGGCAAAAGTACGCTCGTCAAATTGCTGGCAGGTTTATATTCGCTGCAATCGGGTAATATCCGCTATGGTATTTTCAACCAGCAAGATATATCACTGGACTGTCTGCGCCAGCAGGTTGTTCTCGTTCCCCAGGAACCGCATTTCTGGAGCCGATCAATTCTCGACAACTTTCACTTTAGCTATCCCCATATCTCGTTTGCAGAAATTGTTCACGCCTGTCAGCTTGCGGGAGCCGATGAATTTATCAGCAGCTTACCCGATAAATATCAGACAGTGCTAGGTGAATTTGGGGCGAATCTTTCCGGTGGACAGCGGCAGCGATTAGCGATCGCCCGTGCCCTGGTGAGTGACCCGCCGATTTTGATCTTAGATGAATCGACCGGGGCGCTCGATCCAGTCAGTGAAGCACAATTACTTGATCGCCTGCTTCATCACCGCCAGGGTAAAACCACGATTTTGATCAGCCACCGTCCGAAAGTAGTTCAGTGTGCCGATTGGGTGGTCATGCTCGAACTGGGCAGGTTGAAAATTCAAGGAACGCCCGCCGATCTGCGGCAGCAGGCAGGTTCTCACTTAGACTTCCTGGATGATAACGTATGGGATACAAAACAGTTCGTGATGCCGTCAGCTGATGAGTATCGTAATGGACATCACAAGAATATTACAACAGATATTGCAACGATGCATTGATTAATTCGTTCCAGTCCTTTTATTCCAGCGAGAATCCTGATGACTCAACAGATTCACTTTCTACCGCCGATTCGAGACAATGAATTCCTGCCGCCCATCAGCCGTTGGACACAGATTGGAGGATTGGTGATCGTCGGCATCATGGGGATTGGCATGACGCTGAGTGCGGTTACGCATTACAAAATGACTGTCAAAGCGCAAGCCACGATTCGCCCGGCAGGGGAATTGCGGTTGGTACAAGCTGCTACCGAAGGTGCAGTGATGCAAGTTTTAGTCAAAGAGAATCAACTCGTAGAACGGGGAGAGGCGATCGCCACGATCGATGATGCTCGCCTGCAAACGAAAAAGAGTGAGCTGCAAAGCACTCGTCAGCAAGCCCAACTCCAGCTCGTGCAAATTAATGCTCAAATTAGTACCCTCAATCGTCAGATCGCAGCAGAAACCAATCGGGTTGCTCGGGCTGTAGCAGCGGCCAAAGCAGAGCGGAGCCAGCGCGATCGGGACTATCAAGAAAGACAGGTGACAACAGCGGCGGATTTGGAGGAGGCAGAAGCAACGGTGAAGCAGGCGATCGCCACCCTACAAGCCGCCCAGACGAAGCAGCGCCGCTATCAAAAGGCGGCTGAAGCGGGTGCGCTCTCCCGCGATCAGCTAGAGGAAGTAGAGTTGGCAGTACAGCAACAAGAACAGGCAGTCGCAGCGGCTAAAGCCAAACGGCAGCACACAGAAGCAGCGCTCAATCCCAGCCATGCGGAAGTGGCAATGGCGGTTGAGCGTATCGCCCAGGAGCAAGCCAGCGGTCAGGCAAACCTCGCGGCATTAGCCAAAGAGCGAGAAGCCCTGGTGCAGCAGCGGATTGAAATCGACAAACAGCTACAGCAAACCAACCACGAACTCCAACAAATCGAGCTGGATCTCCGCCAAACCACGATCACCGCTACCGCAGCCGGGATTGTCGCCAATCTCCATTTACGCAATCCAGGTCAGACCGTGCGAGTGGGCGAGAGTATCGCCGAGATTGTTCCGGGTGATGCGCCGCTAGAAGTAAAGGCAGCCGTGTCGCCGCAGGATCGAAGCAAACTCAAACTCGGTCAACGGGTACAGATGCGGGTTTCTGCCTGCCCTTATCCGGATTATGGTGTCCTGAACGGTCACGTCAGCCGCATCTCGGAAGATACTGTTAAACCTCCAGCCAATGCAGCCGCTCCAGATGCCGAACAAAGCAGCACTGCACCTGCCTTCTATGAGGTGACGATCGCCCCAGAGCGTCGATCACTGGGACGAAGACAACACCAATGTGTAATTCAGTCGGGGATGGAAGGAAGAGTCGATATCATTGCCCGTGAAGAGACAGTGCTGACATTCTTGCTCAGAAAAGCAAGGCTGATGGCAGACCTATAGGTTCTCAAATTATTCGATCCCTCCCCTCCAGATTCAAATTCACTTTTCCACTGTTCACGGAACGTGGAAAATTTGTGTTTGTACCAGATAAGACGAAAGAATGACACCAAAACAGATTCGTTAATCCCATAAGAATCTAACAAATCGTTGTAATAAACTATTCCACATTTAATATGTATATATTGTAGAAAGTGTGCATTTTCGACTATGCCGGTTATTGGACATCTAACGTGATCGCAACGATAAAATTTACTGTCTGAGCTAAAAGCCAGCAATTCTTCACAATTAACACAGAGGATACTAATTTTACTATTGATGGATGATGGTAAGACCTATGAAGAGATTAGCAATTTTTTAGATTGTGGATATAGAACTGTGGCATATTCAGGGTGGCCGCATTATGTCAATAAGTAAAATATATTCTCAATAGAGTTAAAATAATGTCATTATCAGCTTAAAAGAAGTTAATTAAAATTAAAAAAATTATTGATTTGTTTTGTTTATTATTCTCCAAATTTTTAGTATTGTCTATGTTATTTTGAAATCCTCTTCAATTTTTGTTAGAAAATAAAATACGTTTTCCCTGGCCAAAGAATGACTCCAAAGCAGGTTCACTAACACGATAAGAATCTGATAAAGCATCATAAGAATTTGAAAGAAGTTAAGTGTTGGAACTCGGTACACTTCAAATCAATACAACAAGAGTGATGCTCAGAGAAACACAATGATACTTCAGGATAAAGTGGCGTTAGTCACTAGAGGTACAATAGGAATTAGCAAAGCAACGGCGATCGCCTTTGGCGCACTTTAGTAAATAACTGGCTTACTGTCTAGATGGCAATTGAAATTTCTGGTTGAGGCACTATGGCAAGCATTCTACATGTTGATTCAAGTCCGCGTGGCGATCGCTCCAAATCTCGCAAATTAGCCAAGGAGTTTATAGTTGCGTGGCAAGACTTACATCCTAATGATGTGATTACCTATCGTGATTTAAGACAAACGCCAGTTCCTCACGTCACCGAAGATTGGATTGCGGCTTATTTTACTGCGCCAGAAGCACTGACTTCAGAAATGGCTGAATTGCTGAAGTTTTCTGATGAGTTAGTGGATGAGTTTCTGGCGGCTGATCGATGTGTTTTCAGTGTGCCAATGTACAACTTCAGCATTCCGTCCAATTTCAAAGCCTACATCGATCAAGTGGTTCGTGTGGGTCGCACATTTACAGATGAAAATGGTCAAGTCAAAGGACTTGCGAACGGTAAGAAAGTGTTGTTCATTACGTCACGAGGCGTTGAGTTTGAGGCTGGTTCTCCTTATGAAGGATGGGATTGTCAGGAACCTGCGCTCCGTTATCCTTTTCAATTCATGGGTGTGACTGACATTCAGTTCATTCATGCCAATGGTCTAGATATGGGAGACGAGGCACGCAAACGGGGGCTAGACGAAGCACAATCTAAAATTCAAGAATTAGTAAGCGGTTGGTAGCGCCAGCCAGCTAACAAGTCGATGAAGCGAACGATTGAGAGATCTTAGTTGTGATGCAAAGGTTTTCTGCCGCCGCTTATCTTAGTCGTTAGTCGTTCATCTGTTGCGATATTATGCTGAGTCGGCACACATCATTACACAGAAAACAGAAGTTTATACTCGCGCCCAGTTGCAGCAAGCGATCAATTATATCCAAACGCATTTGAGTCGAGATCTATCGTTGACTGAATTGGCAAGCGTCATCAATATCAGCCTCACTTACTTCGCGAGTGTATTCAAACAAGCAATGGGAATTTCGCCGCATTAATACGTGATTCAACAGCGCCTGGAACAAGCAAAATTAATGTTATCAAAAACGGACTTAGCGATCACGGACATTGCCTTACAAGTCGGTAATTCTTGCCAAAGTCATTTGACACAACAGTTTAAGCGCTTGACTGGAATGACTCCAAAGCAGGTTCGCTAACCCGATAAGAATTTGATAAAGCATCGTAAGAATTTGAAAGAAGTTAAGCATTGGATCTCGGTACACTTCAGATCAATACGACGAGAGTGATGCTGAGAGAAACACAATGATACTTCAAGATAAAGTGGCTTTAGTCACTGGAGGAACGACAGGAATTGGTCGAGCAACTGCGATTGCTTTCGGTGCTGCTGGAGCAAAAGTAGTGTTCTCCGGCAGACGCGATGCAGAACGCGAAACAACTTCTGCGATGATTCGTGAAATAGGAGCGGAGTGTTTGTTTGTGCGATCGGATGTATCGAGTGAAACAGAGGTTAAGGCGCTGATAGAGAAAACAGTTGCAAGTTACGGAAGGCTAGATTTTGCCTTCAATAACGCTGGGTTTGGTAGACCTCCAAAGCCACTACACGAGCAGTCTGTTGAAGACTTTGACAGCATGATGGCGACTAACCTGCGGGGTGTGTTTTTATGCATGAAATATGAAATTCAACAGATGCTGACTCAAGGAGCAGGGGTCATCATCAACAACTCTTCAGTAGCGGGATTGATCGGGGTACCTGGATCTGGTCCTTATACTGCGAGCAAACATGCTGTGATGGGTCTCACTCGTTCTGCTGCACTTGATTATGCCAGGCAAGGGATTCGGATTAATGCCGTCAATCCTGGCTATACTCGCACAGAAATAGTTACTCCTAAGAGCCTCCAAGAGATGGGTGTGACTTTAGAGCAGTTTGAGTCGATGGCATCGTCGAGCGTCCCTATGGGGCATATGGGTCAACCTGAAGAAATTGCTCAAGCGGTTGTGTTCTTATGTTCTGATGCTGCCAGCTACATCACAGGTCAGTCTTTCGCGATCGATGGCGGATATACAGTGAGTTAATTTTTGATTGTTGATAATGGACTCACAGTGAACTGATTCCATTTCAAGAGAGAACAACCGGGCTTGATTTTAGGAGAAACAGAATGATACTTCAGGATAAGGTGGCGTTAGTCACTGGAGGCACAGCGGGAATTGGTCGAGCAACTGCGACGTTCAGGTGCTGCTGGAGCCAAAGTAATGTTCTCCGGCAGACGCGAGGCAGAATGCGAAACAACTTCTAAAGGTGATACTTTTTCGTTCCTACTTTACTTTAGTAAGTAACTGGCTTACTGTCTAGATGGCAATTGAAAGTTCTGGTTGAGGCACTATGGCAAGCATTCTGCATGTTGATTCAAGTCCGCGTGGCGATCGCTCCAAATCTCGCAAATTAGCCAAGGAGTTTATTGCTGCGTGGCAAGACCAACATCCTGATGATGTGATTACCTATCGTGATTTAAGACAAACGCCAGTTCCTCACGTCACCGAAGATTGGATTGCGGCTTATTTTACTGCGCCAGAAGCACTGACTTCAGAAATGGCTGAATTGCTGAAGTTTTCTGATGAGTTAGTGGATGAGTTTCTGGCGGCTGATCGATGTGTTTTCAGTGTGCCAATGTACAACTTCAGCATTCCGTCCAATTTCAAAGCCTACATCGATCAAGTGGTTCGTGTGGGTCGCACATTTACAGATGAAAATGGTCAAGTCAAAGGACTTGCGAACGGTAAGAAAGTGTTGTTCATTACGTCACGAGGCGTTGAGTTTGAGGCTGGTTCTCCTTATGAAGGATGGGATTGTCAGGAACCTGCGCTCCGTTATCCTTTTCAATTCATGGGTGTGACTGACATTCAGTTCATTCATGCCAATGGTCTAGATATGGGAGACGAGGCACGCAAACGGGGGCTAGACGAAGCACAATCTAAAATTCAAGAATTAGTGAGCGGTTGGTAGCGCCAGCCAGCTAACACGATAAGAATTTGATCAGGCATCGTAAGAATTTGAAAGAAGTTAAGCATTGGAACTCGGTACACTTTAGATCAATACAACAAGAGTGATGCTGAGAGAAACACAATGATACTTCAGAATAAAGTGGCTTTAGTTACTGGAGGAACATCGGGAATTGGTCGAGCAACTGCGATCGCCTTCGGTGTTGCTGGAGTAAAAGTAGTGTTCTCAGGTAGACGCGACGCAGAAGGAGAGAAGACCACCAAATTGATTCGCGAAACGGGTGCTGAATGCCTATATGTCCATTCAGATGCCTCGAATGAAGCAGATATCAAAGCGTTAGTGCAAAAGACAGTCGCAACCTATGGACGACTCGATTGTGCCTTCAATAATGCAGGCATTGAATCACCTGGAAAACCCCTGCACGAACAATCGATCGAGGATTTCGACAAACTGATGGCGATCAATGTCCGGGGACTATTTTTATGCATGAAATATGAGATTGAGCAAATGCTGTCTCAAGGATCTGGGGTGATTGTCAATACCTCCTCGACCGGAGGGTTAGTTGCGTTTCCAAAAAACTCTCTTTACGATGCGAGCAAACATGCCGTTATGGGACTAACGCGATCGGCAGCACTTGACTATGGTAAACGGGGCATTCGGATTAATGCGGTGAATCCTGGAAGCATTGCGACTGAACTGCTTGATCGCGCGTTTAAACAATTGGGTATCTCGGCGGATATTGTAGATTCGTTGGTTCCAATGGGGCGCATTGGCAAGGCAGAAGAAGTCGCTCAAGCGGTTGTGTTTCTCTGCTCTGATGCTGCCAGCTACATTACGGGACAACCCTTAGCGATCGATGGCGGATATACAGTGAGTTAATTTTTGATTGTTGATAATGGATTCACAGTGAACTGATCCATTTCAAGAGAGAACAAACGGGCTTGATTTTTAGATCATATCTAACAGTAAGTAGTGATTCTATGTCAACTTTTGTCTTAGTTCATGGCTCGTGGCATGATGGTTCTGCTTGGCAAGCAGTCATTGACCATCTAGAAACAAAAGGACATCGGGCGTTTGCTCCCACGATCGCCGGACATGGGAAAGACGTGAATAAAAATGTTAACCACGCTCAATGTACGCAATCGATCATTGATTATATTGTTAGCAAAGACTTAACGGATATCGTCCTATTAGGACATAGCTTCGGCGGAACAATTATTGCGAAAGTTGCCGAGGCAATTAGCGATGGCTTCGCCGGTCAAAGGCAACGCATTCGACGGCTCATCTTCTTAAATGCCTTTATCCTGAATGATGGGGAGAGCCTCACAGATAACATCCCACCCGATTCTCAAGTGTTATTCGACAAGCTAGCGAGAGAATCGGATGATAATACGCTGATGCTACCTTTTGAGATTTGGCGAGAAGCGTTTCTCAACGATGCTGACCTCGAACTGGCTAAATCCAGTTACACACAATTATCGCCTGAACCGTATCAACCGTTTATTGACAAGTTAGACTTGCAGCACTTTTACTCGCTGTCCATTCCTAAAAGTTACCTCTACTGTACAGAAGACAACGTTCTCCCTCAAGGTGAGTGGGGCTGGCATCCGAGAATGTCTAACCGCTTGGGGCTATTTCGGTTCGTGCAAATGCCTGGTGGTCATGAGGTGATGTTTTCTAACCCTGTCGGTTTAGCCGAAAAGATTATTGTCGCAGGACGTGACTAACAACATTATTACTTATCAGGTTTGCACGGAAACGCAAGAGGAATTTTAAATGGCAACAAAGGTGAATCGGCAGTGGCGTGTCTTGTCTTGCGTCCTGTAGGTTTGATTGCAGAATCGAATTTTGAATGGATGCAGGAACCCATACCCACTCCAGGAGAAGGGCAAATCCTCGTCCGCAACATTTATCTGTCTCTGGTCCAACAAATCGAGGATAGCAATAGGAGTCCCTCATGGAACGGTATTTAGACGCATTTGAACATTTATATTGGCTCTACAACCAGTTTTATCCGATAGATTTTGCCACCGTTGCGAAACTTCAGGGACAGTTTAGTTCTGAGCAACTTTCAACGGTGCTTAGGCAAGTTCAGCAACACCATCCACTGCTCCGAGTCCGCATCGCCACTGACGCGATTGGACAGCCTAAATTTGTCGAATCCAACGACGAGATTCCGCTGCGGCTGGTTGTGAGAACGGATGATCGGCACTGGCAAGCAGAACTCGAAGTCGAACTGGCTCGCTCATTGGATTGGCAGGTTGCACCCTTACTGCGAGTTGTGCTGCTGCAATCGGGGGCTGAATCCGAACTGATGGTTATTTGCCATCATGCGATCGCAGATGGGCTATCGGGCGTTTATCTGATGCGAGATATTCTCCAAGGGTTAGGAGGTAAAATATTTGAGCGGTCAGACCTTTGTGCGGCATTATCGCTCGAATCAGCGCTTCCTGGCATTGTACCGTCTCTAGAAGCGATCGCTAAGCCCACGGACTATGTACCAACCCTGTCTCGTCGTCCCCGACCCCACATTCACAACGTTGTTCTATCTCCCGAACTCACCCAACAACTGATCCAACGCAGTCGAGCTGAACACACAACCGTACACGGTGCAATCAGCGCAGCGTTCTTGCTCGCACTTACTCAGCAAGACGTTAAATCCAGCGATGTGATGCGATGTTTACACCCTGTCAATGTGCGATCGCAGCTATCCTTGCCGATGCCAGATGGAGTTGGGCTTTATATTTGCAGTTAGAGTCGATGGTGGGTATTATCCCACGCACCTCTCTGTTAGAACCGTGCGTGCCACTTTCATGGCACACGGCTCCCGATATTCTTCGGGT
>NZ_JBALDE010000026.1:0-6889 GCF_036917515.1 Nostoc sp. | reverse complement strand
GGAGTAAGGTTTCATTCTACAGGCACTTAGACGTTGATATACTCCATCATCCCATACTGTATTGCACTCAAGCAGGAACTGCTATATAATGCGCTCGCAGATCCCAGAACGGCAGGCGAGATAGCATTACATGTAGGGGTATCAAAAGGGTTTGTTAGAAAAGTAATTCAGCAACACAACCGTGAGGGAGAAACGGGGTTATTTACACCAGGGAAAGGGGGCAGACGTAATTGTTATTTAAGTTGGGAGCAAGAAAAGGAACTAATAGATTCGTTCAAAGAAAAAGCTCGTTGTGGTCAGATTGCAACAGCAATGCAAATAAAACTTGCCTATGAAAGAGAGTGTGGTTTTACGGTGCATAAGACAACAATTTATCGACTGATGGAACGACATCAATGGCGTAAAATAGTACCGAGACCTTCTCATCCCAAAAAAAAACCAACTGCCATTGATGAATTTAAAAAAACTTTTCTAAATTAATAGAACAAATTAATCAAACTAGAGTTGCATCTGATCATAGACCTTTATTGTTGATGGCAGGAGACGAAGGCAGGTTTGGTCGGATTGGAGAGGTTCGGGCAAGAGGAGTGTCCACAAGGGATACGCCCAACTGTACCTAAGCAACAGGTCAGACAATATGTTTACGCTTATGCCGCAGTTGCGCCCGAATTAGGTAAAAGACAAGGCTTAATTTTGCCCTATGCTAACACTAAGATGATGAATTTATTCTGATCACAACTTTCTCTAGAATTTGCTGATTATTTTGTAGTTTTACAGTTGGATAAAGCGCAATTGGCATCGTTCTAATTGTCTGAGTGTTCCTGAAAATATTCGTTTAATTCTTCAACCAGCTCACAGCCTAGAATTAATGCCTGTTGAACATATTTGGGAAGATATCCCTTGAAAACCACTTCTATAATCAAGCCTTTCACACTTTAGACCAAGTTGAGGACGTACTTTGCCAAGGCTTAGTCGAGCTTTGTACTGATAGCGATCGCCTGCGTTCTTTAACTTTCTTTCCTCATCTCAGAATACTACCTCTGAACGCAACTTAGTATCAAAAACTATTTGAGGAGTTATATGAGCGAGGATTGCAGTTAGTCACAAAATCTAAGAAGAAAATGAAAAAGCGCAAAGTCTGAGCGCCGGCTTCCGGCGATCAGAACTTTGTAAGAATCGTTTGGTAAAACTGATTGATAAGATTCTGTTACGTAAACGAGCCGTGATTGAGTCCGTTAATGACCATCTCAAAAATATCTGTCAAATCGAACACTCTCGCCACCGTAGTCAATTTAACTTTTTGGTTAATTTAATAGCTGGTTTAACTGCTTATACATATTTGCCTAAAAAACCTTCGATTGACATTTACCCAAAAGATTTGCCTGCACTACCTCCTGCCATTTTTTAGTTTCGTCGAACTCACGTTTCTTTAGAAGCGATCGCTAGATCAAATCATTACAGGACAGGTAAATTCAGCGACCATCTCAATTAACCAGACAAGGGGCTTAAGCCCCTTATTAAAGGTATGCAAACTTGTGCCACAGTTGTCAGGTTAATTAAAACAAGTCCAAATCTGTTACAGCACCAATACTGCTAGAAGATACCAATTTGGCATATTTCGCCAAGACGCCTTTAGTGTAACGTGGAGCAGGGGGTTGCCAGTTAGCACGACGACGGGCCAATTCTGATTCAGATATATTCAATTGCAATAAACGAGCGGGTGCATCAATAGTAATACTATCGCCTTCTTCTACAAGCGCGATCGCCCCACCAACTGCCGCTTCTGGAGCAACATGACCAACCACCATGCCGTAAGTACCGCCAGAAAAACGTCCGTCGGTAATTAATCCCACCGCATCACCTAAACCAGCACCGATAATTGCTGAGGTGGGAGCTAACATTTCTCGCATTCCAGGGCCGCCTTTAGGTCCTTCGTAGCGGATGACGAGAATATCACCTGCTTGAATTTTACCCGCCAAAATTGCATCTAAAGAAGCTTCTTCTGATTCAAATACCCTGGCAGGTCCAGTAATTACTGGTTTTTTAACCCCGGTAATTTTGGCGACAGCCCCTTCCGTTGCCAGATTACCTCTGAGAATGGCTAAATGTCCTTGAGGATACATCGGGTTATTCCAAGGACGAATCACATTTTGATTGGCAGATGGTTCTTCTGGTATGTCTACTAATATCTCTGCAATAGTTTGACCGCTGATGGTAAGGCTATCACCATGTAATAAATCATGCACAAGTAACATCTTCATTACTTGCGGAATACCACCAGCTTTGTGCAAATCTGTAGCGACATATTTACCACTTGGTTTCAAATCACACAAAACGGGAACGCGGGCGCGGATAGTTTCAAAGTCGTCTATAGTTAACTCTACATCAGCAGCGCGGGCGATCGCTAAAAAATGTAGTACTGCATTAGTCGAACCACCGACTGCCATAATCACAGAGATGGCATTCTCTATCGATTTGCGGGTGATAATTTGGCGGGGTAAGATTTGTTTGCGAATGGCTTCGACTAAGACAAATGCTGATTTTTCCGTACTGTCAGCTTTTTCGGCATCTTCTGCCGCCATTGTCGAGGAATAGGGTAAACTCATCCCCAGTGCTTCAAATGCTGAAGACATGGTGTTAGCTGTGTACATTCCCCCGCAGGAACCCGCACCAGGACAAGCGCGACTCTCAACTTCTAGTAATTCTTTGTCGTCAATTTTTCCAGCACTGTATTGACCAACAGCTTCAAAAGAACTGACAACAGTTAAATCACGTCCGTTGTAGTGACCGGGTTTAATTGTGCCACCGTAAACAAAGATAGCAGGGATATTCATCCGAGCGATCGCCAGCATCGCCCCTGGCATATTTTTATCACAACCGCCAATGGCCAGCACACCATCCATACTTTGTCCAGTACAAGCGGTTTCAATGGAATCGGCAATCACTTCTCGCGACACTAGGGAATATTTCATCCCTTCAGTTCCCATCGAAATTCCATCGCTAATGGTAATTGTGCCGAACACTTGTGGCATCGCTTTAGCGGTTTTAATCCCAACCTCTGCCCTTTGCGCCAGTTGATTTATGCCCATATTACAGGGAGTGATCGTGCTGTAACCATTGGCAATGCCCACAATGGCTTTATTGAAATCTTCATCTTTAAAACCAACTGCACGCAGCATAGCCCGATTAGGCGATCGCTGCACCCCTTGCGTTACAATTTGGCTTCTCAAATTCTCCGACATCTTTTTTCCTTCCGTGCCATCATCGCAATAGTTGCGATTGTATTACCTGATTTTCTCATGCCTGGGCGATGCGATCGAATATAAGTAATTCTCTATGTTTCACCGTGTCTTTTGGTCAGTTCTAATTAAAATAAATCTTCATCTAAGCGTTTGTATAAAATAGGGATGATTATTGTGTGTTAGACATCTGGAGTGCCGGAAATACTAGGGATAACAATACGAATTTAAATATGAAAAAAAGCCATTGCCGCAAGTTGAGGCTCTGACTTTCTACGTTCATAGCTCAGTATATTGATATTGATTCCGGTGCAAAGCTAGAGACACTCTAACTTTGCACCAGAGTTTTTCTTCAAAATTATATCTGCCTTGAAAATAGTGACTAGGGACTGAGGGCTGGAAAGAGATATTTTCATTCTATAGTGCTTTCTGCTTTCTGGCTCCTGACTTGAAAATAAGGCAGAAATATTAAATTAAAGGATGAGGTCACTTGACACTAATTGTGGTGCTCCTATAAGCCTAATTTCAAAATTAGCCGACAGATTTCCATCAGTGTTACCTTGCAGAATACCTTCAGAATAACGGATTTGACCGGGTGCGGAGAATTGACCACTGCCAATGAAAGTGAAAGCTTGGTTGCCCTCAAGAGTGGAGTTGGCATCGATAGTAGATAGATCGATTTGATCACCTGGCAAACTATCGTTTCCAAGAAAGTCAGCGATTAAGTCACGTGACGAAAGTAGACTCTCAGAAGTTGAGTTGTACTTGAAAATATCATTACCCGATCCTCCAATGAGAATATCTTTGCCAGTACCGCCAGTCAGGATATCGTTGCCACGACCGCCTTTAATAGTATCGTTGCCACTACGGCCGTCAATAGTATCGTTGCCAGTACCGCCAGCGTTAATAGTATCGTTGCCACTACTGCCTTTAATAGTACGGTTGAAATTATCGTTAACACCAATGTCAACAAAACCGCCGTCTTCACCAGAGCTAGTACTAACGTCGCCAATCCCCAAACCGCCATCACTAGTTGTACCATCAGTGCTGGTACTGATACCCTCATCGCTATCATTAAAAGTACCAGAAAGGATAATGTCGCTTGCCACTAGTTGTGGCGCTCCTGTAAGCTGAATCTCAAAGTCAGCCGACAGATTACCATCAGTGTTAGCTTGGAGAATACCTCCTGAATAACGAACCTGACCAGGTGCAGAGAATGCGCTAGCCTCAATGAAAGTGAAGGCTTGGTTGCCCGCTATAGTGGAATTGGCGTCAATGGTAGATAGATCAATTTGATCACCTCCAAAGATACCGTTTCCAACTCCAGCAAAGTCAGTTATAACATCCTGTAAAATACCAGGTTGACTCTCAGAAACTGAGTTGAACTTGAAAACATCGTTACCCAATCCTCCAGTGAGGCGATCGGTTCCAGTACCGCCAATGAGGATATCATTGCCCGCTCCGCCGTCAATCGTATCGTTGCCCGCTCCGCCGTCAATCGTATCGTTAGCAATGAATGTGTCTCCGCCGTTAATACTATCGTTGCCATCAAATCCGTTGATAATATCACCGAAATTAAAAAAATCATCTCTACCGGACAGATTGTCAGAACTATTAGTACCGTTAATGGTTGCCATAGCAAGTTTCTCCTAAACTTAGAGGATAAAAAAATTACCTCGTCACTTTCCCATCAGAAAACAGCATTGCTAATTAAGAGGATAAATTTCCTTTGCTCCTTTGGGTGAAAAGGAAACTGTTTGAAATATTGAATTTTGAAATTCCACATTTTTATTCAGCAACGCTGAGAAAACAAGGTGGAGAAATAACGAGTGGGAAGATACAGCAGATTGCAAGTTAATGAAGTACAAAAACACCCCACTCTAACCTTTCCCTTATCAAGGGGAGGGAACAAGATTTCTTATTTCCCGCCTTTATAAGGGGAATTAAGGGAGGTAAGGATATACTTCATTTAGATGCAAAATGCTGTATAACAAATTAGACCTGTTCTAATCAGGTCTTTGCTGTTAAACCTGAAGATTTGAGAAGCACTGGATATATTGATGATGTTGGCATCAAAATTGATTGTGCCAAGAATCGTTTTATGTTCCTGTACTTTATATCTTCACAGGTTCTAGTGGTAGGCTGCTAGAGAACAAGCAGCTCATCTCCCACGGAATTGCATAGGTTTTAGGACATTTTTACTTTATTTATAATCACAATAATTATAATAATACTACCTTCAAGCGAGCTTTTTTCTCTTTATAATAAATAATAAACTCTCTTTTATTACTCTCGACAGAACCTGTCTGAACAAAGGTTTCAAATAGTGTCGGTTTTGCCTATTGAGATTTGTTTAGTAGTTTCTGTCGTTAATGTATAATCAAGTAATTACTAAAAACTTAAAAGCCTTGTTGAGTGATGCGCTCGCTGCACCCCTTGCGTTACAATTTAGCTTCTCAAATTCTCCGACTTCTTTTTTCCTTCCGTGCCATCATCGCAACAGTTGCGATTGTATTACCTGATTTTCTCATGCTTGGGCGATGCGATCAAATATGAGTAATTATATACAGCAGATTGCAGGTTTATGAAGTACAGTAACAGCAGTGGCTAAACCAGTTTTTTAAATGCTGAGGATTAACCAAATTGAGTGCGGTAGCAATGAGGATATCAACCATTGTGGCTGAGGTTGGAGAAAATTGACGTAAAAAAGCTTTGAGTTGTGACCAGCAATTTTCAATTGGATTAAAATCAGGTGAATATGGTGAAAGATACTGAACACTAGCACCCTTTGATTGAATCAATGTTTCGAGCGAAGCTAGTTTCTGAGCTGGAAGATTATCCATAACAATGACTGCACCTGGCCACAACTGGGGAAGCAAACATTTTTCGATGAATACCTCAAAAGCATTGCTAGCCATCGACCCATTTAATGTCATTACCGCTAAAACTTTGGTGAGGCTGATGGCACCAATAACCGTGACTTTCGACCGACGATAAAAAGGTTTCTTGTCATACACTCTTTGCTCTAATGGACTTCGCCCATGAGAGCGCGTTAACCCTAACAATACTCCCATTTCATCAAGAAACACGAGGTTGTGTGGTTGTATGTGTTTCACTTGCTGCCAATAATCGTTTCTTAGTTGTTGAACTCTATGACTCGCACCTTGGCTACTACGTAATGTTTTTTTTTCGCGTCAGTTGCAGCCTTTGTAATGCACGGCACATCACGCTACTACTTACCCATTGATTGTAGTATGTTTCCCCCCAATGTTCGCAGTATTCACTCAAGGTTGCATCTGGATATTTTTCTCTCATTTGTCCATGTTCTTTTTTATACTTATCTAACTCACTTTTCATCCTTCCACCCTGTTTTCCTGGCTCAACATGACCTTCCCTAATCTTCTGTTTGAGCAGTTTTCTACCAAAGCTTTGCTGACATCAAATCGAGCTGCTACAAGTCTTATTGAGGTGTTTCCTTGTTCGTAAGCTCGGACTATTTTTTCTCGAAAATCGATGGAGTAAGGTTTCATTTTCAGTCTTGATGTACTGATTTTAATGTAACCTGAGTTCGGGATAAGGAAAGGAGCAGGTAGTAAGCTGAAAATAGCGTTAAATCCAGCACCTGCCCTATGTTTAGTTTAGAAGCATTA
>NZ_JBALDE010000025.1:0-164973 GCF_036917515.1 Nostoc sp. | reverse complement strand
CCGAGACTTTTATTTATATTGCGATGATACGTATTATGCTTCGACGACTCGCATGAGTTTTTACTTTCTTGGACTTTTAAAACATCCTCTAAGGTTTTTTCGTTAGCAAATAAACTTAAAACCTGAACTTTTTGCTGCTTTGCCTGTGCTAGCTCGTCTTTAACTTTGTCAATCTGTTTGATATTGGCTTTTTTTTGCTCAATTTGCGCTTGCAGTTCAGAGCTTTTGGCTTGCTGCTGCTGATAGCTTTCCCAAGCTGGCATCAGCAGGTTTAAAAATATATAAGCTGCTCCCGCTAAACCAACTACTCCCACCAAGATCCCAATAATTTTTGGTGTGAAGGCAATACCAAATACCACAGGTGCGGCTGGCGTTGCCGGATCGAATTCTCCACCTTGTTCGGCAAAATTTAAATCATCACTCAGCGTCATTTGGAAATGACTCCTGTTTGTTGCATATTACGAATTCGAGTCACTAACCCCACTGTGCCTTTTTTTTCCAACTCTCGAATTAATTCCGACGCTAGAACGTCGTTCATGCTCGATTGAATAGTGTATTTAACTACTTGGGGCGGCTTAATTACTACATTAGTAGAAGATTGACCTGCACCTGATGTTAAGGGAGCATCTACTAATGATGCTGTCAGAATTCTGGTTTCTGTGGGCTTTAAAAACTGAGACTGTTGTAAACTCAATAAGAAATCATTGACATCATTAAAGGAACGAGCCAATCCGTTAATTTCTAATCCCCCTGCGGGATTATTTGGTGGCTGACCTGCTGCTACTGCTACAGGTGGGATTTGCTTGATGCTCTCGATTTGCACTGCCGTTGGGATGCGATCGCGCAAATCTTGTAGCATTGCTGACCAAGGACGAATCTGGTCAAATACAGTCACTAAAGCTTGGGTTTCCCCTTTAATTGCGTTTGTCTCGGCTTTGATATTGTTAATATTTCCTATTTCTGTATCTAACCTCTTGCTTTCTTGATCTAATTGTGCTATTTGACCATCTAATTCAACAATCTTCCCTTGCAGGAACCACCAAGCAACTCCCAATAAAGCTGGAAGACCTACACCTACTGCAACTCCGACATACAGTAGTGTCAAATCCCCAGTAGGAAATTTTAGGGCTATTCCTCCTTTTCTCTCTGGCTTTTTCTGGTATGCTGGGCGGTCTTTAAGAAAGTTAACATCTAGGCTGTACATTTTATTACACCTCCCGCATTCCTAGACCTAGTACGATCGCCAGACCAGAGCGTTGTACCTGTGGATATTTATCAGTGTCAACTTCCAAAGATAAAGACCCGATTGGATCTATTTGGGTAGTTGGCAAGCTCAATCGTTGGGTAAAAAATTCATCTAGCTGTTGAAGTCCACCTCCTGGCCCAGCTAATAAAATCTGCGCTACCTCCAAATTTTCACTTTGATTTAGGTAAAAATCGATGGAACGGCGCAGTTCATCCGTTAGTTCTCCCAAGACTCTTAATATGGCAGCCATGCCAGGATCGAGTTCGGTAACGCCAGTTTTACCGCCATCTATGGGAGTTGCAGGAATAATCATTCCGTGTAACAGTTCCATATCTCGTGATGTAGGTAAGCTCATTGTCCTTGCTAAGGCAGTTTGCATTTGATAAGTCCCAATTGGAACTGTGCGGGAAAATTGTGGCACTCCGTTAACGATGATGGCGATTTCTGTACTATCAAACTCGATATCAACTAGTACTGCTGCTTCTTGCGGGCCAAATTGTCGCAGTTGTTCGCGAATAGTCCGAATCAGAGCAAAACTGTTAATTTCTAAAACGTCAATTTGTAATCCTGCCTGCTCGAATGTACTTATATAGGTATCTGTTATCTCCTTGCGGGTAGCAACTAAAAGTACGTGTACTTTTTCAATGCCATCTTCATCTACAAAGTACCCAAGTTTCTGATAATCTACATCAGCCTCTTCACGAGGATAGGGTAAATACAAACCTGCTTCATGGTTGAGCACCATTTCTCGCAGTTCTTTATCATCTAACTCTGCTGGCACTGGTATAATCCGAACGATAGAATCTCGTCCTGGGACACCAGTAGCAACGCGAGAAGTTTTGATTTTGCTCTCAGCTAGCGCCTGCTGGATTAATTGCGCCATTGCTGGAGGGTCGTTGATTTGACCATCGATAACTATCCCTTCTGGAACTGCTACCGATGTACAGATTTCTAATTTCAAGCCTTGACCCTGCTTGCGTAGCTGAACTACATTCACCCGTTCGGGAGCAAGTTCAATGCCTACCCCTTTTTTTGATTTGCCAAACAGACTATTGAAGCTTTTTACCACAGTTGTGCCCGCTGGACTGCTAAATTGAAAATTTAAATTAGTTGCGGTAAAGGCGTTATATATTACGTCTTTACGGGTAATTTATTTAGCCTATAATCTCAACAATTCTGTCTAAGCTTTTCACACCGATCAAGCGTAAAAATACTGGGAAAATGATTCAATTGCGAAAATTTAAACAACTTGTTGCTTTGGTACTGCTTGGCTTAATAACCAGTTGGGTTGTAAGTTGCAGCACAAGTAATGTTAATACAAGTACAAAACAAGCTACTTCAGGAGCAGGAACTGTTGAGTTTTGGACAATGCAACTCCAACCTCAATTTACCGACTACTTCAAAAGCCTAATTACGAATTTTGAATTGCAAAATCCAGGTATAAAGATTAACTGGGTCGATGTACCTTGGGCAGCAATGGAGAACAAAATATTAACAGCTGTCTCCGCAAAAACGCCACCTGATGTAGTTAACTTGAATCCGGGTTTTGCTTCCCAACTTGCCGGACGAAATGCCTGGTTAAATTTAGATGCAAAAGTCCCTAATGATGTACGTTCCTCCTATCTACCGAATATCTGGAAAGCAAGCACGCTTAATGGCAAGAGTTTTGGGATTCCCTGGTATCTCACCACACGGCTAACCATTTATAACACTGATTTATTAAAACAGGCAGGTATCAATAAATCACCTGCAACCTACGCAGAATTGGCACAAGCCGCGCAACAAATTAAAGACAAGACGGGAAAATATGCCTTTTTTGTAACTTTCGTACCGCAAGATTCCGGTGAAGTGCTGGAATCTTTCGTGCAAATGGGAGTTACCCTAATAAATGCTGAGGGGAAAGCGGCATTTAATTCAGCACAAGGGAAAGCCGCGTTTCAATATTGGATAGACTTGTATAAAAAAGGGTTGCTTCCTAAAGAGGCTTTGACCCAAGGACATCGCCACGCGATCGATTTATACCAATCTGGAGAGACGGCGTTTCTAGCTTCTGGGCCAGAGTTCCTGAAAACGATCGCTAATAATGCCCCGAAAATTGCTCAAGCTTCGGAAATAGCACCTCAACTCACTGGTGACACAGGTAAGAAGAATGTTGCGGTGATGAACATAGTTATTCCCCGCGATAGCAAACAACCAGATGGCGCTGTGAAATTTGCTTTATTTGTCACCAATGACGAAAATCAGTTAGCCTTTGCTAAAGCTGCAAATGTTCTACCTTCTACAATCAAAGCATTGTCTGATAGTTACTTTAAAGATGTTCCAGCTAATGCTTCAACAATAGAAAAAGCGCGAGTTATGAGTGCTAAAGAACTGCCAAAGGCAGAGATACTGACCCCTACTTTGAAGGATTCCAACAAACTGCAAAAGGCTGTTTACGAAAACTTGCAAGCAGCAATGTTAGGGCAGAAGACTGTAGATAAAGCTGTAGAGGATGCAGCGCAAGAATGGAATCAAAGATAAATTCGTAATTCGTAATTATGATTTACGAATTATATTGGTGGTTGCTAAAAAATCGCCTACTAAATAAAGGGAACCACACAAAACGATTAAATCTTCTGTGGTAGCGGTTAAAGTTGCGGCTGCTAGTGCTGTGAATAAATCTGGATATATTTGGCGATCGCTTAATTCGGGACAGAGGCTATAAGCTAGGTTTGCTAAGTAGTTTAGGTCAGCGGAAGTTCTACCGGACCAAGGTTCTACTGGTATTGGCACTAAATAAAGCTGATCGCCTGGTCGCAGTAATGCGCTAAAAATATCAGCATGATCCTTATCGGAAAACATTCCCATAACCCAATTGACTGGCTTGGGGTTAACTGGGTCTAAGCTATCGACATACTGGCGAAGAACTTGGGCTGCGGCAGTATTATGAGCGCCATCAAGTAATAATTTATGATTTTTCCAAGTAGTCCATTGCATTCGCCCCAGCCATTGAGTTTTTGCCATGCCGTTAGTTATCGCTTCTTCAGAAATCTGCCAACCCTGTTGTTGGAGAATTTCTAAAGCGGCTAAAGCCAAAGCTGAATTAGTTAACTGAATTTGTCCCCCTAAGGATAACGGATATTTAATTAATTTTAAATTTTGAATTTTGAGTCGCACCTTTGGTGCGCTAGAAGCGCAACTTGAATTTTGAATTGTTTCATACTCTGCCCATCCTGTAGCGATTTGACGGGCGGGTTGAGGCGTAAAAATCGGGCATTGTAATTCTAAGGCACGCGATCGCACTACTTGGTCTGCCTCTGGTGGCAATGGCCCAATCACAACGGGACATCCAGGTTTGAAAATACCTGCTTTTTCCCTAGCAATATCAGCGACGGTAGGGCCAAGTTGCTGCCAGTGTTCCCGGCTAATGGAAGTGACGATCGTAACTAAAGGTTCTAAGCAGACATTAGTAGCATCTAAGCGCCCTCCTAGTCCAACTTCTACCACAGCCACATCAACTTGCTGCTGGGCAAAATATAACCAAGCGGCAGCCGTAATTACTTCAAACTGAGTTGCTGATTCGTCATCAGGGCGAATAACCGCTTGGATTTTTTCTAATAATTGACTCAATTCCTCAGAGGAAATTTGCTGTTCGTTCAGACAAATACGTTCCGTCCAATTAACTAAATGGGGGGAAGTGTAGCGTCCTGTACGATAACCAGCCTCAGTAAGTACTGAGGAAAGATAGGCACAAACTGAACCTTTGCCATTAGTGCCAGCAATATGAATTACTGGGACTTGGTGATGAGGATTGCCAAGATTTGCCAATAAATTGACAATGCGATCAAGTCCCAAATGGACGCCAAAGCGTTGCAACGGTTGTATTACAGAATCGATATCCAAGGAAGGGGAGTGGGGAGTGGGGAGTAGGGAGATGGGGAAGCAGAGGAGCAGGGAGGAAATGCCCAATGCCCCATGCCCGATTAATCAATTTAGGCTTCCCGATCAAAAAAGCCTTGGATTTGTCTTAAAGCCGCAGCGCCAATATTAAACACTGCCCAACCAGCAGCAATGGCAATTGGTGCTAAAACGATCGCTATACGGAAATCGATATCCATGTCTAGAACCCCTCTTTTAATTAGAAATTAAAGTTTTGTCAACTGCTCTCATTTTTATTTTTAGCTGAAGTGGGCAACTTTTCCAACTAGATATGTAAAGAATGTTTAATTTATGGGGCATTGGGCATTGGGAGTTGGGCATTGAAAAGAAGCAGAGGGGGAAAACTCTTCTTTGTTACTTTCTCATCTTCCCCAGTCCTTTTCTTCTCTACTAGACGCTGCGCGAATGGTAGCACTACGGGCAACGAACGTAGCCTCAGTACAAGTGTTCAATGCCCCATGCCCTATTCCCTAAGCCTTGCTAAAACCAATATCAGTACCCTTACCAGCATGAACTAAAGCTAACTTTTGGTAACGTTTAGCGTGTTCAATTAGTTCTGCGGCTTCAACGTCTGTTACTTGGCGTAACACTTTACCAGGAATACCCACAACTAGGGACAAAGGCGGTACATTTTTAGTTACCACTGCGCCAGCACCAATAATGCTACCAGTGCCGACTCGTACTCCATCTAAAATCACTGCGCCAATGCCAATCAAACTTCCACGCTCAATGTAAGCAGAATGTACTACAGCGCGATGCCCTACGGTAACATGATCTTCTAAGATTGTTGGAAAACCAGCATCACAATGTAGAATTGCACCATCCTGAATATTTGTGCATTCGCCAATTTCAATCCGTTCTACATCTCCCCTAACCACTGCTCCATACCAAATGCTCACTTCTGCTGCTATATTTACCGAACCGATAACAATAGTATTGGCTGCAATAAACGCAGCTTGAGAAAAATCAGGAGATGTCCAGTAAGAAGCGGTAGACACGATAGAATATGAATATGGTACCCAGGAACACTGGAGAAACTCCAACCCTTAAGGCTGGTTGCACAACCAGGATATCACAGCGTCAAGCCTCTACGCTGAGGAAAACACTAGTGAACAATGTTCCTGCCGCAACACCGTCTCTATGCAGCAGCGAGCAAGTAACCCAAAGTGGTTGAGCCGAAGTGTATAATCCAACCCACTAGTGCTGGTAAAGACAAAATTATGTTTGTACGCACTTCATGATGAATCCAGGTTTGCAGTACCCGATGTTTGGGCCGGAAATACAGTGTCCCCATTGTCGCCAGACTATTCCGGCGCTGACACTAACAGATACCTATTTGTGTCCTCGTCATGGCGCGTTTGAAGCTAATCCTAAAAATGGAGAGTTAATCCATTTGCAATCGGGGCGTCATTGGCGGAGGTGGAATAATGAATGGTATAGACAACATACTCATCCCGATGGTATTCGCTTTGAAATTCACGAAGCATTAGATAAACTCTATACCCAAGGCTTTCGAGCAACACGAGTGATTATTGCTCGACGCTATCAGGAATTGATGAGTGGCTACTTGGAACGCAGCACCCCTTGGCGTTCTGAACAACCAGAAGTTACTGCTGCGCGTTTGTACGGTTTACCCGTGGAGTTTAGCCCCGATACTTCAGATGATGCTTGTTGGGAAGTGATTAATTTTGACTTGGAAAAAGAGCCTGGTGTACCTGTACGCTACCCTTATTTCAGGTTATTTGAATAATAGTCATTGGTCATTGGTCATTGGTCATTTGACAAATGACTAATGACAATTGACAAAGGACAAATTATGCACCACGCTTCTATTCGAACTGCGAATATTCATCGAGCGATCGCTTTCTACGAACATTTAGGGTTTATAATCTCAGAACGCTTTACCACAGGCTACACCTTAGCTTGCTGGATGGAAGGATTGGGCGGCAGAATTGAACTAATCCAAATTCCCGAACCAAAACCAGCCCCAGATGCGTTTGCTGACGAGCATTATGTGGGATACTATCATCTCTCGTTTGATTTAACTGAGATTACACCAGATTTACCTAACTGGTTGACAAGTTTGCAAGAACGTGTGTTGTTAGCTGCTGAGAGTCAAACCGAAGGATTAGAACCGTTAAAGGTACTTTTAGAACCGACACAACAACAAATAGGCGATCGCATTTACGAAGTGGCTTTCATCGCCGATACCGATGGCTTACCTCTGGAATTCATTCGGGTTTTAGCAAAACTCCCATAATTTCGCTTGTTTATTACCTTTGTTGCTAATATATTGTTTTTCTGTATTGTTACTGAAGTCACAGATTTTTTTGCCAGATTAAAGTGTAGTCATCCAAAATAACTATGTAACTTAATTTACAGATATATCTGCTAAATACATGTATGGATTTTCCAAATTTTATAACAAGTATCTCTTGCCGTTATTACTTTTAAGTTTATGGCTAATAGCTGTTTTTTTGTTGAGTGATCGACCTGCTCATAGCCAACATCCAGTTATATTTACTAACAAAGAAAAATATCAGTCAAACTTGCTAACAAAAAAAATAATGCCCTCAACACTGACAGAAAATGTCCGCAAGACAGTGCTAGAGAATGGTCTAACTGTCCTGACAAAGGAAGTGCATACTGCACCAGTGGTGACGGTGCAGGTTTGGTACAAGGTTGGCTCACGCAACGAAGAACCGGGTGTGAATGGCATTGCCCACCAGCTAGAACACATGATGTTTAAAGGCACTCGAAATCGTCCAATTCAATTTGGACGTTTGTTTAGTGCTTTAGGTAGTGATTCCAATGCTTTCACCAGTTACGATCAAACTGCATATTACAGTACTGTGGAACGAAACAAGCTGAAAGCGCTCTTGGTGCTGGAAGCAGACAGAATGCGAAATTCTCAGATTGAGCCGGAGCAATTAGCGAGTGAAAAGCGGGTAGTAATTTCGGAGTTGCAGGGTTACGAAAATAGTCCAGAATATCGCCTGAACCGCGCCGTCATGCAGGCGGTGTTTCCCAATCATGCTTATGGATTGCCTGTAGGTGGCACAAAAGCTGATGTCGAGAAATTTGAAGTTGAGCAGGTAGAAAAATATTACCGCAATTTTTACAGTCCCGATAATGCTGTCTTAGTAATTGTTGGAGATTTTCAAACTGCAAACACTCTTGAAACAGTTAAAGAAGTATTTGGCAAATTACCGAGGCAGAGGGCAGAGGGCAGGGGGCAGGAGGCAGAAGTTATTTCTTCCTCACTCAGCACTCAGCACTCAGCACTCAGTACTCCCATCGTATTGCGACAGCCGGGAGCAGGGCGGCTGTTACAAGTTGTGTATCCGCTACCGGATGCAAATCAACCGGATGTCCCGGTGCTGGATGTAATGGATTACATTTTGACAGAAGGACGAAATTCTAGACTGTATCAGGCATTGGTGGAATCAGGTTTAGCTAGTGAAGTTACAGCATCCGTCAACAGTTTGCGAGAATCTGGCTGGTATGAAGTATTAGTAACGGCTGGTTCTAAACAAGATTTGAAAAAAATTGACTCAATGTTGAGTAGTGCGATCGCCAATGTAGCAGAAAAAGGTGTGACCTCTGAGGAAGTAGAACGAGCCAAAACTCAATTAACAACAGATGTAATTTTGAGTAACCGTGATATCACCTCTCAAGCAATGCGATTGGGTACTGATGAGACAACTGTTGGTGATTATAGCTACACAGACCGTTATTTGGCTGCTGTCCGTCTGGTGAAGTCGGCTGATGTCGTTGCTGTGATTAACAAATACTTGACAAAAGAAGCGCGGACAGTTGGCTTTTTTGAACCAACCCAGAAGCGGATAACAGAGGTTGCTGACAAACCAGACTCAGCCCAAACTACAGAAAACTTCTCTTTTGGCGCACCCGTGCTTTTTTCTGAGGTGATAAAGTACTTACCGCCTGTAGATTTGGCTACAGATACGATTGCCCAAGTCTTACCTGATAAATTTAAATTTACCAACGGACTGCGGATATTATTGTTGCCCGATCATAGTACTCCCACCGTTACCTTGAGCGGTTATATTCAAGCTGGGACGGAATTCGATCCAGATAATAAAGCTGGATTGGCTGCTTTTGTGGCAGATAATTTGCTCAATGGCACTAAGAGCAAGGATGTTTTAACTATTGCTAAAGTCTTAGGAGAACGAGGGGCGAGTTTAGACTTTCAAACTTACCGTGAAGGTGTGCATATCGAAGGTGATAGTTTAGCAGAGGATTTGCCGATACTCCTAGAGATATTGGCAGATGTTGTAAAAAATAGTAACTTTCCAGTCAAAGAGTTGGAATTGCATCGCCAACAAACTTTAACTGAACTGCAATTAGAATTAGATGAGCCATCAGAAGTAGCCAGAAGAGTATTTGTTCAGTCAATTTATCCGAAAAAACATCCCTTACATACTTTTCCCACAGAGGAGAGTTTACAGCAGATTCAGCGCCAGGATGTGATTAATTTCAAAACCAAACATTATCATCCAGATACAACAGTGCTAGCCTTGGTGGGAGATTTTGATCTAGACAAAGTGCGATCGCTGATTAAAAATAAGTTTGGAGACTGGGAAGTTAGTGGCCAAGCACCCACATTAAAATATCTCCCGGTGGCAATGCCAAAGAAAATAGTGAGTGTCAACCCAGTTTTACCAGATAAAGCCCAAGCTGTAACTTATATGGGTTACACAAGCATTAACCGTTACGATCCTCACTTTCATGCAGCCTTAGTATTGAACCAGATATTGGGAGGTGATACCTTATCTAGTAGACTAGGTGCAGAAGTGCGCGATCGCCAAGGTTTGAGCTATGGAATTTATAGCTCCTTCCAAGTCGGGAAGAATGTAGGGACATTTTTGATTGAGATGCAGACTAGTCCTGAAGATAGCAGTAAAGCGATCGCTAGCACCCGCCAAATACTACAACAAATCCATCAACAAGGTGTAACTGCACTGGAAGTAGAAACAGCTAAACGCACCCTCATCAGCAACTACAACGTTTCCCTGGCAAATCCAGAAGAATTAACAGATAGAATTCTGATGAATGAGGTATACGGACTAGATAAAGTAGAATTGCACTCCTTCACTGATAAAATCCAGAAAGTCACCCTTACCCAAGTGAATCAAGCGGCTCGTGAGTTACTCCACCCAGATCAAATCGTAGTCGTTACTGCTGGACCATCTGTGTTAGCAGAGAAAAGTATTAGGTAGAGATGGGCACTGAGCATGGATAATATAAAGAATGGGTAAAGTGGTTTTTCCCGCCATTTATTAATTATTCCTGCTCATCAGTATTGCCTTTTGAGAATTAGTGATGAAAATTTATAACTATTTTTACGAATTGTAATTAAATCCCTTACTTTTACAATTCCTACTTGGGTACAAATATTACGGCTGAACTACGTGATATTAACGTTGCTTCTAGCTTAAAATTTCATCACTGTTACTCCAGCAATCGCGGCGAATTTGTCTGGCAATTTGCTCAAGTAACCAGCTATAGAAATTACCGCCTCTGCGTTTAAATTTCAACCCTCATTTCAGACAAAATACTAACTTTCATAGTGTATCGTGAAAAAAAAACTTAGGGCGTTTTTGATTCCAGTCCAACACATTAGGAGTATGCAAATATGTTATTCTGTATACATTAGCGCCCAAAATACGAAGAATCCCGATGGGGAATTAAAATAACTTAAATTATAGATATTATTTCTCAATTAACCTAGAAAAAGCATTGAGACTTCAGCGTTAGAGCCAACCAGTAATTATTAATTTCCCATGAACATTTTCAGTAACTTACTTTCTCAAACGACTCAGCCTGCACCTGCGAAAAAACAGCGCCGAGGAATTGAAATTAAATCGCCACGTGAAATTGAAATCATGCGGCAATCATCGACAATTGTAGCAACTGTCCTCAAAGAAATTTCCGAGCTAGTAAAGCCAGGAATGACAACAGCTGATTTAGATACTTATGCAGAAAAACGCATCCGCGAAATGGGTGCAACGCCTAGTTTTAAAGGGTATCACGGTTTTCCAGGTTCTATTTGCTCTAGCATTAATAATGAAGCAGTACATGGCATTCCTAGCCCCAAGAAAGTGATTCGGGTGGGGGATGTATTAAAAGTAGATACGGGCGCTTATTACCAAGGCTTTCATGGTGATTCTTGTATTTCAATTGCTGTCGGTGAAGTGACGCAAGAAGCTGCTAAATTAATTCGTGTAGCAGAAGAAGCTTTATATAAAGGCATTGAGCAAGTTAAGGCTGGTGTATACCTGCTTGACTTAGCTGGAGCAATTGAAGATCATGTGAAATCTAACGGTTTTAGTATAGTTGAAGAGTTCACTGGACACGGTGTCGGTCGTAACCTGCATGAAGAACCTTCTGTATTTAACTATCGTACTCGTGAGATGCCAAATGTTAAACTCCGGGCGGGAATGACGCTGGCAATTGAGCCAATTTTAAATGCGGGTTCCAGACACACACGGACATTATCTGACCGTTGGACAGCAGTCACTATGGATAATTCTTTATCGGCTCAGTTTGAGCATACAGTTTTAGTGACAGAGACTGGTTATGAGATTTTAACTGACCGTTCAAAGGTGTAATTGTTAGTTGTAATTATCTGTTGTTAAAGAGGTGAAGCGTCAAAACAGGGCGATTTACCTCTTTCTTTTTTTAACCCACATTCCACAGTTTAATTTGAAAATATTGGTATTTTCTATAATCCTATTAGAACAAAGCTTCAAGTCGAGTATCTGATGAACAACCGCTATATTTGACTGATAGCCGCATAGTTAGTTTTATAAATAGGAAGCATTTCTTTAGCTTGTACAGAGACAAACGTACTCTCTGGAATAGCTTCTAATAAATTAATTGCTTGCTGCCATTTATCTTGTGCTTGCTGCCGACTTAGTTGTGAATGAGATGAATTTTGAACAAATAAATTAGCTTCTGCTGCTAGCTTTTGGGCTGATTCTAAGTTTTCTAAAGCTTTCTCTTCAATTAACACTCTTTGACTAATAAATTTATAGTTAATTTGATAGTAAGCCAATTTCTTCTTTGCCCGGTCATCAACTGATGTCTCATGAGGAATAGTATCTAATAAATCTATTGCCTGATACCATTTATTTTGTGCTTGTTGCCAAACTTTTAGAGGATGCAGTGGTTTTTGAACCAGATAAGCAGCCTCCATACCAAGTTTTTGAGCAGATTTAAACTTAGCATAAGCACTTCTTTCTTGAGTAAGACTTAGATTTTGTTCTCTAATTTTCCAACTACCAAAAGTTAAGAGTAATAAACTGGAAGCTATAATCATAGCTGAACTTACTATTTTTGGTGTAAAAAACTTCGGTACTCTTTTTACTTCTTGACCATTAATTGCTTTTTCACTACTTTCCTGTTCAATCTTTTTCAGGGCTTGCTCTGCCTGTTGATTTAAAGTGTCACATTGCACGAGCAAAGTAGCAATTTGTTCTTGGAAAAAATCACAATCATTGAGAATATCTATCAATTCTTGAAATTTTCCCTCACTCGATATGATTAATTCGTGATCATCATCTAACCACTCTAAAGCGAAACCAGATTTACCATAAAAAGCTGATACACCTAATAAAATATTTAATAAACTACGACTATTTTTAATAGTATTAAAAATATGATTTAATTTTTGTTTTAACTGTAATAGTTGTTTTTGATAATCAATAAATTTTTGAATTTGATGTATTAATATATTATATTTATCAAAAGTAAAGTTAATTGTTAAGTTTTCATTAAGTGTTTGAAGTTCATTGGATATGCTTAGATGACTAATATCAGAGTTTAGTTAACTTACTAATTGAATATCACTGAGAATATCAGCCGCTATTGCTTGCAAAAAATAACCCCATTCAATCCAAGAATCAATTTTTAATTGTAAATCAGTCAATGAAATTTTCGTTTCTGAGTTCCCAAATTTTTCTGCTATGGCTGGATCTACTAATCCTACACTAGGTATAAATAAAGTAGCTCCTGTGATGAGTCGAGGAAGTGTAGAGATCGCAGAATTTTTAACGTTCTTAAGTCTCAATTCCTGAGCGATTAATTTTTTAATATTTCGTAGTTTTTCCTGAGTATTATTAATCGGGATTATTTCTTCCATGATTTGATTAGAATCGCCAATAGTAAGTTTTAGACTCTGAATCAATGTTGGCAATTCACTAACAAGTATTTCTAGGTTAGCCATAAATACCCTTTAGGGATTTGTCGAAAGTTTATACAAAACAATTAAAATGGCTTGATGTAAGAACGTAACCACGCCTATTGCATCTGAGCATCCTAAATGAGTGGTAAATCTCAGGAGCTATAAAATATATAGTTCCCGGAAATCCTGCTAAAGTAACAATTTCAGTTTAAAAATCCCAGAGAAAGACAAAATTACCCATTCACTAACCTATGAATGAAGTTGATTTAGCATTTACCCCAGCACTAGAGTTAGCGCAATTAATTCGTCGCCGGGAAATATCACCGCTAGAGTTGGTAGAAATATATTTAGAACGGATTGGGCAATTAAATCCTCAATTAGGAAGTTATTTTACGGTGACGGCAGAATTAGCGATCGCAGATGCCAAAGCCAAAACAGAATTGTTGACAACTAGCTCAGAACTACCGCCATTTTTTGGCGTACCGATTTCCATTAAAGACCTCAATACTGTAGCAGGTGTTACCTGTACTTATGGGAATCCAGCATTACTGAACAATATCCCTAACTATGATGATGGTGTTGTAACGCGGATTAAGCAAGCTGGATTTACTATTCTCGGTAAAACAGCCACTTCCGAATTAGGTTCATTCCCATACAGCGAACCTGCGGGTTTTCCCCCAGCGCGAAATCCGTGGAATTTAGAATACACCCCTGGCGGATCCAGTGGTGGCGCCGCAGCGGCAGTGGCAGCGGGATTGTGTGCGATTGCTCAAGGTTCTGATGGCGGTGGTTCAATTCGGGGGCCTGCGGCTTGTTGTGGTTTGGTAGGAATTAAACCATCTAGGGGCAGGGTAAGTAAAGCACCCGTAGGCGAACGCCTCGCTGGAATTGCCGTCAACGGGCCAATCGCCCGCACTGTGGCTGATGCTGCTGCTCTTTTGGATGCCATATCTGGGTATACAACAGGCGATCCTTACTGGTTGCTAGATCCCGAACCATCATTTCTCGCCGCAACTGGGACAAAACTTGGTGCTTTGCGAATTGCCTTTGACACTAGCATTTCTCCTTTGGGAGAAGCTGACGCAAACTGTCAGCAAGGTGTCCGCCAAACAGTCCAGTTATTAGAACAACTCGGTCATCACGTTGAACAAAAATCCCCAGATTTTAGTGATTTAGTTGAACCATTTCAAATCGTTTGGCAAGCTGGGGTAGCTGCATCAGGACTTCCTGTTGAAGCTTTGCAACCATTGAATCGCTGGCTATTTGCACGTACAGGTTCTGTTGCCCAGTACTTGCAAGCAGTTTCTCAAATGCAGGTAGTGGCACGTCAGATTGTGGCGTTTTTCGATACCGTGGATGTGCTGGTATTGCCAGTTTATCTACATTCACCCATCCGCGTTGGGGAATGGGCTTCGCTGAGTCCAGAAGAAACATTCCAAAATATTATTGAGTGGGTTGCCCCTTGTCCGCCTGCGAATGCAACTGGACAACCTGCGATCGCAATTCCTGTGGGCTTTGACAGTAAGGGTTTACCCATCGGTGTGCAGCTAATTGGTAAACCCGCTGCTGAAGCCACAATTATCAGCCTAGCAGCACAATTAGAAGCGGCTAACCCTTGGATTGATCATCGTCCAGCTTGGGCAATATCAGGCTAATCATGCTGGCATCTTTGGAACAACTTTCGCAAATTATCGTGTTTGCAGGTTTAGAAACAGCAAAAGAAGATCGGTTTGCAACCTAACACTCAGGTGCAAGGCTATCGCAAAGGAAAGATTATTCTCTATAAAAGCGATCGCTTACAAGCAAAACTCTACGCTGTTGTCAGTGGATCAATTCAAGTTACCAAAACAGCAACAACGGGGAAAGTATAAGTGTTCAGGTCATACTTGGCGGTGGATGGCTTGATAATCGTTCTGATTGTCTCAACCCTGAATACGCTCGCTTTCATAAATTATCTGTCTTTCCAGTTCCAGAGTGATTAGCGATGGCCTGTTTTTTCTGATTTCTTATAACGCATTTTTTGTCTAATTTGTCAATGCGTAATAGCCCTTTCAAGGTGGTGAAATTTGGAAAGAAGGTTGGTTATTTCAACTTTCAAAAAGCCCAAAATCTGAGCGGAGGATTCAAGATGGTTGCACTGAAACAACGTATGTTCATTTGTCACCTTGAAAGGGCTAGGGCGTGTTTTCAAACTCGCTGTATCCTAAAAAAAGATGCGATCGCTTTAGTGTGATGATGAATCGAGGAGACTTAAGCAACGAACAGTGGGAGCAGTTAAAACCGTTACTACCACCACAAAAACCCCAAACGGGTAAACCAAATCATGACCATCGACAGGTTGTGAATGGCATCCTCTGGATACTCATAACAGGGGCACCTTGGAGGGATATGCCGGAAGGTTATGGAAGGTGGGAGAGTATTGCAACGCGGTTTTATCGGTGGCAAAAAGCTGGAATTTGGAACCAAATTTTAGAACATCTGCAAGCGATGCCTGCGGCGGGCTACGCCTACGCAGACGAACAAGGAAAACTTGATTGGGAAGTAAATTATGTCGATGGAACAGTAATCCGCGCCCATCAGCACGCTGCGGGTGGAAAAAAGGGGCGTTCGCGTAGCGTCTCGAAGAGAAGAAGATGAGAAACTAGGTCGTTCTCGTGGTGGCTTCAGTACAAAAATACATATACGTTGTGAAGGAAAAGGTAAGCCGATTACTTTTATTCTTAGTCCAGGCCATCGTCATGAATCCATTTTTCTGGAACAATTGATCGAACAGGGTGCACTCAAGCGTTCTGGGCGAGGTCGTCCACGTTTACGCCCTTTACGATTAGTTGGAGACAAAGGTTACACAGGTCATCGCATCCGTAATTACTTGCGCCGCCGTGGTGTCCGTTTGACCATCCTAAGACTCTCGAATGAACTGCGCCGTGGTCCGTTTAGCCGTGAAATTTACCGTCAACGCAACATTGTTGAGCGGGCTATCAACCGACTCAAACAATTTCGCCGCATCGCCACCCGATATGAAAAACTTGCTGTAAATTATACAGCCATGATCACAATTGCCTCCATTCTTCTGTGGTTATAGTTTGAAAACACGCCCTAGTCCTGCAAAATTCAAAATAAAAGAGAGTTACACAAGGAGATTTAAACCTTAACTGAAATAGTGGTATCCAAGCGATCGCGTCACTTTTAGCAACCAACGATATCAGCCCAAGCTAGTGATAAAATCAAGTTTTTAAAGCATTACCAAACTACCTTGTACTTCTTCGTCTAGTTCATAACCATTAGCTAATTTTTCAATTGCTTTGTCAAGCATTGCCAAACCCTGATCTACTTTTTCAACCAAACTTAGCTGTCCTCGAAGTTCGGCAGCACCAACAAAACCCTTAGCATACCAAGTCATGTGCTTGCGGGCTTGACGGACACCGCGATCGCCTTTATATTCCCACAAGGCTTGTAAATGATCTCTTGCACATTCCAAGCGCTCAATCGGTGTTGGTGTCGGTAATATCTGCCCTGTTTTTAAGAAGCGATCAATTTCTCCCACCAAAAAGGGATAACCCAAAGTCCCACGGGAACACATGACGCCATCAGCGCCAGTTTGTTCTAAACATTTCACTGCCGCTTCAACGGAAAAAATATCTCCATTCCCAATCACTGGGATAGAAAGCACTTCTTTTACACGGGTAATCCATTCCCAACGAGCATTACCGTTATACCCTTGGGCACGGGTGCGTCCATGTACCGTAATCATTTTCGCTCCGGCATCTTCCATTCGCTTGGCAAAGTCGAGAATAGTAATTTCGTTATCATTCCAGCCAATACGGGTTTTTACTGTCACAGGTACATCAACAGCTTTTACCACTTCCTGCACAATTGCTTCTGCTACTTCTGGTTGCCGCAACAGCGAAGAACCACCACCATTTTTAGTGATTTTATTAACCGGACAACCCATATTAATATCAACAGTATCAGCACCTTCAGCAACTGCCTTTATTGCTGCTTCTGCCAGGAAATCAGGGCGGCAATCAAATAGTTGAACGCTAATCGGGCGTTCGTTAGGATCTACCTCCATAATTTTGGGTAACTGTTTGACATAATGCAACCCTGTAGCATTTACCATTTCGGTATACATCATTGAATCTGGTGCATAGCGACGCACAAGACGGCGAAACACCATATCTGTCACTCCAGATAGAGGCGACTGGAGAACCCGACTTTTTAACTCGAAAGAGCCAATTTTTAAGGGTTGGGAGAGTCTAGCTTGAAGAATAGGAGAGAGCGAAATCATAGAAAAAATTAAAAATTATGGGAATGGAAAATAGCAAGAATATGTAAGTAAATTCATGATAAAGGATACAGCAAATTTCAAGTTAGTGAGGTACACAAGCTAAGTCTCAAAGCCAGGTATAAAGCCTGTTTTACTTCTGTTAGCGCCGCGGGACGTAACCCATTCTGACCGGAGGCGGAGCGTCTTTGGCTCTGCTCCTGAATTCTGAATTCTGCTGTAATTGTAGGTTACGTATCCTGACTTGGAAACTGTTTTTGCATTTCTTACTGAATCTCTTCTAGACTCAAACCTAACTCTTTCACAGTTTCTTCAAAACTCAATCTCAATCTCAACAACAAAGGTATCATTCTAAGAGGATGTTTGGAAAGTCAAAAACAGCTCTCGTAACGCTACTGTGTCAGTAGAAACAAATGCGACAGTGTTACCAAAGCCATGTCTAAATCTTACCCAAGCAACCTGACTTTGGAACAATGGGAATTACTTGCGTTAGATTTCTAAAATGGGTGATGGATACTTACTGTTGGGTTTTGGAAGTTGTGCGCGGTCAAACAAATGCCAAAAATTTTATTTTTCTGCCAAGACGTTAGGTTGTTGAGCGCAGTTTTGGTTGGTTTAACTGGTGAGCCAGCGCAGTCTTGGGGGTTTCCCCCATGAGCGACTGGCGTTAGCGAAGCGGTAGTGACGTAGGAGCGTCACCCGAAGGGTGTCGTCGTCTAAGTCAAGATTACGAGATTATACCAGAGACTCATGAAATATTTGTCACATTCTAATGATTCGGTTAATGCTCAGAAGACTCGTTTAACTGATTGATTCAATACTTTTCAAACATCCTCTGAGGGTTAAAATGACTAAAAGGTTTTCCTTGCCTCAATTAGTAGTGTCTGCTAAACTCACTACCTTTGCTCAGACTGCTTTTGCAGCTGCGATCGCACTTAATGTCTGGGTCGATCCCTCCCTGGCTGGCGATCCGTTTCGCAATCGCGAACCTCATCAAATTGGCGACCAAACAGAAGCAGCTTTTAAAGCTATTTTCCAACAGGGCAACTATCCAGCAGCAGATCGTTATCTGGAACAAGCACTATCCAAAGAGCCAAATGAACCTCTAGCTTATGCTATGAAGGCATCTTTAGCATACGGAAATAAGGATTGGGTTAAACTCGACACATACAGTCAGAAAACTCTAGAAATAGGACAAAAACTAATTCCTAACGAGCCATTGCGTGGTAATTTATACACTGCTGTTGGTCATTTTTTAGAAGGTGCAGTAGTTATCACCCGTAAAGGTACAGTCAACGGTGTACCCCAAGCCTTGAGTCGGCTGCGACAAGTTTATGAATATTTAGACAAAGCCGAAGCAATTTCTGCCAACGATCCAGAACTGAATTTAATCAAAGGTTATATGGATTTATTATTGGCGGTTAATTTACCTTTTGCTAGCCCAGATCAGGCAATTCGACGCTTAGAACAAAATGCTTCTCCTCAATATCTAGTGGATCGGGGTATTGCTCTTGCTTACCGAGATTTAAAAAGGTATCCACAGGCACTAGAATATGTGAATCGGGCGATTAAAACCACATCCGATAATCCAGAAATTTATTATCTTAAAGCCCAAATTCTTAGACAACTGGGGCAAAAAGAAAATAGCCAGCAAATAATCCAGGAAGCGATCGCTAATTTTGACAAAGCATTGACTAAAAAATCCCAACTCCCAGGCGATTTAGTCAAACAAATTGAGCGTGAACGCAAAAATGCCGTTAGCCTGAAGAGTCCTGGGTAGTTAGGCATTGGGCATTGGTGATTAAGTTTTTTCTCTATTCCCTATGCTCAATGCCCCATTCCCCATTCCCCACTTTGATATGCTTATTTTCAGAAGAGTAATTGAGATATTAGACCAAAATGGAGATTCAGTTCCGCGAAATTAATCCTTTTGATCTGTGGATTTGGTTGAAATTCAGCACAAATCCTTCTGCGCGTGAAAAGCAGTATGTAGAAGAAGTTTTCAATTCCTGGTTTTATTTGGGTAAATTGGGTGCATTTAATGCAGAGAATCTTCAGGTGCAAGACACTGGACTCGATCTCAGCTACATGAATTATGATGCACAAGGCTATGACAAAAGCCTACTAGCATTGATGCACAACATGGGTGAGTTTGAATATGAGGGTCAGTGGGGACGTTGTTGGTTTGACTTAGGAACCAGTGATGCGATCGCTCTGGATATTTTAATCAACGCCCTCACACAGCTAAGTGAAGAATATGTCACCATTGAAGAATTGTACATCGGTGGTGAAAATCCAGATTGGCCTATTGAAGATGGCGAAAGTCGTCCTCAGTCTCTTTATGATAATTAGTTACAAAAATGAATAAAGCTGGAGAAATTCGGGTAATAGCCTTGGGGCTAATTCGGGATAGCGAACGCATATTTCTTTCTGAAGGCTACGATCCCGTAAAACAAGAAACATTTTATCGTGCTTTAGGCGGTGGTGTCGAATTTGGTGAAACTAGCCGTGCCGCCTTAGAACGAGAGTTTCAAGAGGAAATTCAGGCAGACTTAACGAATATTAAATATCTAGGTTGTATAGAAAACCTGTTTACATTTAATGGTAGGCAAGGTCATGAAATTATTCAGCTTTATCAATGTGACTTTGTTGATTTTAAATTTTATCAACTGGAAAACTTAGTTTTTTCAGAATCACAAACTCATAAACATAGAGCCTTATGGATAGATATCTCTCGCTTAAAATCTGGGGAATTCAAATTAGTACCTGAAGTATTTTTTGAGTATCTATAAATTATCTGAAAATTTAAACTGCACGGTGAGCGCTCATCTTTTGCTCCAAATTGGGTATGCGCTCGCAGAATCTAACTCTTGGGTTTTTCCTGCACGGTATTCAACCATTGCTTCAGTTGCAAGTAAAGCGAGTTTGTCAGGGTAATGGGCGATAGCTTCATCCTAATAGCGTTCCTCTTCTAGTTCTTCCAAAATTATCGCTGCGATGCCTGCAGCTGGCTACACCTATGCATCTTGTTCATTAACAGGCAAATTTTTGAGTTTGGCGATCGCTTGTTCAAGTAGCTCAGTCATGGCTGTCAATCGTTACGAAAGTCATACTATAAATTATCTCTGCTTGCACTCTATTGGAGTTGTTAGGGTGCGATAAATTGGGGTGTGAGCAAAGCGCGATCGCTTTAATCAACGCTTAAACGATTCCATTAAAGTAAATCTTCTTCACATAGCTGGGCTATTTTCATCAAGGCTTTCAAGGTTCCAACTTTCAAATCTTGATTGCGGTGAACAGGAATTGACAGAATTTTTTCTACTTCAGAGTTTTCATAAATATGATGACTGCCAGTAATTCTTTGCAAAACCCAACCTTTTTGCTCCACAATCTTACAAAGTTGCTTGCCAGAAATCGATTTCATACAGCAATTTCGACAACTTGATCTGTTGACTCAATTACATTACGACTGTTGGCAACTTCAAGCCAACCTTCAATAGCATCTTTTAAATTAGCTATTACCTCTTCTATAGTGTCTCCTTCGGTAATACAACCGGGAAGTGCGGGAACCTCTGCCCAAAAGCCGCCTTCTTCTGCTGGATGAATGATTGCTCTGATTTTCATTAACTTTTTAAGCTAGTTTGTGAGAATATACTAATAACTATATCTGTATGCTCTTAACTGTGGCTAGTCAAATTAATGTTAGTTGCTATAGTTCAAACAATAGATGCTTTTGCGATCAATCTTAATAGCAGAAGAAGTAAAGTTTGAGTACGAGCAAGTCTTAGGTTTGCTGGTGTCAATCTAAACTAGGACTTACGCACACTCGATGAGTCTTGGCGTTCTTGGCATCTTGGCGGTTAGATAAATCAAGCTTTTTGACGATTTTTGCGTAAGTCTTATAAACCATTCCTAGACAATTTGATGATAAGTAATTATACTTTCTACCTCATCTTGTGGGTCTGCAAGCCAGATTTGATCTACGCTAGATGGAATAGTTGCATTTTCGATTATTTCCACAATTACTTCTGGCGCAGGGATGGACAAAATATCACCACATATTTCTATAACTAAAATTTTTAAACAGTTGGCATAATCCTTAAATTTAATATCTGTAATAGATAAATGTTTAGCTAATTCCTTGGCTATCTCCTCTTCGGCTTCCGCTAATGTTTCAAATTGATACGACAAGGATTTTGCTGAACCAGATAACCTTAGTCCTGATTTGTAAGATTCGTGATCACGTTCATTTTCTGGAACCCGGCGAAAGCACCAAGGAATAGGCTCTAATGAGGAGATTTGATTAGAGATATGAAACTTATCAATATGCTGCAATATATGAGTTACTATTTGATTGGATATTGAAGTAAATTTTTGACTCTTATTTTGATACAAGGCATTTTCGTTGATGCCAATCTCATACATATCTTGAGATAAAACAGGTTTTAAATCGCGTACATAAGAATCTTCAAAATACTTATAAAAGTCGTGGAAATGCCGATGCTTCTTATAATAATCGTGGGGATAAACTATCTTTTTACATTCAATTACCATAGGTTTATCACCCGGAGCCTCTAATAGTACCTCTGGCTGTTTAGTTTGCTGTTTGCTGCCTTTCTCAGAAATATCGAGAAACTTGGAAAGACTGTAGTCTTTGCCAAAAGCTTCATTAAACTGAATTGCAAAATCTTTTAAGCCTTTTCTCCATTCACATTTATCATCCCGAAGACAGTGGAAGAATACCATAGTTTTTTTAAGTACATTGTTTTTTAATGAATCTCATCCCGATTACAAATATAAATTTATTAATCGTCACTATAAATACATCAGCTTTACCTATTCTCGCTCACGGGTTTGGGCTTCATGGCATAACATTGCGAGCGTATGCTTTACTATCTGTAATATCAGTCCGTGAGTTGATTACGCCTTGGCTCTGCCAATAAGCAACAAGTTCGGCTCCTGTATTGGGAGGATTTGCTAAAACCTACTTCACAGAAAGAATCCGAAGAATGTATTCAGAAAGAGAAAGGTTTAGCCGAGAAGCTTCAATAAAAAGCTCATTTTCTAGCTTTGGCGGCAAATCTAGATTAATACTCACTCTGCTTATATGCTGTAGGTTTGGTTCTTGATTGATAGAAATTTAAGCAAAACTTATCAAACAATAGCCGCCTCTGGAATTGCACCCTGCATTCTCCCGAAAGCATCAATCAAATTCTGCAATTGTTGATCTGCTTTAAAAACTCCTAACCCACGCACTGTAACTTTACCAGGAGAATACACAAAGCGCGTCTTGAGATTTTCTGGTAAATTCGCCGCCAATAAATTCCAAGCGGGTTCCTCCATTGGCGTTTCTAAAACAACGTGCTGCTTGTTTTCTGGTTTAATCCGGCTAAATCCGAGTTTTTTCGCTAGCTGTTTGAGTTCCATGACTCGCAAAAGTTGATTTGCCGAAACTGGTAAAGTACCATAGCGATCGCTCCACTCCGCAGCAATCTGCCTTAATTCTGATTTAGATTTAGCTGTCGCCACCGCTCGGTATGCACTCATCTTTTGATCCAAATCGGTAATATAATCTGCTGGGATAAATGCTGTCAGGTTAAGGTCAATCTGAGTATCCTCCACTTGCGGAATTTCTTGTCCTCTGATTTCCCGAATTGCTTCTTCCAGCATTTCCATGTATAAATCGAAACCAATAGCATCCATTTGACCGGATTGTTCTGCACCCAGCAAGTTACCCACACCTCTAATTTCCATATCGCGCATCGCTAGCTGATATCCAGAACCTAACTGAGTAAATTCCTGAATCGCTCGTAATCGTTGCCGTGCTGCATCAGATAATGCCCGTTGCTTCGGATAAAATAACCAAGCATGAGCTTGGATACCTGCACGTCCCACACGACCGCGTAATTGATACAACTGTGCCAATCCAAAGCGGTGAGCATCTTCAATCAAAATCGTGTTGACTCGCGGAATATCTAAGCCAGATTCAATAATTGTCGTACAAACAAGGATATCTGCGTCACCATTACTGAAAGTGAGCATGGTTGATTCTAACTCGCTTTCATCCATTTGACCGTGAGCGATCGCAAATCTAGCTCCTGGTATCACTTCTCGTAAATTGGCTGTTGTCTCTTCAATACCGTCTACTCGTGGAACTACATAAAAAACTTGTCCGCCTCTGTCTAATTCTTGACGAATCGCTGTGCGGATACTTTCGGAATTAATCGGTGATAGATGGGTTTTTATTGGTCGTCTAGTTGGTGGTGGTGTAGTAATCAAACTCATTTCCCGAATTCCTGACAAGGACATATACAAAGTTCGGGGAATGGGAGTGGCGGAGAGAGTCAGCACGTCTACCTGAGTTTTCAGGCTTTTAATTTTCTCTTTCTGGTTTACCCCAAATCGCTGTTCTTCATCTACTACCAACAGTCCTAAATCACGGAATGTCACACCTTTACTTAAAAGTTGATGCGTACCAACTACTACATCTAATTCACCTGTTGCCAATCGCTTTTGAATATCGCGGCGTTCTTCAGCGGAACGAAAACGGTTGAGTAAACCGACATTTACGGGGTAAGGTGCAAAACGTTCTTTGAGTGTATGGTAATGCTGCTGTGTTAAAATTGTAGTTGGCGCAAGGAGTGCCACTTGTTTTCCGGCGGTGACTGCTTTAAAAACAGCACGAATCGCCACTTCCGTCTTCCCAAAACCGACATCGCCACAAACTAAGCGATCCATTGGGCGATCACTTTCCATGTCGCGTTTTACATCTTGTACAGCTTTGAGCTGATCCGTTGTGGGTTGGTAAGGAAAAGAATCTTCTAATTCTTCCTGCCAAGGCATATCATTTGGAAAGCTAAAACCTTGTTGTTGCGATCGCGCCGCATACAGTTTCAACAAGTCCACCGCCAATTTTTTAATCGCTTTGCGGACTTTATTTTTGGTATTTTCCCAAGCTTTACCAGTCATCCTGTTGAGTTCTGGCGCTTTCTCACCTCCGGCGCGGAACCGAGATAAAGCACCTACTTGATCGGCTGCAACTCTGAGTAACCCATCAGCATATTGCACCACCAAGTAATCACGGGTTTCGTTATTAATCGTCAAACTTTCTAGCTTGACAAATTTGCCAACACCATGATTTCTATGAACCACATAATCACCTGGACGCAGTTTATTGGGATCAACTTGTTTAAAAGTAGCTTTGTGGCGCTTACGAATATAGCCGGGAGTCGCTAAGGAATGCTGCCCAAAGAATTCCCGATCTGTAACGATTACCAATCGGTATGTAGGCAGGATAAAACCCTCTAATTCCGCAAGACCAGAATATTTTAGGGCTACGGGAGTATGGTTGATTTGGAGCTTATCTATTGCTTGGTAGTCGCGGGGATTGGGGATAAACTGAGCCGGACAATCATGTTCTTGCAATAGCGACACAGAACGCGAAGGTTGAGCAGAAAGCAGCCAGATCGAGAAATTGCGATCGCGTTCTTGGCGGATGGTTTCAGCTAGTTTAGCAAACTGGTGCGGCGTGACTGGAACAGGTCGGCTGGCAAGATTAATCCCATCATTTTCTTCTGACAGTTCCGATAAATATAAGGTTTTAAATCTGGCAACATCAGCCAGACACTGATCAAAAGAACGGTGAATTTTCGGTACTTGGTTAGACTCTTCCCCAGTCCCCAGTCTCCACTGTTCCTCAGCATTTTCTACCCAGCGATCGCTATGAGCATGACACTGTTCTGGCTCATCAATGGCAATCAGGGTATTTTCTGATAAGTAGTTTAGCAAAGATGCTGGTTGCTCGAAAGCCAACCCCAAAAAACGACGACTACCCTCAATCAGTGATGAATGCTGAGTGTTGAGTTCTGAGTTAAATTCTGACTCAGCACTCAGTACTCGGAACTCAGGATTATTTTTCAGTGCCGCCATGACGATGGGAGCAAAGCTAGTGGGGGTAAGAATTAACTGGTCAACTTTATCAAGGGCGGAACGTTGGGTTGCTGGGTCAAACTCCCGCATTTGCTCAATTTCATCACCAAACCATTCCAACCTGACTGGAAACTCAGAAGAAACCGGGAACACATCAACAATATCGCCCCGTCGGCTCCATTGTCCTTCCATTTCCACCAAAGGTACTCGTTCGTACCCCAAAATAGTTATTTTCTCACTGAATGCATTTAAGTCTAATTCCATCCCTTTTTTCAGGGTAAGACAGAATTGCCCAAAAACCTCTGGCGGAGGTAAATGAGGTTGCAGCGCCCCTTGAGTAGCTACAATCGCCATCTTGGGTAACTGAGAATTAGAATTTAGGGATTTTTCTTTTCCATGCCCCATGCCCAATGCCCCATGCCCCATTTCCAAATCCGCCAATACCTGCATTTGCCCCCAACTCATTTCAGTTTCCGGGTCAAAAGGTTCGTAGGGAGAAGCCTCGGAGGTCGGGTAAAAATGTACTGTTTGCCATCCCATTGCCTCCAGTTGTGCATAAACGCGTCCAGCTTCTTCCAGAGTGGCGCAAATCACAAACAAATCCTTGCCCGTAGCCTGTGCCAATGCTGAAGCCACCAAACCCTTGGGTAGTCGAGGAACGCCATTTAAGCGCAATTGTTGTTGTCGGTTTAGCTTAGAAAGAAATTCAGTGGTGAGCGGCGATCGCGCTAAGGCACGCACAATAGAAGAAAATGACATAAGTACTACTAGCGATGGGAGTCTTTGTGGATCAGCAAATCTTAAGGCAGGTTATGTCAACTATTTTAAAAGTGTTAACAGCTTTCTTATTCCTTCAATGGAAGAATAATCCACAGTGACTAATAAACTTAAGAACTATAACTACTACTTTGTGTATAGTCAAAGTATTTATCGAAGCACCTTTAATACTAGATACTAGGGATTGAGCTACGTTTGCTCTGATAAGCGGCAATTTGAAACATGTCCTCCATCACTTTTGAAATTTTAATCATTTTGGTGCTAATTATTGCCAATGGCGTGTTTTCTATGTCTGAGATGGCGATTGTCTCGGCACGAAAAGTTAGGCTACAGCAGCTTGCCAATCAAGGAGATGCCAAGGCAATGGCAGCATTGAAATTAGCGGAGTCTCCAAATCATTTCCTGTCAACCGTTCAAGTGGGTATTTCCCTGATCGGCATCCTAACTGGTGCTTTTGGAGGAGCAACAATTGCCAACCGACTGGCAGTCTATGTGCGACTTGTACCTTTGTTAGCACCTTATAGTGAACCGATATCTTTTGGAATAGTGGTTTTGATCATTACCTATTTGTCACTCATTGTTGGCGAATTAGTACCAAAGCGTTTAGCATTAAACAACCCAGAAAGAATTGCATCGAATGTAGCTATTCCAATGCGTGCTTTATCGGCGATCACTTCGCCAATGGTATATCTTTTAAGTACTTCTACAGATTTGATCCTGCGAGTACTGGGAATTACAGCTTCTACCGAGCCGCAAGTAACCGAAGAAGAAATTAAAATTTTAATCGAGCAAGGGACTGAGGCAGGAACCTTTGAGGAAGCTGAACAGGATATGGTAGAGCGAGTCTTTCGTTTAGGCGATCGCCCTGTCAGCTACTTAATGACACCCCGTCCCGATATTGTTTGGCTAGATTTAGACGATTCTGCTGAAGAAAATCGCCAAAAAATGGTTGATAGTGCTTATTCTCGCTATCCAGTTTGTCAGGGAGGACTTGACAATGTTCTGGGTGTTATCCCTGTCACTGACTTATTAGCCAGGAGTTTCCGAGGAGAACCGCTAGATTTAACAATTGGATTACGACAGCCTGTATTTGTGCCAGAAAGCACCCGTGGCTTGAAAGTTTTGGAATTATTTAAGCAAACTATCACTCACATGGCGCTGGTAGTGGATGAATACGGCGTAATTCAAGGATTAGTCACTCTCAACGATATTATGAGTGAAATTGTAGGTGATGTTCCTTCAACGGATGGACAGGATCAACCGCAAGCTGTACAACGCGAAGATGGTTCCTGGCTTTTAGATGGAATGTTGCCTGTAGAAGAGTTTTTGGAACTTTTTGGTATGGAAGAGTGGGAATCTGAGGAACGCGGCAGTTATCAAACATTAGGCGGTTTTGTGATCACCCATTTAGGTCGTATTCCCACCGCAGCAGATTATTTTGAATGGCAAAGTATGCGAATTGAAGTGATGGATATGGATGGTAATCGCGTTGATAAGGTGCTAGTTGTACCGAAGGCATCTAAATCAGCAGATACGAAAAAATCTGATTAGGGTTGGGCATTGGGAAGCCAGTGCGTTGGGCGGGCAATGCCCTACTTGTACCCCTCTGGGGAAGCAAGCTACGCGTAGCGTCTCCCCTTGGGAGAAGCAACTGGCGTCATTGGGCATTGATAATTATTGTCTCCTATTTCCCATACACTATAGCCAATGCCCTATTTATGCAATTATATCAAGTGCGAGATAGACGTTTGACTGCTTCACCCGCCAACAACTGATGAGCTTGTTCCAGAAGTTGGGGGATTTTATCGGCATAGGGATTACGGACGAGACATTGCCGCAAGTCTAATTTGTCTAGCCGATCGGCTTTGTTGCCAGGGAACCAGTGACCCCCATTACCAAGCAGGTTGTAGCGCATTTTAGCGTAGTCTACCAGATCATAGGCGATCGCTAAATTCCGCAGCCACAAAATCACCCGAATATTTACCTCACCAGGGGTTTCGTCAAAATTTGGTAGATTTGTTTCCCAAGATTTTACCCAATCTTCTCCTAAAGTAGCGATCGCTTCTTCTTCCAACCTTGCCAAAATTGGTGGCAAAATTTCTGATCCCCGATCTATTAATTCCAAAGTCTTCAGGTGTTCATCAAAATCTTGTGGTTTTGCTGCTCCCAAACTCAGGGTATGCACCTCTTGATGACTCAAACAAAACAAATCATTAAACACCATTGGACTCAACGGGGCACAAAGATTTACTAACTTTTGTGGAGGTTTATATAATAAACCTCCTTTATCAGATGGGCTAATAATAAACACCCCCATATCGTGGTGTTTAGCTGCTTCAATTGCTGCCCAATTCCATTGATTAATGTAGTACCAGTGCAGGTTCACGTAATCAAATTGATTGGTATTAATTGTCTGCACAATCATATCTGTTGAACCGTGTGTGGAAAAGCCAATAAATCTAACTTTTCCTTCTGCTTGTAACTGCTGCGCTACTTCCAAACAGCCGCCGGGACGGATACTGTTATCTAAGGACTCAGGATGATTAATGCCGTGCAACCCTAAAAGGTCAACATAATCTAGCTGGAGATTTTTCAAGGATTGTTCAAATGTTTTTCGGAATTCTTTCGCATCTGCCTTTGGATTGATTTTAGTTTGAACAATCAACTTTTCGCGGGGAAACTTGGGCAATATTTTCCCCAATTGCATTTCAGAAGTGCCATAACCACGGGCAGTTTCAATATGATTAATCCCAACCTCGACTGCCCTTCTAATAGTCGCTTCCAGATTTGCCTGGTTATCAGCAGGAATTTTATGATTGGGAACATCCTCCCATTTGAACTGATATCTCATGCCACCGCAGGAAAACATTGGCATCTGTAATTCTGTGCGTCCAAATCTTCTATATAGCATCAGTGGATTGTAGATTGCTTACCAACTTAAAATCTAAAAACGATAGTCATTCCAGTTTTTAGTGACACAATCATTCCCTCTGTTCAATCTGTGACACTAGCAATATTCATCGCATTCTTAAATCGGTCAGGTCTTTTGGTTATTGGATTTTTACCAATATTCCAGTTCCACAGAATAATTATCTCACCCTAGTTACCACTAGCAAGAATTTTTCTATTGTTCTCTCAAGTTTAGACCAAGAAATGGCAAAATGACCCAGCAGTGCTGAGTTGTGCGAAGCTGAACTCACAGAAAAGTTCAAATTAATTCTTTGCAGACTGAGACTGTGCCTGAGTTAAGCAATTTCTCAATTTTTCGGCTAACACCTGTACATGGGGTTCATTAAGTATGTCAAGGTGAGATCCGGGGATGTAATGGATATCTAATCCTCCAACTACTACCTTGTCCCAGCCAAATTGAGGATCGTATTCTATGCCTATAGCTTCGTCTCGATTTTGATCCTCTGTCCGCAAAAGAATAGCTCGACCAAGGTAAGGTGAAAAAATATAGTCACTGAGGGCTTGAGTGTTAGTATCTATAACCTTTAAATGCTTGTCAGTTTCAGGTACATGAAGTACGTCTTCCAAGTAACGGTTATATGTATTTTGCAGTTCTTGCTTACGCCAATAGCTCCATCTCACAAGCTTTTGCCAAAGGTAGTTAGGCCCTTTTTGAACAATATTAGTTAAATGCAAAAAAACTCGCTTGAGAAATGGCGCTTGCCAACTATAACCTAGACGACAACTATCAAGCATAACTAAAATGCCAACTTGTTCGCCTTGCTCATGGAGTTGCCGAGCCATCTCAAAGGCAACTGTACCTCCAAAGGAATAACCTCCGAGAAAATAAGGACCATGAGGTTGAAGGGTCTGAATTTCTTGAATGTAGTGTGCTGCCATATCTTCAATATTGGTATAAAGAGGGTGTTTTCCATCTAGTCCCCGTGGTTGTAATCCGTAAAATGGTTGTTCTGTCCCCAGATGCAATGCTAATTCACGGAAACATAAGACTTCTCCACCCAGTCCATGAATACAGAAGAAAGGTGGCTTGGAGCCGTTGGGTTGAATTTCTACTACAGATGACCAGCTAGATTTTGATTGGTCTAAGGTATTTACTAAAGCCGAGTTTTTTGTTAAATCTTCTTCTTGACAGATTATTTTGGCTAGAGCCTCTACAGTCCCTGACTGGAATAGAATAGCAAGAGGCAGGTTTTTATTAAATATCTTTTCAATTTGCCAAAACAGTTTTACTGCTAGGATAGAATGCCCTCCTAGCTCGAAGAAGTTATCTCTAATGCCAATGGGCTGGACACTTAAAATTTGTTCCCAAATCTGTGTTAACTGGCGTTCTACTTGATTGCGGGGAGCAACAAAGGTGGCTTCTAGCTCTTGCCTCGATAAGTCTGGTGCAGGTAGGGCACGTCGGTCTACCTTGCCATTGGCGGTTAAAGGCATGGTGTCCAGCACGACAAAAGCCGAAGGTAGCATGTATTGTGGCAATTTTGTCGAGAGGAAGCCCCGGATATCAGTAATCGCAATCGCTCTATTTTGATTAGGTATAATGTAAGCCACCAAACGCTGATCGCCAGGAACATCTTCACGGGCAATGACTACAGTCTGGAGTATATCTGGGTGTTGGGCTAACACCGTTTCAATTTCCCCTGGCTCAATGCGTATCCCTCGGATCTTGACTTGATGATCTCGGCGACCAAGAATTTCTAGAGAGCCATCTGGACGATAGCATCCGCGATCGCCTGTATAATAAAGCCAATCCTGTTGATCGTTCCGAAAAGAGTTTTTGACAAACCGAGAACCGTTTTCTTGCTGAGCATTGATGTAACCCAAACTGCGGAATGGAGTTCGGATTACAATCTCGCCTGGTTCACCGATACCGCATGGTTGGTGATTTAGTGTAAAAACTAGTACTTGGGTTTGAGGCAGCGGCAATCCTACTGGCTGTACGCCTGGTGTACACTCAACAGGTACTTGGTAATAACACTTTGCCAAAGTTGTCTCTGTCGGCCCATAGAGATTAATAATTTCACCTGATTCTGGAAAAGCATCCCGCCATCGAAGTACAAGTGTTTCCTTCAGAGGTTCTCCAGCCAAGAACAACCAGCGTAAGTTACGTAAAGAGACTCCTGACGGCACATTGGCTAACCATAATTGCGCCAGCGAAGGAACTGTGTGGAGTACAGAAATTTGCTCATTTTCTAAATAACGCAGAATTCGAGTCGGTTCTAGATTATCGTCTTCTTCTGGCAAACAGAGGGTTGCACCACTAGTTAAAGGTAAGAAAATATCTCTAAGAACGACATCAAAAGAAAGACCCGTTAATTGGGCAACGCAGTCCTGCTGATTAATTTCAAAGGTCTGTCGCTGCCAGTTGAGAAAATGCGCCATCCCTTTGTGACACCCCAATACCCCTTTCGGTACACCAGTAGTGCCGGAAGTAAAGAAAATATAAGCTGCATCGTCGTCAGCGATTTCAGGTAGATTTACGGCTTCAATGCTTTTTTTGATTGAATTTATGACTTCTCCTGTATCGGGATTGACACAAATGATAGTTAAAAACTGCCATATATTTTCGTCTTCTGGGCGCTGACCATCAATATATAATATGTATTTAGCTTTAGCTTCCTGTAACATCAGCCGTTGGCGTTGGCTAGGAAGTTTTGGATCGAGGTTGAGTAGCACACTACCACTCAAGAGTACGCCAAGCATACTAGCAATTAACCCAAAGCTTCGTGTTCCAAATACAGCTACGACATCTCCCCGCTCTACTCCGTGAGATAACAAAACCCGTGCTAAGGTTTGAGCGATTTTGCCCAATTCCCCATAATTCCAAGTGCGAAATCCTTGACGAAGTGATGAATGTTCTGGGGTATGATTTACCCAAGAGGTAAACATTGTTGTCGTCAATTCATACCGTGGTTCTGACAGAACCACCATTGGCTCTGGTAGTAAAGGTCGCGCTTCTGGGGTCACTAAAGAATATAAACTAATTTGTTTTTCTGGAGCAGCAACAATTTGATATAGCAAGTGATGGAATTGATGAAGCATTTCCATCATCCGTTCTGAAGTAAACAGATCGGTGTTATAGACTAAATCAAGTTGGATTCCTTGATTTTGTTCTGTAACGTAAAGGGTTAAGTCAAACTTAGAAGCTGTTTCTAGGATCGAGACTGGTTTTATAGCCACTCCAGATAGTTCCAGTTGGATGTCCCTTAAGTTGAGCATATTAAACCACACTTGAAACAGTGGGTTGCGACTGGTATCTCGCTCTGGTTGCAGTTCTTCTACCAGTTTCTCGAAGGGCATATTTTGATGGGCATAAGCAGCTAATGCCATCTGGCGAACTCGATTTAAAACTGAACAAAAACTAGGGTTACCGGCAAAATTAGTCCGTAAAACAACGGTGTTAATAAAAAATCCGATTAGCCCTTCAATCTCAGAACGGTTACGGCCGGCAATGGGAGAACCGATGAGAATATCTTCTTGGCCAGTGTAGCGGTGCAATATTATCCCAAAGGCTGCCAGCAATGTCATGAATAGAGTGACACCCTCTTGATGCGAGAGTTCTGTAAGTGATGCACTCAAAGTCTGCGGTAGCATCAAAGATTGGGCTGCTCCTTGGTAAGTTTGCACTGGTGGCCGTGGTCGGTCTGTAGGCAATTCCAGTACAGTATTAGCACCTGCTAATTGGGTTTTCCAATAGTTAATTTGCCTGGAAAGTACCTCACCTGATAGCCATTGGTGCTGCCACACAGCAAAATCAGCATACTGAATGGGTAATTTTGCCAAAGGAGAAGGCTTACTGCTTAAAAAGGCTTCATAGAGCGCTGTTAACTGCTGCCAGAGAATGCCGATTGACCAGCCATCCGAGGCGATGTGGTGCATCATTAACAAGAGTATATGCTCCTGTTCGTCTACTTGGAGCAAAGTAGCTCGCAACATCAAGTCAAATTCTAAGTTGAATGGGCGTTGCACCTCTTGATTTAGGAGAAATTCTACTTGCTCTTTTGTTACCTTAATAATTTTGAGTTCTACTGACCGAGGCGTGCCAATTACTTGTATGGGGTTACCATCAGATGATGTAATAAAGTTGGTTCGTAATGCCTCATGATGGACAATGATCGCATCTAGTGACTGTTGCAATACACCCAGATTTAACTTGCCCGTTAAGCGCTGTGCATTGGAGACGATATATGCTGAGCTATGGGGTTCCAACTGCTCCAAAAACCAGATTCGCTGCTGGGCAAAGGATAAAGGGGCTGATTCCCGATTGGTTATTTGGGGTATGGTCTGATTTTGGGGATCGTTTTCTGGAGTTTGGTTTTGAGCGACCGCTTGAGCTAAAGTAGCGATCGTGGGATGCTCAAATAATAGTTGCAAGGGTAATTCTATCTGAAAAGCTTGGCGAACCCTAGACATAACTTGAGTGGCCAGCAGTGAATGACCTCCCAATTCAAAAAAATTATCGTGGATACCTACTTGTTCCAGACGCAAAACTTTCGCCCAAATGCCAGCTAAGACTTCTTCTGTCGAATTCTGAGGTGGAACAAAGTTAGTTGACAGCCTAATATCAGATGTATCCGGTGCAGGTAAAGCGCGGCGGTCTATTTTACCGTTGGGATTTAATGGTAGAGTGTCCAAAAATACAAAGAAACTAGGCACCATGTATTCAGGCAACCGAGTTTCTAAAAAGCGACGCAATTCAACCTGATTAGGAATTTGATCTGAACTGGCAATAATATATGCCACAAGTCGCTTGTCCCCAGGAACATCCTCTCTGGCTATGACTAGAGTCCGCGTCAGTGCCGGATGTTGAGCTAGTATGGCTTCAATTTCTCCTAATTCAATTCGGAAGCCACGTATTTTAACTTGGTCATCAATACGACCAAGGAACTCGATATTACCATCGCTCAAATAGCGTGCCAAGTCCCCTGTTTTGTAAAGACGTGTCCCAGGCTCAGAGCTAAAAGGGTTGAAAATGAACTTCTCTGTGGTCAATTCTGGACGGTTAAGATAGCCTCGCGCTAGACCAATACCACCAATGTGCAGTTCACCTGATTCATTAACAGACACTGGCTGTAAATTTTCATCAAGAATGTGAATCTCTGCATTGGTAATCGGACGACCAATCGGAGCAACGGCATAATTAGTGCCACGCTGGCAAGTCCAAAAAGTGGTATCAATGGAAGCTTCTGTCGGTCCATAACAATTATGTAAAACATTGTCCAAATTCAATTGGGCAAAAAAGCGTTCTATAAGTTCGCTAGATAAAGCTTCACCACCGCAGGTAATGTGTTTGATGAATCGGCAATTCTCAATTCCCCTCTCTTCCAATAAAACACGCAGTGTGGAAGGTACTAAAGCCAGAACTGTGATTTGCTGCTCAGTAATTACCTTCACAAGGTAGGCAGTGTCTTGATGTCCACCAGGGCAAGCTATGAACAATTGCCCCCCAAAGCACAATGGCCAAAATATTTGCCATACTGAGGGATCGAAGCTAAAAGAAATAGTCAGTAAAACTTTGTCTGCGTGAGTTAATTCAAAAGTTGTTTGCTTCCAGTGGAGTTGATTGCAGATACCACGGTGAGGGATCATTACACCCTTAGGCTGTCCTGTAGAGCCAGATGTGTAGATTACGTAGATGAGGTTATCAGCTGTTGTCTCATTTACAAGATTTTCTTGACTGTTTTGGATATTCCCTTGCGAGTCTAAATCCAGACAAACCACTTGTGCCTGATGTGGTGGTAAGTTCTTGACCAATTTTTCTTGGGTTAACAATACTGGTGTCTGGGTGTCTTCCAAGATGAAAGCTAAACGTTCTGAAGGATATGCTGGATCTAAAGGCACATAAGCGCCTCCAGCTTTGAGAATGCCTAGTAGTCCTATAATCATCTCTAAGGAGCGCTCCAGGCATATACCTACAAGTACTTCTGGCCCAACGCCTAAAGAACGTAGGTGGTGCGCTAGTTGATTCGCCCGCTGGTTTAACTGTTGATAAGTAAGTTGTGTATTTTCACATACTACTGCAATGGCTTGGGGCGATCGCTCTACTTGGATCTCAAATATTTGATGAATGCACAGATCCTGATGATGAACTACTTGGGTATCATTCAATTCCTGTAAAACTTGAGTGCCGATGATGTGAGTTAAGGTATTTAAAGTAATATTTTGTTTATATTCTGATGTTTGACTATTTATCTGCATTTTCTATATTAAGTTCAATGGGCATAAAATAATTAAAGTTTTATGAGGACGTAAATAATTAAAGGTTTATGACTAAAAGATATGTGAGCAAATACAACTCTCAATCTATATAAAATGAACAGCATGCTATTAATTCTCACATAACTAACATATAGCAGTTTTCAATGATACACACTAGGAGCACACAGATATGTTGTGCGCCCCTACTAATTTTTTGGACTCCAAGGAATTGCAAACAGCTATAACACTTACCAAACTAAAAAGTTGCTTGCTCTTTAGTTTTTGACTATTACCAGTGCCTTCATTTCAGCATTGAGCAGAGGTTGATGATAATTTTTTTGGAGATCTGGCACAGGTTTTCCATCTACAATAACTTTGTAGATCTTTGCATGGCAATTGCTCGGTAAATTATCAATAATTCTTGTTTTAAATGCAGCAGGACTGTAAGTTCTAGCAAAGCCTTCATATGCACCCCATCCAGCAAAGCTTGCAGTATTGTCAAAAATTGTGATTGCTTTGTCAAGATTGGACTTCTGAATCCGTTTATTATTCCAGATTTCTGCATATTCGTTAGTTAAAAATAAGGGCGCAATGACAAGTTTCTTGCCCACTTTCAATAAACGTACTGCCTCTTTAATAAACTTAATATCCAAATCATCTCGAAAATGCTCAAAAGAGTGATGGCAACTAATTCCATCTAAAGATTCATCTGGGAGAGGGATCGCATCAATAGAACCACCAATGTACTTAATTCCATCTGTGACTTTTCCGTCTAATAAAGAGTCTTGACAGTAAGCAGTCAATTTGAAGTCTGAAACTGCCATTAAAGCCTTTATATATTCAGCTTTTTCACCACCAGCAGCATCTAGTATTTCATCACCTTCTTTTAAATCTAACAGAGTCATTGTCGTCAGATATTCAAGTGGCTTGGAATGGATGTAATCAAGCTGATTATACTTACTCAGTACATCTGAATTTACAAAATCCCTATAATCTTTTTCAGAAAAAGATAAATTATTTATTTCTGTCTGTGTTTTTCCTATTTCTGAATCATTTGTGGAGCGTAAAATTTTATTGACTTTTAAATTGTTGAGACGCAAATTTGTCAGCAAACGCCACTTTTTATTATTTAAAAACCTGCCCAATCGATTTATTATATCTAATTTGCTAGTCACCATACTTATCACCCTATGTTTTATTGATTGAAATGAAACTCTTAATTACAATTGAATCCAAAAGATCAAATTTCTGTTTTAGCCAATAAATACAAACACTTACACGTAATTATAAAAGTACATTATCTTATCTAAGTAAAATCTACTGAATGAAAAAGATTTTTTACAAAATCTTTATTTTATCTCTAATTATATAAAATTCATGTAAAGTCGTAATATTATTTTTTTGAAGAATTTAGGTAAACTTTATGAAACTTACCTAGTTGGGTTTCAAGTTTCATTTGTGTAACATTAGCCTTCTAGTCCAAACTACAGTCTCATCGTTAAGGTTACCGCCCTTTTGAGATTTCATTTAGAAATGTTCATGAAACTGATTCAAGTTTAACCACAAATATTCACTATTGTAAAGTTTTGTTACGAATATCAAATTTTTGATGCATTTTGTTATAAGTTGTGTGTAGATTTTATTAAGTCAGTAATTATGCGTAAAAAAAACATATACATTTAAGATAAGTTTATAAGCAAATCTGAATTAATCATACATGAATATGCTAGAGTAATCTCTGAGGGAATATCAATTATTCTATACCTCAAAGAAGCGAAGCTCTCCAAGATATCTGCAATATCTATCATAATTAATTCAGTTAATGTATGTAGTCAACTCAAAAATTATAATATTATTTTATTTTGCTTACTTACTTGATTATTAACATCAGGAGTTTTATTTAACTACTAATCTAAATTCACCAACAAATCCTTTTTTTTGCGATTAAGTTTTCTAGGCTAAAATGTGATTGATTCTAGGCTGTAATGAAACCTAGATATGATCGATAAGTAACGGCACTCAAACCGACGTTAGAGGATGCTTTTGATGAAAAACTTCAAGTTACTTCGAAGAAAATGGTTGAGACTAGACTAGAAAATCCAGGTTTCTTTGTAAATAAAAATATGAGATATCCAAATTGGATTGTATATTAATCTCCCATCAATCAAATTTTCCTTATACCAAGTGTTCCTAACTATTACTAACTATGAGTAATCAAAGCATTACAACAAATAAATTCAGTGAAGTACCTTTGGATTTACGTGCATCGACATTTGTCACAGTACGTAAGGGTTCGTGGTGGTTGAGATTAATAACATTATTCTTAGTAGACTGTACTCTTTTATTTCTAGCTTGGGTTTTAGCAGTATATCAATCTACTTCTGGAAACTTTACTTGGTATATACCGAGTAATTATTTACCGATTTTAACAGCTATTGGGATTCAAATAGGATCGCTGGCTGTCGAAGGTATTTATCGAGAGGGTCAAAAACGCTATGATTATTTCAATATTATCAAATCGCTAACTTTTGCTCATGGATTAATCCTTTTAGTTAGTTCTTTGTATAAACCAATTGTTGATATTACGCGTCCACAATTAATATTATTACCTTGGTTGCTAAGTATACTTTTTGTTTGTACTGGTAGATACGCTGTAAATATTACTCTTGAATATCTACGCAAACAGAAAAAAATAGTTCGTTCTTCTGTTTTTATTATTTGTGACCCTCAAGATCACGAGCAGATTGCGAGTTTTTTAAAAAAAGAAAAGCATTACATTGTATCTGGAACGGCGAATGCTAATTCATTAGACAGATATAAGCGTCAGCAAACTTTAACTCAGCTTAATCAACTAGGAGTGACAGAAGTTTTTATATCTTGGGATGCGCTAAAAAATAGAATGTTTTTGTGCTGGTTATTTCAAGCATCTGGGATACAAGTACATATTTTACCGATGGAATTAAAACCAATTTATAAAAACGTACAGTTCAATAAAATAGGGGGAATGCCTTGTCTAAGTTTGGATTGTCCGATAATTACAGGTAAAGATTTTTGGATAAAGCGTAGTTGTGATTTTTGCTTTGCGACTTTATTTGTAATGTTATCATTTCCCATTTATATAGCTATAGCTATAGCCATAAAACTTGACTCTCCAGGCACAGTATTTTACAGACAAACGCGTATAGGTTTACATGGTAAACAGTTTAAAGTATGGAAATTCAGAACGATGAGATCTGATGCGGAAAAATTACAGAAAGAATTAGAAGCTTTAAATGAAACGAAAGATGGAATTATATTTAAAATTAAGGATGATCCTCGCATTACCCGTGTTGGGAAATTTCTCCGTCGTTATAGTTTAGACGAATTACCTCAACTTTTTAACGTTATCCTTGGAGAAATGAGTATAGTAGGACCTCGCCCTTTACCAACCAGAGATGTTGAAAAGTTTTCTGAACATCATTTTATTCGACATGAAATTTTACCTGGTATTACAGGTCTTTGGCAAGTCTCAGGCCGCTCAGATATTTTAGATTTTGAACAAGTAATTCATCTCGATATTAGCTATATCGAAAATTGGTCTCTTGGGTTAGACTTTGAAATTCTCCTTAAAACAGTTATGGTGGTTTTGAAAAAAGACGGTGCTTACTAACAGCAACAATCCATAGCAGTAGAGCTATGATTATAAAATTTACTTTTTGCATCAATCAATTCATTGCAGTGTTCAGTTTAATTTATAGCAAATTAATTAAATTTAGATTTTTCTACTTGACTGAGTAATTAGTTACTTGTTTTGTTTGAGGAAACTTTAGAAAAATCTATATCTATAAGGATATATCCGAAAAAAAATCATGGTAACTCAAAATGAAAGAATTAAGCTGAATTAAGAATTATAAGAATGGTAGAAAAGTACAAGTTCATAAGTAATTCCTTTTCAATGATACTCAATCGGTTAACACAAAGTATTACAGCCTTTGTATTAACCGCTTCGATTGCTCGTAGTCTAGGAGCTGAAGCTTTAGGGCAGTATTTACTAGCATATAGCTACTATTTTATCTTTGTGGGCATTGCTTCACAAGGACTAAAAACATTGTTTACTAGAGAACTAGCTCGTGAGCCACAAAAAACACCAGTCTATTTAATGAGTGGTACTTGCCTACAGTTAATATTTAGTTTTTTCAGTTATGCGGCATTGGTGATTGTAGTATTTTTACTTCCCTATAGTTCCAAAACCTCAATTGTTTGTTACATAATGGGCTTAACGATCATTCCCTTTGCGCTTTCTAATATCACAGAGGCAATTTTTCAAGCTAAAGAAAAGATGCATCTGATTGCGATCGCGACAGTGCCAGTTTATATTTTACGCCTAATAATAATGATTTGGGCAATGCAATTAAAATATGGAATTGAATATTTGGGAGTAATTCTAGTTTTTTCAGAAACACTAATTTTGATAATTGAATGGATTTTTATCACTCGGTTAGTAAAAATAGAATGGCAGATTGATAGGATTTTTGTCTTTAATACAATCAAAAGTGCGCGGACATTTTTTGCTATTGAAGCAATAGCTGTAGTTAGTGGCAGAATTCAAATATTGATACTTTCATTGTTAGGCAATGAGTTTTTAGTAGGTTTATTTGGCGGAATAACACAATTATTGCAACCCTTTATGATTATTGCTAATAGTATAGGTTTAGCAATATTTCCAAGACTTTCAAAGGCAGTAGAGCAAGGACGGGACAAGCAGAGGCAGATAGCTGAAAATATTATCGAAATTCTACTAATCATAGCATTGCCCTTATATATTGGAATCTTATTGTTTGGCAAAGATTTACTAGTTTTTCTCTATAACGCTAGCTTTGCTGAAGCAAATATAGCCCTCATTATAAGCGCTGCATCACTCGTTTTTTTGCCATTTACACGCTCACTGACTTATTTACTTGTAGCCAATGGTTTTGAGATAGTGAACCTACGTGAAGTAGTTATTACCACTACACTAGGGAGCTTGGGAGGTGTGCTATTAGTTTCGCACTATCAGTTAATAGGTGCAGCTTTAATGGTATTATTAATGACTATTTCTGGTTTTAGTCAATATATTTATTTTACCTATACTCGCCTATTTTCATTAAATTTATGGCGAATTATGCGCCGACCATTAATAATAACTATTTTAATGCTACCTGTATTAATATTATTATACAAACTTGGTTTAGACTTTATATTAACTCTAATTATTGCAACTTGTGCCTATGCTTTATTTGGGATTTATTTCGGTATTCGTGCCTTTGGAGGGTTTCGTTTTTTATGGTTCAAATTGTTAAGATAGTAGTAGTTTTTCAATAAATTTTTATCATTAACTTATGAAAATCTGGTGTATGAAATAAATAATTAAACTGAGGGTATAATTTTAATTATGATTAAAGTTGCATTATTACATTTTTGCTTTGAAGATTACACTATTGAATTAGCAAACAGTCTGGTTAAACATGTTGAATTAACACTAATTCACCCGGAAAAAGTCTCAGATGTCTGTAGGAATGTTCTTGATCCCAGTATCCGCGTGATTAGCTTTAAAAAACCACGGATTCGCGACCCACGCAACCTATTGTCTATGTACGCAATGATGCGTATTATCAAAGACATACAGCCGGATGTTTTGCATGTGCAAGAAACTAACGATCCTTGGTATGATTGGACTTTGTTACTCAACAAGATGCCGCCACTGGTGACAACCATCCACGACGTATTTCGTCACCCAGGAGATAGCATGGCTGTATTTGGTTCAGAGTATACCAGGCGTATTGCCTTCTATCGTTCCCAACAATTGATTGTCCATACTCATCAATTAAAAAAGATTCTAACTGAACAATTTCATATACCTCAAGAGCGAGTCAATGTTTTACCACATGGGGAACTTGGTAATTTGTATCAGCGTCGGAGTAATCAGAATAGTCAGAATCGTGAGCCAAATACATTGCTATTTTTTGGACGCATCTGGCCCTACAAAGGATTGAAATATTTACTTCAGGCTATGCCTTTAATTGCTGAACATATACCTGAAGTCAAGCTAATTATTGCTGGACGGGGAGAAAACATAAAACAATATTTCCCTAATGGTTATGATGAGAAGTGCTACGAAATTATCAATGATTTTATCCCCCTTGAAGAAGTAAGTAATCTATTTCAACGCAGTACGGTAACAGTTCTACCATACATAGAAGCGTCTCAAAGTGGTGTGGCAGCTTTATCTTATGGGATGGGAACACTGGTTGTAGCCTCTGAAGTAGGGGGATTAAGTGAGATAATTCAGCATAAAAAAGATGGGTTATTAGTTCCACCTTGTGATGTCCAATCTTTAGCTGATGCCATTATTTATTTGTTAAGTGATCGCGACTTGCAACAACGTATGCAAACTGCTGCATTAGCTCGTTGTCAGGAAGATCTAAATTGGTCAAATATTGCCGCTCAAACAGCTCAAATCTATTATAAAAAAATGAATATGCAAGATAAATATTAGTTAACTTATTATGAGGAAAATACTATTTTTTGCTGAACAGGTATTCACAATTGTGAGCTTATTGATGTATTCAGGGGCAATTTTCGTTGTTGTCCTATCAGGAGGAGCAGGACAACAGGATTTAGTAGAATATGATAGCTCTTTGATTCGGATTATTTATTCTTTAATCTACACAATTACCTTAGTACTACTAGTTTTGCGTTGGAAGAAAACTTTTTATTTCCTTAGTAAAGACTTTTGGCTTTATTCTTTAATTTTATTGTCAGCTGTTTCTATTATTTGGTCTTTTGAACCATCAACAACATTAAAAAATAGTTTTGCCCTCATTAATTCTAGTTTATTTGGATTATATTTTGCTTCGCGATATAGCTTAAAACAGCAGTTACATTTACTTGCTTGGAACTTTGCAATTATTATAATACTTAGTTGCGTTTTTGCTATTGCCTTGCCTCAATACGGAATACAGCATGATTTGGGCAGCCCAAAGTGGCGTGGAGTATTCACGCACAAAAACGGTCTAGGAGCAAGAATGGTAACGAGTAGTATGACTTTTTTGATCCTTGGTTATCAACATAAAAGACGTAATTGGCTTTTTTGGGGTGGGTTTTGCTTGTCAGTACTACTTTTACTGCTTGCGTCTTCAGGTTCATCTCTAATTAATCTATTAATTTTAATATTGGCATTTTTTGCTTTTCAAATTTGGCGCTGGCCATACCAGTTCATGGTACCAACTTTAATAATGATAGCTACTATCAGCCAAGGTTTATATTTTTGGTTGTCTAACGATGCTGATATCCTATTCAGTGCAATTGGGAAAGATGCGACACTGACTGGTCGAACAGAGTTGTGGCCATTAGTAATTGATAGGATTTGGAAACATCCTTGGCTTGGTTATGGTTATGGTGGATTCTGGCAAGGATGGAATGGTGAATCTGCTTATATTTGGCTTGCAGCTGGATGGACGCCAACCCACCCTCACAATGGTTATATGGCTCTTTGCCTAGATTTAGGTCTTTTAGGGTTAGGAGTATTCTTTTTAGGATTTTGGCGCAGTTATCTGCAAGGATTTGCTTGGGTGCGTAGTAGTAAAACAGCATTTGATATTTGGCCACTTATACACATGACATTTATACTCTTATCTAGCCTCACTGAGTCTAACTTGGTGGAATCAAATAGTTTGACCTGGATACTCTATGTGGCGGCATCTCTCTCAGTCAAAATATAAAGATGAAGTAAAAAGAAGATGATTAATCAATATAATTGTAACCAGCTAGTAACAGCAAAACTGATAGCTATTATGATGTAGACATGCATATTTATTGTTCAACCCAGTTTCGCAAAGTATGAATATAGGTTCCATAAATAAGGTATATTTTAGATTTAACAAGTGAGTGTTTTACTAAAGTAACCTTTCACATTTTTCCTGCCTATCACCCATAAATTCAGGGTTTCGACCATTGTTCTGAGTGAGTGAATAATTACTTACTAAACTAATTAAAAATTGAAATTATTATGGTATCACCGAAGAAAGTACTAATTATCGTTGAAAATCTCCCAGTTCCCTTTGATAGACGCGTATGGATGGAAGCAACTACTTTGCAAAAAGCTGGGTATGAAGTTAGTGTAATTTCACCTACAGGTAATGGCTTTGAAAAAGATTACGAAATTATTGAGCAGATTCACATTTACCGTCATCCTCTACCACCGGAAGAAAGTTCTGTCATTGGCTATCTTCGAGAGTACAGTTGGGCGATTAACTGGCAATTCCGTCTAGCTCAAAGGGTATGGCGAGAGCGTGGTTTTGATGTCATACATATTTGTAATCCGCCTGATTTACTTTTCTTGGTAGCAGCATGGTTTAAATTATTTCATGGTATATCTATTATCTTCGATCATCATGACCTCAGTCCGGAAATGTATGAAGCTAAGTATCGGCGGCGCGATATTTTTTATCATGGATTACGCTGGGCTGAACGCTTGACATATGCCACAGCAGATATGGTAATTTCAACGAACGAGTCACACCGAGAAGTAGCTCTTAACCGTGGGCATAAGAAACCAGAGAAAGTATTTATAGTTCGTAGTGCGCCGGATCTTTCGCGCTTTCGCCGAATGCCTCCAAACCCCAATTACCGTAGAGGTAGAAACTACTTGATAGGTTACATGGGTGTCATGGGAGAACCAGAGGGTATTGATTATCTCCTCAGAATGGTATATTACATTGTCCACAAAAAAAATCGCTCTGATATTCACTTTATGCTAATTGGAAGTGGACCTATGGCAGAAAAGCTCAAGGACTTATCTAAACAGTTAGAAGTGAATGAGTTTGTAGAATTTACAGGGTTTAAGCAAGGTGAAGAACTCTTAGAGCGGCTTTCCAGTTGTGATGTGTGTGTAGAGCCTTCTCCAACATCTGCTTATAACGAAAACTGCACCATGAATAAAATCCTTGAATATATGGCAATGGGAAAAGCAATTGTCCAGTTTGATTTGCGAGAGGGAAGACGTTCAGCACAAGAAGCATCTCTTTATGCCAAGCCTAACGATGAGGTGGAATTTGCTGAGAAAATTCTGGAACTTCTAGATTTTCCTGAACGTAGAGAAAAACTCGGAGCCGAGGGGCGACGCAGAATGGAGGAGATTCTTGAATGGCAATATCAAGCTCCAAAACTGTTAGATGCTTACGATAAAGTTTGGCAAAGTAGGTAGCTACTTGAACTTTCAGAATTACTATACTAAGTAACTGGATTGAATAATAAGTAGATGTTTATGACCAAAAATTACAAACTGACTAAAGTCGAGTTTTTTACTTGATTTTGAAATTTTGACTTTGGCTAAGATAACGTCTGTTCGGGTTAAGGACTCAAGTTTAATCGGTTGGACGAAAGAATAAGGGTTTCACACTGTCAAAACTAACGACCAAATCAAGGTTTCAGCTTATCCCGAACTCAGGTTAAGATAGTTGATCTGACAAGGAATATAGCCGTATACTTTCCAAGTAAAAAAATCAAGCCTTTGATAATTCAGAGATAAATTTGAATATTAATAGTTGATGGCTAATGCAAAAAACTTTTAATTGAACGTCCTGTTACTAAAGGGTTGATTTATGAGACGTAGTTAACTTACTTAAATCCCAAAATTAACAAATTTTTTGCTGAATAAAGGTACACAGACCACCATTACACATTTGTACCAAATGGGGACTAAATTTTAACTTAAATACTCTATACTACAAGACAGTTCAGTTAAGTATTTCTTGCTTCTGTGTCTTTGCGTCTTTGGCGGTTCGTTAAAAAAATGGTTTTGATAAAGAGTTAAGCCTTAACTGAACCGTATTAGTCTATACTATATTTTATATTGTAAAATTATACATAATCAGTATTGTCAATTGCACTGGTTTGTGGCTATTCTAAGTCAATTTTTAGTTTCTTGCTTAAGACCTGTACTTTGGAAGATTTATGTCAGAAAAATCTATGGAATCTAGAGAATCTATTGATTTAGACCTTAATCGTTACTTGTTGATATTGAAACGGTGGTGGCTACCAGCTTTCAGTATATTTGTGGCAACAGTTATTCTAAGTGCCATATCTACAAAATTTCTGAAGCCAGACTATGAAGCAGAAGGAAAACTGTTATTCAGAGTTCCCAGTTTTAAAGTAGCAGGCAATAATCTTTCCCCTAGCACCTCTGAAGGAGGAGACTCAGGAGATTTGAAACCATTGGTAGCAACTCAAAATCCCATAAGCAGTCAGATAGAAGTTATTTCTTCCCCAGCTTTATTGCAACGGACAATAGACAAACTACAACTTAAAGACAACGATGGTGAACCTCTGAAGGTAAAAGAACTACTAAAACTCCTAAACCTAAAAATTGTTGGTGGCACAGATGTATTGCGTATTGCTTATAAAAGTCACGATCCAGAAGAAGCAGCCGCAGTAGTCAACACAATTATGAGGTTTTATTTAGAAAATGATATCCTGACAAATCGCTCTGAGGCAGGAGCAACTCGTCAGTTTATGGCCAAGCAACTTCCTACAACTCAAGCTGCTGTCAATAATGCAGAAGTAGCGCTACGTATATTTAAACAAAAGCATCAGATTGCAGATTTATCAGAGGAGACAAGGTCAGCTGTTGCGACTATTGGAAATCTAGACAATGAGATGAATACTGTCAAGGCTCAACTGGATGAGGTAAATGCCCAAACCAATGAACTGCGGCAGAAAGTAGAGCTAAATTCTCAGGAAGCGATCGCTGTGAGTGCCCTTAGTCAGTCACCAGCAGTACAGGGAATTCTTACACAACTCCAAGAGACTGATCGGCAGTTAGCGGTTGAGCGCAGCCGTTTTCTAGATGACAATCCTATAATTATTAACCTAGAAGCAAAAAAAGCTAATTTAAAATCTCTCTTGCAACAGCAAGTTGGTCAGACTATTGGCAATCAAACACAAGTTCCCCAAAGCCTATTGCAGATTGGAGAACTCAGACAAAGCCTGATACAAAACTTTTTGCAATCAGAAATACAACGTTTTGGCTTAACTCAAAGACTCTCCTCTCTATATAATTCTCGTGCCAGCTACGAACAGCGGGTAAAACTCATACCCCAGCTAGCACAAAATCAGCGAGAGTTGGAACGGAAAGTTGAAGTTGCAGAATCAACGTATCAAACTTTATTGAAAAAGGTTCAAGAGCTACAGTTAGTTGAAAATACAAATACACCTAGTTCCCGGATTATTGCTCAGGCTTTAGTTCCCGAAGATCCTACATTAACCAAAAAAATAATTGTTTTGGTGTTAGGAGTCATGTTCGGTTTGTTTTTTGCTACCACAACTGTACTTTTTCTCGCGATGAGAGATAGATCTCTAAAAACACTTAAAGAAATTAGAGATGTATTTGGATATACTTTGCTAGGAATTGTTCCATTGTCTGTTAAAAAGCTTCGTTCCCGTTATTCAAATGCAGAATCAATATCTCAAATAGTTGCTGTCAGGGATACTCCCCACTCTTTAACGAGCGAAATGTACCGGATGATTCAAGCAAATCTGAAATTCTTAAGTTCAGATAATTTGCTCAAAACCATTGTGATTACTAGCGCAGTTCCTAAAGAAGGCAAGTCTACAGTTTCAGCTAATTTGGCAGCAGCGATCGCTCAACTAGGACGTCAAGTTTTACTAATTGATGCAGATATGCGAGTTCCTTCTCAGCATCATCTCTGGCAACTAACCAATGAAGTTGGTTTGAGTGAAGTTCTTGTAGGTCAGGCTGAATTTGACATTGCCGTATCTAAAGTAATGGACAACCTTGATGTTTTAACTGCTGGAGTTAGACCTCTCAACCCACTTGCTTTGCTTGACTCAAAACGGATGTCATCACTCATTGAGAATTTCTCATCTCAGTATAAATATGACTTTGTAATTATTGATGCTCCTCCACTACTTTTGGCGGCCGACGCTTTGACCTTAAGCCAAATGACTGATGGTATTTTGTTAGTAGCACGACCCGGAGTAATTGATTCCAACAGTGCTAATGCTGCTCAAGAGATATTAGAGAGATCCAATTACAACGTTCTAGGTTTAGTAGTCAATGGAGTCATTGATAAAAATGAATCTAGTAGTTATCGATATCGTTCTCACGAATATTTTAAACCAAGAGAATTGACAAAAGAGCTTAAGGGACTGGCGAAGAAATAAAGTTTCCAAAAAATTATTTTAGGAGTTACATCAAGTTTGGATAAATATTTATTAATAAAGACTGACGCAAAGACGCAAGAAGTTTTAAATAATAAGTAATTAACTGGACTTAGAATTATATACCGCTCCTATATCTAATAAGGTATATCTTCACCAGTATAGGAAACACTATATTAGGTTTCGCCAAAGACGCGACCTTTGAATTAATAGATGCCATATTGCTGACCCACAATGTTTATTCCTTAGCAGATTTATCCTTATCACCAGTATTTAGACGGAAGTGGTCAAGCATCTACGAAGCATTACAAGATAGCAGACCACAGCAACAAAAATTGATGCAGCTATTTTTGAAGCAACGGCGACACTAGACACTGCCTAAACTCAGTACTCCTAAGCAATGTGAGCCTTGGAGTGACCTAATGCCTTTAATGACTTGGGAATTGTGGTTGGCTCGTGATATCGTTGCGGATAACCCAATACCAAGGGCAAAAGTTATTAGACAATTTGACCCCTGGAAGGTTGCCCAGTCAATGGGCAGCATTTTAGCGGTAATTGCTACTACTACCTGTTCACCGAAACCTCGCGGAAAGTCCCCAGGCTGGAAGACCGGACAACCGCGACAACGTAGAATTCGCTATCCTGTAGTCAAAAAAAACTACAACTAAATTCCGTAAACAACAACCAGAATCTGCTTAATATCTAAAATTTTTCTATTTCCACTTTGTCTGACATTAACTCAGCCCTGCTGGGTATTTTCTTCGTGCTTAGTCTAAACTCCAGTCTTCCTGGCCCTTCTCCAATTGGGTTGTAGACAAAAATTCTGTATAAATAAGAACCTTATCATACAACCCAATGCTATCTTTTTAACTACTACCTATTTTCAATTGCTCCTCTATCGGGTGTAGAACCGGACACACGAGGATTGCCTAGAAAATCAGTTGTCAAACTACTCCACTTTAAACCATTATTAATTGCCGGACTTGTTGATTTCAATCTAAAGTCACGAGCCGAGGCATTTACAAACTTTGGATCTCCAATCATATCGTGAGATCCTGTAATCTTGATCGTTGAATTATTGGAATAAACATTGTAATCATAAATGACGTTGACATTTTTCATATTGCTATTCGCAGCATTACCAGGGGAAGCATACATGATGTTATTGAAAATTTTGACATCAGAGGAATAACCCGCATAAATTTCGCCCTTTCCCTTTTTTTGAACTTCTGGACTTTGCTGATTCAAATATGCCGTGTTGTTGATAATATCGATATGCTGACTATCATGGGCATGAATACCTGAACCGCCATTTTTGTAGGTGATATTGTTAGCAATTAAAATCCGTCCTCTATATCCTTTTGAAATATCAACAATAATGCCATTACCGTCTGATATCTTTCCGACTACAATCCAAGGAATGTACATTCGATTGTTATAGCTCTTGTTATTAGTCACAAATATCTTGTATCCCTGGTTGTTGTCAGAACTCCAATTATCAAGCATGGAAATACCACTGGAACCATTAACTGTGTACCAAGCGTTATTGAAAACAGTGTTATTATCCACCTTTACATAATCAGTTTGGATTGCTGAGATACCTGCCCCTCCACAATCATGCACTTTGTTGTTCAGAATATTTATGTGATGAGGATGACTTTTGTCTTCTCCTATGCTTATGCAATTTCCGTCAGTAAGCGGATTTGATGGTTTCTTCTTCTTTCTTGACAGATATGACGCATACGCATCATCATAGTTCATCTTAGCATTGTTCCCTATGACCTCCAGCCCGTTAATCTCGATATATGAAGCTCCATTTGAAATCGAGATACCATTCCATGTATTGTGCTGAATTTTTGGAAAATGCCCAGGATATGCTTTATATTTAATCCATGCATTTGCTGTTCCAGAACGTTTAATACCTAGTACAGCCCCATCTTTGGGTCTATTCTTGTATTCCCCGTTCATAATAAGTACCGTGTCGCCAGGATTAGTAAGATTTGCTGCCCTTTGAAGTGTTTTAAAAGCGGATGAGGTAGAAAGCCCACTATTTCTGTCGTTTCCGTTACTACTAACATAGTATGTTGTCGCAGTTGAAATACGACTAATCAGCTTGCGGTTAGGTAGTGGTATTTCCTGAATAGTGGATGACTGCGGAACATCTTTAAATAAAGACTCTGTTATTCTCTGTCCTTGAACCAGACCTGTTAATGCCCAGGGAAGTACAAGAGATGCGCTCAAACTGAGAAAACCGAAACCATGAATCATCATAGGGAAAAATAGGGTATGTTGCAAAAACTCAATCGTTAACGGTCAGTAACTCTAGCCTTAGTTAATAACCCAGTATTAGATACGATCGTATCACTGCCACTTGTAAGTTTATACACGGTTTTATAGGTTTAAACCTGCGCATTTTCGCGTAAATATGGCTGAACCACCTTTTGAGCTTGTGTTCCAAAAAATCGCAAACATCTGAATAAGATCACTGAATAAAAAATATCAGTATCCGGAGTTACTTATCCATGAATACCAAGCAACCGCACAAATGGTGTCATTTCCAATTCGACATCATTCTACTGTGTATACGCGATATCTGTGGTTAAAATAGTATATCTGTCATCAATTAGTTAATTTACTTAAATAATTCTTATGATAATAAGAATCATTAAATGACTAAAAATAAGTTATGGACTAGTACTTATGGCATCTGTTTTCTAAAATATTCTCATTATCATAAGAAATCCGAGTATCTACAATAAAGATTGCAAAAGCTATCAATGCACATTAAGAATTTACAGTGAGAGTTGTAAATTTTATAGTATTTCTCTGTGAGTAATATTACTTGAAATTATTATAATGACGGATATGTAGAAGTGGTCAGATAGCTTAGAATATTGGCAAATCAGAAGAGAGCATCTGTCAGAGTATTTATAGCAGACTTGTCCTAACCAGTATCACAGCCCCTATAAAATGCAATTTGGAAGAAGCGATGCCTTGTGGAGCGTTTGTTATGTGTAACTTGCTTTTGATTAAAGGATAGTGCAATTTTAGGGACGAAGAGGGTTGGCCAACGTCCCCAATTTGCATCTATCTCTTAAACTAGAGTCCGAATAAGTTCAAAAGATTGAAGATAACACCTAGAGGTCCAGTTATAGTGTTGACGGTATCGCCAGTCTTGGCTGAACCAGATCGGTTGACTACTACAACGTCATTATTGCGGAGTATGGGATTAGTTTGCTCATTAATCCCAGCAGAGAAATCCACTTTTACTATACGTTTAGTGACAGAACCATTAGGGTTAAGGCGAATCAAATCAACAGCATTACTACTAGCTCTAGCATCATTAAATCCGCCAGCAGCGAGTATAGCTTGATTTAAAGAGCTATTTGGCTGAACGTCTGTTAGACCTGGTTTTTTAACTTCGCCGACTACACCAACCTGAATCCGTGTAGGAGACAAAGTAGTGGTAGCTAATTGAGTAGCTTCTGCGGGGTTAATTTCTGTTGCCGTCGGAATAACAATCGTATCTCCATCTTGCACAATGATGTCTTGATTAGCATCACCACTCTGTAATAGTTGCCAAAGATTAATATCTATAGATTGTTCTGAGCCAGTTCTTGTAGGTCGGCGTAGCTTGAGATTACGAACATCAGCTTGTGCTGTAATTCCGCCAGCTAATTGAATTACCCGTGTTACATTTGGTAAACCAGTGGGGCTGGCAGTGCCACTGTTAGGGGTTGCACCTACTTGGCTATCTGTATTACCTGGGGTGACAAGATACGAACCAGGACGGTTTACTTCACCAATAATTGTTACTGTACGGGGTGTGGTTTGACTGGCGGCAAAGTTAGATGCAAATATATTGCGTGATTCTGCCACGTTGAAGTTAGTTGCAGTTGGTACAACTATAGTGTCTCCATCCCGCAAGGTAATATCCTGCGATAAGTTGCCTGTTTGAATGAGTTCCTTCAAATTGAGGGTGACAGCTTGCTCTGAAGAACGTCCTATCTTACGCCGTAATTGAACTTGAGTCACATCCGCAGCTAAAGTCACCCCCTGTGCTGTTGTTAATGCGGCTAATACAGTAGGGTATTGTACGCCTGGATTGTTCCCTGCGCCTCCGCTCAAGCTTAGAGTGTAAGCTCCAGGACGTGTCACCTCTCCAGCAACGAAAATATTGATTGGACGAGGCGATAACAGATTGACTGAGATCAAGGGACGTTTGAGAAAGCGAGCATATCTTCTAGCTATTTCGTCAGAAGCTTGTTCAGTTGTTAGCCCTAGTACGGACACACTGCCAATTAAAGGTAGGTTGATTGCTCCACCTGGGGGAATTTGATATTCACCTGTATATTCAGGTACTTCAAATACATTTACACGAATGAGATCGCCGCCTCCTAATGAATAATTAGTATCTAATTGTGTTTGTGTAATTGGTGGTTGTGTAGTTGGTGGTAATGGTTGTCCCTGAGCTAGACTGGCAGATGACACAGCGGCATTGACAGCAGTTAACAAAGCCATACCTACAGTTGGCTGAATTAGGAATTTAGACAAACTTTTGTTAAGCATATTTATTTGAGACTCTGAAACTACAATCAATAAAGTACTGTCTAAACATTTTTATTTTGACTATACCTAAATATTCAAGTTCCCCGACACTCTTATTTTCCTAGAAAAGTGTGATTTTCCGGAGGAAATTTGTTTATTGAACTTAAATTTTTAGTGAAGTTAGCTTAAAGTTAATGTTGCTTGAATAGAGGAATATCAAAAAATATAGGATTTACGCAACTCAACCCAGTTTATACAAAAAATTGTCTCTTAGCCAACAATCAAGTAGTCACAAACAAAGTTTTCTTGTCAAGTTAATTTGATGATATTTAAAATCTATAATGAGTAGTAAGGAATTACTAAAATTAGGAACAAGTTTATTAAATAAATACAAATAACCTTGAAAAGATGTTGAAATTTTATTTTTTGTGGGTAGCGTTGGTAAAGAGAACTTAAAAAGGCAGAATTTGGGTTTTGTTCTTCAAGCCAGTCGACAATTTACTATTTGGCAGCAAGACTAATTCAATGAGTTGTTTTTTCTTTGGATCTGTTGAATAAAAAATTCTTCTAGGGAATGACGTGACAAGTTAATGGTGATAATTTTACCTTCCATCAGACGAAGACTGGCAAGAAAATCATAGTAATTATCTTGTAGTGTACCGTGCCAGGAACCATCAGGCTCAAATATGAGAGTGGGTATCCATTTTTTGAGAATTTCCCAGTCACCACCTTCACCTTTGACATAATATGTGTTTTTTCGGCCTAAGAGTTCATTAAGGGAACCAGAGCAAATTAGTTCACCTTGAGCGAGGATAGCAATGCGATCGCAAATCTGTTCTACTTCACTTAGGATGTGGCTATTGAAAAAAATTGTTTTACCAGCGGCTTTGAGCGCCAGGATAATCTCTCGCATTTGGTAGCGTCCTACCGGATCAAGACCAGACATCGGTTCATCCAGAAAAACTAAATCTGGCTCATTAATTAATGCCTGTGCCATACCAACACGCTGTAGCATTCCTTTGGAATAGCGACGCAGTAGCTTTTTACGAGCATCGGCTTGCGATAAACCGACTAATTCCAGCAGTTGGGGAATGCGTTGACGTTGGACACTTTGGGGAATTTGGAATAGCCCGGCGGCTAGCTGCAAAAATTCCCAGCCAGTAAGATAGTCATACAAATAGGGATTTTCTGGTAGATAACCGATATGTTGCTTAACACTGCGATCGCCTATTGGTTTATCCAACAACGATCCCCGTCCAGAGGTGGGATGAATAATTCCCAGCAACAATTTTAAAAGGGTGGTTTTACCAGCACCGTTAGGCCCCAGCAACCCAAAGGTTTCGCCTTTGTAAACTGTTAAAGAACAGTTTTTGAGAGATACAACTTTTTGATTTAGCCAAAAACCAGTGCGATAGACTTTTCGCAACTCAGAAGTTAGGACTACTGGCGGAATGTCTGTCGTATTAATTTGAGAACTAAGATCATCTGCAACAGACTTCATCTTGGTTAAATCACTATTTACCAGCTTGATATTAATTACAAGTTACTCAGTAGGCTGATCATAACCATCACTACCAGGTGTGTCAATTATCGGAGTGGGGAGTGGGGGGATGACGGAGACAAGGAGGACAAGGGTGACTACTAACTGGAGTTATTGAGTACTCACAACAAGTTTTAGCGCTCGCCAGAAAAATCAAAGACTGTTGAAGTGAAGAACAGTCACTAGGGAGTCTCGGTGTTGCTTACGATTCTCTAGGAGACTACAAAAAAGCCATTGACTACTATCAGCAGAGTTTAGCGATCGCCAAGCGGCTGACCGTAGTCTCCAGTATAAATAAGTTAGTGGACCCTATAACTGGGGTTTAGACTAAACCCAATGCCCTGTTTGGCTAATGCCCCATTTGACTCCTTTCATAGAACGCCCTTAGAACTGGGAATTACGCCAGCACGTCGGGGATCAATTTCTACCGCTAGCCGTGTTGCTCTTGCAAAAGCTTTAAATGTCGCTTCAATGATGTGATGGGAATTAATGCCATCCAGTTGCCGAATGTGCAGTGTCATTTGGCTATGGTTCACCAGTGCCACAAAAAATTCTCGCACCAGTTGGGTGTCATAGGTTCCTACCCTCTGAGTAGGAATTTGCAAGCCATAGCTAAGGTGAGGCCGTCCAGAAAAGTCTAGCGCTACCTGAACTAAGGCTTCATCCAGTGGTGCAAGGAAACTACCAAAGCGGACAATGCCTTTTCTGTTGCTTAATGCTTGGTTCAAAGCTTGCCCTAAAGTAATGCCTACATCTTCGTTGGTGTGATGATCGTCAATTTCCCAGTCTCCCTTGGCTTGGACGTCTATATCAATCAGCCCGTGGGAGGCAATTTGATGCAACATGTGATCCAAAAACGGAATACCTGTTGCTGCTGTGCAAATTCCTCTACCATCCAGATTGATGGTAACTTGCACATTAGTTTCACCAGTGGTGCGATGAACAGTGGCAATCCGAGAGGTTTGGGTTAAGCGATCGTAGTTTGAATTAACTTGGTGATTAGTTGTTTGCATGAGGAATGGGGAATGGGGAATGAGGGATGGAAAATGGAGAATTGGGAATTAGGATTTGTTCGCTTGCTCTGCCTACTCCCCACTCTCCAAATGATCTTACATTCCCATAATTTCATATCCTGCATCTACATAGAGAATTTGTCCGGTAATCCCACTGGACAAATCACTACATAAGAAAGCTGCAGCGTTACCCACTTCTAACTGAGTGACGGTGCGTCGTAGGGGAGCTACTTCTTCTACGTGATGAATCATATCCAAAATCCCACCCACTGCTGAAGATGCCAAAGTACGGATAGGACCTGCTGAGATAGCATTCACGCGAATATTTTGCGGTCCTAGTTCAGCAGCCAGGTAACGCACGCTCATTTCTAACCCTGCTTTAGCAACTCCCATAACGTTGTAATTGGGTATTGCCCTAACACCACCTAAATATGTCAGAGTGACGATGTTACCTCCCTCTGTCATCAAAGGTTTGGCTGCACCACTTAACTGCACTAGTGAGTAGGTACTAATTTCTAAGGCAGTGTTGAAGCCAGAACGAGAGGTTTGGCTAAAATCTCCACTTAAATCATCTTTGCTGGCAAAGGCCAGACAATGGATCAGAATATCTAGCTTTCCCCACTGTTCGCGGATTGTCTCAAAGGTAGATTTAATTTGTTCGTCATCTTGGACATTACAGGGAAGAAATAAGCTGGGGTTAAGAGGTTCTACCAACTCCGCGACTTTTTTCTCCATTTTGCCACGTTCATCTGGTAGGTAAGTAATACCGAGGTTTACTCCAGCTTTATGTAGTTGTTGGGCGATGCCCCAAGCAATCGAGCGGTTATTGGCAATACCTGTAACAAGGGCATTTTTTCCAGTCAGATTTAGCATATAAATTGTTAATGCGATTAATCATTAGGAGCATACTAGAATCTGAGGCTAGTTTGTCTTTGTTTTATACAGTATTGACAAAAATGAATATTGCTAAGGGTGTATCCTGTGAGAAAAATCTTGATTTTTTATAAAGATATTCTCAAGATATCTTTATTTGTTCTTCAAAAAACCTTTTAAATACAGCTATTGGAACTACTTATCAACAATTAGTAGCTGAAAAGATCAACAATTATGTATCATTATAAACAAAGAGTTATGAAGAGATTAGTTGGAGTATAGGAAAGTACAGAAAGGTTGACGGTGCTTTATTCATTTTTCAGGTGTATTCTTAGGTAATCAGTTTTTGTTTTTCCGGCATTGGGTAGGGGAAGGGAGATGATCGTGACACAAGATAAAGCCCTAGCAAATGTTTTTCGTCAGATGGCGACCGGGGCGTTTCCGCCAGTTGTGGAAACGTTTGAACGCAATAAAACGATCTTTTTTCCTGGCGATCCTGCCGAACGAGTTTATTTTCTTTTGAAAGGTGCTGTTAAACTTTCCAGGGTATATGAGGCAGGAGAGGAAATAACGGTAGCGTTGCTGCGGGAAAATAGTGTTTTTGGTGTATTGTCATTGCTGACAGGAAATAAGTCGGATCGGTTTTACCATGCGGTTGCATTTACTCCTGTGGAATTACTGTCGGCACCAATTGAACAGGTGGAGCTAGCACTCAAGGAAAATCCAGAATTATCAATGTTAATGCTGCGAGGTCTGTCTTCACGAATTCTACAAACGGAGATGATGATTGAAACTCTTGCCCACCGCGATATGGGTTCTAGGTTGGTGAGTTTTTTGTTAATTCTTTGTCGGGATTTTGGTGTTCCTTGTGCAGATGGGATCACAATTGATCTGAAGTTATCTCATCAAGCGATCGCAGAGGCAATTGGTTCAACTCGTGTTACCGTTACTAGGCTACTGGGAGATTTGCGTGAGAAAAAGATGATTTCTATCCACAAAAAGAAGATTACTGTGCATAAACCTGTTACCTTAAGTAGGCAGTTCACATAAAAATAATTGGAGAAAGGGGAATTGGCACGTGTTGTATTTTGAAAAATGACACTAATAGCTAGAGGTAAATCTAAAATTGAATAATTTCAGCTATTGCCAATTTCCACTTCTTTCCAGACAATGCTTAAAAGTAGTAGGCTGTATCTGAAAGGATTTCGGTAGCTAAAGATGACCACCGGATACATCCTCATCGCAGCAATTTTGATTCTGGGAGGCGTAATTGCCACTGTCGGCGATCGCATCGGCACACGAGTTGGCAAAGCCCGCCTCTCACTTTTTAAGCTCCGTCCGAAAAATACAGCTGTATTAGTAACAATTTTTACTGGTGGTTTAATTTCAGCATCAACTTTAGGTATTTTGTTCGCTGCCGACGAAGGCTTGCGAAAAGGAGTCTTTGAGTTAGAGGATATTCAAACAGACCTCAGACAGAAGCGAGAACAGCTAAAAACCGCAGAAACTCAGAAAAGTCAAGTAGAGAGCGAGCTAAACCAAGCAAGAATTGCTCAAGCAAAGGCACAACAAGACTTGCAGGCAATTAACCAATCCTTGCAGGCGGCAAATACCAAACAGAGGGAAACGCAAGCCCAGCTGAACCGCACTATTAATCAACAAGCCCAAACCCAAACTCAACTCCAACGCACTCAAGGTCAGCTAGATCGCGTTGTGACTCAATACCAAAAAGCCATAGCTGAATTACAAAGTGTTTACAACCAGAGAAAGGAACTACAGGCGGCAGTTGAACTACTGAAGACAGAACGTCAACGGCTTTATGCAGAAGCAAAAAAAGCCATTGACGAAGCCAAAACAGCAATTGAAAAACGTGATCGCGAACTTGCTAACCGTCAAGAAGCTATACAAGTGCGCGATCAAAAAATTTCCCAACTGGATCAACTAATTCAAAAGCGTAATCTAGAAATTACAGCGCGAGAGCAAGTGATTGCCAAACGGGAATCGCGCCTCAAAGAATTGGAAGCACAACAGGAGGAACTAGAACAGGAAGTTGCCAGACTGGAAAAATATTATCAGTCCTACCGCGACCTGCGTTTGGGTAAGCTGGCCTTAGTTCGTGGTCAAGTTCTGTCCGCTGCTGTAATTCGTGTTACTCAACCTGCTGCTGCTCATCAGGCAGTGGTACAACTTTTACAAGAAGCCAATCGCAACGCCAACCTCGAATTAAGCGAGCCTGGTGCAAATCCTGCAAATGTAGAGCTACTGCGTGTGACCCAGGATAGGGTCGATCAACTGAGCAAGCAGATTGGCGATGGTAAAGAATACGTCGTGCGAATTTTCTCTGCTGGTAATTACGTCAGGGGAGAAAAGCAGATAGAATTTTTCGCGGATACAGCCCAGAATCAACTGGTTTTTTCGGGAGGCGCGGTGCTAGCCACGACTACTGCTGATTCTAAAACCATGACATCTTATCAGTTACAGCAGCGCCTAGAAATACTGATTTCTGCTTCCCAATTTCGTGCCCGTAATGCCGGAATTGTTGAAAATGTGCAGGTAGAGGGGACTTTTCTGCGCTTTGTCAGCCAACTAAGACAGTATAATCAAGCCTTGGAGATCAAAGCGATCGCAGCAGAGGATACTTATACAGCCGGTCCATTGAGAGTAAAATTGGTGGCAATAGTTAACGGAAAAATTATTTTTAGTACTTAAAAAATTATTTGCACACTGTTATTAGTAAGATTTAAACATATTGAACAGCAGCCAGAATAGTTGCTGCTGCTGCATTTTTTATTTAGCAGACACTACGCGTAGCAAGATCCCTGTAAGGGTACATTTCTAATTTTTAATTTATTATGAATTTCCGTGAATTTTCACCAACCCAACCAGTCATCTTAGGGTTTGATCCAGGTCGAGATAAGTGTGGTTTAGCGGTGATGGGACTGGATCGGCAACTGTATTATCATCAAGTCGTGCTAGCAAAAAAGGCGATCACTACCATTGAGACACTGCGTCAAAGGTTTCCGATCTCCTTGATGGTCATGGGCGACCAAACTACAGCCAAACAGTGGAGACAGAAATTATATCAAGAATTGACAGAACCGTTGAGTATTATTTTAGTGGATGAGCGCTACACAACCTTAGAAGCACGCGATCGCTATTGGCAAATGTTTCCGCCCAAAGGACTAATCAAGCTATTACCACAGGGTCTACGACAGCCTCCAAGACCCATAGATGACATTGTTGCCATCCTTTTAATTGAAAGATACTTAAATCGCCTCACTGAATCAGCAACCAGCCAATTTTAGATTTTAGACTTCAGTATGAGCGCTCAGTCGAACGCTTTTTTCTTCAATCCAGAATCTAAAATTCAAAATTGAATAACTCCCTAACTTTTAAAGTTCTGCCCGAATTGTAAAAGCATAGTCTCCTCCAGGTTCTAGCTGGTAATCTTGTTGCTCCAAGAATCGACCAAGAGGTTCTTTGATTAAGGCGCGACCTTGGGAAGGCTTGACGGCAAGTTCTCCCCGGCGAAAATGCCACTGGAAATGCCACTCAAACTCACCCGCACTTACTTCACCTTCAAGGAAGCCATGTTGCCAGGATTGGCGGGTAATTCTGACATGGGCAATGGTTTCTGGCAGACGTTTTGCACTCACAATGCTTTATGTCAAGTGTGGAATAACAGCCGATGATCTAGGCTACTTATTTTATTTACCAAACATATCTTAATTAGACAAACTGACAAAGTGGGTATTTGTAGTTGACTAGTACCGCAAGGCAAAATTCAAACAGGTATACAGCATAAGCGTTTCGTTGATTTGGAATGGTGAGGCAGTCGCTCACAGGGGGTTCCCCGATGAGGAACTGCCGTTAGCGCAGCGTAAAGCCTTCTCTTCTCTTTCAGAGACGAAGACAGCGAACGAGAGGCTTGTCTGCGACACGCTGCACGTAGCTTGCTTCCACGAAGTGGTACGCCAACGGCATGGCAACTCTTGGAGAGGCTGCACCAACGCTTAGAGCGAGCCTGCGTACTCTGTAAGAATTGCAAGCTAGCAAGAGCGTCTCGTAGAGAGCGTCACTCGTTCGCCCTTGGCGTTCCCAAAGGGTAGGGGTGGTTTATTTACACCGTGCTGTACTAGGTTATATTTATAAGCAGGATGACTTCAGTATACTGAAGTCAGTCGCGCGTTACCGATAGCTTACCCCTATGGGAAAGCAAACTACGTATAGCGTCTTGTACAGAAGGATTAGGAAGTCTTAGAGCATCACAGCTCATTCTAGAGATGAGAAAATAAGTCAAAAGAAAAATGCTAATTTTTTCATTGCTTCTAGCGATCGCATTTCAACTACTGGTACATTGTAGGAATCGTTCCCATTCGCAACGTGAACCAATCTCTAGCGTAAATACTTAAATTAGCAGTGTCTAACACTCATATCATAATTGTGTCACTGAAAGTCTTTGTCGCAAAGTCCGCAGTATACAGCAAGCAGATTGCAACAGGCGTGAGGTACAGATAATCGTAGGGAACATGGCTGTGCCCCTACCCGTATACTTCATTTACCTGAAATACGCTGTATCTATGCCCCAAGATAGCTGTTTTTTAAATCTATATGTACTCCAAAAATTGTGCAAAAGTACCTGAAGTATACAATCAATTAAAAACTATAGATTAAAAAGTTTCGTGATTTACACATACACGCTTGTACAATTGGGCAGTGCTGCGAGAACAACTATGTCGAACACCAACGCCTAGAAAAACAGGAAGAATGTCTCGTGGAGTCTTCAGAACAAACAAAAAATCGGCTTTTTATAAATTAGTAGTACTAAGTGTATTTTCATAAATTACTTTATATACTTTGGAATTTTATTTTGTTTTACTGTCTAAATAATTTGTCAATAATAATTTAGGTATAACTATTGTTTATTACTATTTCTATCATGCTCAATTCCCTAACTCCAGTAAGATGTAGGCTCACTCTTAAAATCGATATTATATTGATTAAATGTAAATTCAAGTTTACGTAATGAGGTAGGTAATGGCAATTAAATTGAAAGTTCCGGATATTAAAGGTGATGAGTGCGCCAAAAAAATCACTAAATCTATTCTGACTATGGAATCTGATGCCAAAGTAGACGTGAACGTTGATACTAAAACTGTAACTGTAGATACTGCGGCTTCTGAAGAGTCAATTAAACAGATGGTTCAATCTGCTGGTTATACTATAGAGGGCTATTAACTAAATCTCTAAATTTTCTAATAAATTTAGATGAAATGATTTAGTCAGCACAATTGCTTATTAAATCTACGTACGTAAAACGTACGTAGATTTAATAAGTTACTCTACTGAATCGCAAATTTTCCTCTTTTGACAGCAGGGCAAACGGATCTAAATATTTGCAAGCCTAAATAAAAGTTAAATTTATTAACATTGCAACCAAATATGGTTTTCAGAAAATTAAATTTTAAATCTCATGTTAGTCATCCTTATTAGGTAAAAGTTAGAGTCAATCGTCACTTGTCTGTCAAAGAAAGTGGTATTCTCATACCCAGTAGAAACAAGAATTACATTCAATCACCCTCAAGTCTAAGTACTAGGGAGGATTTATGATGAATAACTAACTGATAGATAATTGGGGCAGAAAGCTATAGCTAAAAGCATGGAAACTAAACAGCTAGGAAAAACTGGTATTTTTGTAAGTGCAATTGGTTTGGGTGGTATGCCCATGTCAATTGCTAATCGTCCTCCTGAATCGCAATCAATCCAAGTTATTCATCGTGCCTTGGATTTAGGTATTACATTTATTGACACTGCCGATGCTTACTGCAAAGATGAGTCAGATAAACACCACAATGAGCAGCTAATTCACAAGGCACTTAGTAGTTATAAAGACGATGTTAGCCAAGTGATTGTAGCAACTAAGGGCGGGTTGATGCGTCCCAATGGCAACTGGACAAGCAACGGCAACCCAGAACATTTGCGCCAAACAATTCGAGCCAGTTTTGAGACTTTGGGCGGTGCTAAACCCATCGATATTTGGCAATATCATTCTCCCGATACTAATTACACCATTGAAGAATCCCTTGCACCAGTTAAAGAAGCAGTGAAGGCTGGTTTGATTCGGTTTGTAGGAGTTTCTAACTTTTCCGTTGAACAAATTAAGCGGGCGCGGGATGTGGTGGATATTGTTTCGGTGCAGAATCAATACAGCCCTTGGCAACGACAGCCAGAAAATGATGGCGTATTAAAATATTGCGAACAGCAGGGATTGACCTTTTTACCTTGGAGTCCCTTTGGTGGTAGACGTCGCCATCAGGATTTGCAGGATATTTCTGAGATCGCTAAGTTAGCTAAAGAAAAAGGTGTGTCGGTGTATAATATCGTTCTAGCGTGGTTGCGTTCCAAATCGCCTGCCATTTTGCCTATTCCGGGTGCTAGCAAGGTTTCCAGCATTGAAAATTCAACATGTGCTATCAACATGAAACTATCTGACGAAGAAGTGCAAAAAATTGATCGGGCAACTTAATTATTCGGCGTTGCTAGTTAAATGTATGAATCTAGGTGTAAAGACGTTGCAATGTAACGTTTTTATAAAAATTTTGAAATCACGCAAAATCATTTTCATAGCTGAATTTAGCAACGCCAATTATTCCACTGGCTAACGTAAATGTGGTAAAAGTTGCCTATAAAAAAAGACATGATATTAGAAACACACTGCTTGCTAATGCGTGATTTTGCACAGACAGACTGGCAGACAGTTTTTACCTATCAATCCGATCCTTTGTATTTGCGTTGAAGTTACATCAACTCTAATCAATTAGGTGGGAAAGTTTATCCCTCTTCTGTCACTTTCCGTCAGGGCGATCGCTAAAAGCCCCATGAGGCAATCAATACAAGCTATACTATTGAAAAAAATCGGTCTTGTATTTGTTATTAGAAAATAATCGCGCAATCGCCTGTTATACAAAAGCTCTAGAATTTAGAAATGGCAAAACTTTTCGGAGAGTGACAGAACAGGGTTACACTGAAGTACCTTGTCGCACATCTAAACAGGGTCGGCGTCCTGATGTGGCTTATCTGACGCCTGAATTGGTAGCTCAATTTGGCAATGTTCCCACTTTACCCCAGAGTTTCCCTTTGATTGCTGAGATAGTTTCACCCACTGATTTAGCTGAAGAATTATTTCTTAAAGCGCAGGAGTATTTGCAGTCTGGTTGTGAGGAAGTTTGGCTAGTATTTCCTGAAAGTTGGTTAGTTTTTGTTATGACTGATAATCAGGTTTGCGGGTTTAAAGCTGGTGATGTGGTTGGTACTCAAAAAGTACTACTGGGTTTTAGTGTAGCTGTAGACGAATTGTTGGGTTGAAAAGGCGATTTATCTAATAGGGATATGAATACTAATGCGATAATGTAAGATAATCACTTATACATATTTGCGACAGACTGCATCGCCTTAGTAATTGCTTCCGCGTTTGTTTGTGCCCTTCTTGTTAATGCTGCTAACTGGGGGTCTGTAGAAAAACCAGTGCAAACAGCATTTACTAACTGACTGTTTACTGTCCCCGACTGAACTTGCATTGCTGGCATATTTAACCGCTCATTTTTTGTTACTTGCCCGCTTTGGTTGGCTTCGATTATCCAAGCGTACTGAATTGCATCAGTACCACAATCAGCTGCCATATATATCCGAGTCGCAGATATGTTTCCTTGAGTGTGATCTATATGCACCCAAAAGCCATAAGCGGAACCACTTGACTGAATATTATTTTTATCAATGGAAAAAATCTCACCTTGCGCTCCTTTGGCTATAGGTATCCATTGATTAGCGATCTGGGCATTAACGGGAAGGCAAACAGCAGAAGGCAAAAGACACAAAGCAATCAATTTCTTAATCACTGCTCTAAGTTAAATTTGATACCTTCATTATCAAAGCGATCGCGCTCTGAAGCATCGGTAACTTTAGCAGTTGAGTGTAAAGACTTGAAAAACTCGTTTCAATCCCTAATAAAGATTTTATTGAATTGCAATTTCAAGGTTTAGTTGTGCGAATGAACGAATTCAAAACAAACAGAATAGTCATATCACAAGATACAAATCGCTAAAAACCAGTCTCCATAAGGTGCGCGGATGGTTTGAAAGTACCATTGCCCTCAAGTCTTATATACATGGAGCATACAGCCTTTTTTACCCCTTCTCATTTTGTACACCTACCCATCCGCGCATTTGGCAAGAAAATTAGTCTAGTTACTGATCGCTACTACCATTAAAATAAACGATCGCCTAACACTTGCATACCTTAATTGACTAAATCAGGGAATACCTCTTGTACAGCAGGATGCACTAAGCGATGATTCTGCACATTCACACCCTTAGCCAATGCTGGGTTAACTTCCAGTGCCAAAATTTCCAAATTCGCCAACTGGACAACATAAGGTAATGTACTATTATTAAGTGCCTGAGTTGCTGTCCAAGGTACTGCTCCTGGCATATTAGGAACGCCATAATGCACCACACCCTCTTCAAGGTATACCGGATTTGTATGGGATGTAGGGTGTAAGGTTTCTATACAACCGCCTTGGTCAACGGCAACATCAACTATTACCGAACCAGGACGCATTTGTTTGACAAATTCGCGAGATACTAGTGTTGGTGCTCTACGTCCTAACACTAAAACTGCACCAATAAGCAAATCGGCTTCAATAACTGCGGCTTCAATATGAGCAGAGTTGCTGTAAAGCAATTCGACTCTAGACCCAAAGAGTGTTTCTAAGTAAGATAAGCGCTCAACACTCACATCTAGAATCTGCACGTTCGCACCCATGCCTACAGCAATTTTAGCTGCTTCTGTGCCGACAACGCCGCCACCTAAAATTACTACTTTGCCTGGTTTAACTCCAGGGACACCGCCCAAAAGTACACCTCTACCACCTTGCTGACGTTCTAAGAATCTCGCCCCAAATTGTACTGCTAGCCGACCAGCAATTACACTCATGGGAGTGAGCAAGGGTAATCTGTTAGCACCAGGTTGTTCTACAGTTTCGTAAGCGATCGCACAAGTGCCACAATCAATTAAATGCTCTGTCAATTTGCGATCGGCTGCTAAATGTAAATAAGTAAATAATATCTGCCCTTTTTGCAAAAATTTATACTCAGAGGTCAGTGGCTCTTTGACTTTAACAACCAATTCCCGATTCCAAGCCATTTCTGATGTAGGGACAATCTCGGCTCCAGCAATTCTGTAATCATCATCAGAAAATCCAGCACCATTACCTGCTTGCGTCTCAACGAAGATGCTATGACCATTTTCTCGCAGCACCCGCACGCTAGAAGGACTTAACCCTACCCGAAACTCTTGATCCTTATTTTCCTTGGGAACGCCGATTTCCATATATCGCCTCAGATAATTTTTTTTGTTTAACTGTAGCCTTGCAATTTCAAGCTTGCTATTTCCATCTTGCTAGTTCCGTATTAGAGATAGCTGGATTAGAGATACCTAACTTCTGTTCTAACTTTCTCAATTCAATCTGAGTAGCCCAAACTCTTACCCTTGACTATTGCCCCAGTATTTATACAATATATAAAGAATAGTAACAATTTATTAAAAAAACGATTGTATTGCTCCCTACTAGTATTCTATCAAGCCAACCTTGCGGAGTTCGTAGCGAGGGCTAAAGTCCTAACTACAAACTTATTCATCCACCAAAGTTGATGTAGTGGATTAGTAGAAAGCTCTTGCTGAATTTATCAAGTCATCTTGGCATTCAAGCACTGCAACGCCGCTTTTAAGCTATCCTGACTTTTCACGTCATCTGTAGAAATTCAAATCTCTCTTTATACGAGAGATTTAAAGAGAAGTTTTTCAGATACCATCAAAAGTAAGTAGTGATTATACCTACATTCCCTGACTTCTACTAGAAGTCTGATATCAAGTCCCGTTTGCCAAAAAAAGGTTTCTTAAAAACATGACACAAACACAACCAACAATTACACCTAAACTAGAAGAGCCTAAGTTTGGCTTTAACGAATATGCCGAACGCTTGAATGGTCGAGCTGCAATGATTGGCTTTGGTTTGATGCTGGTGATTGAATATGTTACCAATCAAGGGGTGCTATCATGGCTGGGTCTGAAGTAGTGCTATCAACAAACACGATCTTGAAGTTGTAAGCTAGTAATTAAAAGAGTTTCAACCAGCTGGAACAACCAGTTGGTTTTGACTTCAATATATTGATAGCGGCGTACTTCGCTCTAGATAGATTAATTAAACTTATTCATAAATAACTGCTCTAGAATGTAAGCAAGAGAGGAATCTAAATATTTATTAGCGATCAAAATATCATAGACTTGCAACTAGTATATGCAAGGCGATTAATGAGCAAATTTCCTCGCCCTACTAAAAAATCATAAATTAGTGTCTGCCTTGAATGAGAAAGGCAAATTATGGGTGAGGTATTCTTGGTAAATATACACAAAAGGTGAACTGGAACCAACCAAGCTGTGATGAATGCTGTATTACCTCGTTTTTTGAAGTCAACCTACCGAAAAGAGCCACTAATCAGTGTATTGATAACGATGGGTGTTATGGATGCTATGATTGGCGGATTAAATGATAGCTGGTCGTTGTTTGCTTTTGGTTTAGGAACGGCAGGAATAGCGCTAGGCTTTAAGTTGTGGCGTTTTCAGCAGCGTCGTGCCTTACCAGAGGAGCCTGTAGTGCAACATTATTTGCCCTCTCGTTCTTCTACTGCGCCTTTACCAATGTTAAGCGTTTCTAAGAAAAAACCACCTCTTTAAGATATGCAGAGTTATTCAAGTAATAACTCTGCAAAATTTACGAAAAAAAGTTAGGTTTAAAACCTCGCCCCGGACTTTGTCCCGCTACGCTAACGTGGGCGAAAAAATCCTTGTATCACTTGGTAGGTGGAAACCCCAACCCTTGTGGGTGGCTGTATTTAATTTTGAATTTTGAGTTGATTCATTGGGTTTAACTGTATCTATAAAAAGTGAGGAATAAAGAGTGAGTAGTGAGGGAAGAGGTGGCGGTAAATTTCTCCGGCCGAATATTATCCTGGCATTTATGGCAGCTGTGGCCCTTCCAGTGATTACCTGGGAAGGGTTTTATATTCATCAAGCTCATGCTGCCATTGAAGTAACGCCAAACTTCCCAGCTAATACCAACTTTGCTAATGCTCAACTGCTTTACACACTCATCGGACATAACGGAACCATTAAATCCCTTGCTTTCACTCCAGATAGCAGAATTCTTGTGAGTGGAGGTGCAGAAAACGAAGGTATAATTCGCCTGTGGAATTTAGCAAAGGGTAAAAAGTTAGCGACTATTAACAAAGCACACAAAGAAGCCGTAGAATCTTTAGTAATTTCACCAGATGGGCAAACGCTAATTAGTTGTAGCGATGACGATACAATTAACCTCTGGAACTTGAAAAATTTAAAATTTAGCCGCTCTTTTGTCGGACATACCAGTAACGTATTATCTTTAGCGGTGTCTCCTGATAGTAAAGTTCTCGTCAGTGGAGCTTTAGATGGGATTCGTCTCTGGGATTTGCTACAGCAGCGTCCTCTAGGGACTATAGTACGCTTTGATAATTCGATTTATACTTTAGCTATTAGTCCTGATGGACAGACCTTGGCTAGTGGTGATAATAAGGGTGTAATCAAGCTGTGGAATTTGAGTACTGGTAAATTAATCAGTCAATTGGCAGCTCATTCCGATGTTGTTAGCGCTGTAATCTTTACGCCAGATGGACAAACATTAGTTAGTGCTAGCCACGATCGCACCATAAAACTGTGGAATATTAATACTGGAGAATTAGTCCGCACTCTTACAGGACATAATAACTGGGTAAATGCGATCGCTCTTAGTCCCGATGGACAAACTCTTGCTAGTGCAGGCAGAGATGGAATTAAATTGTGGAATTTAACCACAGGCGAGTTAATAAATACACTCAATGGACATACAGACTGGGTAAGCGCGATCGCTTTTAGTCCAAATGGTAAAATTCTTGCCAGTGGTGGATTCGATCAACAAATCAAGATTTGGGGGATTCCCACAAAACGTAATTAACAGCAATTGGACAAAATAATCGTCAAAGAGTAGACTATATCCCCGATTCCTTTTAAGAAGTCGGGGATATAATTTTGACGCTCCTTCCAAGGCTTAGTGACTCCCTATCACTCAATTTTTCAGATCATGTAGAAAGTTAGGCTATAGCTAACGCCACAAAATTTCCCCAATCACTTCCTGTATCTGCTAAACTTTGGTCTTGCCTTTTGAGAGTTTTTGTAGTAAAAAATCAACCAAAGCTCAGATGAAATTTTGCTATAACTGCAACCAACAGCGATGTCTACAACGGGCTACGCCTACCCAAATCTTGAAGAACTGTGAATACTTGATGAAAATACAGCCGAACTAATATCTTATCCAGCAAATTACTGTAAGTATAAACATAGGTAATTTTAAATCATATGTGCAGTTACTTGCCCTCTAAATGGGAACAATTTCTGAACTTAGACAATCTTAGAAATGGCCATCGTCAGTAAATGCACTCAGTTAAAAGTCCCGAACTTGTGTAAAACCAAGGTTTGTAGCGCTCAACCGTTATTTGGAAGTAGGATAACTTGCTACATAAATGATGTTTAATTTTCCCGAACTGCTTTTGATCCCCATTTCGATAGAATGACTAGGCAGAACCCTAAAACTAAAAACCGCTTTTGACTGCGACGCCCATGAATCAATTGAACAATGGTTTTACGCTATTTTTAAGTCTGCTAGTCGAGGCGATGCCTTTTTTGCTTCTTGGGGTTTTATTCTCCAGTTTGCTGCTATTTTTTGTTGATGAGCGCAAACTAGTAGAAAAAATGCCCAAAAATCCGCTGCTAGGTGCTTTAGTTGGCAGCACAATCGGCTTTTTATTTCCGGTGTGTGAGTGCGGGAATGTACCAGTAGCACGGCGCTTCCTAATTCAGGGAGTACCCACACCAGTGGCAATTGGTTTTTTGCTAGCAGCACCAACAATTAACCCAATTGTAATTTGGTCAACTTGGACAGCATTTCGAGATCAGCCAGAAATAGTGGTCTTAAGAGTCGTATTTTCCCTAGCAATTGCCACAATTATCGGGTATGTTTTCAGTTTTCAAAAGGACTTAAATCCCATAGTCCAACCTGTGATCGCTCGTTATGTGAAGTTTAATCCACCCGCGCAGTCTGAAACCAAACGCCGTGGTAAGGCTTACCAAGCACAAGAGGAACCAACAATACCAAATATCTTGCAATCTGGGACTTACATCTTAGGAGGAACAGGTATACCTCTACGGATAGATGCTAATTTTGTAGTCCCACCTACATCAGTCTCTACTTCCAACAAACCGCTGGCAGCGAAACTACGTCTAGTTGTGGATAATAGCATTCAAGAATTCCGAGAACTCGGTGGAGTCATGGTTGTTGGAAGTGCGATCGCTGCTGCTATTCAAGTCCTAGCTCCCCGTGAATTAATTCTCAGTTTGGGTGCTGGGCCGATTACCTCAATTGTGGTCATGCTGATATTAGCAGTAGTCGTGTCTATTTGTTCTACAGTTGATTCTTTCTTTGCCCTATCTTTTGCCTCAACCTTTAGCAGCGGTTCATTGTTGGCATTTCTAGTGTTTGGTCCAATGATTGACATCAAAGGCATTGGTTTGATGTTATCCATTTTCAAACCTAAAACAGTTTTTTACTTATTTGCTTTAGCAGCACAGTTAACATTTGTCTTCACCCTTTTTCTGAACTTGCATGTCTTTTAAAAAATTATTTGTCATTAGTCATTTGTTCTTTGTCCTTTGTTTAATGACCAATGATCAATGACCAATGACTAACAAAAATCCCAAATCTAAAATTCTAAATCTATTACTCCCTTGGCTGGATGCTTTAGCAATTACAGCTTGGGGCACTTTAATGTTGAGATATTGGCTAACTAATAAGCTGAACCTGTTGATTCATCCAAATTACATTTGGTTCGTAGTTGTAACTGGTATTAGCTTGATTGTTATTGGTTTCTTCAAGATGCAGGAACTTTGGCAACGTCGTCGCCGTGATGTGACACCAAGTGCCCCGCATAGTAGTTTATTTCCCCCTGGTTGGGGCAGTGCTTTGTTGTTGACTACAGCGATTCTAGGTTTTATCATTACACCGCAAGTTTTTGCCAGTGATAAAGCACTCCAAAGAGGGGTAACGGCTGATTTATTGGGAAGCACACGTGTTAAACCTCAAGCCTTTCGGGCTACTGTTCGTCCAGAGGAGCGATCGCTTGTAGATTGGGTACGCACCGTCAATGTCTATCCAGAGCCGGATACATATACAGGGCAAAAAGTCAAGGTGCAGGGATTTGTCATCCACCCGCCGGATATAGGAAAAGAACATTTGTTTTTAGCTCGATTTGTCTTAACTTGCTGTGCAGCAGATGCTTACCCAGTGGGATTGCCCGTTAAACTCCCAAATAATCAAGAGCCTTACTCTGCTGATACCTGGCTGGAAGTAGAAGGACAAATGGTAACAGAAAATTTGGCAGGTAAACGCCAACTTACCATTGCCGCTACCTCTCTCAAAAAGATTCCTCAACCCCAAAATCCTTATAGTTATTAGTCATTAGTCATTTGTCAATTGTCATTTGTAGATAACTAACGACCAATGCCCCATGCCCAATGCCCAATGCCCAATGCCTCATAACCAATGACTAAATCTAAAGCATTTATCCAACCACTAGATCGTATAGCGATCGCACTAATGCTACTTTTGAGTGTGCTGATTGGGTTAATCATCTTGCAAGGTGATGTGGTAACTGCTCGTGTCCGGGAATTTACTTGGCAAAATCAACAAATTGGAGCAGAAGATAATTCCTTCACCCTCACCTTCAGCCGCCCAATGGAAGCAAAAAGCGTCGAGGATAACTTGAAAATCGATCCACCCCTAGCAGGTAAATTCAGTTGGGCAGGGCGGCGGATGGTTTATACACTGGTGACACCAGCACCCTATGGCACAAATTATAAAGTGCAGTTACAGGGAGCTAAAGATAAATTTGCAGAGCAAGAAGGCAAAAATCGCGTCATACAGCCTTTTACAGGTGGCTTTCGGACACGCGATCGCGTAATTCTTTACATCGGAACCGATCGAGAAGAACAGGGACGGTTAGTTCTTTACAACTTGACCCAAGAGCAAAAAAGGGTGCTTACCCCTAAAGACCTGATAGTAATCGACTTTGAGTCATTTCCAGATGGGGAGAAAGTTTTATTTTCTGCTCGCGCCGCAAACAATCAAGACTTACTTTCGGCCCAACTGTATACGGTGACAACAGGCGTTTCTGCTAAATCTGGACAAAAAGCAGAACTAGAAGGCAAAGTTGACCTGACTTTAGATAGTAAAGATTATCAAAACCTGAAATTTGACTTATCACCTGATGGGCAAACTATTGTCATCCAGCGGGGAAATAAAACTAATCCTGGCGACTTTGGACTATGGTTTATGCCAGCAACCAGTGATGGTTCAGCAGAAAAACCCACCCCGAAACGTCTAAAAAGCCAACCAGGGGGAGACTTTATGGTGACACCAGATAGTAAAGCCGTAGCAGTTGCCCAAGGACAAGGAGCAGCGATTTTACCACTGCAAGGTGATGCCAGTAAACCCCTAGATTTTCTGCCGCAGTTTGGTTTGGTACAGGCTTTCTCCAAAGATGGCTCTCAAGCAGCAATGGTAAAGTTTAATACAGATTACACGCGGGATTTATTTTTGGTGACAAACCAAGGTGTACAGAAACAGCTATTAAAAACAACAGGTTCAATAATCAGTTGCCAATTTGACATCGCCTCACCCACCCTCTATTGCTTGCTAACACAACTAGTATCTAAAGAACAATACATAGAACAGCCCTATGTGGTGGCAATTGATTTGAAAACTGGGCAACAAAAACCACTGTTAGTACTGCCTCCCGCTCAACGAAATGTGCAAATGAGTTTATCTGCCGACGGTTTGGGCTTGTTATTTGACCAAGTAGTACCGCAGACAAACACAACAGCATCATTACCCACAAACGCTTTGAAAACTGATGACGGAGATGTTATTGCTACCAGTAGCCTGTGGTTAATGCCTTTGTTGCCCATCGCTGATGCTGCGACTGTTGAAATTAGACCAGAACAACTTCCCTTAGCCGGATTTCATCCCCGATGGCTACCTTGAGCGAATAATTCGTAAGTCGTAATACTCGCTAAAGGCAAGAAGCAAGCTACGTAATTCGTAATTGTGAGTAGTAATAACTGTAGGGTGGGCACTACTAAAAACATCAAATTTAGGTTGCCTCGTTCCCAGTCTCAGACTGGGAATACCCCTCATTGAGCAATGTGATCGCGCCCTACTGCTTCAATAATTTAAATCACCTTGACAATGGCGATCGCACCCATTGCGTTTGGTGTTCCAGGGTCATGGGCTGTTCTGTATAAAAACGCCTGATCTCTTCTAGGTTTATAGTGATATAAAGCAGATTTCCACCCCCGATTTGATAAGGGTAGGAGTTATCAAAAAATTCCTTTGGTTCCAGGAAAATCCCAGTTCCATAAAGGGCATACATCTTGTGTCCAGAGAAAGCTACAAAATCTAAAGTTTTATTTATATAAATTATTACTTTTTTATTAATAATTTACAAGTCTTATAGTAAACGGAATCTCTGAACGTTGCAGTTATAGCGCAAACTCTTGGTTGTTTGCTGACATTAAATAGAAATAGCGATCGCTTAGGATTAGAGAATTATCATTAAAGAGCAGATACTTGTACGGACATCTATATTTAAATAATCGATAAGGCATTACAAAATGTATTTCCGAAGACAATTACAATTTATCTCTAAAGACAGATGCGATTATAAAAAATAAAGTATAATTTTAGGCAGTTTTTTCATGTAAAAAACTTCATTAGCCAGCCAATACAGTTTTATTTTTAATGTATCGGGTTTCTCCTCTTTCTCGCCTATCCTCGAAGGCTGCCAGAGTTCTTTTTCTACCTCTTCTTGACGGGGCAGAGCATCATAGTGTTATAACGGCATCAGTCTAGATACAAAATGGGGAACACCAATTGATAATTAATTGCTGGTGCTTGGAGAGAATTAAACTTAGCTTCTAGAGCAAACCCTGATTATACACAGTTGATAAGCAATGCTAATGCCAGCACTGCTGAATATTTTTAAGCAGGTGAGTCAAGAGTGATGAATGAAGCTGACACCTCAAACAAGGGGGCTGTGATGGAATCCCTAAATTATGCTAATTCGCCACAATCAGAGCAGGCGAGTTGTCCTTTTTACTCAGTTGTGCCTAATGACAATATGACAGTTAAAAAACTGCCACTCCTCATGCCAGCTGAAGATACACAATTTTTACAAGATACTACCCAGCAGGACTGGGTTGCAGAGCCTGAAAGCGGCAAACAAGCACTTATTGACTCGGAATTTCAGAAATTGCTGGCATTGAACGAAGAATTACGTGCGGCTAACAATAAATTGTATGAACAAGTGGAGCAGCTAAAAGACAACCTAGCTGAGTCAGAAAAGGTTTTACAATGGCAAAAAACGCGTTCTAGCGTTAGTGAGTCGATGCTCAACCAACACACTCAGGAACTAGCTGCGGCTCAAGAACAGATAAAATCTTTATTTCAACAATTAGAAACTGCTGTACAAACTGTTCAACGTCAGGAAATTTTCACTGATACTTATAAAGCACAGCTACAAATTAGCCAACAACGCCTTGCCCAGTTAGAGCGAGAATGTACGTTACTACACACTAATAACAACGAACAATCTCAGCAGTTATTGCAGTCAGAAAATGTTTGTCGGGAGCTACGTACAAGACTGATGCGACAACAACGCCAGACGTTGCAATTCAAAGCAGCTTTGGAAAAATGTCTAGATACATCGGTTCCTAACTATGACTCCTTAGAAGATGCTGCAAAACATCCTAAAGACATAACTAGTAGCCAAGGAAGATTTTCTAGAAAAGCTCGGTCTTTGTTTCCTAACGCCCAGCCAATTCAACCTTGGTCAGCAGAAGAATCCTTGAGTAACAGTCTAGATAATTCTTGGGGTGAACCTTCAGCACCAATTCCATTCCAAAGAAATGAAGCTTCTGCGACACCGCCATCATCTCCTTGGAACTGGACAGTTAAAAAAGACACGCCAACACCAACACAACCCCCGCCATCTCCAGAAGTTAATGATTCTCCAGATACAACTGAAGCGGTTTCACCTTCGGGTTCATCAAATTTAGATCAGCAATTAGATAGTTTAATCCAAATGTTTTTCACCTCCCGGGCTGCATCTACATCACCACCACCTGCTGGTAAAACGGATGTTAGTGATGCCCCGATTTGGGAGACTTTAGCAACAATGTTAGAAGACGATGAGGAACTAGAAAATCCACAGGAGGAACATTTGGAAGCAGAAATTAATCCTCCTGCAACTATCTCTACTTATTGGACGACGGATTCTGTGGTTTCACCAGCTAATGACTTACTGATTTCCTCCACTCCATCTCACACTGAAACGCCAGTCAGAGAAACTGAAGACTACTGGTCAGAAGTTTCACAATTGTCAGCAAGTAATTTGTCCTCAGAGTCATTAGGTGATAACACTAATGATGATAATTCACCTTCACCAGTAGTTTATCCCCAGCGTCCACCCAAGGGGCGTAAGTCGTTGGCATCTGTAGAACTGCCGAATTTTCGCCCCAAGAGTCAATAGTTAGTTGTCATTTGTCATTTGTCTAAAACTAATGACCAATGACTAATTCAGAATCCTTGCTTCTGACTTTGGAATTATGGCTTCTGGGTTGGTTTTTGCTACCTGGCTGGGCGATCGCGGTTTGCCTGTGGCGATCGCATAATTAATCGCCAATAACCACAGCCACAAGCCTGGATTCCGGGGTTCTAGCCAAAAACCTACTCGGTTCAAGAAGCGCAAAAACCAGGGACTTAGTAAAGCACTAACCAGGGCATGACGACCGAAGTTGAAATAACTACCAAGCCATCGCACTAAATCTCTAGGGCCAGCAAGTTCCCAAATCCATAAAAGCAAGGCAGGATTTTTCCTAGCGGCTTTCAGTGCTAAACGGTTAAAGGTCAACCAATCACACCGATCTTTGATAAAGTTATCTGCCACCTCTGGCGGTTCGTCTGCTAACAGCCCAAAAAAGGTATTGAGCATGGCGTTAATTCGTTGCGGCGGTAAAAATTTACCTGTGGGTACCATCATGCCTTTGGAAAAGAGCCAAGTCACGGAAACGTTGGTTTGATAGGCACGAATTTTGTTTAAGTGGCGGAAACTCAACAAGTCATGTTTGAGAGCAGTATCCAACAGCGTTGTTAAGCGCTCTAAGTTGCGAACTAAGGAACCAAAACCTGTGAAAACGAGGGGAGATTGAAGTGATGCAGCATCACCGATCGCAATTAATCGATCAAAGGCAACTGTGCGATCGCGACTTCCCACACTAAAATGCCCTGGTATATATCCAAATGTCGGCTTCTTCCACACCAATTTGTCCATATCGCACCTGCGATACTCTGGCAAAATCGTGAAAAAGTCTTCGTACATCTCCAGCAAGGAACCAGGATTTTCAGCATTGACTTCGTGGTAATGAAATAAATAAATCGTCAGTTCATCATCAGCTGCGGGAAACAATTCCCAAATCAACTGCCTTCCCCGCGAAATATCCCCATGACTGTAAAGAACGTCCCCATATTGAGAATCCCATACTCCCGGCTCAAATCCGCTTTCAATTGCCGCTCCTACTGTTGGACAGACACTATCAAAGGCACGACCACCGTTTAATTGCCAAGCGATGGGGGATGCAGTTCCCATTGCATCTATTAGCAGTCGTCCACTTACTTGCTTTTCAATCTGACTAGGCAAATGCTTGACTTGCAAAACTACCTGTGATGTGTCAATATCTGCACGGATAAACTCTGTTTCATCCCAAATTTCACCGCCTGCTGCTTGCAGTTTTTGCCCACACATTTGAAGCCATTTTTCGGAATCCAAGCCTAAATTTAGGACTGTGGGTGTGTGGAGGACGGGCGATCGCAGTTTGGGTGGATTATTAGCATCAAAAAACTTATTAAATCCGTCTTTGTATTCCCTGGCAATGATTGTTTCTAACTCAGCGGGGGTGACTAAACCCAAGTTAAGCAAGCTTTGAATTTCGTCACGGGAAATATTCCATTCTCGGTTCATCCGCCCAAAGCGCATTCGTTCCACCAGCAAGACTTTATATCCCAGTTTTGCCATTACTGCTGCATGGATTACGCCTAATGCGCCGCCAATGTAAATGATGTCGTACTGGGCATGGGGCTTAAGACATGGGGCATTGTTTATTTCTCCCCTGCTCCCCTGCTCCCCTGCTCCCCTGCTCTCTTGCGAAAACACCACTTGACGCGGCTGCTGCGGATTTTGCACCCCTTCGCGCCATCGTTGTTCCCACCAATAGGCACGAGTTAGGTCATATTCACCGTTAGGCATTTTCTGAAAATACTTGACGGTAAGGGGATAAGTAGAGCTTAGTGCGGCAAATATTGATTGCTGGGATAAATCAATTGCTGGCGGTTCTGGGTAATGATGCAAAAAACTGCTTCTAATTTCCTTGGTCAAGCGTTGCAGAATTTGTCTTTCATTGGGAAAGGGTTGTTCTGACCAGCGAAACACTTTCAGATAGGTAGTTCGTTGCACCGACCAGACAAATACTGAAAGTTCTGTAGGCAAGTTTTCGGAAGGAGCCACTCCAGCAGGTGTAGTAGTACTAGCTATTCTAAGGCAAAAGCCTTCCGAAGTAAGCTCTTTTTCTCCATTTCCAGGTTCAAAATCTGTTTGTAACCAACTACGCACAGATTCTATATCTGGAGTTGGAACTTCTAAATAAAGTATTTCTTTCATTTTTTCCTGACATCTCCTCTCAATTTACTCACTAAGACAGATTTTCTTAAGACATAAAGTAAGGTACACTCCGCCCTATTAGTTTCGTAAAGATTCAGTGAAGAAATTTTAAGAGTTTGTCAAAGTTATTGTTCATTTTGTATTTCTGTAAACCCACGCCATGAATTATCCCATTCCAGACAGTCCCCAAGAAATTATTGCTCTGCGACAACAGCCAATTGACGAAGAACTAGTTGCCAGTGCAATCGCTGGAGTAATTAAAATTGTCCGCGCTCAGGGTCAATCTTTGGAAGAATTGACTGCTCAGTTGTTAGCAGACGATTCACTGTTGGATCAGCAACAACGCCGTTGGTTAAGCCAATTAGTTGCCCAATCCTGGGAAAAGTTCTCCTAAAACCTTGGATAAGATGAAGTTTTGGTCGCAGGATGAGATTTCTAGGTTTATACCTAAATGTTGGCGATGCCTGCGGCGGGCTGCGCCTACGCATTTTCGGTATAGGAGTAATAATAGTCAGTATGGAATTGGCAATTGGGTTGTTATTTTTGCGTTCATGGCACAGAAGCCACTAAATTAACCATATCAGCGTTTTACGTTGCTTATGAATTTTACAACGTTCTGAAACGGAAAGACCTCTGGCGCAAAGCAGAGGTCTTTTTTTGGAAGTAATTTTCATGCTGTTTGAGCAACACCTCAGTACATAAATACAGTTGAGTGATCGCTAACCAAGTAAGTAAAAATAAATACAACTATGCTAAAAATCCATTTGAAAGCCTTGACAAGGAATAATCGTAGTCAGCGGCTCTAGTAAAGCACGGCGTAAATAAGTAGACCATTGAAAAGCTCTTTAGAGCTTATTCTATAAAACTTTTGACTTTTGAATCAGTGATTTTTGACTTCCACCTTGCGGTATTAGCCATTTAAAATCTTATGCAGAGCGATAAATCGCTGACTACGAACAAAAGTTTTATCTTAGATTTAATTATGTCTACCGACTTATCCACAGACGATCGCTTTCAACCCATTAACCTTTTCGAGTATGAAAAGCTAGCAAAAAAACACCTGTCTCAAACAACACTTGATTACTACAGCAGTGGTGCTTGGGACGAAATCACATTGCGAGATAATCGTGCTGCTTTTGAGCGAGTCAAGCTGCGACCTCGGATATTAGTCGATGTGAGCGATCGCAATCTAAGTACCTCGATTTTAGGACAACCCCTGCAACTACCTTTGTTAATTGCACCGATGGCTTTTCAATGTCTAGCCCATCCAGACGGAGAAGTTGCCACAGCCCTAGCTGCTGCATCGGCTGGTGTGGGTATGGTGTTAAGTACAATGGCAACAAAGAGCATTGAAGAAGTGGCGACTGCATGTAATCAGTTTCCAGATTCTCTACGATGGTTCCAGCTTTACATCCATAAAGATCGAGGATTAACTCGTGCTTTGGTAGAAAAAGCTGATAAAGCAGGCTACAAAGCACTTTGTCTAACTGTAGATGCACCCGTTCTTGGACAGCGCGAGAGAGATAGACGTAATGAGTTTGCCTTACCCCAAGACTTACATCTGGCTAATCTTGCGAGCATCTCAGGGCTAGATATTTCCCATGAAAAAAGAGAATCGGGGTTATTTACCTACTTTGCCCAACAGCTAAGCCCAGCAGTTACTTGGGACGATTTGGAATGGTTACAGTCTTTATCTGGGCTACCTTTAGTCATCAAAGGAGTTTTACGCCCAGATGATGCTGTACGGGCTGTAGAATATGGAGCCAAAGCAATTGTTGTTTCCAATCATGGTGGCAGACAACTCGATGGGGCGATCGCTTCTTTAGATGCCCTCACTGAAATAGTAGCCGCAGTGGATGGTAAAGTAGAAGTGGTGTTGGATGGAGGCATTCGTAGAGGCACAGACATTCTCAAAGCTCTGGCATTAGGAGCAAAAGCAGTACTGATCGGACGACCCATATTGTGGGGACTAGCGGTAGCAGGACAGATCGGTGTATCTCATATCATCTCACTGCTGCAAGATGAGTTAAATGTAGGAATGGCCCTTAGTGGCTGTGCAAAAATACAGGATATTGACCCTAGTTTATTGAACCTGCCACGCCTCTAAGCTGGAGATTCTTAAAACTGTTATTCCAGCAAAACTTTGAGAAATAATTTTCAGACTTGTTACAAAATATCTTAATTTAGAGTATACTAGTTAAGACTTAGATATAAGGGCGGGTGGCGGAATTGGTAGACGCACCACACTCAAAATGTGGCGGCCTTACGGTCATAGGAGTTCGATTCTCCTCCTGCCCACTACCAAACAAGTTGCTAAAAAGGTTAAAATTTATGCGCCTGAAAAGATGGGAATCTCCCCGTAAAGAAGGCAGAAATGATAAAGGAAAAGGCGGTTCTGCTAGGAAGCGTCAACTGAAAAAACAAAGGCAAATGTTACGCCAAAAACTTAAAGAAAGTAACAAGTCACACAATAATAAAAACCAGAGAGCAGGGAAAGATAAATTTATCTTTCCCTTATTTATTGGGATTTTATTTCAGAAAAAAATAAAATTTAGAGATTTTTCATTAATAGAGAGACTAAATTAAATCTGTAATAAATTTGTAAATCATATCAACAGTTATTAGCTGTTCTTTAAAATATACTAATTTTCATTTAACCTCTTAAGCGCATATTTACGTATAAAATTGGCAGACTTAGTGGCTAGCATTTTACTTTCCTACTTAAGGAGTTAAGTACTATATACTACTTTATATACATCATTTATCTAGGAATTTATCGCAATTATAATGCTTAGATGAACTAACCAAAAATTAATTATGAAGGAAGTATGAATTTTGTCAAGGAGTGTCTAAAATCCTTAACATAAAACAGTAAGCTAAGACACAGCAGCAAATAATTCTAGTATTACCGATTAAGCCAAAAGTATACTAAAAAGGCAATTGCACCTCCATGTGTTAACTTCCAACAATGACACAAGCCGACAAAAAGTCAGGAGTCATCCAATCTGAATATTAAATAATTTGGATTGGTCTAGGTAATCTATGAATTGTTTTCTTGGATACAGGAGTTATTGATGGTGGCGAGAGTGCTTCTACCTACTAAAAAAGTGCTTGATTTTCCTATTACTGCTTTACGGTTTGACGAGCAGATACAAACAATACTGAAGTGGGCGAGTAGGCGTGAGAGCAAAACTGTATATGTAGCCAATGTACACATGCTTATTGAAGCCCATTGGAATCCAGAGTTTGCCACCATATTGCGAAATGCAGATATAGTTACTCCTGATGGTATGCCTCTAGTATGGATGATGCGAAAAATGGGAGCGCTTTACCAAGACCGTGTAGCAGGGATGGATATTTTTCTCGCATTGTGTCAGCTAACTCAAACACAAAATCTGAGCATTTTCTTTGTAGGTTCCCAAACAGAAATTCTGTCTAGGATACAAAACAGGTTAGAGAAGGAATTTCCGCAGATAAAGATTGCGGCGATGGAACCTTTACCTTTCCGTCCTCTAACCGAAATTGAAGACGAAGCCTTAGTTCAAAAGATTAATTCTAGTGGTGCTAGCGCTGTTTTAGTTTCTCTGGGATGTCCCAAACAAGAAAATTGGATAGCTCAACATAAGGGCAAAATACAAGCTGTAATGATTGGGCTGGGTGGAGTTTTCCCAGTTTATGCCGGAATTCATAAGCGGGCACCCCGCATAGTTCGAGACTTAGGACTTGAATGGCTATATCGATGGATTCAAGAACCACGCCGACTTTGCGGCCGCTATGCGAAGACTATTCCACTCTTTATATGGCTGGCTACTAAACAACTACTATCATCAAGTCGGATTGCAGCAGTCTTCCTTCACGAGACTGGGGACTAAAGAAAAAGAAATAAGTGAGACTGACTCTAAAGCGTTTAGCATCAAGGGAACCAGATTTTAGATGCTAAGGAAAGAATTTTATGTCTGAAGCACGAAGATTCAAAGGTTCACCTCAAAGTGATGAAAGAATCAAAGTGCAAAGATTCCCACCAATCAATGTCCTGCTGTAAAAAACCATTATCTGAAATCAACTATTAAAGTACTTGACATTAACCTAAGACTAAGTGTTATACTAATCATAGTCAAATTATTGGGGCGTCGCCAAGTGGTAAGGCAGCGGGTTTTGGTCTCGCCATCCCTGGGTTCGAATCCTAGCGCCCCAGTTAAAATAAAGACAGGCATCATGCCTGTCTTTTAAAGTATTTAATTGCATTTTTCAGATGTGTCTCAATGCATCTAATCCTGTAGATGTTACTTGTCAGGCGATTTGAGAGCTTGATCTAGAGTCTGTCGAGCTAATTCTGCTTTAGCTCGCGCTTCTTGGTAGCGTACATTAGCTTGGGCAAAATTTTTGAGAACTTTAAAACCTTCCTTGAGTCGAGTAATTTCTTCTTCAGTCACCGACTCATCGGTGAACAGAATATCAACAGTTTTGCGAATTTCCAACGCTTCAGATCGTGACTCCTGAACTTTCAGCTTGAGCGTAGCCAGGTTACTCAGAACCTGAACAGCTTGTGTAATGGTATCCTCACCATTAGCAGTTTCAATAGTTGACTCTTTAACCTCAATTAATTGTTGAGGGCCAAATCCTTCTTCAAGTTCCGTGGGTAGCTTACCTGCATCCATCAGTTCCATCAGTTGATCCATTGCTTTATCACGGGCTTTGGCTGAATCTTTTCCAGAAACAGTAAGGATAATTTCTGGGCTTTGAGCGAGAGTGTATTGAACCATATTTGAGCAGAAAGTTTGCTGGTTAACCAAGCTGAGGAAAACAATTATAACATGTTGCGTCTTTGGTCATTTATTGGTTTATTGGCTTTAGTATCAGTGTGTTAATATCTGATTTATTATCTTTTTTAATGATTTAATTGTTATTCCTACTTTTACCACTTTTACCAAGTCTCTCAAAATAAAACTTTATACTTAAGAAAAGGAAATAATTTTCAACAGGAGGGGAGAGCAATGGCTCCCAGTCCCACCATCATGCAAGCTGTGGAACAACTGGGCTACCGTGTCACTGTTGGTGATGTGGCAACTCAGGCAGGATTGAACGTCGCTGAAGCTAATCAAAGCTTGTTAGCCCTGGCATCTGATGCTGGCGGACATTTACAGGTAGCAGATTCAGGTGATATAGTTTACCTTTATCCACAAAATTTTCGAGCAATTTTGCGTAATAAATACTTCCGGTTACGATTGCAGGAATGGTGTAAAAAAGTCTGGAGTGTTCTGTTTTATCTGATTCGCATTTCTTTTGGAATTTTCTTAACTGTTTCCATCGCCCTGATAACTATTACCATCTTCGTGATCATTACTGCTGCTAATTCAGACCGTGACGGCGACAATCGGGGCAGTAATTCCGGCGGTGGGGGGTTCTTCTATTTTCCAAATTTATTTTGGTATCTTAGCCCAAATTATGACACCCACTACCAGGAACAAAGACGTGAAAGGCCAGAAGAAAGCAATCTAAATTTCTTTGAAGCTGTGTTTTCGTTTTTATTTGGCGATGGTAATCCTAACGCCAACTTAGAAGAACGTCGCTGGCAAGAAATTGCTACGGTGATTCGGAGTAACCGTGGTGCAGTGGTAGCAGAACAAATTACCCCATATTTGGATGACATTGGTGAGGGATACACAAGAGAGTACGAAGATTATATGTTGCCCGTTCTAACGCGGTTTAATGGGCAACCGGGGGTAAGTCCAGAAGGGCAAATTGTTTATTACTTCCCAGAGTTGCAGGTGAGCGCAGTTAAAAAGCGCCGTCATGCAATATCAGATCGTTTAGAGGAATTTCCCTGGCGTTTTAGCGCTGCAAATTCTGGGCAAATTATGCTGAGTGCTGGGTTAGGAATACTAAATTTTATTGGTGCTTTAGTACTGGGAAGTTTATTGAGAGATGGAACTGTTGCCGTCCAATTAGGTGGACTGGTAGCTTTTGTACAAGGAATTTATTGGCTGCTATTAGCTTACGGAGCAGGTTTTTTAGGCATACCGTTATTACGTTATTTCTGGATTCAGTGGCGTAATCGCAAAATAGGCGATCGCAACCGCGATCGCCTTTCCAGAGCAAGGCTATTGGCAAGTCCTGATGCACTTTTGCAACAAAAAATCAACTATGCCCAACAATTTGCAACAGAAAAAGTCATTGGCAAAGAAGATTTAGTGTATTCTAGTGAAACTGACTTACTCGACCAAGAAGTTGAACGTTCTGCAAAAATTGATGCTGAATGGCAACGGCGCTTAGAACGTGGGACTGGAGAATAGGGAGCAGAGGGGCAGGGGGACAAGGGGGAATTATTGAACAAGTCTCTCCCTTGTCTGTTCTCTATGCCCAATGCCCAATCCCCAATTACTTCGCCTGAATCGGTGTTAGAGCTACACCTTGATAATAATGTCCCAAAATTTGCAGATGGTTTACTCCTTGCCGAGCCAAATTGTACGCCCCCCACTGACTCATGCCTAAAGCATGACCGTAGCCAAGTCCTTGCAGTACAAAACTACCATCGCCTCCTTTGGTGACGGTAAAGCGGGTACTTTTTAACTTGAGGGCTGTTCGCACTTGTTCGCCCTGTAGCACCTTCGTGCCCTTGTTGCCGACAATTTTTAAAACTTTAACACTGCCAAAAGGTGAGTATGTTTCTGGAATCATCGCCGTCACACTGCCCACCTCAATAAATTTAGCGCTAATTTCACTGGGTGAGAAGGTTTTCACCCAATTACACTCGCGGATATTTTGATCGTAGTCTTGAACAGCACGTAGATAAGGTTCGCTGCTTCCCCAAACATCTTCTACGTTTTCGGTGTGTCCCCCAGAACAAGCGTGGAAGACTGAGAGAATAATCCGGTTTTTGTAAGTTAGTACTTGCCCTAGAGTAGAATCCACTGCGGTGTAAGTAGCAGGAGATTCACTGATGACACCTTTATAGATTTGCCAGCGATCAGGCGTATTACCTAAATCGTAAACGGGATTATTTCGTTGTTTTTCCCGTTCGTAGAGGGCATAAGTGCGGGCTGCGATCGCTTGGGCTTTTAAAGCTTCTTGGGGCCAGCTAGCATCCATTTCGCCACCAAGAACGCTGTAGAGATATTCTTGATCGTCAACCCAATTAACAGCCGTTAAGCCTTTGTCTGTGGGGACAACTAGAGTTCTGCCCCGATACCAGCGATCGCCAATATAAACAAATCCTTTGCCAGTTGGCTCAATCCAAAATAAACCAGATTGCCACTTATCTAAAGCAATTCCGCCAGGAACGGCTTGAGCATAATATGCACTCATTGCTGGCAACTCTCCAAGAGTCCGGCCAGTACTATCCTTAACGATCCCAGTAGTGGAACTACCCACTTTTACCTGATTAACGCCCCTCTCAATTGCCACACGTAGGATTACAGATGCTTGGGCTGGGGCAACCAAAGCCATCCACAAAAAAACACTTACCCACCAATAACGTATTTTAATCTGAGAAAATAAAGAGCCTAAGTAAAGTTGGAATTTCATACCGATCATCTAATCACACTAGTATCTAATTAACGCTCTGGATTATGGCGTCTACTACTTTAAGATGAGACAGTTCTCCAACGCTGGAGGTTGCCACCTCCTACTTATTATGCATTTTGCTTTAAATATAAGGTAGAAATCAAAACTTGGGAAAGTGAATCGTCTAAATCTGACTGCTGTGAAAGAGAAACTTTTATTCTCCGATTTACGATGCCAATACCTTTTGAGAATTGCTCACTTCATTAGCGATAATTCCAATTAAATTCAACTTACTCAAAATTTCTGTTGCTTGAGTCAGTTCAGGTCGAGTTACTTTTCCCATACGCTCTACCATTACAATACCACTGCAAAAAGATGCCACAATCCTGGCATCAACCGTGCCTAAAATAGATGGAGCATCTATTAGTACTAGGTCATAACTTTGCTCAAACACCTCTATTAGTTCTTTCATCCGTTGAGAACTGAGCAACTTCACTGTATCTTCTGGTTCTGGGCCAGCAGTCAAAATATCAATGGAGGGGTGAATCGGCTGGATATAATCTTGAAAATCAGTAGTTGTCTCATCAATTAATAACAGAGATAGTCCCCAGTCATTGGATAGTTCCAGGATTTTATGCAAGCTAGGATTATGTAGGTTAGCATCAATTACTAATACCCGTCGATGCATCCGGGTAGCACTAGCTACAAGACCTAACACTAAGGTTGTCTTCCCTTCCCCTGATAGTGCTGAAGTAAACATCAGCGACTTGAACGGTAAAGGATATTTTAATATTTGAATATTTTGATAGATCATGTCCAAAGTTTCATGGACAGGCAATTTATTACTTGCTTCTATTACAGAATATTTTGAGCTTCTTTGACCATTCCAAGGCAGGGCAAGCCGCCGTTTTTTGACACTAATTGATGGTAATTTTGGTACCGATCCCAATACACGTATGTTTGTCAGTTTCTTTAAATCTCCGACACAATAAATAGCGTCATTAAACTTTTCTAAAATTAGGGCTACTAAGATACCTAAAATTGGCCCAATTACCGCTCCTCCAAGCAAGAGTAATAATCTGTTGTTACCTATATAAGTACCGGGAGAAGGTTCTGCCAAAACTTGCCAGTTATATCCTTCTTGAGCAATTTTTAGTCCTAATGACTGTTGTGCCTGGAGTAGTTGTTCAAGGTTTTTGCGACTACTTTGTACCTTTGGTAGCAGACGATTATACTCTGCTATTAAACTTGGGTATTTGTTTAGCTCAGAGCGTAGTTGCTGTTCTGACTCGATGAGATTCTTTTCATTAGCAGTCAGTCCTAAAACACTTGTCTGTACTAAAACAAACTCATCTACAAGCGTTGGATCAACTCCTAGCATTTGTCCTTTTGATAAAGGTTTATCTTTACTGCTGTTAGTAATAGTTTTAACCTCTTCTCGTAATAAGGAGAGTTGACTTTGGCGTTGCTGTTTTAATTTTTGTACCGATGGGTAATCATCTGTATAGCGCAGCCGCTCTTTAGCCAAAGCCAGTTCAGTTTTTTGAATTTCACTTAATAATGCTTGATAGCGGCTTGACTGATTTAATTGAGAAGAAATTAGTGTATTCTGCTGGGACGAAGACGCTATTAGTTGCTCTAGATTACTGTAGCGAGCATTTACATCTTGAAGGTTGGCACGAGTGGTTTGTAACTGTTGTTGAATATCGGCTAGAGATTCTAGCAGAATTTTACTTTGGACTTCGGGATCGAGTAATTTATGTTTTTTGCGAAACTGTTCTAAGTTTTTCTCAGCTTTACTCACCTCTTTTTTTATCTCAGGTAGGCGAGTGTTTACAAAAGCTAATCCCTGATTCAGACGTTCTTTTTGCTGCTGTTTGTTGTAGTTTTGATAGACTTTCTGTAGAGCTTGAAGTACTTTTTGTGCTTTTACTGGATCTTGAGCATTAAAAGAAACTTTAAATGTCTGATTAAAAACTTTATTTGTCCCTATACCTCCCGCTTCTGGAGTTACTTCTAAAAGTGCTTTTTTATTATGTTCTTTTTGACTATTGATATCTTGTAAGGTAATATCAGGATAATCAGAATGAAGTAAATCTACAGCTTTCTGAAGCAGCTTAGAACTCAGCATGAGTTTCATCTGAGTAGTGGAATCAACAATTTGAGAATTTGAATCATAAACTTGAGTATTTGACTGTGCCCCTTCAGATAAATTGGAATTCACCAATATCTGCATATTACTCTGGTAAGTAGGTTTAGCAATGACGGCCAAGAGGCTAGCAGCTGACATAACTACACAGGAAACCCCAAAGATCAAAAAGCGTCGGCGAAGCAAAATAGTAGATAGTTGTCTAATGTCAACTGCGCCTTGTGCTGAAGTAGTAACTTGTTGCTTTTGATTCAGACTAATCTTAGCCACTATTAAACTCCTCTAATATCGAAACACTATATTTATTTGGAAGATTTATGAGAAATATGAAATGATTTTTTACACTTAATAGCTACGATCGCATACTTTATTCTTCTTCCAACAATGACAAGCAAATTTGGCATAACATTATGCAAACTGGCGCTTTCATGTTCATCAATTCATCCATAGAAATTCTTAATCAGTGTTGAAAGGATAAATTTCTAATAAATATTTTATTTAAAGCAGAAAAATCTTGACAAAAAATTAATTATTCTTTCTAAGTATTTAAGTATAAAATTATATAATTTATAGCACTAGATGAATTTTGTGTTTTTTTTATAACTTACAAGATAAAATACACTGAGAAAAATATTTAAACCATAATATTTGTACATTATTGATATATCTAGTCAACCGTAAATTGTTGGTTAAATAGTTGACTTACCCGGAAAACTGAACTACTGTTTATTTGCTTGATATTATAATTGAGACTATTCAAATCTAAGATAGAGCCTGGTTAATTTTAGATTTTAGATTAGAAGCGTTTAATAGAAATCTAAAATCTAAAATCGTTCGACTGAGCGTAGCCGAAGTCCAAAATTAAACACCTACCTTGGTTAACTCCACTTCTCGCCGTCTGGGTACTTCATGAATCATAAAATCGTAAGCCATATCAGTACAGGGAAAAATAGCACGAGCTTCTTTGAGGAGATCCTTCAACTCCAAAGTATTTCCAGGGGCATAGCGGGGACTGAAATGACTCATAATTAGTCGATGCGCTCCAGCAGCTAAAGCTGTTTGCGCTGCCATTGTGGTTGTGGAATGCAACCGCTGGAAAGCCATATCTGCATCTTGATGGGCAAAAGTTGCTTCGTGAATTAATACATCAACATCACGAGCTAATTCCACTGCACCATCACAATAAATTGTGTCTGTACAATAGGCAATTTTTCGACCAATTTCTGTAGGGCCGCACAATTGGGTGCCATCAATCACTCGTCCGTCCGTAAGGGTAACAGTTTCACCGCGTTTGAGTTGACCGTAAACCCGACCAGGAGGAATTTGTAACGCCTTGGCTTTTTCCACATCAAAACGTCCGGCTCGGTCTTTTTCGGCTACGCGGTAGCCGAAAGCTGTAATCCGATGATGCAAATTACCGCAGCTAACAGTGAAGTCATCGTCTTCATAAATTATCCCTGGACGGATGGTGTGAACTTTGATTGGGTAAGAAAAGTGGGTGTAAGAATAACGTGAGGCGGATTGAATGTAATCATTTAATCCCGGTGGACCATAGATATCAATTCGTTGCACATTACCAGCCAAGCCGCAAGTAGCAAGAAGTCCCATCAAGCCAAAGATGTGGTCGCCGTGCATGTGGGTGATAAAAATTCGGGAGACTTGACTGATTTTCAGTTCACTCCGCATAATTTGATGCTGAGTACCTTCGCCACAGTCGAATAACCACAGTTCTGCCCTTTGGGGTAATCTCAGAGCGACACTGGAAACATTGCGCGATCGCGTGGGTACACCGGAACTCGTCCCTAAGAATGTTATCTGCACAGTGTTCTTTAGTCTTCCTATTGCTCAATTTGCAGCTCTATTTTCTATAGTGGCACGGTTAATGAGCAAAATATTTAAGATTTTGGAGATTGGGCATGGGGCATATAAGCGATCGCCTTAATAAAGCTTCTGGATTTATTTAAACCGTAAGCAGAGTGTGAGACTTGAGGAGATATCAATTACTCAATTTTCTTGAGTAATCAATGGTGAGTAGCCAGATTCATGAATGCTTTAAACAAATCTGGCAGAAATATATGAAGTTTTGTAACACAATACGTAATTATAACTAGTCAAGCTGAATTCATAATTATCAGAGTTCACAAGAGCGTTAGAAACCTAATGGTTTCGTATCACTCTAAACTCTGCATTCTTGATTCCTTCGTTGCCAAACTGTACTAATCAAACTCACGTTAATTTAGTACATCACAAAATAAGTTTACACATTTATCACTTTGCAAGGAGAGCAAAATTTATGAATTCTCAAACATTACAGCAGTTACAAGACGAAATTAAGAATGAATTAAGTCAGAGCCTAATGAATGCTAACTTCGAGACAGTGCTCGAAAAGTATGGTATATCAGGAGAAAAAGTTCTGAAACTTGAGTGCAGTATCGACTTAAGTCAAATACAAATAAAAAACACGGAAAACTCTAGTAATAAAAGTTTACTAATTCCAGGTAATCATATTGTGAAATTAGATTGCGACTGGTGTCCTTGTTGTGGTTGTTGTGAATAAGCCTTAAATTGATATGAATTTTGGTAAATAACAAAACACTTGTTACTGAGTTCGATCTAGCCCACTCAATATTTGGTAAAAATATTGTACTCATTGTATATTCTGTTTTCAATTACATTGGAACACAAATTTTTAGGAACACAAAATTATTGTGTTCCTATTATGTCTTGTTTACGAATAGAAAAGTTCTCAGTCTTGGTTAAAGAACAAAATGCAGATTACTTGTTTCAATGTATTCTAATTAATATTAAGTACAGGATCATCGTTATTGAGTAACCGATAGTTTTTTAGAGAAATGCAATATCAAGTATGATTAATATTTCGTTCTGGTTTCAATGGCTAAGATTTGCAATAATTGGTGCAATCAGTTTCTCGGCAAATAGTGCTATTGCTCAAGTCAGCCCGGATGGTACTCTACCTACTAATGTGAAAACACAAGGGAGTACCACAATTATTGAAGGTGGAATCCAAGCAGGAAGCAATTTGTTCCACAGTTTTAAAGAGTTTTCTGTACGTGATGGAGCCACGGCTGAGTTTAATAATGCTGATAGTGTTCAGAACATTATTAGCCGCGTAACGGGACCCTCTCTTTCTGATATTGAAGGCATCATTAAAGCCCAATACAAAGCTAACCTGTTTCTGATTAATCCTAATGGCATTGTTTTTGGGCCCAATGCTTCTTTACAAATCGGTGGTTCATTTGTAGCAAGTACGGCGAGTAGCCTGAACTTTGCTGATGGGATCAAGTTTAGTGCCACAGATCCTCAAACTACACCCCTACTGACAGTAAGTGTTCCCATTGGTTTACAATTCGGAGCAACTGCGTCTCCCATCCGTAATCAATCCCAAGCAAAGAATCCAGATGGCAAAACAACTAATATCTTCAACCAACCTGTTGGTTTACAAGTGAAGCCAGGTAAAACCTTGGCATTAGTGGGCGGTGAGATCACATTGGAGGGCGGAAATTTAACTGCAACTTCAGGACAAATAGAGCTAGGAAGTGTTGCTGGCAATAGTCTGGTCAGCTTGAAGCCAAAGGATCAAAGTTGGATATTGGGATATGAAGGTGTCCAGAATTTCCAGAACATTCGATTCATCCTGCGAAATTCTCAGATTCCATCTCAGGTAGATGCTAGCGGTGAGAGTGGTGGTAGTATCCAGCTATGGGGAAATTCCGTGGAACTAGTTGGTTCTCTTGTGCGCTTGATAAGTCAGACTAAAGGTAACACAAAAGGTGAAGACTTAAACATTACCGCCAGCAAGTTTATTGTTTCGGATGGCGCACAAGTGCTGACTTCTACTAGTGGCACGGGTAAAGGGGGAAATTTAAACGTAAACGCCTCCGAGTCTGTGGACTTGATTGGTAGTTCCATTACCCAACTGACTCCTCTTACTCTACCTAGTTCATTGGTAAGTGCAACTTTTGGCGAAGGAAATGCAGGTGACCTTACGATCACAACTAAAAGGTTGCGTATCCAGGATGGGGGCCTAATATCAGCAGAGTCTAGTGGAATCCGTCCTTCTCGTATAATGTATAAACCAGCCACAGGAAACGGAGGAAATATAACTGTCAGGGCTACTGAGTCACTAGAGATAACAAGAACTTCAACAAATCCCTCTTTGACCACCGGATTGGTAGCTTCGACTAAAGGTTCTGGATCTGCTGGAAATTTGGATATCACAACGGGGCAATTGATTGTTCGCAATGGGGCTATAACTGTAAGCAGTGAAGTTCGAGAAGGTGTAACATACGAAGTACCCGTTCCCGTTTTAGGAAAAGCAGGTGAACTGAATATAACCGCTCGCTCCATACTGTTGGACAACCAAGGAAAACTCACATCTAATAGTAAGTCAGGTGAAGGTGGTGATATTATTCTACAGGTGCGGGACTTATTACTGATGCGCCGTAATAGTCAAATATCCACTAATGGAGGGGGTGATAAAACTGGCGGTAATATCACCATCAAAGCACCTAATGGCTTCCTCGTCGCCACTCCCTTCGGAAACAACGATATCACCGCCAACGGCTTCTCTGGCTCTGGTGGTAAAATCACAATCACTGCTAAGAACCTCTTTGGTTTTGTGCCTCGCACAGGTGCAGACGTAGAAAGGCTTGATCCAACAGGCGAAACAAACCCGAAGAACCTGGAAACAAGTGATATCACCGCATTTTCTCAGCAAAACCCTTCATTAAATGGCACTGTACAAATTAACTCACCAGATGCTGACCCCAATAAAGGATTAGTAGAACTACCCGTAAATCTGGTTGATGCTTCGCAGCAAATTGTTGCTAGTTGTAGTTCTGGTGGAAAAATAGCCAGAAGTTCATTTATTACCACTGGACGTGGAGGACTAGTAGCCGATCCCACAGAGCCATTGATAGCTGATGATGCAGTGCTGGCAGATTGGATCACACTCAAGCCAGAGAGTCAGAATCGTGTTGGCGGTATTCAGAAAAGAGCCGTTGTTCAGGCAAAGCGAAACACAGAAGAAAAATCACAGAAAGTTAATTCTGTCAATGAACCTACTCAAATTGTAGAAGCCCAAGGCTGGGTAAGGGATGACAATGGAAGTGTAGTTCTGGTTGCTCAAGTACCCACTGAATCGCCCCATAATTCCTCGCTCACCACTACATCTTGCGCTGCTCATTAAAATTTGAGATATGGCGATATTTCTTTCGTAACTTTGCAGTCATGCGTGATGCCTACGGTTGGCTACGCCTACGCAATTGCTGCTCTTGTTGCGATCGCTCTGCTTTCCACAAATCATGATGCAATGAGATTATGAAGAATTCACAGGCTTCTGAATTCTGCAATAACTCAGATGATGACTTGCTTCCAGAGTATAACTTTGACTATCGCAAAGCCTTGCCCAACCGTTTTGCTAGTCAGCAAGAAAAAGCTCCTTTGACAGTTACTCTCAATGCTGATGTCGCTGAGATATTCAAAACATCAGAAGCTGTTAACAACGCTCTCCGTGCCTTACTCTCAGCAATTCCAAAAACTGAAAGGTATAGCAGGAGGCAGAAGACAGGAGGTAAAACATTATTATTCCTAACATCCAGGCTTTCAATATGTCCTAACCTTTGATTCGCTTGCTATAACCCTGTTCTGTCACTCTCCGAAAACTTTTACCATTTCTGAATTCTAAAGCTTTTGTATAGCAAGCGATTGCGCGATTATTTCTTAATAACAAATACAAGAGCAATTTTTTTCTAATAGTATAGCTTGTATTGATTGCCTCATAGGGCTTCTAGCAATCGCCCTTCCAGAAAGTGACAGAAGAAGGATAAATTGCGTACCCTGAAATAACAAATGAGTTCGCCAAAGTAACAAATGCGTTCGCCAAAGTAACAAATGTGTTCGCCGAAATAGCAAATGCGATATTGCCTATTCTCTAATTCGTCTCCTGAATTTGCAAACGGACAGTGTGTTCAGTCGCACCACTAAGTTGCAATTCCATGATTTCACCACCCAGAGGTTCCAAGCAAGTGAGGAGCGATCGCAAGTTGGGTGTACTTGCACCAGTATCTACATATAATCGATCAGCTAAATTACCGATCCGTTTCCAAGTCATGTAAAGTTTAGCGATCGTTTGTTCAATTTGCGATGCTTGATTTACCAAGTCAGCAGCAATGCTCAAACAGCCGACCCTTTGGGCTTCTTCTAAGGCTGTTTCAATGTCAACATCTTCCTGTGTTAGCGCCTGAACTTGAGCCGCCCCTTTAAGATATTTCGCCAAGTTACGCGCTTCGCTAGTTACCTGTTTTAGGGTATCCACATCAGGATTGGCAGCTATTTCCTTTTGGATAAACTTTTGATGCGATTCTGGCAGTTTTTCCATTTCCTTCACTAGTGGAGCGATGTAGCGCGGGGGAAGGGTGTTATCTGCTGCTTTTTCTTTGACTGCTTCGGGTAATAAATCTGAGGACATAGCTGTCCATTCATCATTGAGTTGACGCACTTCCCGCCTAGTGATGCGATCGCCTTTTTGGGCAGCTTCACTCACCATCTGTTGCACTTCTGGGACTGCTTTAGAGGTTTCGACAAATGCCCGTTTGCTGAAGTTGTTCACAGATCCGGGGTCAAGTTTACCGTCTTCAATCAGAGTATCAGCACTATTCGCCAATTGTATCCAGGAGTATGCTTGACTTTTGCTGATTTCCCGCTCTTTTAGCCATCGCAGAAAGCCAGTACCGCGTCCGTCACCACCCACTTTTTCTCTGTCGCGGCTCGCCCGTAAAATTCGCCCCCGCCAGATTTCTGTTTGCAAATCAAAGCGATCGCATACCTGCCAGGCTATTTCTAGCTGCTGTTGAAAATCTGACTCTAGAATCTGTTCATCTTCTGGATCGGGCAGTTCAAAGCTGATATCGGCTGGCTGTTGTAAGGCAGCAGCAAGGTCATTGATGGAGTCGGTGTCTTGCACGATTGATGACTAACTAGTGGATGCGATCGGCTTATTATGCCATAATCTGTGGACTCTCACTTAAGGGGGAGTACGGTATTTTGAGTTACAACAAAGATAGTAAGAAGGGGTAAACCACCTTTGTAAAGTCTTTAATTAATCAGAGACAATAAAAATAAAACGATGAACCAGGTAGACTACCTCCGCATTAGCTTAATTGATCGCTGCAATTTTCGTTGTCAGTACTGTATGCCAGAGGGAGTAGAACTGGATTATATTCTCAAGCAACAACTGTTAACTGATGAGGAATTGCTCACCTTAATTCAAGAGGTATTTATTCCAGTAGGCTTTAGCCGATTTCGGTTGACTGGGGGTGAACCCTTATTGCGTCCGCGTGTGGTGGATTTGGTAAGGGCGATCGCAACTTTACCCCAAACTCAAGACCTCTCAATGACCACTAACGGGTTTTTGCTGGCTCCGATGGCACAAAACCTCTACAATGCTGGTCTGCGACGAATTAATATTAGTCTTGACTCTCTCGATCCCGACATTTTTGAGCAAATTATTGGTAATCAGGGGCGTTCTCGTTGGCAACAAGTTTGGCATGGGATTCAAGCTGCCCATCAAGCCGGATTCGACCCCCTGAAGCTGAATGTAGTGGTGATTCCTGGCGTTAACGACCACGAAGTTTTAGATTTAGCTGCCCTGACAATCGATAAACAGTGGCACGTTCGATTTATTGAATTTATGCCCATTGGCAATGTGCATTTATTTGGCGATCGCGGTTGGGTATCATCAGCCGAGTTACGAGAGTCTATCCGCGATCGCTGGGGCTTGACAGAATCTCAAGTTCGTGGTGCTGGCCCTGCTGATGTCTTTCAAATTCCCGGTGCGAAGGGGACACTAGGATTTATTAGTCAGATGTCAGAATGTTTTTGCGATCGTTGTAACCGGATGCGCCTGAGTGCTGATGGTTGGCTGCGTCCGTGTTTATTGAATGAAACAGGTCAACTCGACTTGAAAACTGCTTTGCGTTCTGGCACTAGTACTGCTCAACTACAAGAGCAAGTGAGGCGTTTACTAGCAATCAAGCCAGAAATTAACTTTAAAGCACGCGATTCTGGTAATAAGGGTGTATACACCCGCACGATGTCGCAAATTGGCGGATAGTCATTGGTCATACTGAATCAAAGGCTAAAACTCTCTTCCTGTATGGGCTGTCAAATTATGGATTTGCTCAACTCGACAGGGAGAGGAACATGCCTGCGGCGGGCTTTTCTACCAGACGCTGCGCGTAGCTTGCTTCCACGAAGTGGTACGCCTACGCTAGGATTGATTGAGAATTGGTGAAAAAGGTTCTTGCTAAAAATTTGGACTTTGGACAAAAAAGGTAATAGCTTTTATTAAATCTCTTATTAAATCTCTGCCTACTGATGGTGTTATCGATCCATTGTCCCAAAATGATATTGTAGTGCAATAGAGTCAGCAAGCACTAGAAATAAAGAAATAATTTGAGCGATCGCTTTCAATATTCAAGAGGGTTCGATTGAGTTTTATCTTGATAAACAAACAGTTGTAGCAACTCCCGGGACATTCTTGCATTCTCCCAAAGCCCAACTCCATAGTTTTGAAAATATTGGTTCTATATCAGCCAAAATGCTGATTTTGGCTACTCTAGGTGGAATAGAAAAGTTTTTTGCACAAGTCGGAACTAAAGAAAATTTGTTAGTTCCACCGTTACCCATAACTCAAGAAGTAATTGACCGGATATTAGCAACTGCTCCTGAATATGGATTACAATTGTTCTTCCTGAAGCTGATAATTCTCCATAAAATTGTGGCTTTGATTCAATACTGAAAATTAATTGGATAGTTGGTAGGGCAAGAAGTAGAAATTCTTCAACTAATACGAGTGCATATTGCCAAGCACGGCGGCCAACCCCTTCTCTGCGAGACGCTATGCAAACAGGGAATTCAAAATTCAAAATTCAAAATTCTTATCTCCATAAATAAATTTAGGGGCTTGTATCATGAGTCTGTTTTGGTCAATATTGCCAGAAGTATGTATTTTTAAAAAAATTTAACTTCTTTGCACAAAATATAGAAGAGAAAGTACCAACACACAATTTATCCTGTGGTCAAAATGTGAAAGTAATAGATGGTTCTACAGTGATATCTTTACACTAAATAGCCAACCTCAAAGGAAAAATAAGGGGTGTGCTTAAACACAGACCCCTATACTAATTATTCTCAATTAAAAAGTGTGAGCAGAGGTTTCGTTTCTTCTGGTCACACTTTGGGACTTGGCCTTTGCAAATAACTAAGGACAAATGATTATTACGCTTGTCGTGAGTAGTATTCCACCACAAGTAGTTCGTTAACTTGTAGTGCCACCCATTCCCGTTCAATAACGCCGTTGACTTTACCAACCAACTTATTTTTGTCAAACTCCAAATGACTAGGGAGGTTTGCCAAACCAGGATATTGCAAGTTAGCTTCTACCAACTTCCGTGATTGTGCCCGATCCCTGACTGCAATTACTTCACCAGGACGGCATTGGTAGCTAGCAATATTTACCACACGACCGTTAACAGTTACGTGACCGTGATTTACCAGTTGACGAGCTGCTGGGATAGTCGGGGCTATACCCAAGCGGAAAACGGTATTATCCAAGCGCATTTCTAGCAATTGTAGCAGCACTTGTCCGGTAGAACCAGTAACACGTCTGGCTTTCCGCACATAGCGCAGCAATTGCTTTTCAGTCAAACCGTAGTTGAAGCGGAGCTTTTGCTTTTCCTCTAGACGGATAGCATATTCAGAGCGCTTCTTGCGATTTTGACCATGCTGCCCAGGTGGGTAAGCGCGTCTGGCACTTTTACGAGTTAATCCTGGTAAGTCGCCCAAGCGGCGGACAATTCTGAGGCGGGGCCCTCTATATCGGGACATGAGTTTCCTTAATCTAATCCTATTTAAACTTTACCCAAACATTCCATTTTGACATTCTACTGATGATAAATCAGCGGATTCTTGGTTTTTTGAAGGTACTTGCCTTGGTATGACGTATCCTACCAATGTAGAGGCATCTCCTTTACGCCAGTTGCTTTAAGTCGGTTGAGCCGACACACTAGCTTCCAAGCCTGAATTCCGACGTGCCCCGCCGTACTACTGCCAATAAGTTTTTTGTGTTTATTTAGTTTCGTAGGCTACTCAATTATCAAATTGGTTTACGCAGTATTCTTACTCTGAAATACTTTTTACGTTGCCTACTTATCTTTCAAACAGCTATATTAACACAATTTTCGACATAATTAATTATGTCTATACTTTACAACCTCTGAAATTCTTAGATTACAGAGGATTTTTAGGATATTTGAGTTAGCATAACTTTGGGTGTTTGGAGAATGGCAATGTCAATGAGCAAAAAAGTGGTTAGCAGAGTTAAGAACAAACAAGGCAGTTCCACCTTCAGGATTTTAACATTACCAGTTTTGGCTATAGCTGGATGTTTAACAATCTTGCCGAATGTGGCTGTTGCTGCCTCCTACAGGAATGATTATAGTGTCTGTGCTGGTCGCCTTTTGAGTGTGGGTGTAAAAGCAGAAGCGGTATCAGAAGGTTGTGCAGCAGCATTGCGTCCAAAAGATTTGGCTGCTTGCGTGGTGAAAATTGATAAGGAAACCCAAATTGCTGCAACGGATGCGCTTTCTTCTTGTGGGAAGGCTCGGCGTCCTGAAGAGTTAGCAACCTGTGTAGTTGGCGTCAGCCTAAGTACTAAGGAAGAAGCTAATCTGACAGTTTTAGATTATTGTGGACGCAGTTTGTTACCCGTACGCTTTGGCCAGTGTGTGGTTGGCTTGCGTAGTCAAATCGACTTTCCCACTACTCTAGCGCTAGATACTTGTATCAGTGCTGATGATAGTGTTATCGGTGCTTCATCTTCGTCTACACCGCCAACAATAATTCCTGCGGGTTCAAGTCCAAGTTTAGAGACTACCCCATTTCCAAACCAACCAGTTGTTCCAACCCAACCAGTTGTTCCAACCCAACCAGTTGTTCCAATCCAACCGGGCACTAATTAGATTACAGTGTTTTGTGTAATTGATTGAAAATACAGGTTGAATATAGAGTTGCTATTTGCCAACCTGATTCAGGGACTACCAAAAAATAAATTATCCGATTTTAAATTGTAGGTTGGGTTGAGCTGTTGCTCAACCCAACCTCATATATTACAATGCTTCAAGCTGACTAAGTAATTTCCGTTTGCTGACTATAAATAACGCAATGTGCAACTTATTGTTTCGTTACACAAGGCTGATGTATGAACGATTGAAAAGAAAATTCCCACAATCCTTATCTAGAGAGAGAAAATTGTCACCAGTGACTGAAATGAGGAAAAAATGTTTTCTATTGAAGAGTTTATCATTGCCGTATTTCGTTGTGTTGACGACTTGTTGATTGAAATCACACATACCTACCCGATCAAGAGACGAGGTTTTGCTCCAAGCTTAAGGGAAAGCGAAGTTTTAACAATGGAAATAGTGGCAGAGTTTTTGGGAATGGATGCAAGAAATTATTGATAAGGAAATAAAAAATCATTGGAGTTACAGCAGATTGCAGGTAAATGAGGTACAGTAACAGCAGTTTGTAAACCAGTTTTTTAAATGCTTGGGATTAATCAAATCGAGCGCAGTTGCAATTAAAATATCAACCATTTTTGCAGTGGTTGGAGAAAAGGAGCGTAAAAAAGCTTTTAATTGTGACCACCAGTGTTGAATGGGATTAAAATCAGGAGAATAGGGTGACTGGTAAAGAATACTTGCACCTACTCCTTGAATTAAAGGCTCGATTTCTTCCACTTTATGTGCCGGAACATTATCGATCACAACTACTGCACCAGACCAGAGTTTAGGAAGTAAGCATTTTTCCACAAATACTTTAAATGCGTTTCCATCCATTGAACCATTTAAAGTTATTACAGCCAAAACTTTTTCTAAGCTAATTGCTCCAATTACTGTTACCTTTGCTCCTCTATAAAATGTTTAAAATCATACATACTTCCATGCAGACTTCGGGCATGAGTTCTCCCTAACCCCAATAAAACTCCCATTTCATCGAGAAATACTAAGTTTTTTGGGTCGATTTTTTGGACTTTCTGCCAATACTTAGTTCTCAACTCTTGGACTCTTTCTGTTTTCGCTTGACTGCTACGTAACGTCTTTTTTTTACTGTAAGTTTTTGCTTTTGCAATGCACGACACATTCTGCTTGTGCTGATCCAATGATTGTGAGTTATACCCCAATGCTCACAGTATTCTGATCAAGTTGCATCTGGATATTGTTCAACCATTAAAGCTAGTTGAGTTTCATATCCATCTCACTCGCCCTTGATTGCTCCACCTTGTTTTCTCGGCTCTATATGACCTTGAGTTTTATTCATGGAGAGTAGTTTTTGTACAAAGCTTTTGGTGACACCAAATCTCATAGCTACTTTTCTGATAGAGGTGTCTACTTAAGAGTAAGCCATTACTATTTTTTCTCGCAAGTCGATGGAGTAAGCTTTCATTTTCAGATTTGATGAACTAATTGTTACTGTACCTCATTTACCTGCAATATGCTGTATATGCGAATTGAATATATAGCTCAAGGAAAATACAGAATTTATGGTTCAAGTTTTCAAGATTTAACGTTTAAACAAAGAGCATATTTTAACGCTATTACAGATGATATAAATTTAGTTGGAAATGAAAAATCAGTAAGACTTTATTATTCATATACAGCAAGATATGTTAATTAAGCTAAAGATATATTAGGAAGCGGCTGTCTCAATTTTTATGCTGAGGGTTCGTAGTTCGAGAAATTAACATACCAAGATGGAAAGAGATTTTATATAGTTGCTTAAAAAAATAAGCGATTAGTATTGCAGGTCGCTACATTTAACTCTCCAATGGCTAAAAGCTGAAATCTAATACCAAAATAGTTTCCCTAACCCAACACCTCACCAGTTTGGAAAAATGTCGTGAAATAGTAATTAGGCGACATTGAAGCAGAAGGGGTAGGGAGAGGAAGCAAATAGCACCAAAATAGCGATCGCCCTCACCCACTCTGACCAATATCGTCAAATGCCGCCACACTGTATGCAAGGATGACGGCAAGATTTGGCGGGAATCCGATGAACAAACAGGAAGCAGCAGATTTTCTTGGCGTGAGTGTCCGGGCGCTTGAGCGGTATGTACAACAGAGGCGAATCAGTGTTAAGTATGAAAAAGGTAAAACTCGCCTGACTGCCAACTTTGACTCTTCTGAACTGGAAGCATTCAAGGAAGAACTCAACCAACTGATCGTAAAACCTGCTTTTGAATCTCGTCAAATAACGACAGAGCAACAGCTATTGACAAATAAATTAGTGCATGAATCTGGCGAGGTTACGGAGTTTGGCGAGATTGGGGTTCATTTAGAATTTTGCACAGTTTGCACAGTTAATTGTACTAGTCTTCTCTTTCACCAAAAGCCGTCTGTAAAACCACTGCAATACCACCGTCTTGATGATATTTGTCTGCCCAGGCACGGATAACTTCATCTAATTCTTCCATAGCCTGATCCATTTTTTCTGGCAGTATGTCAAGTTCTTCCAGCAAGCGCATGGCGTTTCGTCGCCGTTCTGCCCAATTTTTCATCATGCGGAAATACCGAGCGGTATCTTCTACGGTGATGTGTGTACGTTCTTCATCGTCTGTTGGGGTATAAGAAAGACGGGTAAGCGCGTAGAAGGGCATTCCCCAAGGAGAATCAATCCGTGTTACTGTTCCTGAATAAAGCAGACGACGCTTGATATGCTCACCCAAAGCTTCACTCAAAGGCATTTGGTGTTCGGGTGGTAAGTCTTCTTGCGATCGCTTGTGTAAAAACTCGATCAAATCCAGAAACTCAAAGGAGCTAACTAACTGAGCATCAGGTAAATTACTGGGCAGTTTCTGCTCAATTTGTCTTTTTTCTTCACTTGTCAGACTCGTACCAGGAACGCGCGATCGCCCCGGTTGCCAAGGATATTTTTCTAGCCAGACATAAGGCAATTGAATCAAATAGCGAGGTTCTTGAGAACCCAGCATTTTTAACAGTTTGCCTTCTGTTAGTGCTTGCCTGACTTCTTCTACAATAATTTTTACTCGTTTCGGCTCCAGGTGGTGCAAATGTCCTGTCATCCGCAGGTTTTGTCCCTGCTCTAGATAGGTCATGTAAATTGCACACTTTGCTGCTGTTGCGGCTGCATCTAAAAATGCCCCATGCCTGTGCCCACTCGTCCGCATGGCACTAAAAGCCAGATAAAGCATGATCTGATCCATCGCACTGGGGTCAAGACGTTTGATCAGATCTATGTCGTTACTCATATTACAGACAATTGAATAGCACGTTTACACAATTTTTAATCGAGTGAAAATAGGTAGTATACACCTGGCTAAAGGCTGTCTTTACTTCAAACTATATTAGTATGCGATAAGGATGATATTAGTGGTAGCACAAACTACCATTTTCGCATATTTCCTGGTACAAAAGCAGAGTCGGTAGTTGTGACTATAACTGTCTCTACATCTAACCGGAAAATGAAAGACACCACCAAATTCAGCTTAACGGCCGTTTATGTCCCAACAGTCAACTATGCTGCAATTAATCTACAAAGCATTTCAGTTTTCTGGTTTTTTTCATCTTTCAAGAGTAATAACATCAAGCTGCTTACACACTCAGAGTAAAAACTAGTTTGCGTGGTTAATCTGGGATATCTGTTACTAGAAAAAGATGCTTTTTTCAGCTTTGGCGAATTATTTGTAGTGCACAAGTGACTAGAAATAATTGGGAATAGTCTCAAAACAAATCGCTTATCAGGTGTAGCTACATTTAGAGGTTGAGCTATACAGCTTGTTGTGAACTATCATTTTGTTCACAACCTCCTGTGATGTCTTTGCAGTATCAGCCGTTGGCTTGAGAAAAGATAGTAGACATCAAGTAGAGCAAATAATTCCAATTTCAAAATACCTATTTTTTTTCAAATATTGTTCATTATCTTATCACGACTTTTTAGATTTTAAATAAAATTATATACCTTTAATTTTATAAATTATAACTATTTAAATATTTTATATTCTACTTAAGTCAAGGTTTGATGATATTTTTAGATCTACTCTTAAATCCCAGTTTTATTTATGATTTTATTTTAATTTCTGGACACAAAAAGCCGCGATTAATTTCGACTAAATCGCGTATCTATAAGGCTTTGGCGCTCATACTAATAACTAAAAGATTATTTAATAGCCATACATATAATAAAACATCTTAGGTTCTATCCGATGATTATTTAGAGCTTTTTTTGCAATAAATTTATATTTATTTCATGAAAGAATTTTAAACTTTCATGATTTAACTAATTTATTGGCTACTTTCAAGTATGTTTTTACCTCGCTATTTTATATATTTGAGAGACTTAATTTACGTAGATGGTTTGTTACTATCAAAGGATGATAAGCCGCAACAAGCGACGATATCAGCTTTTTTTCTGGGTGTCTTGGCGAGCGCAGATTAAGTTGACTGGTATAAAACGACAGAAATAAAGATACCATCTTACGAAGCACAATTAGTAAGTGGGTGTGAATAATTAAAGATTTGTAGTGACTTAGCGTCGTCCGGGGTCTTTTCCATAAGCGACAAATTAAACCGAAGCATAAGGATTTTAGCCCTCAATACAAGCCAAGTTGAGAAATTTACAGTGCTTAACATAAGTTAGTTTATTCTTGCCCACTTATTTAGCTTCCCACACGGAAAAAACAAGCAGTCTGGCTGCTCAATATCAACAAAGGGATTATATTCTCAATAAATTTCAAAGTAGTCGCATTAAGAACTGCTTATTGATACAGATTTATGTAGGTGCAGTCTACCGTAGACATCGCTTTGAGTCTTGGAAACTACCAAACCTAACGAAAAATACTGATTTTGTCGTTGGTTCTTAACATTGGTTGCGATCAAAAGTAATTAATGATGTACTTCTAGAAAAAACGGGGTACTCTAAACATTTGTGCGACTTCTTCATCTTTTAGTTCCAAATGTACTGCAATGGTCTTAAATCCTTGTGAATCTTCTCTTTGAGCAAGTACTCGTGCTCAATTGCTGAAGTCAGTACTACTCATATTGCTTACATATACGTGTTTTCCTACCTGTATCAGGTTAAATCCCTAAAAATATATTACAAGTCGATTTCTTCTAAATACTGTTTCTGATCTATTAAGTGTGATCTGCACCTATACAGCATTTTGAAATCATTCGTAAAAACTTAAATCCCCGACTTCTCAAAGAAGTCGGGGATCTTGTTTGTCACGGATGATTTAGAGAAGTTACAAGTGGGTACATTAGCGTCAAGATTGATGCTAAGAGTTATGGCAGGTAAAGTAGCTCCCATCACACTGAAGCTGATTGAACTCGCCATTTAATTCGTGGGATTAGAGGGTTTAACCTGATTTCGCATTGTTTCAAAGCTGAAAGCAGCAGCGCCAAAAGTTACAAATAACACTCCCAGAATTTGTACAATATCCAAATTTTCTTGAATAATTAACCCAGCAAAAATTACAGTTAAAACTGGGATGCTACTACCGATTAGCGCCGATCGCGAGGCACCTAATTTACTAATACCAACATTATTGAGCAAATAACCTGCAAGAGTCAGCACACCTAAAATAAACGCGCTCAAAACCAGTTCCAGTATTTTAGAGGGGTCAACTATTACCAAGTTCCAACTGCTTGGCAAAGGTAACATCAAACAGATAAAACTCAACAGCAACATGGTAGTGAAGTTAATTAAAGTAAAAGTCACAGGATGCAGTTTGCTAGCACAGACTCGCGTCAGAATTATGTAGGCAGCAAAAGCCACACCCGAAAGAATGGCGGTGCTGCTTCCCATTGAAGTATTACCGATACCGATGCTAGAAGAACCCCCTAAAACTAACAATTCACCGCAGCAAATCGCGGCGATCGCCGCGATGCGGAATAGAGTGGGACGATCGCGAAACAGAAACCACGAAAATAGACCACTAACCATTGGATAGATAAAGAACAGTGCGATCGCCATTCCAGTTGTGACTTGAGCGATCGCAATATAGATTAGTACCTGAGATAAAAATAAAAAGCATCCACTTACAATTGACAACACCAAAATCTGCTTGGTAGCTGCATTGGCAGGTGTGGCATTTCCTCGGACTGAAGCGGACAAGTTTTCCAAGTCTTGCCACAGTCTTGGATGCAATATAGGAGATAAAAGTACCATCAGTGGTACGACTACCATAAACCGTAGCGTCAAAATTAACAGAGTATTGCCCAAAGTCGGCGGTAGCAATTGCTCTACGTCTAATACTCCAAAAATCTGAGAACCTTCGTGGAAAATCACCTTGATGGCTACGTTATAAAGTGACGATATCACTGCCGATAAGACAATCAACAACAAACCGATTTTGAGTGTCGATAAACTAGAAGAATTAGGCGATCGCGATTCTAGGGATTTTGCTTGAATCTCCGGTTCTAGTAGCGCAGTGGTTGATGAGGATTTAGCTTTGGTTTGCGATACGTTCTTGCGGCGGACAGCAATTGGTTCATTAGGATCTTTTGGAGAAGGTCGGATCATTCTCGGTTGTAGCAAAGATCCGAGCAAACTTTCTGATTTGGTTTCGTTTTCCGGCGATTCTTGATTTAAGACAGAAATTGGTTCGGTAGCATTATCCTTTGGTGGCGGAACTACAGCCGCAGTCGGTTCTGATGGCGTTTCCTTTACCGACAAGTCTTTGCTGGGTACAGAAATTGGATTCGTGACGTTTTCTTTAATAATCGGCGGCTTTGATATTGTTTCCCTTGGCGACAAATCCTTGCTGGGGACAGAAATTGGATTCGTGACGCTTTCTTTAATAATTGGCGGCTTTGATGTTGTTTCCCTTGGCGACAAATCCTTGTTGGGGACAGAAATTGGATTCGCGACGCTTTCTTTAATAATCGGCGGCTCTAATGTCGTTTCCCTTGGTGAAGATTTATTAGAAGTCGGGGAAATTGGCTCAAGGGAATTTCTTACTACTTCCTCAAACTCTGGTAGGGATTCAACAGAACCGTTTTTTTGTGGCTCCGTAAACTGTAAAACAGTAGGTTTACCTGCTGTTGCTGGTTTGCGTGAAGTTTCTTCTATAGTTTTTTCTAGTTCTCCATGCAGGCGATCGACAAACTCCGCCAAAATTGTTTCCCCTTGCTGCTGCTGGCTATACATCCGTGACAGCTGTTGGGAAAGATTACTTTGATAGTTCTTCAGCTCCTGTTGTAAAGAATTAAAGGTAATAGTAACGGTGTCATCCAGACTGTCAAACATGTGTTCGACTTTTTCATTAATTTCACCTACTACATTGCTGCTCACTTCAGCAGACTTCAGCGCAGCTTGTTCGTAAGATTTGCCCTCTATATTTTGATTTGCTAAAGTTGCTAGAGAGGATTGCAGTTGTGAAGATATATGCTTTGCCAGAACTTCTGCCAGTTGCCGAATTAACACTTGCTGCTCAGTAATTTGGCGCACTTGTTGTAAATGCTCTTTTTCCTCTACCAAGCTTTGAATCTCATCAGATAACCGATTTTTTTCTGACTGAAGCCGCTTTACGTCTTCCTGCAAAGCTCTGAGGACATTCTGCTGAAGATTTTCTAAGTCTTCAACTACAGCCCAAAGAGCATTTTCTGCTGCTCTAGATAGCTCCCCTCTGACTCTTGGGTTTTCTGGTTGCTTCTCGAATCGCCCCATTAGCTTCTAACCTCTAACACTTTGACGATAAAGCTGCTTCCTGTACACTTTATTGGCGATCATCCTAATTTCCTGTATTTTGTCAGATAAATTAAAAATTTTAACAGCACTTCCGCATTTCAACGTAATTTTGTCATAGTAGACACAAGTTAGCAAAGCATTTAAGTTTGCCACACAGCTTACTACACTGTGTTCTCTTCAGCATTGATAAGTATTAAACCATTAGATTTTGAATTTTGGTGAGGTAGCAGCACCCGTCTTGGCGCTTTGTGTCGTTAGCGCAGCGTTAGCGAGTCTTCGAGCGTCTGACAAAGTGGCGTTAGCGAGCTTGCGTTCGCGTAGCGTCTCGTAGAGAGCGTCACCCGAAGGGCGATTCCCATAGTTAGCAACGCCAGAGTGTCTGGGATATTGCCTAATCCGAAGGGATTTTGGCTTGATCGCCACGCCTGGAAGTCCCTTAGATAGAGACTTTTTGATTTTTGGTCAGTTTAATTTTTATAAATTATTTGCCAATGAAATTTTTACTTTTAAAGAAATCTCACTCCAAATAAATATTTATTATTTTGCTGCCAATAATAATTGTCAAAGATTCACAGATGCGTGTGCGTAGGCGACTCGTCGCTAGATATCCCCACCAAATTGTCTGACTTGCGAAACTAACTGTAAATTTGTGTGGAATGTAACTTATATGACAGTTTATCTCTCTAAATAGAGATTAAAGTATCTTTCTGTGGAAATTCAAAGTTACGCTATCCCCTGTACAACATTCTAATGAATGAACAGCAATTCTGCAAAAGCACACTTTTTTTGGTATTGTTGCAGTCCGGGTTTTGCTTTGAGTAAATTCCAGTAGAAAAAGTTTGGAAAATATTAATAATTCTTAGAAGAATAAAATCTGGGCGATGCTGAAAATAGCAGCGCTAAGAGCAGCACTCACAGGGATTGTAATTAGCCATGCGGCAGCAATGCCTTTTAGTGTTTGAAACTTAATCGACTTGAGATTTTGCACTAATCCAATACCAACTACACCACCGACGAGAGCGTGGGAGGTGGAGACTGGTAAACCTAGCCGGGAAGCGATGAGGATGGTGGTAGCAGTTGCTAGTTCGGCACAAAATCCACTACTGGGTTGCAAGGCAATAATATTTTCGCCAATGGTAGCAATGACTTTTTTTCCCCAGACAGCTAAACCACCAACAATACCAGCACCACCAAGGATTAAAATCCAAAGGGGGATAGTTATACCATCGGTAGGTACGCTACCAGTGCGATTGATGTAAACGATCGCAGCTAAAGGAGCGATCGCATTTCCCACATCATTAGAACCATGAGCAAAGGCGACGAAGCAAGCACTTAGCAATTGGAATCGGCCGAATAATCTTTCTACAGGATTGGGCATGGGGGATTGGGTAGTTGTACCCTTATCTGCTAACTGTCGCCAACTAATGATTGTAAGTCCAACTGCTGCTACTGCACCAGTTAACAGAGGAATGTCATGAGAAGGAATTGTAAAACCAACTTGCTCAATTACAAAATCGGTTAGCGGTTGTGTGAGTGATGGTAAGACAATCACACCGAAGACACCTAGCAGCGCAGTACTCAACCAAGGAATCCACTCTTGTAATTGCACTACTTGATTAGATTGATCTAAAATCCAGTGCTTGATTTGACTGTAGAGTAAAGCAGCGATCGCACCACTAATTAACGGTGTTAAAATCCAGCCAATGGTAATTAAGCCAATCGATGACCAATCAATTGCATTTACTCCCAAAGCTACCCAACTAAATCCAGCGATCGCACCAACAACCGCATGAGAAGAGGATACAGGTAAACCGCGTGATGTGGCAATTTGCAACCACACACCACACGATATTAGTACCGTTACCATCCCAGTAACTAATATTTGGGGTGTAGCTGCAAATAAGGCGGGATTAGCAATTTTCGTTGCTAAAGTTTCCGTTACCTCATGTCCAAACAACACAGCACCCGTAAACTCTAAAACCCCAGCAATTATTAGCGCTTGTTTGAGGGTGACAGCTTTGGAACCTACGGAGGTTCCCATCGCGTTAGCGACATCGTTTGCTCCGAGATTCCAGGCGACGTAAAAAGCTAATAGAGCTACGAAAAGTAGGGTAATAAGCATTTTGTTGGGGACAAGGGGAAAGTGAAAAAGATGAGGATGAAACTTGAGCTTTTAAGGGTGAACTTTGAACCTCTGAGCTTCGTCGTTGAATTTCAGAACTTTAAACTTATAGTTTTAACATCCCATCTCCCTAATCTTCCTTTTACGGATAAATTAAGATTTTATAAGTATCCGCAGTGGGTGCGATCGCAACTTCCACAGCTGCTGATAAATCTTTTAATGGATAGCGATCACTAATCAATGCTTGTATGTCAATTCGCTGATTAAATACAATATCAGCTGATAGATTCTGAAGCCGATAAGATGAGCTGTAACTGCCGATCAAGTCAATTTCCCGACGGTAGAGAATATTCGGGTTAATCGGAATTTCCACCTCATCAGGGAATTCGGCGAAAAATAGGATTTTCCCACCTTTACGGGTACTATCAAGTGCTTGAAAGAAAGCTTTCTCACTCGGAACAGCCAGCAGTGTAACATCAACACCTAGTCCACCAGTTAAGGCAGAGATTTTGGCAGATAAATCAGGATCGCGAGCATCAAAAGCCCCTTCTGCACCGACACTCAAGGCTTTATCAATTCTAGAGGGTAGTAAATCGGTAGCGATCGCTTTTGCTCCAAAATACTTCACCAACATGATAAACATTAACCCAATTGGCCCAGCACCAGTAACTAACACAGTTTGTCCTGGAGCAATTTGGGCTTTTTTCACAGCTTTCAAGCAGCAGTTAGTTGGTTCGACAAAACTCGCTTCTTCAAAACTTATGTTATCCGGAATAGGAATCAACCCACCATTTTCCACAATATGTCCAGGAACCTTGACATAATCAGCAAAACCGCCGCCACTGGCATTAAAGCCTGCGGTTGTGGAAATGTTTTTGTAGACATCACACATGGAAAAATTATCATTTAGGCAGTAGGCACAATGCATACAAGGGATGTGGTGCATCACTGCTACACGTTGTCCAACTTGCCAACCTTTGACATTATTGCCTAGTGCTGCGATCATACCGGCAGTTTCATGTCCAAAAATGCGCGGCGGTTCATACAGCGGATAACGAATTTTTTTTATATCTGACTGACACAACCCCACAACCCGCACCTGTACCAGAACTTCATCTGGTTCCAGATTTGGAACTGGGATATCTTCGTAAGACAGTTGATTAACGCCTCTAAATACCTGTGCTTTCACGTTAGTTTTTTCCCGCTCAACGATACTAGATGTAACATTAGCAGTCAACGTTAAGCTATTAGATTTTAGATTTGTGATTTTTGGATCTTAGCTTGTTCTAGTTGTGTTTCTAAGCTTTGTTCAAATATTTGGAATGCCTTAATGTCCTGTGATAAAAGACTTCCCTGAATTTTTCCATTTTCAACTCGCAGAATTTCCCCTCGGTTGCCTTTAGCCGTAATTGTTAAAATTCCCGCTTTTTGCCAGAGTCTATACCGCTCACCCTCAAAGTATCGACCACCCTCTGTTGCTATTCTTGCAAACTTACTCTTCAAAGTTGTTTTGGCAATTTGCACGATTACATCAGAATATTCATGGAAGCAAATACTACCAGTAAATTTTGTAACATTATTATTTTTTTCTAAGTTATTTAGTAATTCAACAATACTCAAAGGAGGGTTCTTGAGATCCTCTGATTGCTGTCGAATTACTTCAATCATTTTTCCTGGAAATTGCTCATTAAGATAAACCAAAAAATCATCTGGATGCCCAAGCCTCAATATCCCAAGGCTTTAAAGCCTCTGCTGGAAAGTCATCTAGGTTAGCAGTAACAATTACTTCTGCTTTGGCAACTATAGCAGCAGCAACAACATGGTGATCGCCTGGATGATTTGTCATTGAAGCAACTAGCTGTTCTGGTACTTCCACTATTGCTTCAGGAAAATGTATCTTGAGCATTTCTTGAAAGCGTGCAGCCTTGGCATCTGTCATCTTTCCCTTCTTTACAAGGTTGCGAGTAGCACCTTCTAGAATTTCTTGTGAAAAATGAATTTGGTAAAGTTCTGCCTCAGCAGCACGGAATAAGGTATCACATAGAGGCATAGGGTAGATAACGCAGGAGTCCAGAACAACAGAGAAAGGAAGCATCTTGTTAGTCTAATTTGCTACTCTCCTCATCATAGAACCCCTCATCTTGCAGAAATTGAGTGAATTCCTTCAAACCTTCTCGACGCTTGGTGTCTCGCTGTTGTTTATATTTCATTAAATCATCAAAACGAACCCGACGATGCGAACCCACCTTGATGTAATGAATATCACCCTGTTCTAATAACTTGATCAGGTAGGGACGTGATACGTTCAGATATTCAGCCGCTTGTTGTGTCGTCAATTCCTGTTGTTGAGGAATTATAGATATAGCCTTACCTGATGCCATTGCGTGGACAACTTGAAGTAGTACTTGATAAATCGGTTCAGGAATGGTAATTTTTTCTCCGTTAGCCCCTACCAGTTTTGCCTGGGAACCTTTAACGCTCAGTATGCGCTCCAGTTCGATAGATTGAGCTTCTAATTGTGGAGATATTACAGATTCTGAAAGCACGCTATGCTTAGACATCGTGGTTACTTACTTCCTCCTGTGTTGTAGGACGTTGTGCCGTCACTTCTATTCACTATCTTATAATACACACTACATAAACGAAATATCCGAAAAATAAAATAAAATAAAATAAAATAACTTTAGCCTTTGCGACTATGGAGCAGTGGCTCTCCTTCTCAAAAAAGAGCGCTGATAGGCGGGGAAATTTGTGTGATATAGAGAAATAGTCTTGACAGACTAACAATAATTATTTGCAATAATTTTTATAATACTGTAAGCTTTTCTAAAACATATTGAATATTTTTATCAATAAATTTTTATAAGAGGTTTGAAACACTGGTAAGTCTGGCTGGAAAAATCAGCTGGAATCAGATATAGCAACTTGTGATTATTAGTTACACAAATTCTTAATTAGCAAATTGAGAGTTTATTCTATTTACAGGAAAATCAGGATGTCTAAACTGCCGGATGTTCTTTGGTTAAATACAAGCCCTAGTTTGCAATACTTTGCTCAACCACTACTTCGTGTCCGATCTAGTGACAATCCAAGAGTGGAAATATCGCCAAAGCCAAGATGAAGTAAGTTCACTAGATATTGCTGTTGTTCTGCTTCATGACTACCTCAAATCTTGCAATCGACCTGTTCACCTCATTGGTCATAGTACAGGAGGATTACTAGGGCTACTTTATAGCCGTCGCTATCCAGAAACAGTCAAGTCTTTGACGCTATTAGCCGTGGGTGTTGATGCAGCGGTTGATTGGCAAGCTCATTACTATATTCACCGTCAGTTTTTAAGTCGCCAAAAGCTTTTGACTGATATGGTTTACAACTTATTTGGCTATCAGGATGAACGCACTCTCAAGAGTTTGACACATCTGCTGGAGCAAGACTTAGATTGTTCGCTCTCTCCTCATTCTCTGTTTGAGAGGGTGAGTATAAAGGCAAACAAAGTTGCAGTACCTTTGATGGTTTGTGGTAGCTTAAATGACATTATTGTCGAACCAGAGGCACTGCAAGGATGGCGATCGCACTTAAAGGAGGGCGATCGCCTCTGGTCTTGTTTAGAAGGAGGGCATTTCTTTCACTTTTCCCAGTATCAGCTTGTAGGAGAACAGCTACTTGACTTCTGGAAGTTTATACGTGTGTCAGATTCGCTGTATTCCTGTTTGCGACTTTAGACATAAATAAATGATAATACATCTCAAGAATGATTTGTTGAGCAAAACAAATGTGAGAGGTTAATAGTATCCTAAATTATTTGAGGCAAGTCTAGAAATGGTTGTGGCTTTAGATGATACTAAGCGTAAGGCGATCGCTACAGAGCTAGCAGATTTGAAAGCTATACAAGAGTTGCTAATTTCTAATGAACGAAAAGTACTACCTGCTGTAAGCAACGATCAAGAAATTAGCAAACGCCTAAACGACTTTCTCAAAGATGACCAAGAAAACCTCACAGTGATTGAGGGAGTTATTTCAAAATTTGGTGGTGGTTCAGCCCAGCCTAGAGACACTATCGGGCAGTACATTGAGCAAGTAAACCGGATAATAGATGGAGATGAGCTGACAATATACCAAAAGTTTTCTATTCACGAAAGGATTAAGCACCAAGCCGTAATGACTGGTTTAATTATCCATAAGGCTTCTCAGGTGGTAGGTGATGACGTGAAAGAAGCTATTGGGCCGCTCAACCAAGTGAACTTTCAAAATCGCGCTCATCAAGAACAGTTGAAAGGTGTGTTAGAAGTTTTGGGTACAAGAGAACTTACAGGTCAAGACCCAGATCAAGGAGTTTGGGCGCGGACTCAAGATGCTGTTGCAGCTTTGAGGGGTGTGTTTGAGGGTTTGACAAAGTAAATCTAACTCGACACTGCCTTAATTTCTAGTAAGGTAAGTGTTAATTGAGAAATAATCATAATAATCTCTGTTGATTTCAGGAATGCAATCGCGATCGCATTCAGTTTGAGATAAAAACTGGAATGCGATCGCTTTTTTTAGGAAAATATGCCGGAACTCCGGTGAAATTAAGGTATAGTTCAACTGCTCAAGAACTGCTCACTCAGCGATTGATTATTTTTTTGTCAGTCCCTTAATTCTTAATCTTAGGCTTCGATGCAAGTACCTGAACCGATTTACCATTTTGGAGAGCATCAGTAGGATTAGTAATTAACCTAACATTAGGGCTTAAACCAGAGACTACTTCAACTTCAGTACCATAATCTCTTCCCAGCTCTACTTTTTTGTACTTAACTTTGTTTTCCTTTGTCACAGTAGCTACTTGTATACCATCTGCATTAATCACTAAGGTATTAGCTGGTACTAACAAAGGTGGATTGGCACGTTCAGTCTTAAAAGTCACTTCAGCATACATCCCAGGACGCAACACATTATCTGAATTCTGTACTTCAATTTCAGTTAAAAGCGTATTAGAGGTGGCATCTAAAGCATCAGCAGTACGAATAACTTTACCAGAAAAAGATTTTTTCGGTAGCTCACGAACACGAACAAGCGCAGTTTGTCCAGGGTGAATTGATTGAACAGAAGCTTGAGGAACGTTAATTTTGATATGTAAATTATCTGTCTGAGCAATCTTAAATAACCAGGAATTTCCACTATTATTATTACTACCCGCAGAAATTAAAGCTCCTGCATCTATATTACGAGCAGTAATTACGCCTGCAAAAGGAGCAGCAATTTGTTTGAATGATTGTAAAACTGTTACCCTCTGTAAGTTTGACTGAGTAGCATTTTTACTCGCAACAAAAGCATTAATGTTAGCTTTTTGGGAATTAATAGCTGCAAGAGCAGTATTTATACTTTCTTGGTCTGAATTAACGCGAGCAATTAAAGTATCTACATTAGCTTGACTTGCATTAAAAGCACTTTCACGTTCATCAGCAGCTTGTGTAGTCACTGCTCCTTGCTGTTGAAGTAATTGCCAACGTTGCCAAGTTTGACGTGCTAATTTTAAGTTAGTACGTGCTTCGACTAGTTCTGCCTGTCTAGCTTTGAGGTTAGCTTTTGTTTGAGAAAGATTACTTTGCTTTTGTGCTAAATCTGCTTGAACTTGAGAAATATTGGCCTCAGACTTTGCTAATTCTGCACGAGCTTGCTGTACATCCTGGTCAATTTCAGGCGCATCAATTATAGCTAGTAGCTGCCCCTTATTTACGCGATCGCCAATATCTACTAATTTCTTATGTAAATAGCCACTAGTACGGGCATAAATTGTGGTTTCTTGGCTTGCCTGAATACTGCTAGGTAGGACTAATTCTGTAAAATTAGCCGCCAGTTTGGGTTTAACTACATTAACTAAAGAACCTTTTTTTGTTGTAGATTTAGCGAAAGCATTTAATTCTGATTGCTGTTGAATACGAGGTATAATACCAAATGCTAAAAGCCCAGCAATAACAAAAGTAGTCGTACCAATAATGGTGACAAAACTGAGGTGATTTTTTTGAGATTTTGCCGCAATTGAAGTCAGATCAGAAGGCTCGGTTTGGGTGTTTTCTTGAGTATCCATATATATATTTTCTTTTAGATTTGTTGATTTATAAAAATATAAGTAGCTCTGAGATACCAAACTTATCTAATAAATCGGGGGTCTTATTATTCACGAATCATTTAGCGATTGGCTACAGTTAATTTAATAGTAGAGGATAATTCTTCCTCTAAATTTTGGGGTTGTTTTCGGCGCAAAATACTATAAATTACAGGTACAAAAATTAAAGTTGCCACTGTTGCTGCTAATAATCCACCAATTACAGCACGTCCTAAAGGAGCATTTTGTTCACCACCTTCTCCTAAACCAAGAGACATTGGTAACATCCCCATAATCATAGCTCCAGCAGTCATTAAGACTGGACGCAAACGGGTATAACCAGCAGCTAAAGCCGCAGAAACAGCTTTTTCCCCTGTTAGACGTTGCTCATTAGCAAAGGTAACGAGCAAAATGCTATTGGCAGTAGCAACTCCAATACTCATGATTGCACCCATCAAAGACGGTACACTAAAAGTCGTGTTAGTTACAAATAGTATCCAAACAATTCCTGCTAAAGCATTTGGCAGTGCCATCATGATAATGAATGGATCAATCCAAGATTGAAAATTAACTACTATTAGGCAATAAACTAATCCAATTGCAAATATCAATCCTACTTCTAATCCTAGAAAAGATGAATTCATCGTTTCTACTTGGCCTTTCACTATAATTGAAGTTCCACGCGGTAACTTATGTTGAAATTGCCCAACTATTTTATAAATATCGCTAGCGACACCACCTAAATCACGACCTTGAACATTGGCGTAAATATTAAATACAGGCTGTACATTGTAATGATTAACAACAGCAGGAGCTTTACCACGTTTAACAACACCAAGATTGCTTAAAAGTTGTGATGAGCTAGAACCGTTAGCTACAGGAGTATTCTGAATTTTTTCTAGTGAGTTAAGTTTATACTGGGGAACTTGTACTGCTATTAGATAACTAACTCCTTTAATAGGATCAAGCCAAAAATTGGGTGATGTTTGACCACTAGAACTTAATGATGTGAGTAGGTTATTAGCAACATCTCGTTGAGTTAAACCGCTACGTTGTGCTTGAGAACGATCTACATTAATACGTAGGTCTGGGGCATTAACAACTTGATGCAAATGAACATCAACTGCTCCACGAATTTGAGCTATTTGGGTTTGGATTTGGTTGGCAATTTTGTAGTTATCCCGACGATTCTTAGCTGGGCCTATGACCTGAATATCAATAGGTGCTGGTAAACCGAAATTGAGAATTTGGGTTACTATATCCGCAGGTTGGAAAAAGAAAGTTAATTCAGGAAATTGGGCGGTTAAGTTTTGGCGTAGTTGTTTAACATATTGCCAAGTAGAATGATGTTTACCTTCTTTGAGGCCAACAAGAATTTCTCCATCACCAGGCCCTATGGTTGCTGTGTCGCTAAAAGCAAGGTTTACTCCACCTACAGGTAGACCAATATTGTCAAGAATAATTTCTAATTCTTCCTCAGGAATAACTTGGCGAATCTCATTTTCAACTTGAGTAAAAATCTGTTCTGTCTTCTCAAGTCTAGTTCCCGCAGGAGCGCGGACATGCAAGCGAAACTGACCTGCATCTACTTGAGGGAAAAAGTCTTGACCGACAAAAGGTAGTAAAACTAAGGCGCTTACCCAAAAAGCCCCAAACATCGCAAAAACTATACCACGATGATTTAGAGCTTTGGCTAAAGTATTTCGATAGCTTTGGCGAAACTTTTCAAATTGGCGATTAAACTGCTCATGAATCCGCCAGAAAATATTTTTTTTGGGAAGTTGGGTAGATATATGACCATTACCATTATCAGCTAAATTTTCATGTTCAGTATAAAGATGTAGTTCCTTACCAAGCAGAAATTTTGCCAACATTGGTACTACTGTACGCGAGAGTAGATAAGAGGCAAGCATTGCAAAAACAACCGCCATTCCTAAAGGCATAAACAGCGATTGTGCTACTCCTGTTAAAAAGACAATTGGGATAAAAACAATACAGATTGCCAAAGTCGAAACGAAAGCGGGAATAGCTATTTGTTGTGCGCCATCTAAAATAGCTTGTTGCAAAGGTTTTCCTTGTCCCAAATTACGATGGATATTTTCAATTTCTACTGTGGCATCATCAACTAAAATCCCAACTGCTAGAGATAGACCTCCCAAGGTCATAATATTCAAAGTCTGTCCTATCAATCGCAGAGTAATAATAGAACAAAGAATTGATAAAGGGATTGAAATTGCCACAATTAAAGTGCTACGCCAACTGCCTAAAAATAATAAAATCATTGCGGCAGTTAAACAAGCAGCAATTAATCCCTCGGTTAATACTGCGTGGATGGAAGCTTTAACAAATATCGATTGATCGAATAATATTTCTAAATCTAATTCTTTGGGTAATGTAGCTTGAATTTTCGGTAGTCTTTCTTTGACTCTAGCTACAACATCTAAAGTTGAAGCACTACCATTTTTGAGAATAGTTAATAAGCTAGAACGTTTCCCATCTCGACGGACAATATTGTTCTGCACAGCAAACCCATCATGGACTTGGGCAACATCACGTATATAAATGATCGTGCCGTTAATCTGTTTAATTGGTAAATTGTTTAAGGCTTCTAGGACTTGGGGACTACTATTGAGTCGAACACTATACTCGCGATCGCCTAATTTGGCATTTCCCCCAGGTAAGATAAGATTTTGGGCGCTGATTGCGGTTGTAACATCTGTAGCTGAAAGACCTTTGGCAAATAGTGCCTGTGGGTCAATATCTACCATAATTTGCCGAGGTTTACCTCCATAAGGTAACGGTACAGATGCACCTTGAACAGTCGCTAACTGAGTGCGGAGAAAATTATTGCCATTATCGTAAAGTTCTTGCTCTGATAGTGATGTGCTGCTAACACTTAGCTGGAGAATTGGTACATTAGAGGCATTGTAGCGAATAATTAAAGGAGGTGTAATTCCTGGAGGTAAAACTCGGAGAATTGTTTGAGTATTGGAAGTAAGTTGAGCTACTGCTGCTTCAATTTTTGCTCCTGGCTGGAAAAAAACTTTAATGACACTAACACCATTGAGTGATTGTGATTCGATGTGTTCAATATCATTAACCGTGGTTGTAAAAGAGCGTTCACTGGTCGTAACAATACGCTGTTCCATTTCTTCTGGTGAAACACCACCATAAGACCAAATTACACTGACAATAGGAATATTAATTTCTGGAAAAATGTCCGTTGCCATGCGCGTAATAGTAACTACTCCTAAGACAAAAATAAGTATGGAAGTAATTACAAAGGTGTAGGGGCGACGAAGAGCAAGTTTAACAATCCACATTATTTTTTAGTTTAAATTCTTCTTTTTTCTTTAGTCTGTCAGTGCGATTTACACTAAAGCAAATTATTATTTAAATTTTAGTTATTCATTGCTAATTGCCAAATGAATATTTACTGAACGCTTTCATATGCAATCAGCTAGATTAAAAGATTTAGTAAATCCGGTAACTTGATAGGTTTACAGTATTTTATGTGAAATTATCTTTGCATACAGATGTGTAAAATGCAAGACCCTATACTTCATTAAAATAAATATGTAATATTTCATACATACTTGTGCAAGTACCTTGTCAAGCGAGTTTTGATGGTTTGTAGTGAGAACTTAAGTGCTTACCCATCAATTTAAACTTGACAAAAGCTGATTTTTAGAAGTGAATTATAAACTCAGCTGATAAAAGTAGAGCCAAGGATTAACCGAAATCAGCTAGATAGTTAACCCTGGTAGAGGATTTGGTCATGGTTCATCAGACATACATAGCTGATGTCTTAGTTGTCGGTGGCGGAACTGGAGGGACTGCGGCTGCTATCCAAGCAGCGCGACGGGGAGTCAAAACCATTCTGGTGAGTCAATTTCCTTGGTTGGGAGGAATGCTAACTTCAGCTGGAGTGTCTGCACCCGATGGCAACGAATTAGAAGCCTTTCAAACAGGGTTATGGGGTGCATTTTTGCAGGAATTGCGACAACGACAGCCCGGAGGATTAGATAACAGCTGGGTAAGCTTTTTTAGTTACGATCCCCGAATTGGGGCAGAGATTTTTGCTGATTGGGTGCAGGAATTGCCGAATCTGCACTGGATTTCTGGACAAGTGCCAATGGAGGTTTACCGCCAAGGTGATTCTATTACTGGTGTGCGCTTTGCTGATTTTGCTGTCACAGCCAAAATTATTCTCGACGGTACAGAGTTAGGAGATTTATTAGCTTTAGCTGATATACCTTACCGCTGGGGTTGGGAATTGCAATCGGAGTGGGGAGAAGCCAGCGCCCCAGTGACTTTTAACTCTTTAACCCAGAAATATCCTGTGCAAGCGCCCACTTATGTAGTGATTATGCAAGACTTTGGTGAATCAATTGCACCAGAGATTCCGGTTGCCCCTAACTATAATCCATCACAGTTTACAGGTGCTTGGGATGGCTATGGAGCAGAAACATTTTTAAATTATGGACGTTTGCCTGATGGACTGTTTATGATGAATTGGCCAATCTGTGGCAATGACTACGGCGAAGGGGTAGGGCGGTTGATAGAGTCAGATGTATCCAGAAGTGAATTCATCCAAGAATCTCGCTGGCACAGCCAAAATTTTGCTCATTTTATTCAAAAACAGCTTGGTAGTCGCTATGGTTTAGCAAAAAAAGTATTTCCTCACGCCCCTACAGCTTTTGCACTGCATCCCTATTACCGAGAAAGCCGCCGCTTGGTGGGGCTAACTACTGTCCGAGAACAGGATATTTTGCTGATCGCCAAAGGTAGAGTTGCATCTATATTTAATGATGCAATTGCAGTTGGGAACTACGCCAATGACCATCATTATCCTGGCGTTCAATTCCCACTACAACCAAAATCTATCCGCTGGGGAGGACGTTGGACTGGAACTCCCTTTACAATTCCCTACAGTTGTCTAATTCCAGCCACAACAGATGGTTTTTTGGTCTGTGAAAAGAATATTTCTGTCTCCCACATTGCCAATGGCGCTACCAGATTACAACCTGTGGTTATGGGAATTGGTCAAGCAGCAGGGATGGCAGCGGCAATATGTGTTGAGTTAAACTGCCAGCCAAGAGATTTACCTCTTAGAACGCTACAAACGGCTTTATTAGAAGATAATCGCTCAAAAGCGCTAATTCTTCCTTTGTTTAATCTTCCTCCCAATCATTCGGATTGGTGCTACTGGCAACTGTATTACTTAGATAACCCACAAGCCTATCCAGTTAATGGCGATTGCCCTGACTCTGCTTTTGACAACGCATTAATTCAGGAAAGTACCTGTTTCAAAGGGATTTTTTACCGCTTGGAACAGCAGGAATACAAATTCACTGTCACAGCCCCAGCCGCATATCAAGGGCAAAGTTGGCAGCTTGTGACTTTGCGATCGCATATCGACAAGCAATTACGCGCTTATCCCGACGAACAATTAGTTACATTCTGGGGTCGTCACAATCACTCTGGTAATTGGTTATTAGTCGAACATTTAAACAAAGGATAGGAAGAGTTTATTTTCAGTAAAGCAGAATACTTTTTGATTAATTGTCCGGATATTCATTAAAAAGCTAAGTATCAGTGAAGAGGAGAGTTCCAAAATAGACATCTGCTATGCGTGCTGCCATTTCACTTTTAGTCTCGAGTCTGGTGTTCGGCCCCTTAGTTTTTAATTGCCAAGCAATGGTCAATCACTTATCAATAGGGCTGCCTTCCACGCCTACTTCAGAACAGTGGCTCTCGGCGGCATCTGAACAAGCTTCAGATGATGCGCCACGTCATCGCGGTAGTGGGCGCAGAGAAGTGACACAAAAAGCGCGAAATATTTATGCTGTGGTTTAACTACTGTAGAGTAATGCTTCTTTGCCCAAAGGAACAAAATTACCAGAAAACAGGATGTTATGTTAACATCTGTCACACAGTTTTTCTGGCAAAGATATATACAGTTGACACACGAAAGTCTTCAGCGATCGCTTAGTATTTCAACTGCAAGCTTTGTATATATAGTTGGCCTCAATCATGCCGATCAAAATTCCCTAATAGATTTTTTTTCTCATGCATTCAGTAAGTGGTTATATACATAAGCAAGTGACCAATCTTAGCTCCGACATCTGTTTAACGTCCTTTGCCGAAGCATAAAATCTCTTTCGTTTCATCTCTTGCTTATCTAGCGTATGGATTAGCACAAGTAGTATAGATTTATTGCACTTGTTAACAAATCTACTATTCTTAACCTACTTTTGCCTCCTAGTTCGTTCTCTTCGCAGATGGCTCACGACGATATAAATATTAAGAAGGATCTGCCAGATCATCTTAGTCATTTTAATTATTCTACACCCAAGGCCAGATGCAAAATTTTGCATCTGGTTTTTTTAGATGAATTTTAGTTAAAGAAAGAAGTGGGGAGCAGGGGAGAAGTTCAATAAGTTTTTCCCCTCTGCCCTTATGCCCAATGCCCCATGCCCTTTTAAACCGTTGTTTTCTAGCGATTATTTTCTGTTGCCTGGATGCCGTTGAGGAACATTGGCACAAACTTCTCAATAAACGTCTGTGGATCGCGCTGCCAAGCCTTTTGTGCAGCTTGAATTCTAGTAAATTGCAATTCAGGTGCTAGCAAAGTCTGGGGTAAGCGTTCCATCAAGTATTGGGGACGTTGCCAAAGCGGCATGGTATTTGCCACTTCCACCAAGTTGGCAACTCGCCGTAGTTCTGCACCCAAGGTGATATCCATTCCGGATTCAAATGCCGCTTGTTCAATTGCAGTATATTTTCGCTTGGCTTGCTCGACTTTTTGCTGATGTTCTGGACTTTGACGCGCGAGTTCTCCTAGCCAACGATTACCCCATCGGACGTGTCCTGCTTCCTCTGGGAGAATTTTTTCAATCGTTTCCCGAATTTTGATGTTTTCTTCTGTCTGCGGTGCTTGTTTGAGGGCGTGAATGTGAGCAGAGAAATACTCACAGCCCCGTTTTTCGGTGATGTTAATTGCGGCCAAGGCAGCAATTATGCCGTCCTCTAGGTTGTGTTTTGGGTCATAGGTGTCTTTGTCGAGCAGCCGATCAAATTCATCAATATAGGAAGTTCCGGGGGGAGTTCCTATATCGCCTCCCAAATCAATCAACAAGTCAGTTAGCCACATGGCATGACGAGCTTCATCTGAGATGTGATGAGACAAATCCCGCACCAGTTCCCGTGGCTGTCCATTGAGTTGTTCAATTACCTCAGTTAGGTCTTTGCAACTGCGTTGTTCGCTGTAACGGTAGCGGTTGAGGGTAATCAGATGGATTTCGCGATCGCATACCACCCGTTTTAATATATCTCTCGCACTCAAAACATTCTGAAATTTACGTGGGTAAGTGACTGTCATAAATTATGTAAACTTTTGTAAATCTTTATTTAATAGTAACTTAATTTTTACGAGTGCTGTATTTGTGCCGCTTCACCGAAAAAAAGAGTACGAATTACAAGAATTAATCACTTAAGTTGAACTTAAGTGTAAATAAAAGTAACGAATAAATGTTCAGTCTTGGGTAAAGTGTGTTTTTAAGCTCAGACCAATCTGAAGCTAGATGATTTTAGTTATCAAAAGTGGATTGGAGAGATTTTCCTCCAAAACCGGAAAATTTTAGGCAAACAAAATATGATTTTTTGTAAAAAGTAGCTTATGTTACAGAATTTTTGTTATATTAGTCTTGTAAGGAAAGGAAAATTATATATTCACGAAATAGAGAGGACTATGGTTATGTCTATCGCAGATAAATCTCGTGCGTTAATGGTGCGCGAACATCAGCAAGTCAAGAATCGCCAACAATCAATACTGATGCGGGCGGCACAAGAACTTGGTCTTCCTGAAGAAGCATCTCACTACTGGAACCCGATTCAAGGAAAGGTAGATGCTAATACTCGGATGATTTATGGGCCCAGTCATGCTTCCATGAGCTAAATTTCAGGAATTCTAAGCTGGATTTTTTGAGTGAATGTCTCAACTGACAAGTCTGGAAAAAAAGCCACCCTCTACTTTAGGGTGGCAAAACTCATTACTTTTTAGTTAGATACGACTTTTCATTAAGCATCGTAGTAGAGGTAAAACTCGTAGGGATGAGGACGCAGCTGCAACTGTTTGACTTCGTTACCTAGCTTGTAATCAATCCAATTTTCGATAAAGTCTTCCGTGAAAACGCCTGATTCCGTCAAAAAGGCGTGATCTTTTTCCAGTGCTTGCAACGCCAGTTCTAAAGAACCTGGAGTTGAAGGAACTTTTGCCAGTTCTTCTGGAGAGAGTTCATAGATATTCTTATCTAAGGGTTCACCAGGATGGATTTTGTTCTTAATGCCATCAAGACCAGCACAAAGCATTGCAGCAAATGCCAAATAGGGGTTAGATGTAGCATCTGGACAACGGAATTCCAAACGTTTGGCTTTGGGGTTAGTGCCAGATAGAGGAATACGGATAGAAGCAGAACGGTTCCCTTGGGAGTAAGCCAAGTTAACAGGAGCTTCATAACCGGGTACTAGGCGCTTGTATGAGTTGGTGCTAGGGTTAGTGATTGCCAACAAGGCTGGTGCGTGTTTGAGAAGACCACCAATGTAGTACAACCCCATATCGCTCAAACCAGCATACTTATCACCTGCAAACAGAGGTTGGCCGTCTCTCCAGATGGATTGGTGACAATGCATTCCCGAACCGTTATCGCCAAAAATCGGTTTTGGCATGAAGGTAACGGTTTTACCGTATTTCTTAGCAACATTCTTGATGACATATTTGTAAATCATCAACCAGTCAGCCGCTTGGATCAACTTCCCAAACTTGAAACCAAGTTCGCACTGACCACCAGTAGCAACTTCGTGGTGATGCTTTTCAATGGGTACACCTAATTGTGCCATCGTCAACAGCATTTCTGTACGGATATCTTGGAAAGAATCCGTCGGTGAAACTGGGAAGTAACCTTCTTTGAAGCGTGGTTTATAACCCAAGTTGGGTTTGTTATCTGTACCAGCTTTACCGGAATTCCAAGCACCTTCTTGGGAGTCTATGAAGTAGTAGCCTTCGTTGGCGGTTTGGGCAAATCTAGCACTGTCAAAGATGAAGAACTCAGCTTCAGGACCAAAGAAGGCTGTGTCACCAATACCAGTAGAAACCAGGTAATCTATTGCTTTTTGGGCAATAACGCGTGGGCAACGATTGTACCATTCACCCGTGCGGGGTTCTTTAATACTACAAATTATACTTAGCGTTGGGATTTCCATGAATGGGTCGATCCAAGCAGTGTTAGGGTCGAGTACCATCGTCATGTCCGATTCGTTGATCGCTTTCCAGCCCCGAATGCTGGAACCGTCAAAAGGTACGCCATCAGTGAATGCAGTCTCATCGATTTGGTTTTGATACAGTGTCAGGTGCTGCCAAGTCCCTACTGTATCGATGAATTTGAGATCAATCAGTTGAATTTGTTGGTCTCGGATCAATTCCAAGACTTCTTGTGGTGTTGTCATTGTTACTCCTTCTCTACCAATTTCCTAAAGTAATACCAGAATCTTCCAAAGCATCCTAACCCTGCTGATCTCAATTAGACCGTGACACACCTGAAATATCTTAAATACTAGACATTAACGAATTTTGTAGTTTGTGTTACAGATATCTGGATTATTAGGTTATATTAACCTTTCGGCGATCATCTGTACAAAACTGGAAAGTTCATCACATAGGGGTCAACTTTGGCATAGAATCCTTATGTAGTGGATATATTGTTTTTGTGCCGAATCTATTTTTAATAGCACAAAAATTTACTGGTGCATAAGTGCAGCCAAATAAATATCAAACCATAAATAGCAATGATTGGGAGAAGAAGGAATGCGCGATGCGGTAACAAATTTAATTAAGAATTATGACCTAGCTGGTCGGTATTTTGACCGGAATGCGATCGATAGCCTGAAGTCTTACTTTGATAGTGGTACAGCAAGAGTACAAGCAGCAGCGGCAATCAATTCTAATGCGGCTGCACTTGTCAAGCAGGCTGGTTTACAGTTATTTGAAGAACTGCCAGAATTGATTCGCCCCGGTGGAAATGCTTATACGACTCGTCGTTATGCAGCTTGTCTGCGAGATATGGACTACTATCTGCGCTATGCCACCTATGCGCTGGTTGCTGGAAATACCAATGTATTGGATGAACGAGTGCTACAAGGGCTGCGGGAAACTTATAATTCTTTAGGAGTGCCTATTGGGCCTACAGTTCGCGGTATCCAAATTCTCAAGGATTTGATTAAGGAACAAGTGACAGCAGTCGGTGTGATTAATACTGCTTTTGTAGATGAACCATTCGATCACATCACACGCGAGTTGAGCGAGATAGATATTTAGATTTTAAGTGGCAAGGTATCTGCCCCGACATAAACATAAATAGCGATCGCACTTTGGTTTTATGGAGCGATCGCTTTTTTGTGATCTGTAGACGTTGATAAAAGCTTTATTCAAGCTTTTGCCCGCAAAGGGCAAAATCATAACTCTGTAAAATAAATTTGCTAGATTAAAGCTGTATTTTTGGAGCTATCTTTCGACTAATGCCAGCCAGAGACATCTACCACACCGTAGTCATAAAAGCACTTATCGTAGATGGTTGGACAATAACCAACGATCCCTTGTACCTAGCATACGGGGGTAGAGAACTTTACGTAGATATTGGAGCAGAAAGAGTTACCATTGCTGCTGAGAGAGACGAGCAAAAAATAGCTGTTGAAATCAAAAGTTTTCTGAGTCCTTCTCTCGTGAATGACCTCCAGGAAGCTGTAGGACAGTATGAAGTTATCCTAGCGTCCTTAAAGAACTACAACCAAAACGCCAACTTTATTTAGCAGTTCCCAAGCGTGTTTACGAAGGTATATTTTCCGAACGCTTTGGTCAGCTAATTCTTAATAGTATAGGAATAAACCTAATTGTCTTTGACGAGCAACTAGAAAGGATGATCAGATAGATAAGCTAGCTCGGTATCGTGAAATTATTCGTCAGTTGATATTTGACTATGCTAGTCACAAGCCTGATAACGGTCAAATAGAGACAGAAGCAGTCATTGACTTGGAGCGAGACCACTACGAAGTGTTACACATTGGCTGGGATGGAGTGCGCCGCATACATGATTCAGTAGTACATATAGATATTATTAATGATAAAGTGTGGATTCAAGATGATGGTACTTCTAAGCCAGTAGCAGAGGCATTATTAGAAGCGGGTATTTTGCACAAAGATATTGTCTTGGATTTCCATCCTGCTGAACTACGGCAATACACGGATTTTGCTGTATCTTAATTGATGTCGTGTATTCCAAAAAAAATAATACATTCAAGCAAGTAGCGATCGCTAGATTAAATGCATTAGCTTATGCTATCTGAACCAGAACCATCATAAGCCACAATAAAAGTTGCTGATGTTGAGGCACTGACTATGGAAGAATTATTAACCCTAAAAGACTTACTTGTTAAGGGCGATGTTCAAGGAGCATTGATTATAGTTGAAGAATTAGAGGAAATGAGCCGAAATGACATAATTAAGACGATTCGTAGCTATGCAGTGATTTTATTGTTGCATCTGATTAAACAACAAGCTGAAAATTGCACGACTCGCTCTTGGGAAGTCTCAATTCGGAATTCAGTTCGGGAAATTCAGCGAGAAAATAAGCGGCGCAAAGCTGGAAGCTATTATCTCACGCCAGAAGAATTGTTAGAAATTTTAGCAGAAGCTTATTTAAATGCCATTGATGAGGCTTCTTTAAAAGTAGAAGAAGGTCGTTATGAAGCCCAAGAATTAGAAAAGCTGGTTAATCAAGAAGAAATTATTAATCGTGCTTTGGTTTTAATCTTACCAGGAGAGTCTAGTTAATTGGCTAAACAGCGACTAGATACATTATTAGTAGAGTTAAATTTATGTTCTTCTCGCGCCTTAGCACAGCGGCTAATTCAGGCGGGAGAAGTTACTGTTAATCAGCAGTTAGTTGATAAACCTGGTACTGAAGTTGATATTGCAGCTCAAATCAATATTAAAGAGCGATCGCCTTTTGTTTCTAGAGGCGGTGAAAAACTCTCCAAAGCTTTGTCAGTATTTGCCATTTCCGTAGCCGAGCGCATTTGTCTAGATGGTGGGATTTCTACTGGTGGTTTTACTGATTGTCTTTTGCAAGCTGGAGCAAAACAAGTTTACGGTATTGATGTTGGTTACGGACAAGTTGACTGGCTCTTAAGAAACGATCCGCGGGTGATTTTGCGGGAACGCACCAATTTACGGCAACTAAGACCAGATGAGTTATATGGCGAAAATGACCCGATTCCTGATTTGGCGGTGGTCGATGTATCGTTTATTTCTTTAACTAAAATTCTACCTGCTTTGTGGCAACTAACTCAAGCTAACCGAGAAGCTGTGTTGTTAGTCAAGCCACAATTTGAAGTCGGCAAATCCCGTGTGGGTAAAAAAGGTGTTGTGCGTGATCCAAACGACCAAGCTGATGCCATTTTCCAGGTGTTGCAAGCCGCCCATGAATTAGGGTGGAAATACAAAGGCTTAACTTGGTCGCCGATCACTGGCCCTGCTGGGAATATCGAATATCTGTTGTGGTTGGCAATAGAAAGTGAAACACCACCACTTGATTTACAGGCAATTAAGCAAATAACGCAATCAGCAACAACTGATTTACGGAAGAGTTAAAGGTCATATATTAGACACTCTACAGAACCTGGACGGCGATCGCAGTAATTTTCCAAAGAGGTTTTCTTTGATTTTGCTTGGTGTTGGTGGGCTTTCTCAGCTTGCAATTCTTCTACAATGTCCCAAGCTACGGCACAACCAGCAGAATTGCTGCCATTTAGATCGCAAGTTGTCCGGGCTTCAGTAATGGCGTTAACAATGGCTTCTTCAAGATTTGCCGCCCCAGCAGTTTCAAATTTTAAGGTAGTTGTCATGATACTTTCACCTTTAATTTACAGACAGAGATATTAACTGCGAGCTTTTAATGACCTCAATAAGCTCACACTTCTAGTTTAGATAGGCTTCCTACAAGAAGTAGTGGTAAACACCGCCATCTTTTTAGAAAAATTGAGTGTGATTACCCTCTTGTCATCTTTAGATTCAAAAAGGTATGGGAATTCTACTAGTTGCGATCACTAGTAAAGATGGTCATGTTCTCAATCTTGCATCCCAAATTGGGAATGTCAGTCAATTGTCAGAAGATATTGATAGAAGTTGATAAATACTTATAAACGGTAAGAAAGGCGAAACAATTTTTATTTATTCTCAACACTTGTGTTTGTAGTAATTCAAGACTCCCAAAATAACTAATTAATCGTATAAATAAATACTCAACTTATGAGGTTGTACTGTCTCTAAGCATAGCTGCTTAGAGACAGTACCAATACGAATATTCCTTAAAAAAAGTATATTTTTTTAATTACTCAAATAGAGTAAATACTGATAAAACATATAAAAGTAAAGTTTTAATAAAATATGTTGAAGTATACTCTGGGCACTACTGGTATCGGGCTGATCGCCTTAATTATCGGAGAAGTTACAACTCCCCAGCAGGCTGCTGCTATATCTTTGTACTCTATTACCGATCTTGGTTCCTTAAACCCTACTGCTACTGGCTTTGATGCTTTCAGTGCGGCATACGACATTAACAATGCTGGTCAAGTGGTTGGTAATTCAATTCTTCCTAGTACTGATGTTTTCCGCTCTAACGCCTTTCGCACGGCTCCTAACAGTGCAATTAATCCACTGACTGACGACTTAGGTACTTTAGGTGGTAACTCAAGCACTAGCTATGCAATCAATGACTTTGGTCAAGTGGTCGGTGAGTCAAAGAAGTCTGTATATGGATCTGATTATGCTTTTCTCTGGAGTGATGCTACTGGAATGCAAAATCTAGGAACCCTTGGGGGAGAATTCAGCTTCGCTTATGGCATCAATAACTTAGGACAGGTCGTTGGCTCGGCAGAAACGAAGGAAGGAGAATTCCACGCCTTTTTCTATAGTGGGAGTGGAGAATTACAAGACCTGACCACCCTTGAGGGATCAAGCTCTGCAAGGGATATTAACGATTCAGGACAAATAGTTGGCTCTATACAAAGTCAGTCAGGACAAAATCACCCTTTCCTCTACAGTGAGAGTGGAGGATTACAGGACTTAGGCACACTTGGAGGTGAGGAAGGTATAGCTTTTGCTATCAATAACTTCGGACAGGTTGTTGGTAGCGCAGACACTGGAGCAACTTTTGAACCAGACGATCCAAAAGAATGCCCTTGTAATGTTAGGCACGCTTTCCTCTACAGTGGAAGTGGAACACTACAAGACTTAGGTACACTTGGGGGACCAAATAGTGAGGCTACTAATATTAATGATTTTGGTCAAATAGTTGGTAATGCAGGCTCTCCCTTCTTCTATAGTGACGGTAAAATGACTAATTTAAACGATCTCATTCCTGCTAATTCTGGTTGGCTTCTTGGAAGCGCAGATGGGATCAACAACTCTGGACAAATTGTGGGTACTGGTACTATTCAAGACCCTAAACGTAATTATCCTGTTCATGCTTTTCTTTTGACACCTGTTTTGAAACCGACTTCTGTTCCTGAACCCTCAATCATATTGGGTTCATTGACGGCTAGTGCTTTTATAGTCTTAGGCAAAAAATCTAAGCAGCAAGGCAAAGTAAAAGGTGTAGTCTAAGCTGACAACTTCGACTATTTTATAACTGCCGTGTTAGCAAGTTTAATACGGTAGTTTTTACTTTCTGGTTAATTTGAGTTAATAGAAATTTTTCGGAACACAACTCGAAAATCTCAATACTTTATATTTAACTCTTGTCGCAGACGATACATAATTGTGTTTTTGTCAACTTGAGAGAGAATCTTTTGAATGACACTGCTAGCGCCCAATTGTCCCCAAGTGCAGCCTTTTTCAAGATAGACTTGGGCAGCTTTGCCAACAGAATATGCACCATAACCGGCAATACCAGCTTGAGCGATCGCACTGCCAGCAAAAGCAGTAATATTGCTGGGATTGTCACCACTAGTTATTGCGGTCGTACTTTTACCTAAACCCAAAAGAAAACTACTACCTAATTCTCCAAGTAGCAAGCCACCAGAACTAAATATAATCGTTTTTAAAATTTTCCCGGCTTCATAGCTAGTCATCGGCAAACCATATAATCTAGCGAGAGCGCGAATTAAAGCCAAATCGGCAACAGTTCCGCCAAGGATATCCAAAAAGGCGATGGGATTGAGCATTACTGCCAAAGCTTTGTATTTGGTAAATTGCCAAATAATTTCTTCGGCTTCTTTTTCGCGTAAATCGATAGTTTTTTGAGCGATCGCGGCTTCTGCATCTCGTGCTTGGATCAGTGCATTTAAAGCCAAAAGCGATCGCCCTTCCCGATTAAGAATATTCAGAACTGTCTCTTTGAGTTCGTCTACTTGCGGTGGTGGTGTTTCCCATTCATAACTGACACGCCCATCAGCCCATTCAACCCGCACTTCCATTGCTGCTGGTTCCGCCGCCACCATCACAATTTCATCTGGGAGTAGAGGCTTGGTCTGGGGATTCCCAGCACCCAGTTGTTGCAAATTTTGGTAAATCACTGCGCGATCGGTATCTGGGTATAAATCTATCTTGTTAAATACTAAAATCAGGGGTTTTTGTGATTGTCGCAATTCCAGCAGTGCTTGATACTCAGTACGCGTGATATCACCAGAGACGACAAACAAAATCAAATCTGCCTGATGCACTACTTCTCGTGCCATCTCCGCCCGTGACTCACCCGCAATTTCATCTAATCCGGGGGTATCAATTAACTCTACTAATACCTTACCACCGGGTTGCCACCGCACGGAACGCGGCCATTGGGTGACACCGTTTAAGGGCCCAGTTTGTAGAATTTTGTCTCCCAATAAGGCATTTAAAACTGCTGACTTTCCCCGACTCACCAAACCAAAGACGGCAATTCTAATGACGTTTGAATCCAGCTTGTTGAGTGTAGCTCTTAAAGCTTCTAACTCTGGTTTCACCAAACCTAGCAATTCTGGGTTAGATGAAAGCTGTTCTGACTTGCGAAGATATCCATACCAAGAAAGCGCTTGTCTGAGACTGGCGCGGGCACGATTTAAGTGAGTTTCTTGCAGATTACGATAAACCGACATAATATCAACACTTCAGCCTTCACTCTCTCTAAAATGCTCATCCAATGCTCAAAACACTTACTTTCAGTATTTAAACGTAAATAATAGGTATGAGTTCGTACTGCTTAACCATGCTTAATTAATTTTCACTTTCTCAACCCCATTATCAGGGGAAGGAAAAGTTAAACATACCTCTCTATTATCCCTAAGTTGTTGAACTAATATTCTATATATAGTAATCCTATTTGATTTTTGAAAAAGATTACGAGAAAATACGGCTATGTGTATAAGTGTAAGAGTAGACAATACTGAAACAGTATCTACAAACTGTATCACTCCCGGTGAGAGTAGCAACTGCGATCGCAGAACTACAAGAATTTATCGCAGCTTGTCGCGATGCCCGTGAGGCAAGAAAAGCCTTAGCGGTGAAGTTGGTTGTGCCTTGATTACTTGTACGAGGAGATCCAAAGAATTTTAGATGTGTCTTTAGGCTCGATTATTGGTTGGAAGCAAGCTTATGAGCAGGATGGAATGAATGGACTAAAGTTAAACCACAAAGGACGAAAAAGCCACTTGAGTAACGAACAGCCAGAAGAAGTGTTGAGTTGGTTACAAACCAAGGGCTATTGGGAGCTTGGGGAACTGGAATATAAATACTATTGATTACCTGCAATATCTAATAACTGAGTCTGGCGACCAACGATTGCTGATTTTCTGGGATGGTGCCACTTACCACCGTTCCAAACAAATCCAAAGCTTTTTAGACAAATTTAACCAAGGTTTACCACCAGAACAATGGCAAATTCACTACGTTCATTTTGTTCCTAATTGTCCACAGCAAAATCCTATTGAAGATATCTGGTTATAAGCTAAAACATGGGTTCGACGTTTTTGTGCCTTGATTCCTTCCTTCTCACATCTGAAATGGATGTTTAAGTGGTTTATTCGACACACTACCTTTAATTTTATCGCTCTTGGGATGTACGGGTTTTTTTCACGCAATCAAATAGGAATCCTATATATATAAGACATGAAAAGTTCCTAATTTTATGAGGTTGAAAATTAGGTTTTTTCTAAATTTTAAGTAAAGATGTGACTAATGGATAACTAGCTTTTAAAGAGAGAGGCTAAGCCAACATCTATACCTAGCTCAAAGACGGATTGGCTCCGACTTTGTTCAGTTTTAGTTAGGATTGAAATTTCCTCATATAACTCTCTTCTCTACAAGAGGCTGCGCTAACTTGACGCTACGCCTAACTTGCTTCCCTGTAAGTACAATTTTGAAATTTTAATTTTGAATTGTTGATCTGGGTATCCTAAGAAAGACAAGGTTAGATGATGATATAGACAAAGGAGCAAAGTTTATAACTTATGTATGAGTAGAGAAAACAACTAGTATCGCAAGGCGGAAGTCAAAAGTCAAAAGTATTATGTAATGGGCTTTTTAGGGATTTTAAGTGGTTGCTCTATTTACGCCGTGGCGTACTAGAATTTCTATTAAAAAAAACTGATTGAACAATTAGCCAACTCATTCCATAAAAAGAAGAGTGCTTGCGGTCAATCATGAAGGTAAAAGCTGGTCTACACCCTTATACGAATTTTGCGCTGTAGTGGGCTACGCCTACGCAGATGGTTAAGAACTTTTATGAAGCAAATTTTTCCATAAGTGCAGCTTGAAATTCTGGACTTATAAGAGCAGTCTTTTTTAGACTAAGACATAAATATTAATTATATGAGAAATTGAGGAACAGCCATGCAAGGAAATGAGCGGGAAAAAATACGCCATCTGTTGGTCATCCAAGACCTGGAAGGACGGCGAACTGTCCCCTTACGAGAGACTACTTATTCTCTGGGGCGGCATCCTGCAAACACTATTGTCTTGGCTTCCCGGTCAGTATCAATGCAACATGCAATTTTATTGCGAGTAACTGTTCCAGAAACTGACCAATATGGCTTTCAGATTATTGATGGCAACTATAAGGGGAAAGCAAGTACTAATGGCTTATTTGTAAATGGTAATAAATGCTTTTCTCATAATCTTAGGCATGGAGATATCATTGCTTTTGGCAGTAATAAAGCTCAGGCTAAATATTATGCTATTTCCAACATTTCCGAACAAGTATTTTCTGAATCTTTTGATGTTGAAGACTTATCTGGTTTCTTATCAGAGCAAGCCAGTCCTGCCAATCCTTTTCAAACCTTGGCTGTCGATCCGGGCTTTGAAGCAGCTAGTGAGTCTGCCCTAGCTCGCCTAGCATCCTTCCCTGAACTCATTCCCAATCCAATTATTGAGATGGATTTCGAGGGAAGAATTACTTATCTCAATCCAGCCGCAGCGATCAAGTTTCCCAATCTTAGGGAAGTTGGGACAGAACACCCAATCTTAACGGAACTCTTAATTGGAGTTAAGAATCTAGAAAACAATTCTTTTGTGCGAGAGGTGGAAGTAGGTACAGAAGTTTTTGAACAATCTGTTCTTTATCTTCCTGAAAGTGATTTAATTAGAACTTTTATTATTAGGGATATTACAGAGCAAAAGCAAGCTACAGCCGAATTGCGCCAGCGCGATCGCTTGTTACAAGCAGTTGCAGAAGCTGCCAATTATTTACTAGGAGAAATGAATTACGAAACTGGTATCGATCAAGCTCTCGCTGTACTGGGCGAAGCAGCCAAAGCAGATCGTGCCTATCTCTTTGAGAACCATCCCCATCCTGTTACAGAGGAAATAGCAGTCAGCCTACGGTTTGAATGGACACAATCTTGTATTAAATCTACCCATCATCATTGGCAGAATCACCTTTATCAAGCTCCTGGATTAGCCCGTTGGTACACAGTTCTCTCTAGCGGTCAGTCCATTAGCGGAATCACTCAAAAATTTCCGGTCGCCGAACAAGAATTCCTGATTCGAGATGGCATTAAATCCCTTCTGTTGGTGCCTCTTCGCTTGGATAATGATTTCTGGGGGTATCTTGGCTTAGCAGACTGTACCTTTGAGCGTCATTGGTCAAAGCACGAAGAATCTACTCTTTTGACGATGGCCGCTAGTATCATTGGTGCATGGCAACGTCAACAAGTAGAAGAAAAGATTCGCTATCAAGCCCTCCATGACTTGCTGACAGGGTTGCCCAATCGCTTACTATTTAATGAGCTGCTTAGTAAAACTCTGCCCAACGCCACTCGAAATGACGAAAGTTTAGCTGTAATTTTCCTCGATCTGGATCGCTTCAAGGTCATTAATGATACTCTGGGGCACACTCTGGGAGACCAATTGTTACAAAGCGTCTCTCAAAGATTAAAAGACTCACTTAGAGGCGGAGATACTGTAGCTCGTTGGGGAGGCGATGAGTTTACTATTCTACTCCCACAAGTTAATGATATTAAAGAGGTAACTTTGGTGGCGCAGAGAATCTTACAAGCCTTTGAGGATGCTTTTCATCTCCAAGAGCATGAACTTTATGTGACTGCTAGCCTCGGTATTGCTTTACTTGATAATAATAGCCCCGACGCGGAAACACTAATCCAGCACGCAGATGCCGCTTTGTACTACGCCAAGGACAAAGGACGGAATAACTACCAATTCTATAGTGTTTCCCTGAGTGCTAAAAATCCTGAACTCCTGACTTTAGAAAAGAGCTTGCGCTATGCCTTAGAACGCAATGAATTTACGCTGTACTATCAGCCTCGTGTGAACATTGCTACAGGAGAAATTACTAGTATGGAGGCTCTGTTGCGTTGGCAGCATCCAGAGATGGGATTGGTCGCTCCCAGTGTGTTCATTCCCCTGGTCGAAGAAAGTGGATTAATTGTCCCTATCGGCGAATGGACGCTACAGACTGCTTGTAGCCAAAATAAAGCATGGCAAGATGCTGGATTGCCACCGATTACGATCGCTGTTAATCTTTCTCTCAAGCAGTTCCGCCAACCCAAATTGGTAGAGACTATAGCCAAGGTTTTAGAACAAACACGTCTGGAGCCGCGCTTTTTAGAACTGGAAATTATGGAAACCACAGCGATTGAGGACTTGGATTTTACCACAAAGGTGTTAGAGGAGCTACAGCAGATGGGTGTTCATATCTCCATTGATGACTTTGGTACAGGTCATTCCTCGCTCTCACGTCTACAACTTTTGCCACTCCACAATCTGAAAATAGATAAATCTTTCATTCAATATTTGACGCAGGATACCAAAGTAGCTCACATTATCCAGGCCATAGTTACCTTGGGACACAACTTGGGATTAAAGTTAACAGCCGAAGGGGTAGAGAAGGAAGAAGAATTGGAATTCTTGAAATCTATCAACTGCGAGGAGGTACAAGGCTTTTTATTCTACCGCCCACTTTCTGAACACAAAGCAACAGAAGTCCTCGAAAGTATACGACCAACGATCTAGTACCGCAAGGCGGAAGTCAAAAATCACTCATTCAAAAGTCAAAAGTTTTATGGAATAAGCTCTAAAGAGCTTTTCAATGGTCTGCTTGTTTACGTTGTGTTGTACTAGTACAAGGGAAAACTGTTTGTACCAGTAAGGATACAATAAAATTCATTGTCCTGCTGCCGACCTTTTTCGTCCTATGCTGCCAGTCATTTATTCCGAGGAATTTTTAGATCACAAGACTGGAAAATACCATCCCGAAAAACCAGAACGTTTGAGTGCGATCGCCAATGCCCTAAAAGCAGCTACATTTGCAGAGCAAATTACCTGGCGATCGCCTACACCAGCATCAGAACAGCCATCACTGATGTCTTCGTTGGTTAGAGCACATAGCCCAGCCTACATCAAAAAACTGTGGCAAATCGCTTCTAGTGGCGGCGGCCCTTTGGATGGAGATACGCTAGTTTCCCCGCGCAGTTATGATGTGGCATTGTTGGCAGTGAGTGCATGGTTAGATGGAGTTGAGGTTGTGTTGGAGTCGGCTAATCCAGCTTTTGTACTAGCGCGTCCCCCAGGACACCACGCTGAAAGTGATGCAGGGATGGGCTTTTGTCTATTTTCTAATGCCGCCATCGCTGCTTTATTTGCTCTAGAACAACCTGGAATTAACCGTGTCGCCATCCTTGATTGGGATGTGCATCATGGTAATGGTACTCAGGCGATCGTTGAAACTGAAGCACGTATCGCCTACTGTTCCCTACATCAGTACCCATGCTATCCCGGTACTGGAAGATCGACGGAACGCGGCTTTCATAATAATGTATTAAATTTACCAGTACGCCCTGGTAGTGATATTGCTGTATATCAGCCACTATTTGAAAAACAAGTTGTACCGTTTTTAGCTAACTTTCAGGCAGATTTGCTGATTGTGAGTGCTGGTTATGATGGCAATGCCGCAGATCCTTTAGCAAGTATCAATTTGCAGCCAGAAGACTACGCTTTATTTACTGATTATTGTCTGGGGATAACTCGTAAAATTCTGTTTGGCTTAGAAGGTGGTTATGACTTTGATACTCTTTCTCAATCAGTTATAGCGACGATTGAACACTGTTTACTTTAAGCTTGTCTTGTTTATCCCATTTCACAAAATACCCGATATAGATGCCTATGATCGCAGTTACCAAGGGTAATAGCCTCAATCCTCTGCGAAGATTTGGGAACACTGAATACAGACGCAGTTATAGCCGACATACAGTTATGAAAATTTTTCACAAACTGGTTGCAAGCTTTGTTGGTGTTTCCTTATTAACGAGTGTAGTTAGTGCAGTTGCGCTCGCCGACAATGGTTATGCGATACCAGAAATAGTATGATCGCGCATTTTTGATCCTTTTTTCACCACAAAACCCATCGGCAAAGATACTGGTATGGGCTTATCCATCAGCTACAAAATAGTCATGGAAAAACATCATGGCAAGATATGGTGTGATTCTACACTAAGAGAGGGCAGCAAATTTGTGATTGAAATACCAGTTCATCAATCTGAACCAATACCGAGTTGAGACTTTAGGGAAGCAGAGGAAGAAGAACTATTGATTATTGACCAATGCCCAATGCTCCATGCCCTTTTTATAAACTTCATAGAATCTTCAAAAAGAAAAATTTTCAGCAGGGTTCTGAAAGAGCTAAAGTTTTGTTAAGATGCAATTGCTAGCAGTTTCTCAGCGGAATTTACCTGTCGGGGTGTGGAGAAATAAAAAGCACAAGCAGCACAAATTTCAAAAGGTGAAGCAATGACCACCTATATTTTTTTCGATGAAGCCCTACAAATGCTGACCAATGCCTATTTGATATCAGTAGTACTGTTAATGGCAGCTTCTGGTATAGGTTTGGCAGTAATTGAGACAATAGAAAAGACAGGAGAACGCTAAGTTTACAGATGGCAGTGTAGTTCCTGCCAAAAACCTTTGGATACAAGTGTTCGCCGTGAATAAATCCTGGGAACACTAAAGGATGAAAGTCTTATAGCGTTATAGTTTTACCTGTAAATCTACCAAACATACAGGTAACAGTAACGCTATTGGGACTCTAACCAAGGAGCTACTACAATGGGTCTATTCGACGCTGTGTTGGGTACAGAAAGCCAAACCCAAGCAGCACTCAATCCAGCGGAAGCTTTTGCTGTCATTATATTGACGGCAACGGCTTCAGACGGTTATCTTTCTGTTGAGCAAGCAAATTCTATCATTTCTGTGCTATCTCGGATGAAACTTTTTAAAAGTTATCCCAATGAAATGATGAACAGGCTGTTTGACAAAATTTTGGGCATTCTTCAGAGTGATGACTTTAATGCTTTATTTAATGCAGCAAAAGATTCTCTATCTCAAGACTTACGGGAAGCAGCCTTTGCTGCAGCCACTGATTTAGTCCTAGCTGAAAATATTATACCTGAAGAAGGTATTATACCTGAAGAAGAAAAAAACTTCTTAAATGATTTATATCAAGCTTTAGGGGTTTCGCGTGAGATAGCAATACAAATTATAGAAGTAGTCTTGATTAAAAATCGCGCATAGGATAATCGAACATAACTTGTTATGCCCATTGTCCTTAGCTGATTATAACTGTATAAGTAGCTTATAAACAAAGCGTGGCACGGAAGTTGAGCTTCTTTGCCACTATTTTTTGCTGTTCTTTGATTATTTCTTTGCAATAATTCAATATCGTTTAGAGATATTGCATTACAACGTCTCTATTAAATTATCTCATTTCAACAATATTATGTCATAATTCGATTTTATGATTTTGAACTTTAAATTGTAAATTGTTTATGCATTGTTCTGCCACCCTAACCCAACTGGTTGAAGTTATTTTTGCCCATTCTGTAAACTTATCTGAAACTGCTTTAACACAAGTAACTAGCGGTATCCAAACGGATAGCCGTACCTTGAAGCCGGGTGAAGTATTTGTCGCTTTCCGAGGCGATAAGTTTGATGGACATGAATTTGTGCCAGCTGCGATCGCAAAGGGTGCAATAGCTGCAATCGTAGATTTTGAATACAAAAATCCGGGATTCCCTGTATTACAGGTAAAAGATACTCTCAAGGCATATCAAAAACTTGGTAGATGGTGGCGCGATCACTTTAATATTCCTGTAATTGGTGTAACTGGTTCAGTGGGTAAAACTACAACCAAAGAATTGATCGCCGCAGTTTTGGGAACAAAGGGACGAGTTCACAAAACTTATGGAAATTACAATAACGAAATTGGTGTCCCGAAAACTCTCCTAGAACTTGGCGCCGAAAATGACTATGCCGTAATTGAAATGGCAATGCGGGGTAGGGGACAAATTGCCGAACTGACGCAAATAGCACATCCAACAATTGGAGTGATTACCAATGTGGGGACGGCACATATTGAGTTACTGGGTTCCGAAAAAGCGATCGCTGAAGCAAAATGTGAGTTGTTAGCCGAAATGCCTGCTGATAGTGTGGCAATTCTCAACCATGACAATCCTTTATTAATGGCCACAGCAGCGAAAGTTTGGCACGGAAAAGTTTTGACTTACGGCTTTTCTGGTGGGGATATTCAAGGGCAGTTAATTGATAACGATACTATGGAAGTAGCAGGAATCCAACTACCTCTACCTTTACTAGGTCGTCATAATGCCACTAATTTCTTGGCAGCTTTAGCGGTGGCAAAGGTGTTAGGGATCGATTGGGCATCCTTAAAAGCAGGTGTAATGGTGGATATGCCCACAGGGCGATCGCAGCGATTTACCTTACCCAATGATGTGGTAATCTTAGATGAAACTTATAATGCTGCACCAGAAGCTATGATTGCAGCGTTGCAATTATTGGCAGACACACCTGGAAAGCGAAAAATTGCCGTATTGGGTGCAATGAAAGAATTGGGAGAGCGATCGCAGCAGTTGCACCAGCGAGTGGGAGAAACAGTGCAAAAGTTGAATTTAGACAGCTTGTTGGTTTTGGTAGATGGACAAGATACCAAAGCGATCGCTCTTAGTGCCAAGGGTATCCCATCGGAGTGCTTTGCAACTCATGCCGAGTTGGTGGCTAGGTTGAAGACATTTGTGCAAGCAGGCGATCGTCTATTATTCAAGGCCGCCCATTCTGTAGCACTGGATCGGGTAGTCAATCAGTTACGTGCAGAATTTACCAAATGATACCACTAGAAACCCAACGTCTCATACTGCGAGACTTTGTAGAATCAGATTGGCCAGCAGTTCATCAATATGCTGCTGATGCTGAAGTTGTGCATTACTTGACTTTTGGCCCTAATACTGAAGAAGATAGCAAAAACTTTTTGCAAAGAGAGATTTTATTGCAAGGTGAAGAACCTCGTCAGCATTTTGCCTTGGCAGTAACTTTAAAATCCCGAAAGCAATTGATTGGTATCTGTCGCATATCCGTTCAGGATACTGTTAATAAAATGGCTCTATTGGATACTCTTTTGCTAAGGAATTCTGGGGACAAGGATATGCAACTGAAGCTTTAAAAGCAGTTGTATCATTTGGTTTTCAGGAGTTAGGCTTACATCGCATCTTTGCCACTTGTCATCCAGAAAACATTGCCTCCGCACGAGTTATGCAAAAAATTGGAATGCAACGAGAAGGATATTTGCGAGAACACCATTGGATTAAGGGAGAATGGCGAGACTCTTGGCTATATGCCATCCTTGAGCATGAATGGAGAGGCGTCAAATGATGGATGATTTTCGGAAAATATTACCTATAGACGCCCGATAGACTTCAGTTGGAAAGACTAGGACTGTTACTGTAGCGTCTTTGAAAAAGAATTGCTGCGAAATTAGTCACTAAACAGGTGATTGCTAGCCACATCAAGATATAAGTAGGAACCATCACCACGCCAATCATGAACCAAGTATATACGTGCAATATCATTACAGAAGCGAAAAAGCCGGCAATTCCAGCAGATTGCCACACTTGATACGATGGGCGACGTAAGGCTACTAGGCTCATCGTTAAAATTGTGACAATCAAGTTTGCTGGTACAAGAAACGCACAAATACTTATACAGTTGCCACGAGAGAACTCTATTAAGGTGTTAAAATCGAGCATTAATTTTCCTGGGATAGATGTTGGCTTTTTAAGAACTTATATTTATTTTAAAATAACTAAATTTACATTAACAGATGAGTGAGTAATCACATTGCAAACATAACATAAATTAAAATATTGAATTGCGTTTTGATACTACTCAATAGTTAGTTAATTATAAAGATTTTGGATAATGTAGGGTGGAAAACACCCACCCTAGCTGAATTAACCCGGTAAAATCACTGTATCGATAACGTGTACCATACCATTGTCAGCTTCAATATCTGCTGCTAAAACTGTGGCATTTTTTACTTCAAAACCATCAGAAGAATCAATTTTAATCGGTGAACCTTCTACAGAATTAACCGTACCGAGTTGTGCCAAATCAGTTTGTAGCAGCTTTCCTGGAACGACATGATACTTTAAAATCCGCGTTAGCTGGGGAATGTTTTGTAACAGAGTTTGGATAGTTCCCGCTGGTAACTTGGCAAAAGCATCGTCATTTGGTGCAAAGACAGTGAATGGCCCAGGACTTTTTAATGTTTCTACTAAACCAGCAGCCTGCACAGCCGCCACCAGTGTTTTAAACGACTCAGACGTAACTGCAATATCAACAATGTCAGCCATATATTTTACCTAAATCTCTGCAAAAGATTTTAAAGGATAATAAACCTATTTTAAGTTTTATTAAACAAAATAAATTTAAAATTAGGTGTTGAATAAACTATACCTAGACGCGTACTCCCGTCAGACATCACCTTATGATCTTTCTAGGAAAATTCCGTTATAGAAAAAATGTCCGATCGCACGTATGCCATTCTGGGAACTGGAGCATTAGGTGGATTCTATGGCGCTAGACTGCAAAAAGCTGGGTTGGATGTCCACTTTTTGCTCAAGAGTGATTATTAACAGGTAAAGAAATATGGTTTAGTGGTATCCAAAGACGGTGACTTTAACCTTCCCAAAGTCCACGCCTACAACGACGTAGAAAAAATGCCACAATGCGACGTAGTGGTAGTGGCACTGAAGACGATGCAAAACCATTTACTACCAAAGATGTTGCCACCTGTAGTTAAATGACAATGGGGTGGTGTTGGTATTACAGAATGGACTTGGTGTAGAAGAGGCAGTTGCTAAAATTGTTAGTAATGTAACTGTTATCGGTGGATTATGCTTTTTATGTTCTAACAAAGTGGGGCCAGGGCATATACACCACCTAGACTACGGGGAAATTACCTTCAGTGAATATACTCCTAATTATTAGCCTAGTGGGACAACTCAGAGGATGCAGCAAATTACTGATGACTTTGAAAGCACTGGTATTTTAATTGAATTAGCTGAAGATTTACTACTAGCACGTTGGAAAAAGTTGGTGTGGAATATCCCGTACAATGGGCTTTCTGTGATTCTCAACGCTAGAACAGATGAATTAATGGCGCATGAGTACACTAGCAAGTTAGTTGAACAGTTGATGTATGAAGTAGCGGTGGGGGCGAAAAGTTATGGGCGGATTATTAGCGATCGCTTCATTCAAACAATGCTCGATTATACTGTCAAAATGACACCTTACCGCCCCAGTATGAAAATTGACTACGACGAACACTGTCCCTTGGAGATAGAAGCAATTTTTGGCAACCCATTACGGAAAGCCCAAGCAGCAGGTGTGAATTTAGTGCAGATTAGCTGTTTATACCACCAGTTGAAGTTTTTAGATGCTAAGGGAAGATAAGAGAGGCAATTATTAATCCTAACTTTTAACTTGCCACTCCCCCAATTTTTAACGTAAGGATTCAAAAATGATTGCTGTTGTCATTAAACACAACAGGATAATTCCCAGTGGAAACAAAAACTGTTGTAAAAGGTACAGCAATATAGGTATCATTTGTAAGATACCCAAACCACTAGATAAAACGTAAGCGATCGCAATGCCAAACAGTACCAACAAAAAATATTTCAAGGATTTAGAGGCAAAACGAAATAAAAGCGTATCCTGATTTGTGTCCATAGTTGTACTCGCGAAATTAGTTAAATTTTTATTGGTGAATATTCTTTTTTATTATCTCAATTCTCTTTAAAAACAAGGCTATAGAGAATCAACAGTATTCGTTTTACAATTGGATAATTGCCTTGTTGGTTGAATGATTCAAAGACTGTTGCAGCTTTTGTAGATTGTTTTGCTTTTCATAATTAACTAATAGTTGGAATGAAATAAACAAGCTCAATAACAGGAGTAAAAACGAGCCGAATCTTGAAGAATACTTATTTATTCCTCGCTCAATACCACATTTGAGGCAGACATATCTATTAGGATTATGTGTATCTTGGGCAAAAGGGCACTGATTCTGATTGCAATCATGATGACAATCTTTGTTTAACATCATTGAACCTCCTGTAAAGTGAAGATTTACACACTTAGTTGTAAATACGCTCTACAGAATCTAGTTAGTTAATACCCACTGCCTGTTTAGTAAACACCACTTTTATAAGTAATTAATATGGAACAGTAATATCTGTGATTTACTAAGCTTGCAGTAGTAGCGCTCTCTAAATCTCTCCTCAACCACCTTTTATTGGCGCTTAACTTAACTTTGCCTGTATTACTTACAAGAGTAATACAACTTCAAACGCTGTGCAGTCAGATAAAGTAAGTTTCCTACTGAGTAGGAAAAAGTATTTTGTAGTATGGCGGGTAGGAAGAAGTAGTAAAAATATCGTTATAATGAATTACAAATGATACATCAAGTTCGCAAATGGGTGCAGAAGAAGCCTTAGAGTTTGTAGATAACTTGGTTTTTCTCAAGACGGGAGAACACTTAGATAAAACTCAAAGGATTATCTTGCGTCATTTGTGGGAGGATGAAAGGCGGACTTACCAAGATATTGCCAACAGGCGTGGTTATACAGAAGCGCATTTAAAATCAGTTGGCGCAGAACTTTGGCATTTACTATCAAAAGTGCTGGGAGTGAAAGTCTCCAAATCTACCTTCCAAGGTGTGGTTCAGGGATTTAGAACAACCCAACAGTCGGCAAAAACAAGTCATATTCCCAATTTAGAGGGCAATGACACCAAACCTCAGGATTTAGATTCTAACTTTGTAGGGCGCGATCGCCAAATAGCCGAACTCCACACCTTAGTCAGTCAGGGAGAAAAAGTTATTCTCATCCAAGGTGAAGGTGGTGTTGGCAAAACCAGATTAGCACGCAAATATTTTAAAAGTCAAAAATTTAATTTTGTACTAGAACTGTGGATGGCCACAGAAATTCAAAATCTTACTCCTGTAGAGAGTGTGGTTGAAGAATGGCTACGGCGATACTTTAACGAAGAACCAGCAGGTGACTTTGGTATTAGCTTAGAACGACTACGGCGCAAACTCCGAGAACAAACTTCTAAAATTGGGGTATTTATTGATAATCTAGAAACTGCTCTCGATAAAAATGGCAAGTTCCTAGAAGATCGTCGCCCTTATGTTGAGTTATTGAGAGTATTAGCAGATTCGGATGTACATTCAGTTACTTTAGTAACAAGTCGTGAGCGTTTGCGGGAGTCTAGTGTAGAGGTTCATCTCTATCCACTCGAAGGTTTAAATGATCAAGCATGGCGACAGTTTTTCAGCCGTCACCATATTATCAATTGTGATTCTACTATTCTCAGTGAAATGTGCAGAGCTTATGGAGGCAATGCCAAAGCAATGCAAATTCTGCGAGGAGCAATATTGACAGATTTTTCTGGTGATATACACGCCTATTGGCAGGAAAACTGTACATATTTATTAATAGAAAGAGAGTTAAAAGATTTAGTTGCCAGTCAATTTACCCGTCTCCAAGCGAATGACTTAGAAGCCTATCGCCTCTTGTGTCGTTTAGGATGCTATCGTTATCAAGATATTACTTCCGTGCCGATTGAAGGAGTTTTATGTTTGCTTTGGGATGTACCAGAACAACAACGTAGACGGGTGATTAAAGCTCTACAAGATTTGTTCTTAATAGAAGCAAAAAAAGGACAATATTGGCTGCATCCGGTAATTCGTGATGAAGCAATTAGTCGGTTAAGATTAGTCAGTGAAGAATGGGAATTAGTAAACCGAAAAGCTGCAGAATTTTGGATGCAGAGAGTTGCAGCTATCAAAAATATTACAGATGCTTTAACTGCTTTAGAAGCTTATTATCACTATGTAGAAATTAGTGATTTTGAGCAAGCAGGCGATGTAATTTTACAAGGAAGAGGTAACAAGTGGGGTGCAGGACTACCTTTAGGTTCTTCCTTTTACCAGTTGGGGCTGCTCCAGAAAAATTTCTCCGTAATTAAGCGAATAATAGATGATGTAAAATGCCAAAAAAGATTGATTAAACTTTACATTATTCTTGGATATACATATCGAATTATCGGTTGCGTTAGAGAAGCTATAGAGTGCTATGATAAATCAGGAGAAATATTAGAAGAGTTAGATGAAAAGTTAACGAAAATCTCTATTCTATTTAATACAGGACTTTGCAAGCTTGAATTATGGGAAATAGAAGCGGCCGAAGATTGTTTTAATTCTGTTTGCAACCTTACTGAAAAAAATAGTAATCTTGATGATTACATGGCATACTCTCAATGCTGTTTGGCTTTAATAAAATCATTCTCTGGTAGCAGAGAAGATGCTTTTCATCTTGCTGAACAGGCCTTTTATGCTATGTCATCATCAACTAGAGTAACTTTATGGGGAATCGGACATAGTCTAGTGAGTCTCTGCTTAACTTATAAGAATTTAGGTAATCTTAAAAAATCCTTTGAGTTTTGCCAACGAGCTATATTTCATGCTGAAGAAAACAACTTTACCCAAATCAAAGCTAAAGCTATAAGTTCTCTAGCTGAACTTTTTCGAGAACAGGGAGAATTTATTAGAGCAATTTTTAATCATTCAGAAGCAATAAAAATTCTTAATAAAATTGGTGCTAAATCAGACCTAGCTGAGGCTTATTATCAGTTGGCATTGACTAATAAAAAAATGGGTGAAATTGAGCAGAGTAGGGAAAGTTTTTTGAAGGCGATCGCACTTTTTAACGAAATGCAAGCACCCAGGCAAGTTGAGAAAGTACAAACAGCAATGGAGTGTTTTGAAAAATAAGCAATAATATTCGATTTTACTGCTTATTCCTGTTTTTTCACGATACAGCAGAACATAGGAAGTCTTTGGAGTGACAGGTTTGGCGATGACTGGAAAATTCATCGGGCGATCGCTCCTAGAGAGGTCTGTTGTCTCCATAATATAGATACAGGGCGTGTGATAATTAGAGGTTTTATGTCCCTAACGCTTGAAGACTTGGAAAAACTGCAGCAACAGCATCCTGACTATCGCATGGAATTAGTTAAGGGTAATATTATTGTCATGAGTCCATCAGGATACGAATCAGATGAGGTCGCAGCCGCGATGATTGCCAAGTTACATAACTGGGTTAGACCGCGCAAACTGGGACGAACAGCAGCTTCTAGCGCTGGTTTCAGGTTGCCTAATTCTGATTTACGCGCCCCGGACGCCTCATTTGTTTTAGCCGAACGCTTGCGTCGCAGTCCCAAGTCTTTTGCTCAATTGGCTCCTGATTTGACTGTAGAGGTGAAGTCCCCTAGCGATAATTTAGAGGATCTGAGAGCTAAAATTCAAGAATTTCTGAGTTTGGGAACTACGGTAGGAATTTTGCTCAATCCAGATGAGCGGATTGTTGAAGTTTACAACTTTGGACAAGAGCCAATAATACTTCGTGATGGCGATATTTTAACAGTTCCCGAACTGCTCCCAGGATGGGAAGTACCAATTGCAGATTTGTGGCCTCTAGAGTTTGATTAGGATAGTGGTAAAAGACCCTACAGACTTAGATAGATAGAACTAGAAGTTTATGCGATCGCTTTCAGTACAGATGGCAAAACTTTGATTAGGGGCGATCAGGATAAAATTATCAATATTTGGCAACTCCCATAGTGATTTAGTCTCTCATCAACTGAGGGACGGTAGAATATACCTAATTTTCTTAGCTTCAAAAGCCAAACTATGACGATGCATTCCACACTCCAACGTGCATTTACTAACCGCCGCGTTCTAAAAGTGATTAGCGGCTTGAATAACTTCGACGCCTCTAATGTTGCTGCTACTGTCAAAGCTGCTGATTTTGGCGGTGCTACTTTTGTTGATATTGCCGCCGATCCAGCTTTAGTCCAGCTAGCTAAAAGTTTGACAGAATTACCTGTTTGTGTATCCGCAATAGAGCCAGATAAATTTCTGCAAGCAGTGGCAGCTGGTGCTGACTTAATTGAAATTGGGAATTTTGATTCCTTCTATACTCAAGGGCGCCGCTTTGAGGCTGTGGAAGTACTAGCGCTGACTAAGCAAACCCGCGCTCTTCTCCCAGAAATCACCCTATCTGTCACCGTTCCCCACATCCTGGAACTAGATCAACAAGTACAGTTAGCAGAAGAACTGGTGAAAGCTGGAGCAGATATTATCCAAACCGAAGGCGGTACTAGCAGTAACCCAGTTCACCCCGGAACTTTAGGATTAATTGAAAAAGCTGCTCCCACCTTGGCAGCAGCTTTTGAGATTTCGCGTGTGGTGTCAGTGCCAGTATTGTGTGCATCAGGCATTTCTAGCGTTACTGCACCGTTAGCGATCGCCGCTGGTGCTGCTGGTGTTGGTGTTGGTTCCGCCATCAACCAACTCAATAGCGAAGTCGCAATGATTGCTGCTGTGCGCGGCTTAGTAGAAGTCTTAGCGACTGCAAGAGTGCTGACTGATAAGTAGGGCATTGGGAAGAGACTTGGGGACAAGGAGAATTGGGGACAAGGGGAAGGGAAAGACTTATTGCAAGTTCTAACTTTAGATCACCTTGTCACCTTGTCCCCTTATCCCCCCTTGCCTCCCCTGCTCTCCAGTCCCCTCACCCCAAACAATCCTTCAACGCATAAATCACCTGGTCTTGCTGCTGTTGTGTCAGTTCTGGGAACATAGGCAAGGATATAACCTCATGGCAAGCTTGCTCTGCTATTGGTAAGTCCCCAATTTTATAGCCCAGACTTTGATAAACTGGCTGCAAATGTAAAGGATGGGGGTAGTAAATCATTGAACTCACGCCCTGTTCTTGCAATTGACTACGCACCCAATCTCGATATTTGGCGCTAGAACCATTGCGCCCTTCGCCGGATATGCGAATAGTGTATTGATTCCATACCCCAATACCCCCAGGTAATTCTTGGGGTGGGACAATCCCCGGAATTTGGCTAAGGTACTGGTAGTAATAATTGGCGATATCTCGGCGGCGATCGTTCCAAATATCTAAATAACGTAGCTTAATCTGCAAAATAGCTGCTTGGAGAGCATCCAAGCGGCTATTTACACCGATTTCTTCGTGTAAATATCGAATCTTACTACCATGATCTCGTAGTATTCGCAGTTTAGTGGCGATCGCTGGGTCATTAGTCGTTATTGCTCCACCATCGCCGCAACCACCAAGATTTTTGGTAGGGTAGAAACTAAAGCAACCAATATGTCCAATACTTCCTACTTTTTCATCAGCCCAAATTGCCCCTGTAGACTGAGCGCAATCTTCAATGATTGACAAATTGTGAGACTGAGCGATCGCCATTAATGATGTCATATCCACAGGTTGTCCAAATAGGTGAACCGGGATAATCGCTTTAGTGTTGGGTGTAATCGCCGCTGCGACTTGCTCTATATCTAAATTAAACGTAGTCGTGTCAATATCAACGAAAACAGGCTTTGCACCCACGGCGCTAATCACTTCAGATGTCGCAATAAAGGTAAAAGGCGTTGTAATCACTTCATCGCCTGCACCAACGTCCAAGACTCGTAACGCTAAGTAGAGCGCATCAGTACCAGAATTACAAGCCACACATTCAGTAACAGTATTATAAGCGGCAAACTGTTGTTCAAAGCCTTCGACTAAGGGGCCGCCGATATAGCGACCAGAAGCCAAAACCTCTAAGACAGCTACACTTACTTCTGCTTCGATGCTGGTGTATTGCTGCTTGATATCAAAGGCAGGGATGGGATTTACACTTTGGATCATGAGTTCTCATTTTATCGGGAGATACAAAGGATGCACTTCGAGAGTCAATTTTTTGCTGATTGAATTATTAATCAAAGAGGAGCTACTAAAAGACTATCGCCCAAGATACGCATCTATTAGGGTTTTTACTTAAATTGTGGTGCGGTAAACCACTGCACATTTAATTTACAGATAGTAGGCATACTAGGTGTTTGCCATGTTAAGGTCGTACCATTTGGAATTTTGAATTGATGAAAGTGATATATATCAACCAAGATCCAACATATCTGGTCAAAGTTCCTCTTGTGTGGGCTGCTTTGAGAATAAAATACCAGGAGATAGAGAACCCATGCAGAATCTGATCGAGCTGGATTTCGGGGATTTAGCTATTGGTGTGGGATTGATGGCGATCGCCATTGGTTTATCTGCTTGGGAAAAATTAGGATTAGAGTTGAACCTAGCCCTTGCTACTGGAAGAACCATCTTACAACTTCTTGTCTTGGGATACATTTTAGATTTCATCTTGGCTTTAGACAATGTTTGGGCAGTTTTAGCGCTATTAGCAATAATGCTGACAATTACGGCGATTGTCGCACGAAATCGCATTACTCCAAAAATTCCTCATCTGTTGCCTTTGGTGTGGGGTGCAATTTTAATTAGTACTGCGGTGACAGTGTTTTACATCAACTTCTTGATCGTTCAACCAGAAAGATGGTACGAACCACAGTATATAATTCCCCTAGCAGGGATAGTCTTGGGTAATGCTACCAATGCAGCTGCGATCGCAGGCGATCGTCTTGTCAGCACGATTAATTCCAGCCATCTCGAAATAGAAACCCATTTAAGCTTAGGTGCAACTCCAGAGCAAGCAGTTAGCCAGTATCGCAAAGACGCCATTAAAGCCGGATTGATTCCTACTCTCAATCAAATGATACTCATAGGTATGATCGCAATACCAGGAATTACCACCGGACAGTTATTAGCTGGTGTCAAACCTCTAGATGCTGTATCCTATGAAATTTTAATTATGTTCATGGTTGCTTTTGCTAACTTGTTGACAACAGTTTTAGTCACGAAGGGGTTGTGTCGTCAATTTTTTAATTCTGCTGCGCAGTTGGTCAGATGAAGAGTGCTGTTAGCAGTATCAGGGCGTTGAGCAGTGCTGAGTAGAGTAAAGGGATTAATCTACTCCAGAATAAGTATTTCATTTCCTTGTAGGGACGCATAGCTAGCTGTCATACATGTCAACTTCAGCTAAAACTTCTTTAAAACCTCGTTTACAGCCTCTGGCTGGAAATGCTACTCCTAGCGGTGCTGCGAGTTTAAGAAGCGGAGTGCTAAAAACTGCTTCTCAACTGGCTTTCACGTTAAATCGACACCAATGATAGCTATCTCTACACAAATGAAATATGAAAATATTTTGGAAACGCATCTATCCCATGAAGTATTTTATACAAAGCATAAATAAATATTTATATGGTTATTTAAAAATAATGTAATCTCGGTATTCAAACCCGATGCTATAAAGCTGAAAACTCAACGCATTGCCGTTTATCGGAGGTAACAGAATAAAAAAAGAATGTCATGATTATGAAATCTACCTTTGTGTACTGAAGTCAAGTGACTGAAATATTTATTAATATTATTAATAGAAGTGTAAATTCAGCGTCAGGAGTCAGAAAAAATTTCCAATGGCAGGTATTTCACACCAATCACTAGATTTTTCACCAACCGAACAGAAGATTATGAAAGATCAAAAACGATCGGACTCTAAAGAATTCGTCGGAAATCTCAAGAATGGGATTTGGCTATTTGGCCTCTCATCCTGGGTATTTGGCATTACCGATCGCAGTATCGCTTCATTTGCAGACGGCTATCTATCTGCTTTGGATTTGACGCAACTATTTACAGCAGCTACGTTCTTTATGGCGTGGCTATTTTTGAAACCGACATCCAGAGTTTAAGTTGAGTATTCAGTCATTGTTTAGGCTAGTCTGATTGAGATTTAGAAAGTTATCTATTTGATCGCTATAAGGGGTGTGCCACAGAATCCATAGATTTTTTTGCATTGATTGCAATCAAGGTAATTCGTAAAATCTCCGAATTACCCTAATTTCTAGTTTTCACAAGAGAGAATCAGGATCGACACCAAGTTCGCGCAACTTTTGTGCCAGCATTTGGGCACGTTCTTCCGGCGTTTGTAAACGTCGTTCTTGCTCGTTATACCAGTAAAGCCACTCTCGCGTGATCCCGTGATATATTCCTCGTTCTATGCCAATTCCCAAACCTACCTCTGGTAGCCAAACAGGATTTCCACAGAGTAATTGATACTCGTTATTGACTAATTTATAGACCTCTAAGTGTTGCTTGCGGCGGCGAGTAGGATTATAAACGACATAGTACAAGACTTTGAGCTTTGCGTACTCGTTTTTCTTAGTAGTGTATTCTCCGCGATAAGTCTGAGATACTACTTCCAGTACCAATATAGGAACTTTTTCTTCTTCCCAAATTGCATAACTTAAACGGAGGTTTTCATCAAAAAATCGTTCGACTCCCAGGCTTAAAAATCCATCCGGCACAATCGCTGGTAGATTGGGGTCATAGTAAATAGCCATATCAGCCCCGAAAAACCAGTCCATTCGATCTGCTCATGCCATCGCCAGTACGTTTTTAAGTAAACTAAGAATCAAATCTTGTAGTTCATTATCCACAAGGATATCGTCAGAGTCGGGCAAGCAAGCTAATGGATTGTACTCTAACATGATGGGTTTGGGGATTTTTTACAATCCAGACTTCTTAGATTGTATCTTTTGCCTTGTAAAGTCAAAGTTATAGCTGCTTTGATTTTGGTGTATCTAAAAAAATTTTTCTAATTTTCCGGAATTGATTATGTTCAGGTGGTAGTCTCTATCAGATTAGCGATTTATACTGAAACTCTATAACGAACCTCTGGGGAATATAACCCGATTACGGATTAAAAGCCCGGTCTTCATGGCCGGGCTTTTGCCAAGAAATAAAAAAATTGGGGTAACTCTGGAAAATCCCAGAATTACCCCGAATTTTTAAAAGTTACGAGCTAAAAATTGTTTTCACTCATCACTTCTGATTAATTAGGCAAATGCAGCGGTTGTCACATCGTTATTCGAGAGAATTTCTTGCAACTCTTCAGCGTCTACTGTTTCTTTATCAACTAACATTTGCGCTAGCTGATCTAGAATGTGGCGGTTGCTCACTAACACTTCTTTAGCGCGTGTATAGGCTACATCTACAAGTTTGCGGACTTCTTCATCAATGGCGGCGGCGGTTTCTTCAGAAAAATCACGCTCTGACATGATATCGCGTCCGAGGAACATATTACCTTGTTGACGACCAAGGGCAACAGGGCCTAAGCGATCGCTCATCCCAAATCGGGTAATCATCTGACGCGCAACCCGGGCTACCTGTTGTAAGTCATTAGAAGCACCAGTGGTAACTTCTTCTTCACCAAAGATTAATTCTTCAGCAAGCCGACCACCCAAAGCCACAGCCATCTGATTTTCCAGATAAGCGCGGCTGTATAAACCAGTGTCCATCCGGTCTTCACTAGGAGTAAACCAAGTTAAACCACCTGCGCGACCGCGAGGGATAATGCTAATTTTTTGTACTGGGTCATAGTCTGGCATCAAAGCACCAACTAAAGCGTGACCCGCTTCGTGATATGCCACCAAGGTTTTGCGCTTTTCGCTCATTACCCGGTCTTTCTTCTCTGGCCCAGCTAATACGCGATCGATCGCGTCATTGATTTCGTCCATCGAAATTTCAGTCAAATTCCGGCGTGCTGCCAGAATTGCGGCTTCATTCAACAGATTGGATAAATCAGCGCCAGTAAATCCAGGGGTACGACGGGCAATTTTATCCAAATCTACATCTTTCGCCAAGGTCTTGCCACGGGCGTGAACCTTGAGGATTTCGCTGCGTCCGGCATAGTCGGGACGGTCTACCACAACTTGACGGTCAAAGCGACCAGGACGCAATAGGGCTGCATCTAGGACATCAGGACGGTTGGTAGCAGCAATAATGATGATACCTGTGTTACCTTCAAAGCCGTCCATTTCTGTGAGCAACTGGTTGAGGGTTTGTTCCCGCTCATCGTTACCACCACCTAAACCTGCACCCCGTTGACGACCTACAGCGTCAATTTCATCGATGAAGACGATACAAGGAGCGTTGGTCTTAGCTTGTTCAAATAAATCGCGGACGCGGGATGCACCCACACCTACGAACATTTCCACAAATTCTGAACCGGAGATCGAGAAGAAGGGTACACCAGCTTCACCAGCTACCGCACGAGCTAGGAGGGTTTTACCTGTACCAGGAGGGCCAACTAACAACACACCTTTAGGAATTTTTGCACCAACAGCAGTAAAGCGATCGGCGTTTTTCAGAAAGTCTACGACTTCATTTAATTCCAACTTGGCTTGGTCAATACCAGCGACATCGCCAAATGTCACCTGGGTTTGTGGTTCCATTTGCACTCTGGCTTTGGATTTGCCAAAGTTCATCGCTTGGCTACCTGGGCCACTTTGAGCGCGACGTAGCAGGAAGAATAAGCCAACCAAAAGCAATACAGGGAAAAATAAGCTGCTCAGTGCCTTAAACCAAAATCCTTCGTCAGTTTGTGGCAAAACAGAAATATCAACGCCTTTAGTAGTCAGAGTATTAATCAAATCTGGATCGTTGACTAAAGTAACAATCCGTTTAGCTGGGTCATATTTGGGTGTTACCAGTGCTGTAGAGCGATCTGCACTCAAACTGACTTTTTCAACTCTGCCTTGCTGAACTTCTTGAATAAAGCGACTATATCGCCATGTCTCTCTGCTTTGGGGTTGTTTGTCAAAAAATGCTGTTCCCAGCGCAATGACGACAATAAACAGCAGCGCGTACAGCCCTGCATTTCTCCATCTTTTATTCACTAAGGTCTATCCTCCGGTATTTTTCGCACCATCGCCTAGCATCTGCGATCGCAAAGGTGATTATTAAGAATTATGTTAACTTATCTTAAGATATAACAAATTTGGCGTGAATGTCATGCTAAAAAAAGCTCCCTTATTAGCTGAAAACTATCATGGTAGGGATTATATTCTAGCGACCCTGAAGGCAGATGAACTGTATGAATGGGAATAATTTCTACCACACTATTAGTGTAGGCGATCGCTTCAAATCTCTTGACTAACTCGACGCTCCAAGTTTCTTCTCGCACTGGCTGCTGGTGATTTTGCAACCAGTTTACAAGTTGCAATCTCATAATTCCCGGTAAAATTCCGGCCTTTATTGGTGGCGTGTACCAAGTGCGATCGCACCATCCCCAAAGGCTGCCTGTACTGGTTTCTAACCAATTTCCTTGAGGATCGATTAATATTGCTTCTTGGGCATCTAAGCTAGTTTTTGCCAACCAAGCACTCAAATAGTTTCCAGTTTTATGAGAGGGGAGAGAGCGAGAAAATTCAGGACTAGCAACGGCACACACAACACCAGTATTTTGTTTTTCTGTTAAATCTTGCGGTAAGAATCTACCAGTTATCCATTCCCGTCCATCGGGAAAAAGGGTAATTCTGAGAACAGGGAAGTGTAGGAGAAGAGTTTGAGCGCCTTGACGCAGACGATTCCAATCGGGTTGCTGCCACCCAAAAGTTTGTAGCGAGAAAAGTAGGCGATCGCAATGTGCTTGCCAATTAGTTAAATTACTATCTAAGGAGTTCTGATAAACCCGCAATGTGGTAAAAACAGTTGCCCCATAAAGTAAACCTGGATCGTTAATGTTTAATTCTATGGTTTGAGAGTGAATTAATTTGCCGTCATACCAAAAAATATTATTTGTCACAACCAAATTGCTTATCACTACAACTCCATTGAAAAATGATGACTTGTAATGCTCATACGCTGCATGAGATAAAACCTGTGGGCTGCAAATCGCTGAACACCAGAATCCAGACTCAGGTATTTACAATCATGATTTCTGGCATATTCAATTAGCCACTGAAATAACTGTTGACCGTAGCTATGCGATCGCTGCAACTCATCAACAACTAAATCATCAATGTATAAAAACTTTCCCGATGCTAAACAATTAGAAATGCGAAATCCAGCCACTGCCACAGCTTGCTTTTCTACTTCCAAAAATGCAAGTTGATATCCTTCTTTCATTTGATATCGAACTTGTTTTACAAACTTAGCCTGCTCAAGGTGAGGGCGCAACTGGGAAATAACAGGAAAACATTCTAATATTTGAAAGTCAGATTCTGCCAATTGTATTGACATAAGTATTACTTTACTCAATCATCCGTAAGAAATTTGAAAAATTTGGGTGAATATCATTCTATACAAAACTTGCAACAACCTGTTATGAATAATAATTTAATCTTTAGGAGGAAATATAATTTTCTGAGTACCTTCAGGAGTTGTAACTATTTTTCCTCCCAAGGCTTTGATTTCCTTAATTGCGCGTTTTTGAGTTCTTTCATCAGCATTATTACTTAAAACCATTGACCATGTAGAAATTTGAGCGTATTTACTATTAGGATTTCGACTCAAAAATTCCGCAGTTCTTTGGGAAGTATTCGCTATAAGCTGACTTTCTGGATCTGAAAATTTACTTGCCCAGTTTGCCGCCGTTGCAAAAGAATGTTGGGCAGCTTGAGCATTGCCTAAAAATAATAACTCATCAACTCCTTTCAAACGCCATATATAATAAGACTTTTCGGGTACTGACGGAGATATTGATTTTAAGCCTTTCTCTGACAATGCGATCGCCCGTTCTGGCATACCAGCATACAATGAAGTACTAATCGAAAGACTACGATACGCTGCTAAAAATCGTGGATCGTGTTCTAGAATCACTTCAAAATATTCTGGACTTAAACTGTAACCTGTTTTATCTCGAATTTCATCATCTCCAAAATATTGAAGAAAATTGAGATAAACCAAATCTGCAATGAAGTTTTTATAACCAAAGCTAGGTATTTTCTCAAGAAAACTCAGCCGGATATTTTCAGATTTTATTTCTTTTTTTAGAGTTTCTAAAGAGGCAGATTGTTTTCTGTTTATTATTTTTTGCAATTGAGGTAATTGAATCAAGCCAACTCCTAAAATACATATACAAATTACAACAGGTGTAGCAAAAGCCTGACGAGATAACAACATATTTTTTTGTCTTTATCATCATAGTTATATTATTGTATACATAGTGTTATAAAAAAAGTCAGCCCTACTTGTGCGTCTACACTTTGCTAAACCAAATAAAAAACAGGTTTGCTAAAATAAATTACTTCTAATGTTAGTATAAAATCATACCAACACTAAAGATTTCTGAGATATACTTTATATTTCTTTGTTTAAAAGTAATATCTAATTTCTATAGATTGGAACGAAGCGCCTAAAAGCTAATTAATTAAATCTTTCATAATCACAGCCACTAAAAACAGCGGAGAAATCTTACGCATTGCTAGACTCATTGCAAACCGTGCCTCCAAAATCTAACATGAGATTATTCTTTTTCTAAAGTAAATTTTACTTTAGAAAAACCATAACTTGATTTTAGTAAAAATTTCTAAAATTATTAAGTTGTTTTGACTTTAGTTACTTTTTTTGAGTAAAAGCCTTAAAAATTTTGACATAACCTAAAACTGCATCTTACTTTATATTTAAATCTGTCTGTAATCTCTAAAACCTCATGGTGAATAATACTTTTAACGAAATCACAGTAACTAATAGTCAAGCCCTAGAAAATGTGGAAAGCAATAGTCAATCTAGCAAACCAAGTAGTGAATTTAAAATAAAAGTTAAAAAGCTGAATAGTAAGGGAGAAGGATTCAATATTGATGAAATAATTGATGCTATTCAAATAGCAATAGTTGAAGTTATAGAGCTAGAAATTACCACTTGGGTTCCAGAATCATCTACTCAGTTAAAACAACTAAAAGAGCAGCAAATTGCTCAACCAGATAATCGAATGCACACTACAATTAATCTAATTGATGGTGATATACTTAATGAAGTTGGTAGTCAATTTGTTGGTAGTGGTCCATATACAGAACTTCGCGAATTTCATCTAACTCAAATCAAAGAAAGTCGGGATATTATGCAAAAAAACATTGAAAGTTTGCAAAAGCTATATGGATTGTTTATTGAAATTATGAAATCTCGTAAAACTTCACAACAATCGCTATCCCGTCCCCAGTAGTTGATATTTATTAATTGATATTAATCCCAAAATACCTACATAATTTCAGCTTATCCCTACCTATAGGTTAGTTTGCTTTAAAAAAATCAAGGAAATTATGACTATGCTCAAAATTCAAGAACAAGCTAAAGATTTGCTAGAAAAAGTAGTCTCATCTGTACATGAATTAGTTGATGATATTACAGCTTTAGAAATAAATACAATGGTTGTGGAGCAAATTACTGGCGCAAAGTTTAATGCTTGGCAAGCGTATGAAGAGATTTATTCAATAAATGACAAAGACTACTTTGATATTAAAAGAATTCCAAATCCAGACGACTTACTAGAACCAGAAAAAACTCAAGCTCAAGAACTACGCAAGCGTTATACAAGTCTATTTTCACAACTTGAAAGGGAATATTTTTACATTCTCCTTGAACAAAGTAATGATAGTAGCGAGCCAGATCCCCGAATAATCCAATATCAAGAGCGTCTTAAATATCAGGTGGAACATAAAGCAAATATTCTTCCAACTGATGAGGTATACATAAAGTTAGCTCGACCAATATTGCCTAATCCAACTCCGGTTGCAGAGCGAGAAGATAATAATCAAAAAAATTTGTGGCAAAGGTGGCAAGAGATTGAAAAACTTTTGAATAATGATAAATTTATTCGGACACTGCGGAAAATGTCTGAGCTGAAAGCTGCACTTAATAGCGATAACATTACTAGTGTAGATATTGATGTTATTTATGCTCAAACTGTTATGCAGTTAGATGGAGATATTATCAGTCGTTATAATAAAAAGCTATTTCAATTATCTGAAGGTGATAGAGATTTAATTCTAAAAATACATAATGAAGGGATAGTTGCTGGAGAGAAACAGTGGCGTGGAACACTAGATTTTCTGATTGGTATTGTACAAAGTATCGCAAAGTTATCCCGACAATGAACGCTGATAAAATATATACAAATTGTGAAGCTGATATTCAACTATCTTTCTTTGTGCAAATACCTCAAGGTACTCCTATTGAAATTGAAATAAAGGTTGAGCCAGGACAGTATACTTTTTATTTAAATAAGGCAGTTTTAAAAAAAATTGAGGAAGCGCGAAAAATAGGCTGCTCTGTGTATATCCCACCAAAATTAAGAGCTTATCTTTTGTACTATAACTGCTTTAGTGATAATACTATGCAATACCAGAAATTAGCAGTTGTTAAAAAAAACTTTAAAAGTTTAAAATTTTTTGATGACACTTTTATAGTAAGTTTTATCAAATTATTTTGGAATAAATTATTACAAAAAAAATTAAATTTACAGTATGGACTTACTTTTAATTTGTGTTATAGAGAAGATACATCAGCTTTATATTTGTGGAAAGAAGAAGATATTGTTTTACAAAGTAGTATTTTATTTTATGGCGACATAATTCACAAAGTCCAGAATAAATTTATCCAAAATTCTGAGTGTTTAAATATTGTTTATGTATATTATTGGCTGATTGAAAAAATCCTCAGCTATCTTCAAACTAAATTAAATCTATTAGCTTGGGAACTAGCTTCGCTTTTCCCTGCTGCTTTTCTCGTTTGGAAATTACATTTAGCACTTTCATTATCAATATTTGTTGGGCTAGTAACATCTTTTATATTTGCTACTATTCGCCATTGGCTTGTTAATCAACTTCCAAGATGGACTTCTATTAATTCTCAATATCGCAATTGGCTGGCATGGGGACTAAGTTGTGTAACTTCTAGTATTTTTATGTTTACTCCCACTGATTTATTATTCTTACTATTTTTGTCACTAATTGGGCCGTTATTAGAATGGATTTTTAGTTTTATAGTAGGGCAAATTAGTAAAGGCTTTATGCGTTGGTTACTAGCTTGAAAGTCAGGTGTTAGGCATTGAAAAAGATATTGTTTCGTGAAAGACTTTTTTAAGACAAAGATTAAGTTAGCTGAAATATTAAAACAATTTTACCCAAATTAAATCAGACTTTCTAATTACGTTTCAACAACTGCCAACACTGTTGAGCGATCGCCCAATCTTCTTGAGTATGAATAACTAATATCCGTACTGCTGAATCAGGTGTAGCAATATCCTCATCCACAGGCTGCTGTTGATTTTTCTCAAGGTCTATTTTCAGTCCGATAAAACCAAAAGCTTCACAGGTGGCTTGGCGAATTTCTGCAGAGTGTTCACCCACACCTGCTGTAAACACTAAAGCATCTAATCCGCCTAAACTAGTCAGCATTGCGCCGATACCAGAACGCAAGCGATGCACGTAGATATCCCACGCCAGTTGAGCACGGGAATTATCTTGAGAGATCGCTTCTCTGACTTCACGCAGATCGCTAGATACACCGGAAATTCCCTTTAACCCAGAAGCTTTATTTAATAACTCATCCAACTTTTCGATAGAGTAATTGCAGTGTCGCAACAGATAAATCAGAATCCCCGGATCGACTGAACCAGAACGACTACCCATCATTAATCCTTCTACGGGTGTGAATCCCATAGTGGTATCAATACTGCGACCATTTTTAATCGCTGCTAAAGAGCAACCATTGCCCAGATGGCAGATAATTAACCGCTCAGATGCAACATCTCGACCGAGAATTTGGACAGCACGTTGAGAACAGTATTGATGACTGATACCATGAAACCCGTAGCGACGAATACCTTGCTCTACCCACTGATATGGTCCGGGATAGATTGCTGCTGCATCGGGTAAAGTCGCATGAAATCCGGTATCAAAAACTGCTACTTGGGTGACATCTTTTAAGATTTGTTCAATTGCTTCTATGCCTTCCAAAGCAACTGGATTATGTTCTGGAGCAATGTTAGATAGATTAGCGATCGCCTTTTTGACATCTTCCGTAATTACCACACTATCTCGATAATCCTCTCCACCATGTACTATCCGATGTCCCACTACATCGATTTCTGACAAGCGATCGATTACCTTGGTTGCATCACGATCAAGTGTATTGAGCATATAGGTAAGGTGCGCCTGTGGAGAATCACCAGAAATTGATTTTTGCAGCGTTCCACCCGTAACAGTTTTCACCTCAATTTCTGCTACACCCCGATCTTGAGCCCAGTTGATTTTCCCTTCCCAAAAGGGTTGGGGTGCTTGGGTAGGCATTTCATCTGCAATTTCATACAGACAACTCTTTTGGCTGCTCGATCCAGCATTCAGTACCAATATTTTCATAATGACAATATAAAAACATAACCTCCTTTGATCGTGTCACTAAATCTCGCCTTATTTAGTACAGTTTTGTGTAAAAGCGTAGCGTTTTTAATGCAGGGGAACGCATTAACAATGCAAGCCAACGTATTGGCATTGCAGGGTATTGCCTTTCTTTAATTCGCTATGAATTAATTGAAATCCTGTACTTAGTTTTCTCAAAGACGGATAAGAGTTTTAAGAGTATGCAAGAAAGAAAACCCCCTACTGAAATCGTTATACTAACTGTGGGAGGCTGTTTATCTATCCAGCCAGATTCCATAATTGTGTTTTTTTATAGCTTGCTGCACTATGTCCTTCTTCAAAACCCCGCTAATTGGTTTAAAAGCTGACTCATTTCGTCATCCATTAGACCTGGAAGCTACCAGAGCGCTCAAGCAGATACCAGGCATAGATATGTTGGTGCGAAATTGGCTCGGGCCAATGGCAGAGCAAGTTTTCTATGTGGAAAATATTGCCTCCAGTATTTTGGTGGGTGAAAAGCAACTGCCTGATTTATACAAACTGTTGTTAGATGCCTGTAAAACCCTGGATATAGATCCTCCCCAATTGTACGTCCGGCAACATCCGGCTCCCAATGCCTATACTTTTGCTGTCCGGGGCAAGCAGCCTTTTGTGGTGCTACACACTTCCCTGATTGATATCCTTACACCAGAGGAAATACAAGCAGTAATCGCCCACGAGTTGGGACATCTCAAGTGCGACCATAGCGTTTACTTGACACCTGTAAATTTACTAATATTAGCTGCGGCGATTGTGCCCAATGTCGGTACTTTCGTTGCTCAAGCCATACAGGCGCAACTTTTGGAATGGGTACGTTGTGCTGAGTTTACCTGCGATCGCGCCGCATTACTAGCAACTCAAGACCCGAAAGTTGTCATGTCCGTGTTGATGAAGTTGGCAGGCGGTTCTCCCACCTTAGCGCCTCAACTGAATCTCGATGCTTTTGTTGCCCAAGCCCGCGCTTACGATGACATCAGCAAGACAGAACTGGGTGAAATGGTCAAAGCTGCTCGTACAGCTCAATTAACCCATCCAGTGCCAGTACTGCGGGCGCGAGAAATTGACCGCTGGGCAAGCAGCACAGAATATCAAACTCTGTTGCAAAGTCATGGATTGAAGTCTACTAATAATGAAGTTGCACCTAAAGGTGGATGGCGCAATTGGTAGAGCTACTATTCACAAACGCTTTTTCGCTACATCAGCACAAAAGTGTTAATAGATATTAAGAAGCGATCGCCAAAATGCGATCGCTTCCCTTTTTCATCAAAAAACGCAGACTTTAATTACACTAAATATCACTTTTGTCAACTAGAAGCTTTTAAAGCTGCTTCTGCTTGGGAATGTAACAACAAACCGTATTCTAAACCCTCTACCACCGCTTGATAGGAAGCCGCCAAAATATTAGTGGAAACTCCTACTGTCGTCCAGCGTTGACGACCATTGCCTGATTCTACCAGCACACGGGTTTTCGCCGCAGTGCCCGTATGTCCGTTGAGAATCCGTACTTTGTAATCTGTCAAATCAAAGGTTGCAATTTGGGGATAAAAGTTCACCAAAGCCTTGCGTAAAGCTGCATCTAAAGCGGCAACGGGCCCGTTACCTTCCGCCGCCTCCAAAATATTTTTCCCATCAACAGCGACTTTAACTGTAGCTAAGGCATTGCTAGTTTCTTTCCCCTCAATCAAGTCACAGTGGACTTGAAAACCTTTGACTTCAAAAAACTTTCGGCGACCTCCCAAAGCTTCGTGCATCAACAGTACAAAACTGGCCTCTGCGGCTTCAAATTGAAATCCTTCGCTCTCCAAATCTTTGAGGCGCTGGAGAATTTCTCTAGCCTCTGCCTTTTGTTGATCCAATTCAATCCCAAAACTCCGGGCTTTGGCTAAAACATTGCTCAGTCCAGACTGTTCCGAAATCACGATGCGGCGACGATTCCCGACTTGTTCTGGCTGAATGTGTTCGTAAGTCAGGGGATTACGTTCCACTGCTGATACATGAATACCGCCCTTGTGGGCAAAAGCCGAACGTCCCACAAAAGGAGCGTGTTCATCTGGCGCAAGGTTGACTACCTCACTCACAAAACGACTAGCTTCTGTAAGTTGTGTAAGCTGGTCTTCTGTGATACAACTGTAACCCGCCTTCAGTTGTAAATTAGGAATTAACGAACAGAGGTTAGCATTACCGCAACGTTCACCATAACCATTTATTGTGCCCTGTACCATCTTTGCCCCTGCCATCACGGCGGCTATGGCATTAGCAACTGCCATTTCCGAATCATTATGAGTATGAATTCCAATTTGGGGAATTGTCCTTTGTCCTTTGTCCTCAGTCATTGATTCTTGACGAATGACGAATGACAAATGACTAATGACATCTTGAACAATTTGGCTAATTTCGTGGGGTAAAGTGCCACCATTGGTATCACAGAGGACTAGCCATTCCGCACCAGCGGCGATCGCAGTCTCTAATGTCTGTAAAGCATAATCTCGATTGTGCTTATAGCCATCAAACCAATGTTCGGCATCGTAGATAATTCGGCGACTCTGAGAACGGAGGTACTCAATTGTGTCGCGAATCATCGCCAAATTTTCTTCTAATGTCGTCTTGAGTCCTGTTGTCACGTGTAAATCCCAAGACTTACCAAAAATTGTTACCCAGCGAGTTCCCGCAGCCAAAATATCCTGTAACATCGGTTCGGTGGCGGCAGTGGAGTTGGGGCGTCGAGTCGAACAAAAAGCAACAATTTCTGCCTGTTTAAGCGGATCTTCTTGGAGTTGCCAGAAAAATTGTACATCCTTGGGATTAGCACCAGGCCAACCACCTTCTATGAAGGGAATTCCCAATTGATCGAGTCTACGGGCAATGCGTAACTTATCTTCTATCGATACAGATAGACCCTCGCGCTGAGTGCCATCCCGTAATGTAGTGTCGTAAAGCCAAAGTTGAGGTGAAGAATTTGTGGTCATAAAACTGGGACCGGCGAGACAACTTTCGAGGCAATGTGTCAATATACAACAAAAAGCCAGTTTGGCAATTTAAAAATGCCTAAAGTACTAGCTGAAGGTAAAACAATTGATTGCGAGCATGGAAGCAATCTCCGAACAATTTTGCTGCAAAATAGTATTGCTCTCTACAATAACGGTGCTAAGGTGATAAACTGTCGGGGCATTGGCAGTTGTGGAACCTGCGCGGTTAAGGTAGAGGGCGAAGTGTCAGCAGCGAATTGGCGTGATCAAGCACGGCGTTCGCTTCCTCCCCATTCTCCTACAACAGACTTACGTAAGAAAAGTCAAACTCAAGTTTTAGGCGATGTGAAAGTGACAAAGTTTGATGGATTTTGGGGACAAGGTTCTCGAATAGTGTGGACACCAAAAGGTTAAAAAGGAGTTAAGACAAGATGGGTAGATGGACACCCTTAATTTTAATGGCTGGAGGTTTAGCCATTCTGCTTGGTACATTACTAGGCATCAACTTTCCAATGGGCGTACAAACTGCCAACGCTCCTAGTGATAAGAAATCAGAAGTCCTGCCAGCTAATATTAATGTTAATGGCAGTGGTGGCAGCAATAATGAAGAAACTGCAACACAAGGAAATGAAACAACTCAAACAAACGAAAATAGGCGCGGTATTGTAGCCCCAAGACCTGACAACAGGAGTAATGTTGCCCAGAATTCTGGCGATGACTCAACTGACAGTACAACAGACGGCAATACAGATTCTTCACAAACAAGCACACCATCTAGCGATACAAATCAGAGTAACGAACCAATTCGCGCCTTGTGGTAACGATTAGATCCGTCTTCAGACCCCTCTTTAGTTACAAGTTATAAGTTATAAGTTATGAGTTATGAGTTATGAGTTATTAGTTATGTACTAATGATAAATGGCTAATGACAGATGACTAATGACTAATGACTAATGATTAGTGAGACTGTGATTATTGGTGGCGGCATTATTGGTTTAGCGATCGCCATTGAACTAAAATTGCGCGGGACAAATGTCACCGTGTTTTGTCGTGACTTCCAGGCTGCCGCTACCCACGCCGCTGCCGGGATGTTGGCACCAGATGCGGAAAACATCCCGAATGGGGCAATGCGTTCCTTGTGTTGGCGATCGCGTGCTTTATATCCCGACTGGACGCGCAAATTAGAAGAACTGACAGGCTTAAATACTGGCTACCGTGCTTGTGGTATCCTTGCACCCCTCTTTGAAGAAGCAGGGGGGCAGGGGGGACTCGGGGCCCCCTCTGGGGATAGGAGGGAAAGGGGAGCAGAGGAGCAGAGGAGCAGAGTGGAAAGTCTTTCCTCTTCATCTCCCTTATCTCCGGCTTACTGGTTAAACAAAGAGGCAATTCATCAATATCAGCCAGGATTGGGAGCAGAGGTAGTTGGTGGCTGGTGGTATCCTGAAGATGCACAAGTTGATAATCAAGCTTTAGCTCACGTATTGCGGACGGCAGCTGAGTCTGTTGGTGTTGAACTTAAAGACGGTATTATAGTAGAAGCATTTTTACAGCAGCAAGGACAAGTAGTTGGCGTGCAAACCAACACTGGTATAATTCGCGCCGCGCACTATGTTTTAGCTTCAGGTGCTTGGTCAAATGAATTGTTACCGCTACCTGTGCTACCCAGAAAAGGACAAATGCTGAGTGTGCGGATACCAGAAGTTTCGCCGGAATTGCCCTTGAAGCGGGTTTTATTTGGGCAGGATATTTATATCGTACCAAGACGTGATCGCCTGGTTATTGGCGCAACAAGTGAAGACGTTGGCTTTATCTCCAACAACACCCCAGAAGGTATTCAAAAATTACTACAAGCTGCTATCCGGCTGTATCCCCAATTAAAGCATTATCCCATTCAGGAATTTTGGTGGGGATTTCGCCCAACTACCCCTGATGAATTGCCCATCCTTGGTACCAGCCACTGTCAAAATTTAACCCTTGCTACGGGTCATTACCGCAACGGAATTCTACTTGCGCCCGTAACCGCCGCATTGATTGCCGATTTGATCTTAGAACAAAAGTCTCACCCCTTACTTGCTGATTTTCACTATTCGCGCTTTCAGTCCAAATCATCTACCTCCACCCCAATGCTGACTCACTCTGCCAATTTCTCTAACGGGCATCACTCTGCTATATCCCCACTTCCCACTCAAGACTCCCCATTGATTATCGCTGGCAAAACCTTCCAATCCCGCTTGATGACGGGAACTGGTAAGTATCGCAGCATTGAGGAAATGCTGCAAAGCGTCGCTGCTAGCGAATGCCAGATTGTCACCGTAGCAGTACGACGGGTACAAACTAAGGCTCCTGGACATGAAGGTTTAGCTGAAGCCTTAGATTGGAAAAAAATCTGGATGTTACCCAATACCGCAGGTTGTCAAACTGCTGAAGAGGCAATTCGGGTAGCGCGTTTAGGGCGAGAAATGGCGAAATTGTTGGGGCAGGAAGATAATAACTTTGTTAAGTTAGAAGTAATACCTGACCTTAAGTATTTACTTCCAGACCCGATTGGGACATTGCAAGCAGCAGAACAACTAGTTAAAGAAGGCTTTGCAGTATTACCCTACATCAACGCTGACCCCATGTTAGCCAAGCGCTTAGAAGAGGTAGGTTGTGCGACAGTAATGCCTTTGGCATCGCCAATTGGTTCTGGACAAGGGCTGAAAACAACTGCCAATATCCAAATTATCATCGAAAATGCAGGTGTGCCTGTGGTGGTAGATGCTGGTATTGGTTCACCTTCAGAAGCCGCTCAGGCAATGGAATTGGGAGCAGATGCCTTGTTAATTAATAGTGCGATCGCTCTTTCTCCAAAACCAGCAGCAATGGCTCGTGCCATGAATTTGGCAGCAGTCGCCGGTCGTCTAGCATACCTTGCCGGCAGAATGCCTATTAAAGATTACGCCAGTCCTAGTTCACCTCTAACTGGGACGATTACTAGTTAAGGGGCATAGGGCATGGGGAATAAACAGACAGAACAGATAAAGGGACAAGGTGACAAGGGGAACAAAAGGGAATTATTGAACAAGTCTCTTTTTTATCTCCCCCTCTTCGTTGTCTACTTGTCTCTTCCCCATCCCCAATGCCCAATGCCTAATGCTCAATGTAACGATTTATCTAGCAGTTTAAGACCAGATTTAGCATTTATGTAACATTAAATTAACGATAAAGATAAAGGAATTCATTCATGCCCTATACCAATGAAGAAGGCGGCCTTCTGAATAATTTTGCCCGGGAACCAAAGGTTTATCAAGCAGAACCTCTCACAGAAGGGCAAAAGCGAACTTATATCCTACTAGTAATTGCCGCTACAGCTTTGGTTGCCGGCTTGATTCTAGTCGCCTTCTTTGTTTCTAAGAGCAGTTGATCGTAAAGCATTTTAAGAAAACTTCATCTTATTTATAGTTTTTCAGGTTCCGATTTTAAGAGGGGCCTGCTTTTTTATTTTTTGTTAAAATTGAACTATGAACTAAAGTATATATAGCAACCGCCAGGTTGGTTAGGACACTAAACTCAGAACATACTCCATTGCCGCTCGCAAGGTAGGGAAGTACTCCAGTTGCTTGCGGA
>NZ_JBALDE010000024.1:0-7064 GCF_036917515.1 Nostoc sp. | reverse complement strand
TCTATTCGCAATAAACAGAGGTTTTATCGCCAGGGTTTGAAAGCTATGTCACTTATACAGCAAGCTCTTTAGCTCCCCTGTCGCCCCCTGAAGAAAGTACCAATCATTGAAATTATTTTTTTAAAAATACCTATAAAATTAGTCTTGTTTCACCTCTAAAGTGCTATTATCACTCTCATAAATTAATAAAAAACGGCGTAAAAAAATTGCTTAACTAAAATTTAGTTTAAGCAATTCTCTAAAAATTTTTAGTTTGATAAAAAAACTAGCGTAGGTGCTATATACATACAATATACAGCATTTACGCTATTCTACAATTCGGCTTTAAATGTACTAATGACTATCTTAATGAAACCAATAAGTTTTGATTAATGGTCATTTGTAAATCGGTATTTGGGTCAATGGCGATTAAGTCAACACTCTTCTTACCGAAGAACAGACCAACCAACGCACCGATACCTGCACCACCCAAGACTTCTTCTGTGGCAATGGCGCGATCGCCAGTGACAGCAGATATCGCAGTTGCCGCACCTGCGCCCAATACAGTATTCTTGATAATTGAACCAACACTAGTACCCTTCTTGACGGTTTCAGTTTTGGTAATAACGTCAGAAGTAGCGTTCAGCTGATACTCTTGACCACTGGTCAAAACTAGTTTCTCGGCAACGAATTGAGAACCGCCTGTAGCAGGTTTTAGTTGACCAACAACTTGACTACCAGCAGGAATCACTACAGATCCGTCTTGCGTCACTACGTTTTGGGATACTGTTAATGTCAAGGGTGATGTTTCATCCTTTGTAACTAGAATTTTTTCCGCCTTGTCATACTTCACAGGAATAGTAGTCCCTTGGGCAATTGTCACTGATGCAGGTGTTGGGGTAGTAGATCCGACAGCCACAACATAGGGTGAGTTAATTGCTGAGGCTTGATTAGAACTAACCAATGCTTGGTAGATAAAAGCTGCTACCTGAGCGCGAGTGGCGGTTGCGGTTGGATTCAAGAAGTTCACATTCGGATAGTTCACCACAATTTGCTTTTGGGTTGCTGCGGCGATCGGGTTACGGGCATAGCTAGCGATGTTAGAGGCATCGTTGAAGTATTGCAGAGTGCTTTCGGTATTGCCACTGGGACTATATTCCAGACCGTTAGCCAGAGAAACTAAAACCTGCTCGCGGGGAATAGCTTGGTTAGGCTCAAAGCGATTACCTGGATATCCTGATAAGAAACCAATGGTATAAGCTTGCTCAATTGCGCTGGATGCCCAATAGTTGCTAGGGACATCAGTAAAATTGATCGCTTGTCGTTGCGGTGCTTTTTGGAAAGCTTTGTTGACCATCGCGGCAAATTGGGCGCGTGTCACTGGTTCTTCAGGGCGGAAACTACCATCAGGAAATCCGGCAATTACACCTCGTTGAGATAATTGTTGAATAAATTGTGCCGCCCAATAGTTAGATGAAACATCAGAAAAAGTTGTTTGAGCTAAAGATGGTGAAGCTGTAATGAAAGGAGCTACAGTTCCGATTGTGACGCTAAAAGCCATGAGTGCAGCTGTTTTAGATTGCCAACGATTTAAGTTAAACATTATTTTTTTTGCTCCAGTTATATTATTTTTTACTGTTAATTAGTTAGACATTTACTAAAGTACAAGGTTCCTAATTTTTCTAGTTTTTGTCAAAACCATTACTTTAGTCATACAATCATAATTAAAAATATTCATGCTAATATAAGTAATATAATCACCCTATTAGCTCTTAGCAAATTTTCCAAAATATAAGTACTAAGGGAGACGATACAGAGATATAATAGTTGCTGTTAAATAGAAAATTTTATGGTTAAAAGTAAAGGCGATCGCACACTCTAGTTAAGGTAGCGATCGCCTATTAAATAACTATCTAAATCAACAGATTCTAATTGTGACTAATATAAGTGTTGAAGTAGTAGACTCGACAACTACTGTATACGGCGATTTAATTGCTGAGTCTTAACACAACATAGGGCGAGTTAATTGCTGAGGCTTGATTAGAACTAACCAATGCTTGGTAGATAAAAGCTGCTACCTGGGCGCGAGTGGCAGTTGCAGTTGGATTGAGTAACTTCACATTCGGATAGTTCACTACAATTTGCTTTTGGGTTGCTGCGGCGATCGGGCTACGGGCATAGCTACCGATCTTAGAGGCATCGTTGAAGTATTGCAGAGTGCTTTCAGTATTGCCACTGGGACTATATTTCAGACCGTTAGCGAGGGCAACCAAAACCTGTTCGCGGGGAATAGCCTGATTAGGCTCAAAGCGATTACCTGGATATCCTGATAAGAAACCAATGGTATAAGCTTGCTTAATTGCGCTGGATGCCCAATAATTGCTAGGCACATCAGCAAAATTGATTGCTGGCCGTTGCTGGGCTTTTTGGAAAGCTTTATTGACCATTGCAGCAAATTGGGCGCGTGTCACCGGTTCTTCTGGGCGGAAGCTACCATCAGGAAATCCGGCAATTACACCTTGCTGAGATAATTGTTGAATAAATTGTGCTGCCCAATAGTTAGATGAAACATCAGAAAAAGCAGTTTGAGCTGAAGATAGCGGGGAGCATCCCACTTTGATGGGTTGGTCTTGCAAAGGATAATTTACTGGATCGCAAACAAAACCTGCTGAGTTAGCCTGTATAGAAGTCCGCGTTCGCGGATTTTGTTTCTCTGGCTGTGATTTCCAATCGTCAGATATTTTTTTAATAGTGGGATGCTTACTTAAAAACTCTGAGTCTGCAACAATATCGTGAGTTCCCTTAACACTTACCTTAGAACTATTGAGATAGATATTGTAATCATAAACAACGTTTTTGTTTTTAGTGTTATTATTAATATTTTTCCCAGGAAAAGCATAGAGAATGTTCCTAAGAATTTTGACATCAGATGACGTATGAGCAAATATTTGCCCACCATTAAGTTCTGGACTCTGATTATTTAAAGCAGCTGTGTTATTTACAATATCAACATGATCGCTAAAAAATGCATGAATCCCCGATCCACCATTTTTATATGCAAGATTGTTTTGAACTAAAGTACGTCCTTTATATGCATCCAACTTTGAGTTATCTTGATTTCTTGTACTATCGATAATAATGCCATTACCATCTGTAATCTTTCCGACTGCAATCCAAGGGATATACATGCGATTGTTGTAAGTCTTGTTGTTAGTAACATACATCTTGTATCCCTGGTTGTTGTCAGAATTCCAATTATTCAACAATGAAATACCACTAGAACCATAAACACCATACCAGGCATTATTAAATACCACATTATTATCTATTGTCACATAGTCTGCTTGAATCGCTGAAATGCCTGCTCCTCCACAGTCATGCACCTTGTTATTCAAAATACGGATGTGATGAACATGACCATTGGTTCGTCCGTCAACGTTGATACAGTTTCCATTCGTCAGTGGGTTTAGTTTGTTAGTCTTCTGACTCATCGCATAATCAAGGGTTATATTGGCATTATTTCCTATAACCTCTAGCCCGTTGATCTCGATATATGAAGCTTTATTTGAAATCGTGATCCCATTCCATGTATTGTGCTGAATTTTTGGGAAATGCCCAGGATATGCTTTATACTTAATCCATGCATTTGCAGTTCCAGAACGTTTAATATTTACTACATTTCCAGCTTTGCCTGTATTTGTGTATACTCCGTTCATAATCAACACTGTATCGCCAGGGTTGGTGAGGTCTGCTGCCTTTTGAATTGTCCTAAAAGCTGATGAAGTAGAGAGTCCGCTATTATTGTCGTTTCCACTACCACTAACATAGTATGTTTTCGGTGTTGAATTCTTGCTGATTAGGTTGTCGTGGCTGGATAGACTCATTTCCTTGTTTGTGGATACGTGACGGACGTTTTCTACTAAAGATACTTTTATATTGTCTCCCGGAATCAAAAGACTTAATATTACCGGAATTGCAAGATATGTGCTTAAACCGAAACCTTGAATTACCATAAGAATAGGCTCCTCAATCGCTACTACTTAAAAAAAGTATCAGGATATTCCATAATTTTGAATACTCTTTTAGATACAAAATATAATAGAGCTAACTTTTAAATAAGTATTCCAATAAAGATTGATACTGATTAAGACGATATAGAGGTGGAATAGTTGCTGTTAAACAGAATTTTTTCGGGTTAAAAATAAAGGCGATCGCACACTCTAGTTAAAGTGGCGATCGCATATCAGGGATGATTAAATTCACAACTTGAATGAAGTTAAATCTAGTAGCGGGATTGTGGTACTAAATTCAAGTTAGAATTCAATGTGAGCCTTAAATCCTGTTCAGGTCTGAGGACAAAAGCATCTCTTTCTTTGTTCCGCAAAAGCACACTCGCACCTGCACCCGCAGCCGCACCGAGAACAGGTTTTAAATCGTCAATTTTGTTATTACCAGTAATTAGTGAACCTAAAAGACCAGCACCCCCACCAATAGCTGCGTCAGTTAAAACCTGACTGGTGTTAGGCCCCTGTTTAACTCTTTGAGTTGTGGTATATGTCCGAGAACTTGCATTAATCGACTGACGCTGACCATTAGAAAATTCTAATTCTTGAGCGACAAACCTTACGCCTTTTCCTTGGTTATCATTTCTATCTCTGGAATAACCATCTAAGTCAACAGGTTCTAACCGTCCATTTACTTTAGTACCAGCAGGAATTAAGACATTTCTATTTCTATCGATAATGTCATTGGCTATTCTCAAGGTTAGAGATTTACTTTCCCCAGGAGCAATAGTAATTGTCTCTTTATCGTAGGTGACAGGAAAAGCAACTCCAGAAGGAATGGTAACGTTTCCGTATTGTCCAATTCTGTCTTGGTTAATTCTATATTGTGCATTAGCAGGAGCCAAGCTCAACAGGGGACTAATGATGGTTGTAGTAACCGCCATTGCCATAAGTGCAGCAGTACCAGATTTCCATTGATGTATGCGAGTCATAAGAGGGTTGTCCTTTGTGTATGTGATGTATTTAATGACGAGGATGCACTGAGTTTGTTTCTGACTGTTTTTGAACCTGTCTATAGGCGTATTCTGAAGATAAAAGCACTTATTATGATGGGAAGTCTGTGCGATCGCGCAGGTGTAGCCTGTCGTAGACATAGCTTTTCAGAATTTGTATCCTGCTAATGTGCGTTACTAAAATCAAAGCTCAGACACTCACACTCTTAAGACGTAAAATGAGTATTATTTTGTTCCAGAATGCTTTTTATTAGTTATGTCCACATATCTTAAGCCATCAAATAGAGGCGAATAGGCTAACTGCGAACTATTACTTTTATTATAAATTTATTTGCTAGAAATTAGAAAATATTTTCGCTTTCTTAACAAATGATTTAGTATCTGCTATGTGTATATTTAAGATTGTTGCTGGTACTGTTTGATCTCTGCGATCGGAAAGAGCAAAGTATCTTCTATTTGTTGTCGCACTTCACAGCTAACATAACAATCGCTATTTAGGCAATCTACCAGTAATTTATTGGCATCATAATATTGCTGAAGCAATTCTTTTTGCTTGTCGGTGAACTGCCAATCATGACCGATATTACGATATTTAATCATTACTTTTCTTAATTCTTCACACCAAGCCTCCCCATTAGCTAACCACCATTTCTGAGATTCTTGCCTGGCTTGTCTGCTTGGTAGTTGCTCTCGAAGTTTTTGCAGCAAATTCTTGAGTTCTGGGTCGAGGTCGAGGGATCGGGAGAAGTCGAGGCAGAGGCAGAGGCATAGGCAGAGGTTGAGGTCGAGGGATCGAGAGAGATTAAAGGAGAGGTCGAGGCAGAGGCAGAGGCAGAGGTCGAGGGATCGAGATAGATCAAAAGAGAGGTCGAGGGATCGAGAGAGGTCGAGGTTGAGGGAAAGAAATCGGGAGAGGTCGAGGTCGAGGTCGAGGTCGAGGCAGAGGAATCGGGAGAGGAATCGGGAGATGTCGAGGTCGAGGGGGAGGGAGAGGTAGAAGGAGAGGTAAAAGGCCCTTAGTGCTGCTGGTTTGTAAGAAAACTTAACGGAAAGAGATTTTTTTCTTACCCACAGAAGAAACTTCTGCGAATTCTGATCGTCAGCCACCATAAAATCAATTTTCTCTTTCATCAACAGTAATAACCGATCTGCACTTGGAGACATCCCAACCGCCAGCAAAAAGACTTCCCGCCAGCGTTTCTCAGTAATATGGCTAACAAGATTTTGTAGCGCTTCCTCTGATGACTGTCTCACAACCACAAATTCTCTAGCTGTGAAATACTCATGAAATGTCAAGTGAGAAAATGAGTAAATCCCTTTTGCCCTTGCTACAACTAGTCCATGATGATGTTCAATTGAACGCAAAACTTGCTCACTGTCAAGTTGCAATGCTTCTTCGTCAGTATTGGCATCTGGTAAATTGCGGATGTATTCTGTAATGTATTGCTCTGCTACTTTCTGCTTGAAGAAATAGTCACCGCGCTCAAACGTGGTCAGAGCCATTTTGCTGAGTAAATCTTCTTTGCGTTGGACTGATAGCTTTTTGTAAATATGGTCACGTTGGATTCCCCGCTTTGCATCCCATTTTTTCAATAAAGCATCCAATCCTTCTTTATATAACTCAGAACGATTTGCAGGAAAATCTCCTGACTCTTCAAATGTTAAACAAAGCAACGTCAGCAGAAGTGGACTTGCAGCAAGTTGTTTGATGCGGTTATTTTCTTCGAGACGTTTGAGAAAAGTCTCTGTTTTTACAGCTTTATCTTTAAACCAGTTATTGGCAAAATTAGAAATTTGGTTATCCTCAAAATCAGCAACTTCCACCTCTGTGAACTTCTCAAAAGTATATTCGTTCGCTGCAATACGGCAAGTGGTTACAAAATAGTTTGTATAAAACTTTTGAGGAAATTTTTTACACAGCCATTTTAGCAATCCACCAGAAAATGGCGTATCGCGAATGCTTTGGTCTTTACTTAAACCATGTCTATCTTGAAACCCGTAGTTTTTCCTCATCTTCTTCAAGGTGATTTTTCACCCACAAGCGCTCGCAAATTTCAAAAGGATGGGA
>NZ_JBALDE010000023.1:0-11844 GCF_036917515.1 Nostoc sp. | reverse complement strand
CCGCAAGCAACTGGAGTACTTCCCTACCTTGCGAGCGGCAATGGAGTATGTTCTGAGTTTAGTGTCCTAACCAACCTGGCGGTTGCTATAACTTATGGACAAAATTTGCGGGAAGCAGCAGAGAAACTAGGTGTATCTTTGCGAACGGTACAAAGGTTGGTGAAAAACTGGGAACAAGATGGTTTAGTCGGACTCACTCAAACAGGGCTGATAAAGGAAAACATCGCATTGGTGAATTTTGGGAAACCTTCATCATCAAAACTTACAAGGAGGGTAACAAGGGTAGTAAACGTATAACCCCTAAACAAGTTGCTCTCAGAGTCGAGGCTAAAGCCCGTGAATTAAAGGACTTTAAGCCGCCCAATTACAGAACCGTGTTACGGGTATTAGCGCCCATTTTGGAAAAACAAGAAAAAACTAAGAGTATTCGTAGCCCTGGATGGAGAGGGACAACGCTTTCAGTTAAAACTCGTGAAGGAAAGGATTTATCCGTTGATTACAGCAACCATGTTTGGTAATGTGATCATACCCGCGTGGATGTGTTGCTTGTAGATCAACATGGTGAACTGCTAAGTCGTCCCTGGCTAACAACAGTAATCGACACTTACTCTCGTTGCATTATAGGTATCAATTTGGGATTTGATGCACCGAGTTCTCAAGTAGTGGCATTAGCATTACGTCATGCGATTTTGCCAAAGCGATACGCTTGGGAGTACAAACTGCATTGTGAGTGGGGAACTTACGGTAAACCAGAACATTTCTATACAGATGGTGGTAAAGATTTACGCTCTAACCACTTGAGTCAGATTGGGGCATAACTGGGGTTTGTCTGTCATTTACGTGATCGCCCTTCTGAAGGTGGAGTAGTAGAACGTCCTTTCAAAACATTGAATGACCAACTATTTTCAACGCTTTCTGGATACACCGGATCTAATGTGCAGGAACGCCCGGAAGATGCAGAGAAGGACGCAAGACTTACTTTGCGAGAACTAGAACAGTTACTTGTGCGTTACATCGTTGACCGTTATAACCCAAGTATTGATGCGCGGATGGGCGATCAAACTCGCTTTGAGCGTTGGGAAGCAGGATTGCCCACAGTACCAGTACCAATACCAGAACGAGATTTGGATATTTGTTTAATGAAGCAGTCACGACGCACTGTGCAAAGAGGTGGTTGCTTGCAGTTCCAGAACTTGATGTATCAAGGAGAATATCTAGCAAGTTATGGTGAGATCGTGTGGGTGAGTAGCACTCATACACTTGAGTCGAGCATGAGTAACTTTCCCTTCAAGCGCTACCGTCACTAAAGTAAGGCGTTGATCGTCTGATAATTCTCGAAATTCGGAACCAAATCGTTCGTCAAGTTCTCTAAGAGTTTCCTCTGGCAGTAGGTTGACCATAAGCATTGCAGTAGTGTTTGATCTGGCTCTACTTCTTCTAGCAACGCAGGTAGTCGCCAGTGCTGCTGGCTCCAGTTACGGTAAATTTTGGGAATACCTGAACCAGCTTGTTCTCCAATACCCACAAGCTGAAACATTTTTTGTAACTTGCGATTACGGCAATCACTTGTACCACCCTGTAACGCATCCTCTAGAAGGTAGTCGCATTATGCCAGGGTTCCGAAATACAAACATATCTGGGCGCTTAATAATTTGTATTGGTATTCGTCCAGTATATTCGGCATGAATTATTGTGTTAATTAATGCTTCACGTAAAGCTTCGTGTACAGGTGTATCGTCTACTCGTTTTGCACCTTTGAGTTCGAAAGGAACTTTGAGTTCTGAGAAAAGTTTTTGGATAACCCGACGGTAAAAATCATAAAGATTTCCTGACCACGTTTCATCTGTAGTCACACGATCTACTCAGCAAGCCTCTGGACGTTCTTGATAGTCCACTACATAGTGAGGTACTGAGGTACTTCCTCAAGGATTGACGGGAGTTTACCAAACATCAACAAACCTGCTACAGTCAATCCTTTTTTGCTTGTTTGGCGATCGCTTGTTGCATTCCCGCGCTGACACTGTGATTATTATCTTTAGCTTCAATCACTGCTAATGGGACACCAAGTTTCTGATACAGCACATAATCAGCGCGTTTTTGCTCACCTCGACTTGCAAGCTTCCCCCTAACAATCACCCTACCTTTTATCAGAGTTACTTCCTCACGGATCTGAGTGTTGATATCCCATCCGCGATTAATTAGAGCAGGTGTAATAAACTTTGTACAAATATCACGTTCGCTCAGAGATTTCTTGTCAATTTTCTTCTGGCATAAAAGGTCGGCTTGAGGTCGAGAATATGCAGTATTATTTTAGACTCTAACTTAGTTGACGAGAACGAGCTTCTGCATAACCAACCCATCGTTGCAACCGTCCTCTCAGCAATGGGAGGGTTGAAAGGTACTAATTTGATTTTCTTCAAGGTACTGAACAATGTTGCAACCGTCCTCTCAGCAATGAGAGGGTTGAAAGAAATATTCTTCAACGATTTGTTTACCTTGAATTAAAGTTGCAACCGTCCTCTCAGCAATGGGAGGGTTGAAAGGCTGTGATTATCCACCACGAAAATAAATCGCTGTTGGAAGTTGTAACCGTTCTCTCAACAATAGGAGGATTTAAAAATCTTTCAAATGTGGGATTATTGTTAGGTTTCAGGAATTGTTAAAGTTAGGGCGGGTTGAAAGCAAGTCCTTTCACCCCCTCGTTTTAGTTACTTTGTATAATAATTACAGAGTGCATTATCGACGACATGAATTTGTCACCACTAACCCAGAGACATCTAATTTGTCACAACGACAGTTAATTTGGTTCAACGAGAACAATTAGTCACTGTACAGGTAAAGTCACAACGAGGCTTTTCGGTATTTTAGATTTTTAGTGGGGGTGGAGGGACTTGAACCCACACGACCTTTTACGGTCAACGGATTTTCATTCTCCCGCAGTTTTCACTGCTACCTGATGACAATGGCTACCTCAGATTTTGAGAATTGGACTCTACCTTTACCCTCGACTTAACGTTAGGGTAGCTCCCGTCGGGTCTCTGCACCTTCCGAACAGTTAATCAGTTAGGAGTTAGGAGTTATGAGTTTTAAATTTACTCAGCGCTCAACACTCATGACTCAAAACTTTTTCGGCTTGGCTCAGGATTGCCATGTCTGTCACCAGATTTAGGTTTCCCTGAGTTTGAGAGCTTCCACTTGAGGGATTTCTCCTTCAAGGCTCAATTAATTTAAGTCCGTAGCGTCTACCATTCCGCCACACCCCCAAAGGTGTTTGGCAACTAGTCTAACTAGTTATTTTTTAGAGGTAGCAATACCTCCTTATCTATTCCACCATCAATTGTGTCTTTTGTCCAACTAGATTGAAAATATTTTTTCCAGATTGTGCAATCGCTTAACAGAGTTGGAAGTCTTTTACTTTCTCGTAATCAATTTGGATGAGTTTTCGATCTTGTTTGACTAAAGCATTTATTTGCTAGTAGATTCACTATAATAGCATGATATTAGATTTTGTTATGATATCCGTTGAATCGCCCACAGTAAAACTACTCCAGCCCGTCTAAGCTGCGCTTTCGCCTCCCCTCCCCGTTTGTGGTTTTGAGAAATTCTAGCGCAGTTATGTTAAAAGCATTATGACTATACTTCTCTAAATCTGTCTCTTCAACCTATGATGGAAAACAGATGCTTAGACAAATAAAGTTATGATTGTCGCCCTGCTGTATCTGATTTTAGCTGGAGCTTACCTTTTAGTAATCCCCATTGCTGTCTTGCTGTACCTGAAGCAGCGCTGGTATGTAGGTGGCTCCATTGAGCGTGTCTTTATGTACTTTTTGGTGTTTTTCTTCTTTCCAGGTTTGTTGGTTCTATCGCCGTTTGCAAATTTTCGACCCCAACGGCGACAAATTCAAGTTTAACGAGATTGGTAGGTCATAACTCTCATGCGACGGATTGACGCTATTGGAATTAGCTTAGGTGTTTTTATTGCCGGCGGCTTGGCATACTTGGGATTGCAGCTAGTTGGTTTGGATAATCAGAAAGCTGGTATATGGAGCCAAGTCTTACTAGTCAGTGGGTTAGTCGGCTGGCTAGCCACCTATTTTTTCCGTGCAGTGGGACAAAAAATGACCTACCATCAACAGCGGGAACAGTATGAGCAAGACTTTCTCCAAAAGCGGCTAGACGAGCTTACTCCCGAAGAACTAGCAAGAATTCAAGCTGAAATAGAACAAGAAGAGCAATCTCAGGTGTAAAGTTATCATTGGTCACTAGTCATTGGTCATTAGTCATTTGTCCTTTACTAATGACCAATGACTAATGACCACTGACTATTGACACTTGACTAAAATGACTGCAATTTCTGATTGCTTTGAAACCCTTGGGCACAATGGTGAGTGTGCTCTAATTCCGTTTATTACGGCTGGTGATCCAGATTTAGAAACAACAGCAAAAGCCTTGCAGGTTCTAGATCGTAGTGGAGCCGACATTATAGAAGTGGGTATACCCTATTCCGATCCTCTAGCTGATGGGCCAGTCATTCAAGCTGCTGCTACCCGCGCCTTACAAAGGGGTACGAAGTTAGAGCAGGTGCTAGAAATGCTGCAAGGGATTACTCCCAAATTGCGCTCGCCGATTGTTCTATTGATCTATTACAACTCAATTTTGCACCGGGGGATTGAAAAATTTCTTGGGCAAATTGCTGCTGCTGGGGTTGCAGGATTGGTAATACCTGACTTGCCCTTAGAGGAAGCAGCAGGCTTGCTGCAAGCAGCTAGTGAGATGGGAATTGACGTAATCTTGTTGATCGCTCCCACCAGCTCTGCCCAACGGATCGAAGCGATCGCTCGTTCTTCCCAAGGATTTATTTATTTAGTCAGCGTCACTGGAGTTACAGGGGTGCGCTCGCAACTGGAAATCCGCGTGTCCGATTTACTCAAACAAATTCGTAGTGTTACTGATAAACCAATCGCAGTCGGCTTTGGCATCTCTGAAGCGGCCCAAGCCCGACAGGTAAGGGAATGGGGCGCAGATGGTGCGATCGTGGGTACCGCTGTTGTCAAACGGTTAGCCCAAGGAACACCAGAGCAGGGACTATCAGCGATCGCCCAATTTTGTCAAAGTCTCAAGGCAGCCATCAAGACCACCAACACCAGCACAAATACTCCTCTTGATTAGACGCAGAAAGTAGATTAAAAAAGATAACAGTGTAGTTTTTCTATCCTTATTTGGTAGACAATTAGACCATTATGGTCTTGAATATTAACATCAGATATGATCGTGTAAAAAAACTAGCTGAGATAGTCGCTTATAGTTTGAGTATTATGTGAAATCAAGTAGGCATAATTTATGAGTGTGAGAGTGAGTCAGTCAAAAATGATTATAGTTACGTCGCAATCGAGGAGCAAAGGCGATGAGTGAGAGTATGGCATTTATCGGCGGAGTGGCCGTAGCTGGGCTGGCGGCTCTCGTATTGCTCAAAGGAACAAATATCCCCCTACAATCTAACTTCGCTGTTGCTCCGCAAATGCCAGGTACTGTAGTAGCGCCCCAAGGAATACAGCCACAAATGTATCCTTACGGGCCTTATGGGCAACCAATGTATCCCAATCCTAATCAGCCATCAGTTGCTCCTAATAGTGACCAGCGCCAAGAGATGGAGAAACTGAACACGCAGATGCAACTGGAGCGTTTAAAAAACGACAATGAACAGCTAAAGTTGCAAAATCAACAACTCCAGGGCCAAGTCCAAAATTTCAATACTCAGCAGCAGTGGCAATTAGCCCAGCAGAATAACCAACAAAAAACAGCAGCAACATTTCAGCCGCAAAATACTTGGTGGTCTTCACCCGTGCTTTGGGCTGTGGGAGGTGCAACTCTCACTATTGGTGGTGGTGTTGTTGTCGCTGGAGTATTGGCTTTGTTCTCACCACGGCAGCGTCCAGCCCGTACTGTACAAGTTATTCACCCTTACCAAGGAAATACGCCGCCCTTGGTTCCAGTCCGTCGTGCTGAGTTTCTGCCTGCTTCGCGGATGGAAGCAAGACGAGTTGAAACCCCAGAATACGACGAAATGCAGTAACAACAAAAAATATCGCACAAAGCATCTAGGTAAGAAATATACAGGATAACACTGTTAAAATACTGCCTAGATGCTTTTTTTGTACATGAGTGATTAATCAAGCTCAAAAAGCGGATGAAACTCAAAAAACTGGCGATGTCTTCTGTGCGAGACGCTACGCGTAGCTTGCTTCTCCGTAGGAGTACGACAACCTGCGTTCACGCAGTATTATTAGTCATATTTGGTGTAGCTTGTCAACCTGTGGATAAGGTTGCCATTTATGAGAAAAATAATGGTAAGCAACCACTCCAGGCAGAACTTTTAGCTAAAATTGCTGTCGGATATGCAAAATTAGGACAACAGGATAAAGCCTCGAGGTTATTAGCCCCAGCTATTCAGACTGCCAAAATATCTAAGAATATTAACATTAGACAAGACTTATTGGAGCAGTTGGGAATTATTTATGTAGAAATGGGACAATACGACAAAGCACTTCAAATAGCAAAATCTTTTCATTCACGCGAGCCAACAGTAGAAATAGGTTCTATAGATATTAGGTTAAAACATATTACTGATCGCCTAGTACAAGTGGGGCAATACGAAAAAGCCCTTAAAGTTGCCAAATTAATATCAATAAATGTGACAAATGGGTCTTTAAATGGAAAAGATTACATTATTTCTCAATCTATAGTAATGTCTGAAGTTGCACTTAAGTATGCACAAACTGGTCAAAAGGCTCAAGGAGAACAGATATTAGTACAAGCACTTCAAAAAGCTAAAACCAGTGATGAGATGGTTGAAATTGCACTCAAATATGCACAAGTTGGACAAAAAGCCAAGGCATTGCAACTGCTAGCGCAAGCCCCACAAAATGCACAATATCCAGATAATAACGCTGAAGTGGCTAAAGTGGCTAAAGTGGCTGTTAAGTATGCACAAGTAGGACAACAGGCTAAGGGAGAACAGCTGTTAGCACAAGCCCTTCAAAGTATTAAAAAGGAAAAATATGATAGCATAAAAAATTTTTATTTAGCTGATATTGCTGTTGATTATGCAGAACTGGGGCAGTGCAACCAATCTATTGTGATTGCCAAATCAATAAAGGATTACCCTAATTATAAAGCATTTAAAGACGCTTATATAACTCATGATGGTTTAATTATTGGCAGTGAATTACCAGATGTGTTTGCTGAAATTGCTATGACGTGTGCAGCAGTAGAGCAATATGAGCAAGCCCTTCAAGCGATCAAGGAAACAAAGTACTCTTACAATAAAAGGGAAGCATTGAGTGTACTTGCTGTTGACTACGCAAAAAAGAGTCAATACGAGCAGGCTTTTCAACTACTTAAAGAGAATGCTGAGTCTGACTATAAAAAAGCCTTGCTTTCGTCAGAGTCTGACTCTATCAAAGAGTTGCTTTTTTATGATTCTGAATCTATCAAAGCCTTTGCTTTGCCTAAAATTGTTGAGCAAGCTACTCAAGTAGAACCACCTGCTAAAGCAGAGCAGGTATTATCCCAAGGACTTGAAGTTGCTAAGACTATTAAAAGCCGTGAGAAGAAAGTTAAGGTGATAACTGCCATCGCTATTGGGTACGCACAATTAAAACAAACAGATAAAAGCGAACAATTATTAGCACAAGCCCTTCAAATTGCTGAAAGTATGAATTACTAAAAAAATTAGTTCACCATCGATAGGTAAAGGTAATAAGATTATCTATTACCTATTACTAATAGATTCTAAAACATTATAATAAACAAACTTTGATTTCACAAACCGTCTTTAGGAGTTTCTGTAGTATTAGGACTTTCTTTAGTGGCAGGTTGCTTATTATCGGGAAGTTTCTGTTGGATATTTTTTTGATTACCTTGATTTTCTAGTTGAGTTAGTGTCTGTTTTGCCAGATTTTCGGCTGCTTGTTTAAATAATGGTTCGATTCTATTTCGCCAATATTGAGTATTAGGCAACTTTTCTGGATGGTTTCTATAATCTAAAACTTTATCCCATTTACCATCATCTATTGCTTTGTTGATCTCATTAGATAATGCCTCCGCTTTAGCCCAATCTGACTGCCACTGGGCAATCATTTTGCCTGTCTCTTGAACACCAGAAGCAGCATTTGCCGGAATCGACCTTAAAAGTGCGATCGCTCCAACTATATCCCCTGAATCGTACTTCTTTTTTGCTTGTTCGATAATATTGGTACTGTTATCATTAGGCTGCGATCGTTCTGATTTTTCAGCATCGTCAGTTGACCCCTTCGGCTTTTCTGGTAATGGAGTTACTACATCCTTAGATTTTGGTTTTGGCTGGGAAATTGTTCGAGTCGCAATTAAGCTACTATCATCTACAATCCTAGTTGCAATCCCCTTTTCACGCAGGCAAGAACCCCATTCTTGATTATTGGTTATCACATCCGAGTGTGCCCAAGCCAAACGACCAGATTTCAGTTTAACTTCTATCCAACCTCGTTTTGTCCGCTTGCCAGTCACCTCGAAATTGGTATTATCAGTAACAGTTTGCAAAACATTATCAGAATTTATCGAACTAGGTTCAGAACGGATATTAGAATTTCCAACGACAATAGCCGAGCATTTGTTTGCTAAGGCAGTATCCTTACCTGTAAGATTTAAAGCTAAATTTTTCACATTTGGATATACATTTGCTACCAAGGCAGCCGCACCACCAGCCAGTAATATACCAATTAATATCGGCCAAGGGTCGGATTTACTAGAGTCTTTACGCGCAGGTTTGACAGGATTTGCTGGTGCAAATGCAATAGTTTGCAGCCGAGATACTTGAGGCTGAGATTTGGTTGCTTGGTAACTGGAATTGTTGGCGGCTTCTTGAGGTATAGAAAGTGCAGGTACTGGATTAATCGCGTCTTTACACGCTTGCAGTGCTTCCGTAGCATTTTGATAGCGGTCTTTGAAATGATAACGCACCATCTTGGACAACACTGCCGCCAGTCGATGGTTCACGGTTACTGAATGCTGCCAAATAATTTCCCCCGTTTCCGGGTTTTCTTGCAATTCTGTTGGGTGTAATCCTGTTAATGCTTGAATGGCGATGATGCCAAGGGAATAGATGTCACTGTTGGGACGAGGTTTACCTTGCCCTTGTTCTGTGGACATATAGCCAGGAGTACCGATAACCACTGTTGCAGAGGGTTGTCCGCCCACTGTTACCAGTTGTGTACGCAGTTGTTTCACTGCTCCAAAATCAACTAAAACTAACTTATTATCTGAGGCACGGCGGATGATATTATCCGGTTTGATGTCGCGGTGAATCACCCCTTGGCGATGGACAAAATCCAGAATCTCTAGAACTTCCTGCAACAGTTGAACTAACTGACTTTCACTCCAGCGCTTACCAGGTATAAGTTCCTCAGCTAGGGTATGTCCTTCAATATATTCTTGTACTAGATAGAATTCTTGGTTTTCATCAAAGTACGCTAGCAGCCTGGGTATTTGGTCATGGTTTCCCAGTTTTTCTAAGGTTTCGGCTTCACTGCTGAACAAGCGTTTAGCAGTATCAAAAACTCTGGGGTCAGTTCCGGGTTTAAGGTGCTTGACAACGCAGATGGGATTGCCTGGTCGCCTAGTATCTTGGGCAATGTAGGTTTGACCAAATCCTCCCATCGCGAGAACTCGAATTACTTGGTAACGATGGTCTAGTAGCTTGCCAATCATATTCCCTCCCCAGAGTTATTACCTAATTTTCCAGCTGGTAATAAATATCTCCAAATTTTCTTCAATGAAATCCGCTATCTTGAGAAAAGATTTAGATTAAAAACGCAGCTTTTTAATAAACGCAGACTGTTTATTTTTCTTTTAGTGCCCCTGTTTATTACCAATGCCACCTAAAATAACAAATCCAGTTGCATGGCAGCAGGCTGAAATCCTCATGCAACCTGCTTTCATTCGCGTTATCGACAATATCCGCAAGCAGCTTGATGAATCTTCCTGGACGGGAACTTACCATGATGTCCTGATTTGGCCGCCTAACACTACTGATGAAATCAAAGCATTGGTGAGTGAGCTATTGCAAGCAATCGAAACTGCAACACCCCAAGAAGCAGATGAAATCAGAGGAACTCTGGCTCGTCTGCCGATGCCCCATCCAGGATATCATCTACGTTTACAGCGTCAACAGCAAGAAGCGAGTATCGATTTATGGGAACTGTGTTATGAAGTGTGTTTTATTGAATACACTTCAGAGAAGGAAACTGCTGATATTGATACTAGTTTAATCGATGAATTCGGTGAAGTGGATTGGTTGCGTTTAGATGCTAAGTCAAAGGAGTTAGTTGAACAGGCGTTTGCTAAATTGCCAAAAGGGTAACAAATAGCCCTCAGAATAGAATTCTGGGGCTATACAGACGAAACCCACCTGCGTGGGTTGATGAGCTTTTTCAGCCTGTCTTAGCAGCCTACCTAACAGTTTATTGGCTTCCAACTATTTAAAGATGCTTGAATAGGAGCCAATTCGCTCAAATATTTATTAAGTTTTACTTTCTGAGTTTTAACAGTTGCAAGAATTTGCTCCTTTTCGGCCTCTCTAGTTTCGCGTTCTCTCAACACGTTGTCAAACTGCTCTTAAAACTTGTTCATGTATTCATTAATTTGCTGTTCTGCATGTCTGAAATCTTTCGATACCTATTTATCAATAACTTTCTCTAGTAGGTGTTGGTTTTTTAAAATTTGATCATCTATCTTTTGCTGAATTAACCTTGCTGTTTCTTTTAAGTCAATGTCATAAACTAATTAATTATGTGAGAGAAAGTTTAGCTAAAGCACGTACAGCTTAAATTACTAATGAAAATACTTACCTCAGTGATTACACTGTCATACTAAAGGCGATCGCACTCCATCCCAATCAACAAATCATCCAGGTACTCGCATTGAAAGAAAGCTATATGAACAACCCTGAAGAACTAGAACTACACTTAAAATCCCGTGCGACAGAAACAGTATCAATAAAGATACCAACAGATACATTGCGATCGCTCGAAAAAGTAGCAGCTAATCGAGACATGACACTTGATGCATTACTCAAGTTTTACATTGGGCAGAGTTTGCGGCAAGATATAGCCTTAGAAAGGGCTATCAAAGAAGGTGAAAATACTGAAACTGTCAGCCGCGAAGCTATTTTCAAAATTTTGGACAGTAAAGGATAAATAGAAAGTTCATAAAAAACTTTGAAGCGATAGCTTTAAGCATAACTTCTTTCACCCCTACGCCGCCCTTACAAAACCTCAAACTCTTCTACACTTATCCCAGCTTGTCGTAAAATACTGCTCAGCGTACCGATAGTAACTTCTTGATGACGAGGGGCGATCGCAGTACGGGTTCCTTCTTCGTTAGATTTGACAAACTTTACGTGACTACCCTTTTGGCTAACTTCCTCAAAACCTGCTGCCTCTAATCTACGCTTAACCTCACGATAAGGTAATGGTTTAAGCGGCATCTATTTCTACCTGAAGTGTTTTAATTTGAGGAATAATAGTAGCTACTGGTGGTTCAAAATGCAGTGACAAAGCTTCCTCAAGATTAGCCAATGTCTCAGTTTCAGTCTGACCCTGGCTCGCAATATCAATCTCCAAGCACTGTGCCACAAACCAGTTACCTTCCTGCCATACACTTGCAGTAAAAGTTCGTTTCATAAGTTTTTATTGTTCGGCACTTTCTGTTGATTTGATTATAGCGGTTCTCAGTTGGGTGCAATATAGTAACAGCAGTGGGTGAACCATCCAATAATGTCTTTTTTAGTTACCGCATTCAGAGCATTTG
>NZ_JBALDE010000022.1:0-7747 GCF_036917515.1 Nostoc sp. | reverse complement strand
GATCATAACTGTAAGGGTTTGCCATACGAATGCAGAAATCAATCACTTCTCTATATATTCTACGTCCTAACTAAGATGGCGACTGCTATAATTGTGGTAAAAGTATTTGGGCTTGAGATTCTGCTGAATCTTTGTCTAAAGATAAACTATGTTTACCACCTGTAAAGTTAGTAATCAGACCTTTGGTTCCTTTTTGGTAGCGACTGGGTTCCTAGTACGTGGTAGCGGCTGCGTCCCATGATTTTATTTAAATTAGAGGCTCCGCCTTTAGGATGACATTCCCAGTCTCCGACTGGGAACGAGGAATTTGACTAAGTTAGAGTTTTTAGCAAATATTGTGTCAATGTAAACGCATCTACACCCAATTCGCTACGCTCTTGGGCTGCTAAAATACCTGCTTGTGAATGCCACCATGCGGCAGTTGCCACAATATCTTCTACAGAAATCCGTTTAGTTGCTGCTTGCGCTAACAATCCACCCAGTAGCCCAGTTAACACGTCGCCGCTACCGCCACGCGCTAAGGCGGGTGTGCTTTCAGGAACAATCCAAATGCCACGTTGAGGGTTGGCGATCGCAGTTCTCGCCCCTTTCAATAACACTACTGCCCCACTTTGCGTTGCTGCTTCCTGTACTGCTTTCATCTTGTCATGTTTGGCATCAGGGACATCAGGAAATAATCGCTGGAATTCGCCAGTATGGGGTGTGAGTACGGTTACTGCTTGACGTTTTTTTAATGTGGCGATTGCTCCCATTTGTGCCAGGATATTTAAACCATCGGCATCGAGAAGCAAAAGGCGATCACTGTCGGTCGCTTCTTGCACAATGGGAGTCGCATCTCGTGTTAAACCGGGGCCACAAGCGATCGCATTAAAGGAACTCAGATTGGTGTTTTCTGGTAGTTGCAGGTGGGCAATCGCTCCACTTTCCGTCTCTGGACAACCGATAATTAGCGCTTCTGGCAAATGTGACACCAAAAGAGATTTTAGGGATTCGGGTACGGCAATCGAAAGCATCCCGATACCACTAGCCCTAGCACCCAAACCAGTTAAAATTGCCCCACCTGCATAGCGCCGGGAACCGCAAATCAGCAGTAAATGTCCTTCTTTATATTTGTGAGTAACTGCTGGACGAGGTAAAGGTAAAGTAGTCAGTGCCTTTGCTCGTGTAATAAGTTTAATTTTAGGTGCATCTTTGAAAACGGCTTCTACATCAGCTAAAGGAATATCAAAATCGATCAACTCAGTTTTACCAACATATTCCAATGCTTGATCTTGGAAGAAAGCGAGTTTCCATAAACCTAAGCAAAATGTGTGAGTAGCGCGAATGGCAGTTCCCAATACTTCGCCTGTGTCGGTGTGTAAACCTGAAGGTAAATCAATACTATAAATCGGTACAGACAATTCATTTAGCTGATTAATTGCAGAGGCAATGGGATCGGTCAGGTTTCTTTCTAAACCAAATCCAAACAAGCCATCAATCAACAAATCAGAATCTGGCAGTTGCTCAATTGTTTGATAAATTGGAATGCCCAAACTCTGGGCATACTGCAAGTGCTGCGAGGTTAATTCCTTAAGCTTAGAAAAAGGAGAATAAATCCAAACCTCATACCCGCGAAAGTGTAATTCACGGGCTACGACTAAAGCATCGCCACCATTATGACCGGGGCCGACAAGAATTCCCACACAAGATCCCTTTAACAAAGGGGTGTTTGAAACAATCTCTGGAATGCGACGAGCAATTAATCCCGCCACCTTTTCCATCAAAGCAACTACAGGCATTCCCGCTGCAAAGATCCGCTTTTCAATATCGCGCATCTGCCCAGCAGTCACTACCACTTGCGAAATTTGTTCTTGCCTATCTTGCATTAGTCCTGAGTGGTGAGTTATGAGTTCAGGCTAACTGAAAGTTTAGCAAAATTGACTCATATTCCACCCAAAAAAGTTACAAACCAATTTCCACGTCTTCAAGAATGCCGAGTGCGTCTAGTCCGTACTGCTCAAACAGGGGGAGCAAATCGGTAACGGCAGTGTTATCAAACTGCTGTCACCGCGAGGTCATACCAATTTGAAAAAAGAATGCGATAAATAGACTATTTGTAGAGACGCGATTCATGAGCCAGTGCGTTGCGGGGGTTCCCCCCGTTGTAGCGACTGGCGTCGCGTCTTTACCCAAGGATGTGTTGCTTTGGCTGAAAGCTAGATACCATTAGATTCGGCGTGTTTACTGTTCGGGAGTGCCAAAATGTCTAAACAGCTGGGTCAAAAAATTGCACCTACACCAATATCAAATGATATCAATGTAGTGGATTTAATCGATCAATACTTCACTGCTTACAACTCAGCGCGGTTGCGGGAAATCTGCCAACTACTGAGTCGCGATGTACTAACAGAAGGTGTCACAGTGGGAGTTAGCCTCTCTGGTGCGATGACGCCAGCAGGATTTGGGGTTTCAGTGCTTGCACCCTTAATTCGCAACGGCTTTATTGACTGGATGATTAGTACTGGTGCAAATCTTTACCACGACATGCACTATGGTTTGGGTTTTGAACTCTTTGCTGGTAATCCGTTTTTGGATGATGTGAAACTGCGTCAAGAAGGCACGATCCGCATTTATGACATTATCTTTGGTTACGATGTGCTACTAGAAACTGATGCGTTCATCCGCAAGATTCTCCAAGGAGAAGCGTTTCAAAAGCGGATGGGAACGGCTGAATTTCACCATTTACTAGGTAAATATGTCCGAGAAGTAGAAAAGCAATTGGGTGTGCAGCATTCCTGCTTGCTAGCTACAGCTTATGAATATGGCGTACCAATTTATACGTCTTCTCCAGGAGATAGCTCAATTGGGATGAACGTGGCGGCTTTAGCATTGGAAGGTTCGCAGTTGGTGATCGATCCATCAATTGACGTGAATGAGACAGCAGCGATCGCATATAATGCCCGTGAATCTGGAGGTAAAAGTGCGGCTGTAATTCTTGGTGGCGGTAGTCCTAAAAACTTTTTGCTACAAACTCAACCGCAACTTCACGAAGTTTTGGGGTTGGAAGAACGAGGACACGATTACTTTGTGCAGTTTACCGATGCACGTCCAGATACAGGCGGATTATCTGGAGCAACCCCATCAGAAGCTGTCAGTTGGGGTAAGATTGACCCAGATGAGTTACCTAACACAATCGTTTGTTATACCGATAGCACGATCGCTCTACCACTGGTGAGTGCGTATGTGTTAAACAAATGCCAGCCTCGTCCCTTGAAGCGTATATACGACAGGCGAGAAGCTATTTTAGAGAAATTGCAAAAAGACTATCTAGCAGCCAAAACCCGACCATTGGATCAGATTCCAGCAGTAGTTACTGAAAGTGCTTCACAGCAAACAGCGACTTATCCCTGTGGTCGGCTGATTCCGAATACTCACTAAGGGAATAGGCAGGGGAGCAGGGGAGACAAGGGGATAAGGGGACAAGGGGGAATTATAGAACAAGTCTCTCCCTTGTCTACCTTGTCTCTTCTCCATGCCCAATGCCCTCATTTCTTCTGTCCAATCAACAAATAAGTTGTTATCTTCCCTTTGCCTTTAATTTCAATTTCGCCTCGTTTTTCAAATACAAATTCATCACACAAGCACTTATAAGTGTTTTCTGTAACCTGGATTTTACCCGCAATCCCTTGGGATTCTATACAGCTAGCGATGTCTACTGTGTCTTTACAAAGTTCATTAGTAAACTTGTTTGGGTCAATTACTCCTGCTACTACCGAACTGCTATGGATGCCGATGCGGATGCTGAAATTTTGGTTATTCTCAGTATTAAATAGAGCGATCGCAGTTTGCATATCCAGTGCCATCAGAGCGATCGCTTCAGCACGATTTTGGCGGCGTGTAGGTAAGCCACCAACCACTAGATAAGCATTGTTAATGGTTCTAATTCTCTCTAAACTATATCGTTCGGTGAGGCGATCGAAAACTGAGAAAATTGGGTTGAGTAGATTGAGCAGTTGAATTGCACTCATAGAAGCAGCAATTTCAGACAAGCCAACGATATCTGCAAATAAAACTGTGACATCAGTAAAGTCTTCGGCAATGCTATCTAGTTGTTCTTTCACCTCTCTAAAAATTGTGACTGGCAAAATATTCAGCAATAAACGTTCGGTTTCTTTCTGCTGATAGCGAAGTGCTTCTTCTACTGCTACTCGTTGGGTTACATCGCGAAAAATACCGCGAATCGCAACTGGATGACCTTCAACAAATTTACAATTAATATTACCTTCTAAAAAGATTGTTTGACCGTCTTTAGTAACGAATATAGTTATTATTTGCCCAAACTTCTCTCCTGATAGCACCCGATAAAATCTTTGCAAACTACTTTGTTTAAATTCTGGATGTATAATATCGAAAATACTCATATTCACAATTTCAGCTTCACTATATCCCAAAGTTTCTCGCCATGCACGATTGACATATAAAAAACGACCAGATGGATTGACAGATTGAATCAAGTCATTAGCATTTTCAAATAAATCTCGATATCTCTCTTCACTTTCTACAAGAGCATCTTCTGCTTGTTTGCGTTTAATAAATTGGGCAATTTGGCTACCAATAGAACCCATCATCTGCAATAGGTCTTTATCTTTCGGTAGTAAATCACGGCTAAAGAAAACCATCACTCCTAAGATTTCACTATCGTCTAAAATTGGGAAGCCAAAAGCTGTGTGCAATCCAGCCTCCGCCGCTGGTAGCGATCGCCTTTTATCTCCATCTACTGTGATATCTTTAATCCACAAAGGCAAACGTCCGATCCAAATTCGACCAGGTAAGCCAACACCAGGTGTATAGGTAGCTTGCCAGGTGATTGCTTTAAACTCTCGGACAGAAACTAATCGACTTGACCAAATTTCCACACACCTTAGTACTGCATTGAGACTATTTCCTTGTACGGAAGTGCCAATATATTGGCTTGGTGTCCAAAGTTCGCCTAAATCCCACCCCAAGTTTTGACAAATCGACTGCAAAATTTGTGGAATTCCCTGTTTTATGCTCTGTGATTCTGATAATATACGAGTAATAGAATACTGGGCACTTGTACGCTGTTCTCGGCGTTGCCAAGCAGTAATATCCCGTCCAATGTAGACAATATCTTCTAGCCCTTCTGTTTTTTTTGGAATCACTGAGCAAGAAAAAGCAATCAACAGTTTTTCTCTAGTTTTGGTTCGACAAACTACTTCTATATTCTGGTAATTACGCTTTAAATAAAAATTTTTATAAATAGCTTGAATTAAAATTTGCTCGTCATCAATAATTAGTGATATTGGTTGATTTATTAATTCTTTTTCTTCAAAACCAAATAATTTTTGAGCAGCACGATTTACTTTCTTGATTTTCCCGGAATTACTAGTTACTAATAAAGCATCTGCCATTGAAGTAATTACTTGTTCCATGCAACTTATGTATGAGATTAAAGTACTTGATAACAGATTCGTTTTCTCGGCTTGCTGCGCCATTTTGATTTTAAAATAATCTTATCGAGAACATCTTCAATCAGGACTATTAATTTATTTTGCTGATTCTGAGTAAAGAGAATGTTTCCAGCAATAGAAAGATAAAACCTTTAATTTTATATTTAATGGTTGCTTTCATATTTAATTTTAATCCTATGTGGTATTTAACAAAACAGTAAGTTAGATTAGAATTCCAACTAATATATTGCCGTCAACACCTTTCATTAGTTTCGCTATCTTGAAAGTTGATTTTTCAAGATAGTGCGATCGCCAGTATTTGGGAAATTTGAAACCCGTCACTTTATAAGAGAGTAGCGAGTCTGTAGCTAGTACAGCACGGCGTAAATAAGCGGGCATGGAGAGCAGGGGGGACAAGGGTGAATTATTACAAGTCTCTCCCTTATCTCCCCCTCTTCCCTGTCTACCTTGTCTGTTCTCAATGCCCAATGACGCCAGTTGCTTCAAGTCGGGCATTGCCGACGACAGTCGCCTCAAGTCGGGAAACCCGCCCACGGCACTGTCTCCCCAACGCACTGGCTCCCCAATGCCCCAAGCGACGGGACGACTATCCCTCTCCACGCCACTTGCAGGATGGAGTTTCCCGTCGCTTTCTATGAAGTTTATGATTGTGCGCTGGCGACAATTTGATTCCAGGCTTTGACTGCTGTCTGTAAATTCTTTGGCAGGTTGTTTTGAGAAATATCGTTGTACTGAACCGTACCTTCTTGGCTGGTGAGAGTGTAGGTGATATAATCAGCAGCACCACTGGGGGCTGGGTAACTCAAATTCCGAAATTTACTAAACTGAGAACGTTTTAGCGATCGCACAAATTGTTGTACCTGTTGCACCGAAACACGGCGAACACTACGTTCAGAATCATTAGCATCACCAATCCGCACGCGAATCAGTCTCCCATCCTTGAGTAAAACAGTCTCATAGGTTCTGCCAGCCAAACCTCCACTGGAGATTTGGCGAAATACTATATCTCGATCTAACGGTGGTGGTAACTCACTAGCTGGAATTTGCACAGGCTCCAGTGTAGTTTCGTTAGCCTTTTGATTCAGCCTGAGTGCAGAACCTGTTTGATTGGTATGATAAATCAAAGTTTGGTCAACTGCACCGACAACTACCCGCCAGCCTGATACCAAAGCTTGGGTACATAATTCATCAGCATTAGCTAATTCTAAACAGCTATCTCTCCAGGTTTGCTGTTGAGCCTTAATAATGGTTAACTGAGAAATTGGCTGTTGCAAACGTCTAGATGCGGCTTGTAAAACCGCATTTTTTACAGATGTAGGTAATTGATTTGGCAGATTTTCTGAAGGAGTATTTGCCGAAGCTAAACGTAGCGATCGCCCATTGTTATTGGTATGATAAATCCAGTTTTCTTTGCCATTAGATACCACAATCCGCCAACCAGGAACTAACGCTTGCGTACAGAATTCATCAGCTTGAGGCAGTTCCAAGCAACCATTACGCCAAGTCTGTTGCTTGTAGTCAATAATTTGCAGTTGTCTAGTAGAAATTCCCTGCCTGCGGGCTAAATCTCGCAGTACCGCATTAGCTACTGGACGTGGCAAGCGGTTTGGTTTAATATTGTCTTTAAGAACTTCATTGCTTGTTTCTAGAGATAAATTCGCAGAAGCGCCCGCCGCACCTTTGACAAGTGTTAAACCACTAGCAACAGATAAAATACCAGTCAAAATCAAAGCAGTAAAAATTCTCGCTTGATTAGTGTTCAAGTAGTTTTTCAGCATAATTTTCATAGTAAGATAAAACAAAGAAATAGTATCCAGTTACGAATAGACAAAAAAGTATATAATTCCAGAACTTTATTAGTTGGAATTAGTTTAGTATCTATGTTGTCAGAGAGATATAAACACAGACGCAGATGTGTTGATTGTTTGTTCCTTATATAAATTATGGTTGAAGAAGAATTCCAAATTCAGGAGTCAGAACAATAGTGAGGAATATCCTGCAGGATCTTGCTACAGACCCGCCACTGATTGAAACCCACTAAATCTTCTCTTTCAGAGACGTTACGCGAATAGTTTAGTGGAGGTTTTAAACCCTCTTGTTCAGACGCTCGCGGACTCACTCTAAGCGTTCGCGTAGCGTCTCGAAGAGAAGCCATGCCAAAGGCTTTACGCTACGCTATCCGTGTGATTTGAACGATAATTTAGCCAAACGGTCACGAAATACTTCACTCTGTACTAGGACAACATATAGTTCAAAGTTATAAATTGAGTTTAAAA